>CAITIQ010000291.1 GCA_903892415.1 uncultured delta proteobacterium | reverse complement strand
GTGCGAGTGGTCGGTGATCGCATCGGCGCTGGCGAGCCGAAGCCCTTCCGCAAAATGCCGCTCACGTGGCAGAGGGCCTGTTTCGATCCGCTGCGCAATCCCGTCGGCGTCAACAAGGGCAGCGGCATGGCGCCGAATCTCTACGATCCCGAGGACGCCGCCGCAGCCATCGCCTTTGCCCCGGTCCCGCGCGCGTGGCCGATGCGCAGCCGCTTTATCGGCCAGTCGGGAGCAGCCAAAGGGACAGACCTTTGTGGGCCTCGCGTGGATATGCCCAACGATCTTTCGTGGGGCTTCTTCCTGGGAGCAACCGAGGACCAACAGGCGACTTCGCTACGAGGCGGAGAGCACCTCTATTTGCAAAACCTAGTGGAGGGCAAACCACAGTTCACGTCGCAGCTGCCCCAGGCTCGCGGCGTTGGTCGGTTCTACGAGGGCGCTGGGGACGGCAGTGCGCTCGAGTTCAAACTCGACACTCTCTCCATCGACACCGATCGCATGCGGGTGAGCGCCGTTTGGCGCGCGACCATGCCGTTTCCAGCAAACGCGAAGCCCGAACAATGTTTGGTCGTGGCAGGCGTGGAGCTGGGCGGCCAAGCGCTGGATCTTTCGCGGGCCTCAACCAATCTCAGTGACTCCGCGATACCGAGCGCCCCAGCTGCAACTCGCGTGTTCTCCGTCGATTCGATTGGGGATCTACTGCCGCCCCAAACCGAGCGGGTGAACCCTGCAGCCATTGCAGTTCAGCCGGCCAAACCCGTCGCATTTCGCGCCCCGGAACGCGAATCGTCAACAAACGTGTTCGCCAACCAAGCCGTGGCCGGCCCCGCTCCAAAACCGCACTCTTTCGACTTCGAGCCGGAAACCGCCGCGTCGGCAGGAGGCAGCGGCACGCTGGCGCTTACGCCAGAGGCCGCCCAGGATCTGCTGGCCAAGAGCGCTGCGGCTCAACCCGTCGGTGCACCAGCGCCTGCCCCAACCCACGGCCGTGTGCCAGCCGGCTCACCGGGCGCTGCTGCATTTGGGCCTCCCTCGAGTTTGGCACCGCTTGTCCCTCCCCCCGGCTTCAATGCTCCCGCCGGTGGCGGCGGATGGCCCGCCTATGCGCCAGGCAACACCCACCAAGTGCCGATCCCAAACTTCCAATCGGCAGCCAATGCCCCCGTCTTGGTCGTGCGGGCTGCCCAATACCAGCAGGATGACGACGACGTCGTCGGCTCGACCATGGCGATGTCACCTGAGAGTGCGGCCATCCTACTAGCGCGGCCGCAAAAGACCGCTCCCCCGGCAACAGAGGGCAGAGCGCCCTCGAAAACCACGCCCCCCAACCCACCAATGCCAGCGCCACCACCGCCATTTCCGCCGGAACTGCCGAGGCACGGCACGCTTGAAATGGATCGCGTTCCCGACTCGGAGCTAGGCGGCGGCACCATGGTGCTGGAAGTCAACGTTCCTGACCCCAAGCGCCGCTAGACCCTGCTCCTACCGAGCGCACGGCCTTCGGTCGAAGGGCGCTTTTCAATCGGCTGCCCTGACCCTACAGCCCAGGCACCCAAGCGGAGACTGGCAGTCGGTTTCCTTTCTCACACGAGATCGGCTAAGCAGCCCCCAGGCTAACTCATGCAAAAGACGCTGAGCATCTACGACACGACCATCGGCAAGAAGGCTATCGCCGCGGCTACAGGGCTTATCCTGTATGGCTTCGTCATCGTCCACATGGCCGGCAACCTGCAGCTCTTCCTCGGACCGGAGAAGTACAACGCCTACGCAGCCATGCTCAAGGCAACGCCAGCGCTCGTTTGGGGCGCTCGCGGGGTGCTCTCGGTTAGCGTCCTGCTCCACATCGCAACAACGTTGTCACTGGTCGGCCACAGCGCAGGCGCTCGCCCAGTTGGGTATCGTCAAAAGACGCTGGCTGCCACCAACTATGCAGCCATGACCATGCGCTATGGCGGGCCCGCGTTGGCCTTGTTCATCCTCTTCCATCTAGCGCATTTCACCTTCCCGGGAGTGGCGATGGGCAACTACCGGCATGAGCACGTGGATATCTACAGCAACGTCGTGCACGGCTTCAGCGTGCCTTGGGTAACGCTGATCTACGTGGCCGCACAGACCTGCTTAGGCTTCCACCTCTATCACGGAGCTTGGAGCCTCTTCCAAACGCTCGGGATCAGTCACCCACGTTACAACCCAATGCTTCGGCTCATCCCCAAAGCAATTGGTGTTGGCGTTGCAGCCGGAAACATCGCCATGCCTCTCGCCGTTCTGGCGGGCGTCATCCGCTGATTGAACTTCCACGCGAGAACCACGGAAGCACGAATGGATACCACCGAAACGACGCCTGATTCCCAATGCCCGGGTGGCCCGATCGACACGCGTTGGTCGCGACATCGCTTCGAGATGAAGCTGGTCAACCCAGCCAATCGTCGGAAGTACAAAGTCATTATCGTCGGCACCGGCTTGGCCGGCTCAGCAGCAGCAGCAACGCTCGGTGAGCAGGGCTACAACGTCGCTGTCTTCTGCTACCAAGACAGCCCCCGCCGAGCACACTCCATCGCCGCACAAGGCGGTATCAACGCGGCGAAGAACTACCAAAATGACGGGGATAGCATTCACCGTCTCTTCTACGACACGGTCAAAGGCGGGGACTTCCGCGCTCGTGAATCCAACGTTCACCGCCTGGCGGAAGTCAGCGTCAACATCATCGATCAGTGCGTTGCGCAGGGGGTCCCCTTTGCCCGCGAGTACAGCGGCCTACTGGACAATCGCTCCTTCGGCGGCGCCCAGGTCTCGCGCACGTTCTACGCCCGCGGCCAGACGGGGCAGCAGTTGCTGCTCGGCGCCTACCAAGGCCTCGAGCGCCAGGTTGAAGCCGGCAATGTGAAGCAGTTCCCCCGCCATGAAATGATCGAGCTCATCGTGGTGGACGGCGTCGCGCGCGGCATCGTGACGCGCGATTTGGCGAACGGAAAGATCGAGTCGCACACGGCGGATGTCGTGATCCTGGCAACCGGTGGCTACGGCAACGTGTTCTACCTTTCGACCAACGCAAAGGGTTGCAACACGACGGCCATCTGGCGTGCCCACAAAAAGGGCGCGCTGTTCGCCAATCCCTGCTTCACGCAGATTCACCCAACGTGCATTCCCCAGGCGGGCTCCTATCAATCCAAGCTCACGCTGATGAGTGAGTCCTTGCGCAATGACGGCCGCGTTTGGGTACCCAAACGTGCTGAGGACTGCACCAAAGACCCGAGCACGCTGCCCGATGAAGATCGGGACTACTACCTCGAGCGGCTGTACCCCAGCTTCGGCAACTTGGTTCCGCGAGACATTGCGTCGCGTCGAGCCAAGGACATGTGCGATGAGGGGCGCGGCGTCGGGCCGGTGGTTGGAGATCAACGCCGCGGCGTCTATCTGGACTTCCGTGATGCCATCAACCGACTCGGTCAGAAGAAGGTGGAAGAACGGTACGGCAACCTCTTCCAAATGTACGAGCGCATCACCGGAGAGGACCCGTACCAGGTACCCATGCGCATGTACCCGGCCACCCACTACACGATGGGCGGGCTGTGGGTTGACTACAACCTGATGAGCACCGTCCCCGGCTTGTTTGTCGCCGGTGAGGCCAACTTCTCCGACCACGGTGCAAACCGACTAGGCGCGAGCGCGCTGATGCAGGGCCTAGCCGACGGCTACTACGTATTGCCGTACACCATCGGTAACTACTTGGCGTCCGCCAAGCTGCCCAAGGTGGATGAGGGTCACGCTGAGGCCAAAGCAGCAGCCAAGGAGGCAGAGGAGCGAACGCAGAAGTTCCTCTCAATCAACGGCAAGCGTTCGCCCATGTCATTCCACCGTGAACTAGGTCAGATCATCTGGGACTACTGCGGTATGGCTCGCTCAGAAGAGGGCCTCCAAAAGGCGCTCAAACGCCTGCCAGAGTTACGGGCTGAGTTCTGGGAGAACGTTCATGTCTCGGGCGAACCGGGCGAGCTCAACCAAACCCTCGAGCAGGCTGGGCGCGTCGCCGACTTCCTCGAGTTGGGCGAGCTAATGTGTATGGACGCTCTCTCGCGTGATGAGTCTTGCGGTTGTCACTACCGCACGGAGCACACCACCGCGGAAGGTGAAGCAAAGCGTGATGACGAGGGCTACAAGCACGTCGCCGCCTGGCAATACTCGGGGGATGTGTCGAAGCCCAAGCTCAAGAAAGAGCTACTCAACTTCGAGTTCGTTAAACCCTCTCAGCGCAGTTACAAATAGGCAGACGGAGCCAGTCATGTCCAAAACCATGAATCTCACGCTCCACGTTTGGCGGCAGAAGAACCGCAAAGACGCGGGCCAATTCGAGACGTATGAAGCAAAGAGCATCTCGGAACACATGTCGTTCCTTGAGATGTTAGACGTCGTCAATGAAGACCTCCTGGCCAAAGGCCAAGAGCCCATCGCCTTTGACCACGACTGCCGTGAAGGCATTTGTGGCGCGTGTGGCGTCGTCATCAATGGCGAAGCGCACGGGCCGCAAAAAGCCACTACCTCGTGCCAGCTTCATATGCGTCAGTTCTCCGATGGGGACTCGATCACCGTCGAGCCCTGGCGTGCGGACGCCTTCCCCGTGCTGCGTGATCTCGTGGTGGACCGGTCGGCGTTCGACCGCATCATTCAAGCGGGTGGCTACATCTCGGCGCGCGCTGGCTCGCCTCGTGACGCCAACGAGATCCTGATCCCGAAGGAGGATGCGGACCTGGCGATGGACGCCGCGCAGTGCATTGGTTGTGGCGCCTGCGTAGCCGCATGCCCCAACGCCTCTGCAAGCCTGTTCGTCGCAGCCAAGGTGGGCCATCTCGGTTTACTTCCCCAAGGTCAGCCCGAGCGCGCCGAAAGAGCTCGCAACATGGTTGCGCAGATGGATGCGGAGGGCTTCGGCCACTGCTCCAATCACCTCGAATGCGAGGCGGCGTGCCCCAAGGAGATCAGCGTCGAGTTCATCGCCCGCCTGAATCGTGATTTCCTCTCAGCCATGGCTAGCGGAAGAAATCCGCTAAAAGCCCGCTGAATCAGGACGAGGCTCCCCAGGAGCCACCTCCGCTCTCAGCAGGAGAGCGGAGGTTTTACTACGCAGTCGTTACCGTCACGAGCGCGGCGGCAGCACTCGGGACGGCTTTTCTGCCTTACCTCTTGGTGCAACACCCGGCGCTGTTGCTCGCCTCGGCCGCCGACGCGCGCAACATCATCCTGGTAAGCGGGAAGCTCGAGTTCACGACGCTGTTAGCGATCGCGCTCCCGCGGCGTTTGATCGGCATGGTGGGGTCCTATGGTCTAGGTGTGCTGTTCGGCCGGCGGGTACTTTCGTGGTCGGCCAAGACGCTACCCCGCGTCACTCGGCTCATGCAGTTCCTAGAGCGGACGTATCGCAGGTTTCCCCGTGCAACCCTGCTGATCTGGCCCGCGTACGCGACCAGCATCCTGGCCGGCCTTGTGCGTGTACCGCACCGCACGTTCTTCCCGGCGATGATCCTCGGACAGATTGCCTTCGTGTTGACCTGCTTCTACCTGGGAGAAGCGGCCTCCGGCTGGGTCGACCGGCTGATCCAGTTCTTCCGCGAGCGTCTCTGGCAAAGCACGGCCATTTTCGCCTCTTTGGTCCTTTTGCAACAGCTAGCCGCCTATCGTCGGCGACAGAGGCGAAAGACCGAGCCACCGGTGTAAGATGCCGCGCTATGCGAATGCTCGGCTGGCTCCTACTTGCGCTCGGCTCCTGCACAGCCGGGGCGCAGGTGGACCCAACGGCTCAGGCCCCCGCAGCCAGTGCAAGCGCGGTGGCGTCATCATCCACGCCTCCTGCAACGGCAAGCGAACCACCGCTGGCGATCGGCGAGCTCGGCACTGACCCAGCTAGTCTGGACGCGCTCAAAGACGTAGAGCTCATCCGCCGCATCAGCGAGAGCCCGCACGCGTACTTCCGTTTCATCAATACCCAGTTCAGAAACGCTGCCTGCAAGCGGCTTGGCGCGCGGATCGCCACGCTGCCCAAAGTCCGACTTCATGGCGACCCGCATGTTGAACAATACGCAGTAAGTTCGCTCGGCCGTGCCCTGATCGACTTTGACGATGCTTCGCTGGGCCCGGCGGCTCTAGATTTATTGCGCTTTGCTACGTCGTTGGTGCTCACAGCGAGACAGCGAGCGCTGCCAGCTAGCGGCCCGTCCAGCGCAGAACACGAGCTTTTGACTGCGTTCCTCGCAGGGTACCGTGACGGCCTCGCCAAAGGCGCGCTTCCCAAGGAAATGCCCGCTTTTGCTAAGGCGCTCGCGGCAAAATTCGAGCGCGATCGCTCGCCATTCTTGTTGGCCGCAGACAAAGCCATGCAACCGATCGATGCAGCCAACGAAACGTTGGCTCGCGAGGGTTTGACCGCCCTGATTCAGGCAGAGAGCAAAGCCAACTACAAGCGGCTGGCGTCGTACTACACACTAAAAAAGGTCGGCACACTCAAGCTCGGCATAGGTAGCGCGCTGGGCCGCAAGTATCTCCTGCGGCTGGAGGGCCCTACCGCCAAGGCAGAGGACGACGTAATCTTGGAATTGAAGGAGGTTGCAGACCGGAGCAACAGCCCTTGCCTCGAGAGCTTTCCAAGCGGAGCAGCGGACGCGCGACGCGAACAGCAAGAGCTCGCTAACAATCGGTCGTTGCTCTTGCCAACCCTGTTACCGGGTTCAACCTTTTGGACCAACGAATGGCTGGCGAACTATGAGGAGGTTCGCATAAAGCGACTTGGCTCGGAAACAGACCTGCGTGATCTCGCCCGGGAAGCTGGGCTAATGCTGGCTGCCGAGCATCAAAAGAGCAGCGCGGTTAGCCCTGCGGTTGACCCAGCGTTGCTCGCCATCGACGACGAGTTTGAAATCGTCCTCAGGACTCAAGCGCAAGAACTCGCGCGTGCCACCCAGACTGCCTACGAGGCTTTTCGGAAAGACTTCAACGTCGAACAATGACCATGACGAACCGAGCCAGCACTGAAATCATTCAGGTCCGCAGGGTGCACCGGCGAGATCTGAATCGCACTTGGGACTTCCTCAAGCTCGTCTTCCGAGACGTCAATCGCAACACGCTCGAATACCAAAGGCCGCGTACGAAGCATCGCTTCCTCGAGGTCTACGACAGCGAAGAGACGGATCAGCTGCTCTTTGTCGTCGGGGACAAGACCGTCGGTTACGCAGAGTGCTCCTACTCGACTGCCGGCGCCGACAATTGGATGAACCCACGCTACTTCGAGAAGCGGGGCATGCGGCCCCTGTTCGTCGATGAGCTCGCGGTACATCCACACTTCCAGGGCCGCGGTGTAGGGGGCTTCATGCTGGAACAGATTCAACACTTGGGGAGAGCCCACGGCTGCACCCATCTCGTGCTGGAGGTGGCGCAGAACAATAAGGACGCGCTAAAGTGGTATCACAAGCGCAATTTTTACAGGCTTGATGCGGCGATCTTCCTCGCGCAGAAAGTACCCCATGAGCCTGAGCTGCTCCCGGGCCGGCCACTCACTGGTAGCGCTCCCAGCGATAAGGCGGTCAAGAAGGCGCCGACCAAGACGACGGGCAGGCGCGCAACGACCGCGGCCAACACGAAGACAGCCGCTGCGCGAGCGGCAAAAAAGAGCTCCTCGCCGAAGCAACCTAGTCCCGCAGCGCCCTTGGTGTCTCCGATTCCGAAACTGCCCGTGAAGAAGGCCGCTGCCTCCAAGGGGGTGCCCGCTGGTAACGGAGCAAAGCCTGCTGCCGCAAAGCCCACTGCCGCAAAGCCCGCTGCTACAAAGCCCGCCACCAAGAAGCCAACTAGCAAGAAGGCTAAATAGGTATGCACAAGCTGCTTTCTGGTCACGCCACCTTCCGGCGCGAATTCGTCGCTGGTAGCAGGACCTTCCTCGACGAATTGGCGGCTGAACACCAATCGCCAGACGCCCTGTTCATCGGTTGTTCCGACAGCCGGGTGATCCCTGAGCTCCTAACCACCTCGGCGCCGGGAGAGCTCTTCGTCGTCCGCAACGTGGCCAATCTGGTACCGCCAGCACAGCGCGCTGATAGCTGCGTCGGTGCGGCCCTCGAGTATTCGGTTGAGGCGCTTGGGATCCGCCACATCGTGGTGTGTGGGCACTACGGTTGCGGCGGGGTCAAAGCGATGATCGAAGGGGTCGACCAACAGAAGATGCCCGAGCGCGAGAGCTGGCTTCGTGACGCTGCGGTCCTCAACGCTGCAGCGCGCGCCGGACACACCGACAAGTCGGAGCAATGGCGGCTCGCGGTGGAGGAGAACGTGCTCGACCAACTGGCCAATTTAACCTCCTATCCAGGCGTCAAGTCTCGTTTGGACTCCGGCGAGATGACGTTGCATGGCTGGGTCTATGACCTGCGCGGAGAGCTATTCGTCTACAACGATGAGACCGCCAAGTTCTCGCTTGCTTGAGCTCATACCACCCAATCGAAGCGGAAGCTGGCGCCGTCGGCCGTCTTCCGTGCACTGCCCTTAGGGTCTTTCCTCCCGGCGGCCCGCAGCGTGCTCTCGACCCCAACCCGCAGACCACGCACGGCGAACTCGCTCATCTCGGGCCAGTCAACGACTCGGATCTCGGCGAACCCTTTGCCCGAACGCACCACCTCGAGACGCCCTTGCAGATAGGCCTTCTTGAACAGCGCTGGGCTGCGCGCGACCAAGACATCGTCGGTCGCAATGCGCAATAAAACGCGCCAAACCGAGGTCACCGTGCGCCCAGTGACGCGCACGGCCGTCTCAGCATGAAGCTCTGCTGCTGGGGTTTTGAGGATGGTGCTGGCAGCGTCGTAGAACCGCTCGATACTCGTGCAACGAATCGACGACATGGCGGTTACCAACGTGAACTCGTCGCGGATATCGGCTGGTAAGGCGGCGAGCACCTCGCGCATCACCGCCTCCCCGAATCTGGCTCGGAAGTCTTCAAGCTGAGCGCTGATGACTAAGCCAGACACCTTTGGTTCAAGTGTCACGAGGAAAGAACCTCATCGTCCTTTGAAGGCAGGTGGCCGCTTCTCGAGGATTGCCGCGACAGCCTCGCGATGGTCGTCGGTGTTTTGCACCATACCCTGGTAGCTCGCTGCCAGCTCCAAAGCCGTCTCCAGGTCGGCGTCCCAACTGCGATAAGCGGCGCGCTTGGTCAGCCGTACTGCCAACGGCGAGTTCTGCGCAATTTGCTCGGCCGTTGCACGTGCCGCGTCAGCCAACTCCTCGAGGGCAACCACGCGATGAACCAGGCCCAACGCAAGTGCCTCATCCGCGTCAACCAAGCGGCCGGTTAGCACCAGCTCCAAGGCCCGCGCAAAGCCAATCGTTCGCGCGAGGAAGTAGGCGCCACCATCTCCGGGCACCAAGCCCACTTTGACGAACGTCGATCCGAGTTGGGCGCCACGCGCGCACACACGCACATCACACATACAAGCGAGGTCAAGCCCAGCACCTATCGCTGAGCCGTTGATGGCGGCAATCAGCGGCTTGTCGAACTGGGCGATCCGTCGCGGGATAGTCTGAATGCCATCGATATACTGTTTGCGCAGCTCGACGGGGCCGCCGGCGAACATGCCAGACCCCGCCCGCATCTGCTTGAGGTCTCCACCCGCGTGAAACGCCTTTCCAGCCCCCGTCAACACGACGGCCAAGATCGCTGGATCTGCCTCGGCCGCATCGAAGGCTTGCACCAGGCTCTGCACCATCTCGCTCGAATAGGCGTTACGAGCGTCAGGGCGGTCGAGGGTGATGGTTGCAACAGAACCAGCCGTTTCGTAGCGGATATCGCTGAACATCGGCGCTTTCTACCATGGGCGGCCACGCGAACCACCCGCATCCGCGTCTAGCCAAGCGAGCGGCGCGCGATTTCCACTTGGGCCTGAACCTCGGCGTGAAGTCGCTTCGCTAGGGCAGCAGAATCTTCACCGGGTAGCGGCCGCGTGGGAGTGCCAACCGCGAGCCCGACGTGCGTCTTCGAGGAGCCGGCCACTCGTCGCATATGCTCAACGAAGGTTTCATCCCCGTACTCGATGGCGCCGCCGCCGTAAGCGATCCCAACGGGCACGAGCTCACAGCCCGTCCTGCGAGCCACGGCGAATGCGCCAGGTTTGAACGGCCGCACTTCATCACCCGCGAAGGTCGTTCCCTCCGGAAAGATGATCACGCCGATGCCAGCCTCAATCTTCTGGATCATCTCCTTGACGACGTTGGCAGCGCTGCGCCGGTCCTCGCGGTCAACGAACAGGATGCCGGACTTACGTGCCAGTGGACCAACGATAGGCCAGTTGGCGAGATCCGCCCGGCTCACGAGCTTGCCTTCGAGGTGCGCCAACATCAGCATGATGTCCAAGCTCGAGCGGTGGTTGACCACGAACACTCGTCCGCAGCCACGCTCGTCTTTACAGCCGACCCGCACGTCGGGAGACTTGCCCGTGGTGGTCACATGAATGCCGAACAGGGCGCTCATATGTTTACCGAAGCGCTCCATCGTCGCTGACAGGATGGCCTCGCACTGTGCTTCATTCTTGCCGCGGGACTCCACCTCCCAACGCGCCAAGGTGCCAATACCGTAGGCGGCAAAGCCGGCCGTCCGGCAGGCAAAAACCACGTCACCAAGCCTTATTTCTTTCACTCGGGCACCTCACTCAGCAGCCGCCGCAGAATGGAATCGGTAAGGGCTGGATTGGCGCTGCCCTTCGTGGCTTTCATGATCTGACCGACAAAGAAACCCAGCATCGTCGCTTTGCCGGCCCGGTATTGAGCAACCTGTTTGGGGTTTGCGGCCATCAGCTCTCTCGCCATTCCCTCCAAAGCAGCCTCGTCACTCATGACCGCCATACCCGAGGCTTTCACGAGGTCAGCAGGCGAGCTTTCCGTTCCAGACATCTCCACGAGCAAAGCCTTGGCTTGCTTGCCAGAGATCGTCCCTTCTTGCACGAGGCGCAAGAGCTCAACCAGCTGTTTGGGGGTAACTGGAAAGCTCGCTGATAGTCCTGCAAAACTCGCATCGCGCAGGACCTCCGCAATAATGAAGTTGGCAATCTTCGTCGCGTCTACTGCACAATCACTCGACCAAACCAGGCACTCGTCGAAGAAGCCCGCGACTCGCGGATGGCTGGTCAAAACTTGCGCGGCAGCGGCGGGCACACCGAGGCCCTGATAACGAACTCGACGGGCATCCGGGAGCTCGGGCAGCGCCTGTTTGACAACATCCACATAAGCCTGATCCAGGATCAGGACAGGCAGGTCCGGATCTGGGAAGTAGCGATACCCAGCGTCGTTCTCTTTCTCACGCAGTAGGTAGGTCTCGCGCTTCTCCGAGTTGTAGCCTCGTGTCGCCTGCACCAATGGCCGGCCCAGCTCGAGTTCACGAATCTGGCGTCGAATCTCCACGTCGATAGCCTCCTCGACGAAGCGAAAGGAGTTGATGTTCTTCAGCTCCGTTCGGACACCAAGCTTTGTATCGCCCAGCTTCCTTACCGAGACATTGGCATCACAGCGAAAGCTCCCTTGTTCGAGGTTTCCGTCATTGGCCCCAACGGCCATCAGCACCTCTCGCAAGCGCTTGAGGTAGAGCCCCGCCTCGGCGGCGCTGCGTAGGTCTGGCTCGCCCACGATCTCAATCAACGGAGTCCCCGCGCGATTGAGGTCAACGATGGAGGCGTTACCTACGGCATGCAACGTCTTGCCAGCGTCTTCCTCCATATGAATACGAAGGATCCGTGGGCTGCGCTCCTCCCCGTCGAGCAGGAACGTCACCTGACCCGAGAGAGCAAAGGGCTCCTCATACTGGGTTATCTGGTAGCCCTTGGGCAGGTCGGGATAGAAGTAGTTCTTGCGAGCCCACACGCTGCGGCGCTGAATCGTGCAGCCGAGCGCGAGCCCCGCCAGCACGGCCAAGCGCACGGCCTCCTCGTTGGGCGTCGGCAGACTCCCAGGAAGGCCGAGGCACACCGGGCAGGTATGAAGGTTCGGCGCGTCGCCAAAGCTCGTCTCGCAGCGGCAGAAGAGCTTGGTCCGTGTAAGGAGTTGTGCGTGAACTTCGAGACCGATCACAGGCTCGAAGTCGCCGTAAGATGTGGCCATGGTCTGGCGCTTGGTAGCATGGGTGGCGCTCGTCGCCGAGCTTGCGTCACCTGCCGTAGTGCTCGGCGGCTGCGCAGCAGCGCCGCAGGCAGGGGCGCTAGGCGGGGCTGCCAAGGGCGCCGTCCAGAAGGGTCGAGCGAGCTACTATGCTGACAGCCTCGCTGGCAACAGCACCGCGAGCGGAGAACCCTACGATCCGCGGGCCTTCACCGCTGCACACCGGACCTTGCCGTTCGGCACCTGGGTGCTCGTATCCCGACCTGGCAAGGCCGCCGTGCGAGTTCGCATCAACGACCGTGGCCCGTTCGGGAAGCAAGACCGCATCATCGACCTGTCCCGCGCCGCTGCCGAAGAGCTCGACATGATGCGGGCGGGGGTTGTCGACGTCACCGTGCAGATTGTCGATTAGTTGAAGAGGTCGGTATTGACGAAGTCCGGGCGGATGAGCGACCAGAAATCCACGGCCAGCCGGGCCTCAACGTATTTGTAGGGAAGCCAACCATAGCCACGCTCTCCCCAGCCGGCTCCCCACGAGTTTCGAACGAGCAGGGCTCCCTGATTCGGCCCCATCATCTTCTCATCGTCATAGCCGACCGCGATCATCGAGTGTCCACCGAGAAGTTGTTCTCCAGGCTCGGGCATTGACACCTCCACGCCCTCTCCGACCAACGGAAAGGAGCTGTAGACGCTCAGGCCAAATACCGAGGGCATCCTGGCCGCGAGGCATCGCCGTACGTTGAGCAGCGTCTGAGAGCTGGTCAGCTTTGGCTCATCGATTCGAAAGTAGCGCACAGTCCTAAACGAGTCGGCGAAGGCATAACAGTAAGGCGGCGCGAGCTCCGCGTGTTTGGCCGGCTCGTAGGGATAGAGGTGCTCAGCGGGGACGCCAAACGTCTGCAACGCTCGCAACGTAGTGCGCAAGTTGGCGCCAATGTCTTCGCGATAGCCGAGCAAGTCTCGGGTAGCGCGGTAAAGGAAGAGCTCCGAAAAGTCCGCATGGCGCTCGAAGGCGCGGCGCTCGTAATACTCCATCAGTGCGGCGACCGAGAATGCGGTGCTGGCGTTGAGCGAGCCTTGGCTGCGAATGCGCGTGCACCACTTACGGAGGTCCACGCTCGCAGGCAGCACCGACGATGGCATCGACACGGCCTTGTAGGAGTTTGAGATGCGGAGAATCCCTTGCACCTCGTGGGACTCGAAGGTGACGTCCCGAAAGTCCGGAGGGTCCCGTAGCCAACCGAAGCCTTCCGATAGCGCGTTGCTCATGGGCCGGGATGTTACACGACGCTTGGGGCCGTCGATATGCAACGATGTTTAGCGACGATGGTGATGGGCTCTGTCGAGTACACGAGTGCTGAGGCGAGCTCGCTCGAGGTTCGCATCTTCGGCGCGGGTACGCGCCTGGCCATCCTCGAGCGACTCAAGCGGTATTGCCAGGAGAGGTTGGGGTCGGCGCTCGAGCGGCAACTTTTCCATCGAGTCGGTTCAGGACTGGTCATTGGCCTAGAGCTCGCGAGTGGACGCTCGGTGGTGCTGAAGCTCACCGAGCGTCGACGGGGCGCAGCCTTCCTTGCCGAGTGTGAAGCCATTCGCATGCATATGGCGGCACGCGGCTACCCGGCGGGGGAGACGCTGATCGCTCCAGAAGCGTTCGAGGCGGGCTTCATCACGGCGCTATCCTTCGTTGAGGCCGGACCAATCGTTGATCCACACGAAGCAACAGCTCGGGCCGCGATAGCGCAGGCGTTCGCGCGGTGGATCGATCTTGCTGCGTCGTTTGGTCAGCCCCAGCGATTGGGTGCTGCGTGGTTTACTCGCGTGCCAAACGACGAGACCTGGCCACGCCCGCACGACCCTGGTCTCGTATTTTCGGAGGTGGCGAGCGCACGCGAGATCGACTTGATCGCACGGCGCGCCTTGGCAAGGAGGTCGCTGCTGGCGGGGCAAAAGGTGATTGCGCATTTCGACTGGCGGCTCGAGCACCTACGCTTCGATACGAACGCACGGCACGCCACGCTCGCCTTCGACTGGGACAGCCTCCATCTCGAACTCGAACCCGTTGCAGTTGGGGCTGCAGCTCACGCCTTCAGCTGGGATGAACGAGGGAGCGAGCCCGTGCCACGAATCGACGAACTCGAAGCTTTTTTGGACGACTATCAACAGGCGCGTGGCGTCTGCTTCACGGCGCAAGAACGCGACACAGCCTTCGCCTCCCTCTTGTACTCACTCTCCTATTCGGCTCGCTGCAATCACGCGGTGTCTCCGGAGAGGCCACTCTCGACCGGAGATTTCCGCCCCCTTCTGTTCGCGGCGGCCGATCGATTCTTGTAACGTTACTGCATACCGATTTCGTACGGGTCGATGCATGAGCATGAACAGGGGTTGCTATCGACCTGACCGACCCTGTATTACCTGAGCAAAATGGCAGTTTCGTGCTCTCGATCAGAGCCGGCAAGGCGACGGTTGAGCGCGCTAGCGGAGCCGACGCCGCACACTCGCTCGGGGCATTGGCCCCTCTATTCTCGGGACTTTTATCGGCATTTGAGCTGCAGAAGCTGGGTCTGTTGCGGGCCGACATCGGCGCGGTAGCCACACTGCACGACTTTTTCCGCGCTCCGGTTCCGTGGGTCGGAGAGATGTTCTAAAGATGCCCGCATCAGCCTATCAGGCTATTCTCCCCCGTCTTCATGACTGACGGAACATGGGATCCCGAACACCCGCTGATCGGGCGAGTGCTTCAAGGGCGGTTCCAAGTCGCCTCGTACATTTGCCAAGGCGGTATGGCGCAAGTGTTTTGCGGCGTGCAGGCCGAAGAGCCGAGGCACGTCGCGATCAAGGTGATGCACCCGGAGCTCGCCGATGACAGCGAGATCGTTGCTCGCTTCCTCCGAGAGGCAAAGATTGCCTCCCGCCTGACCCATCCCAACATCGTACGCATTCTGAGCGTGGGTGAAGACCGCGAACTGCTGTTCATCATCATGGAGCTGTTGTTCGGTGACGATCTGTCGGCTCGCGTAAAGCAGAAGGGCTCCTTCACGGAGATGCGTAGCGTCGAGATCATGGCCGACGTTTTTGCTGCCCTGCAGTTCGCTCATGAACGGGGCGTCATTCACCGGGACATCAAGCCGGAGAACGTCATGCTCTCCCGCGATCCAAAAGAGCCACAACGCGAAGTTGTGAAGGTGCTCGACTTCGGCATCGCCAAGATCCTCGATGAGCACACGAATGTGCAACTTGCGGATGAGGCTCCGACAGGGTTCCGTTCGGTGCTGACCCGGGTCGGCGGATGGGTTGGGACGCCGCGCTATATGTCGCCAGAGCAAGGGAGTGCCGAGAAGCTCGACCACCGTTCTGACCTCTACTCCGCAGGCTGTCTACTGTTCGAGTTGTTGACCGGCCAGTTGCCTTTCGAAGGTCAAACGCCGCTGCAAATCATTGCGCGGCATGTTCGAGAACCGCCACCCAAACCGAGTTCGTTCGCGCCGATCCATCCGGATCTGGAGCGTTTGGTGATGCGGTTGCTCGAGAAAAAGCCCGCCAACCGACCAAGCAGTGCGCGAGACGTCGCGGACGAGCTTTTGCTTTTGCTGGGAGACCTATCCGCAACGTCTTCTCAACGCTGGCAACACTTATCAACGCCCCAGCCGAAGGCCACTGCGCTACCTCCGGCAGCGGCCGTGGACCCTCGCAGTCAGCGTCCCGCTGAGCCGCCCAGGCCAGCCGCGGATGCGCCTGTGGACTCCACGATGCGTTCTTCGGGCAACGCCTCGAGCCTGCGGGAACTACGACGCACGTTGGCTATCGACACCAACGAGACGCGCGCGGCGGTGCAGCAGGCCTTGGGAGCGATACGCCCGCCAGAGCGACCCGTTCATCCGCTCGTAGGTCGCGTGCTCTCGGGATCGTTTCAGGTGAGCGCACTGATCCGTGAGGGCAGCGTTTCGCAGATCTTCTCTGGGCTGTCGAACCAGGAGCCGCGCAACGTGGCGATCAAAGTGCTCCACCCAGAGTATGCCCGGGACAAGGAGATCGTTGGGCGCTTCGTGCGGGAGGGGCAGGCAGCCGCGCGGCTCACCCACCCCAACATCGTGAGGACGGTATTCGCCTCCGAGGATCAAGGGATCCCCTACTTGGTCATGGAGCTGCTGTTCGGTGACGACCTTTCAGCGCGAATCAAGCAGCGTGGAGCTGTCTCGCAAGATGCCGCCATCGCGATTGTGGTGCAGGTGTGCAAGGCGCTCGAGCACGCTCATCAGCAAGGCGTCGTGCATCGCGATATCAAACCTGAAAACATCATGGTCTCTCGTCAGCCCGATTCGCCTGCACGCGAGATCGTAAAGGTCCTCGATTTTGGCACGGCCAAGATCTTCGATGCCAAGGCGCAGATTGAGCTGCAAAGCGATAGCACCTCGGTAAGGGCGCAATTGACCCGCGTGGGCAGTCTCGTCGGTACCCCGGCCTACATGTCCCCCGAGCAAGGGCGCGCTGAGCAGGTCGACGCGCGCTCCGACATCTACAGCGCGGGCGTCCTACTGTTCGAACTCCTGTGCGGTCGCCCACCCTTCCTTGGCGAGACGCCGCTTCAGATTGTGGCGCGCCACGTCCACGAAGCGCCTCCCGCTCCCAGCTCGCTGGTTTCGATTCCACGAGAGCTCGAGCGCATCGTCCTGCGATGCTTGGAGAAGTCGCCTGCCCATCGACCACAATCAGCAAGTGAACTCGCGGCCCTGCTCGAGACCGCGTTGCCCAACTTGCTGCGGACCACCGGGCGGAGTGCCGATGACCGCTGGAGGAAGCACACTGGCCGCGGGCTAGCGCCACCACGCGTTGAAGCTGCGGCGCCCATCGAGCCGAGTGCAGCCTCGGCGCCTGCGACAGCGAGTTCGCAGACTGGAGCGACAACCGAGCTATTGCCGCGACTGAAGGCCCAGCTAGCGCCGGACTTGAAGTCGACGCTGCCGATGAAGAGCCTCGGGCGACAGGACGAAACCTCGCCGAGCATCCGCGTGCTGATGCCTGCGGAGACGCCGACGGAGCAGCCAGCACAAGCGCCGCAACGAGCCGTTCAGCCCGACAAGGTCGACAAGCTGATCCGACTCGTGACGCTCCTGCTGATACTGCTCGCAGTGGCTTGCGTGGCCATTGGCGTGCTGCTGTTTGCTTTCGTGTCGCGGTGATGCCCGGCATCGCAATGCACTCGTCACCGGGAGCCCCAATGACTCGTGTCATTCGGCGGAATGACAAAGTGCAGGCCTCCCGAGGGGAGCCTGCACTTTGTTCAGAGAGCCAACCTCAGTGACCGTGTTCGCGATCGATCCCAGGATGAGAGGAGTCCCCCGGCTCGTGTCTCGGATTCGCTGTTTCGCGGGTCTGGTCGGTCCCCGTCATTCCCGCTAGCAGCTCTCGCCCGTAAATGAATTGCTCACGCGAATCATAGGGAACCGCGTGCAGCCCGGTGTCCATACGAATAGCGTCGCACGGGCACGCTTCAACGCAGAAGCCGCAGAAGATGCAGCGCAGTTCATCGATGACGAAGGTCTTGGGGTAGCGTTCGTAACCTCGACGCGGATCATCTGCAGTGTACTCCCCCGCTTCGATGTGGATGCACTGCGCTGGGCAGGCGGTTGAACAGCAAAGGCACGCGACACAGCGCGGCGAGCCGTCGTCTCGGATGGTGAGTCGGTGCAGACCCCGAAAGCGTTCCGCGTAAGGGCGCTTTTCTTCGGGGTAGGAGATGGTCGTAATGCCATCCGAGAGAGCCTCGATGATCGGGTCTCTCTTCTGGCCCAACACCATCTCCTTTGTGTTGGTGAAGAACGTGGACATGGTCTGCGCGAGGCCTTTGGCGATCGCGGGCACGTAGCTCTGGACCTCGAAGGTGCGGGGGGGCCGCGCGATCGTTTTCACGCTCGGAGCCTGCCCGCGTGGCTTCATCCACGGGGTGTTTTCAGCTGAGTTCTTAGCGGCTGCGTTGCCCATAGTCGTTGTCCTTCAGGCCTGCATCGGAGTGGCTTTGACGCCACCACGTTCATTCACGAGACGAGCTGCGGTGGAGTCGAGGAAGCGCTTGGTTTCCACCGGGCGGAGCATCAACCAGACCAAACCAACGGGCATCGCGAGCAGCCCGAAGGCCACCACGAACTGCGTCAGTTCACCCGCAAGATGCAGCAACCGAGCGGCTCCGGGGCCAGCCGAATCAAGTGCCACAACCACCACCGCAGTGACGACGAGGTTGCCAATGGCGAGCGGTAGCAGCGCAGTCCAACCAAACTTCATCAGCTGGTCGTAACGGAATCGCGGCAGCGTCCAACGGAAGAAGATCTGGAACCAGCTGAACAAGAGCGTCTTTCCGAAGAAGGTCAGCACCTGCAGCACGGTCACAGCCAGGTGGTTCATCTTGTACTGCAATAACGTCGAGTCACCGAAGGTGACGTGGATACCGTCGCTGTATAGGAAAGGCAGTGAGTAGCCACCGAAGAACAAGGTGATGATCAGCGCGCTGGCGGTGAGAACCTCTACGTACTCACCAGCCATGAACATGCCGAACTTGAACCCGGAATACTCAAGGAAGTAGCCAGCAACGATCTCGCTTTCCCCTTCCGGTTGATCGAACGGAACTCGCTTTGTTTCGGCCATGGTTGCGGCCAAGAACATCAGGAAGGCGAGCGGTTGGACGAAGATGCCCCAAGCGAAGTCGTTCTGCCATTGAACCATCGGCCCGAGGCGGACGGTTCCGTAGATGAGGAGCAGCCCCATCAACGACAGGCCCATCGCTACTTCGTAAGAGACCATCTGGCTCGCAGCACGAAGGCCGCCGAGCAAAGAGAACTTGTTGTCGCTCGCCCAGCCAGCGATCGCTGCGCCGATGACGCCAGTGGAAGACATCGCGAAGAGGTAGAGAATGCCAACGTTCAGATCCGCAATCTGCAGGTTGACCGAGTGCCCCTCACACACGCCGTCACGCGGCATCATCGCGGTAACGCGAAGAATTTCGTCGAACTGGAAGACGCCATCGGGCTTTGCAATGGAGCCGTCGGCCAACTTGTGGGGGATGTCTTGGAAGCAGAGTTGATCGCCAAACGGCGTCACCGCCATCACCACCAAGGCCGGAAACATTGCGATCATCGGACCAAGCGAGTGAAGCAAGCGGTCAGCGTTCTTGGGGATGAAGTCTTCCTTGAACATCATCTTGACCGCGTCGGCGATGCCGTGAAGCGTGCCAGCCAAACGGATACCAATCGTACCAGCGGGAACGCGAAGGGCCGCGTAGACACCAGCCGCGCCCATCAATCCACCAAGCAAGGCGGCTGAACCGCGCGCCATCATGTAGGCGGTGGGAGCCTGCAGAGCGCCAGCGGCAAAACGCTTCTCCAGGATGGCGTTCACGATGAACACCACCATGTGCAACACCATACCTGTGTAGAAGTACGTCCGCGGAAGGTTCTGGCCAATCAGCTGTTCAGCCGCGTTCATCGCGCCAGCTCGGTTGATTCGCCACGCCAGGACCGTGAGGCTGAACCAAGCAACGAAGACGAACAGGTGCAAGCTCACGCCCATTCTGTCGATCGCCGACGCGGGGGACTGCAGTGTCCAGCCGAGCGTCGCAAACGATAGAGCCCCGATGAGAAACCCCGGCGCCGCGAGGATGACACGGATGACAGTGCTCGGAAGGTTGATCACCGCTCGGTTGGGACCGACACGGTGCTGAACCATCGCGCTTTGCCGACGGTCTGCCCAGACAGCGATCGCTGAGAAGTTGAGGCAGAAACCAATCACCAAGGCGATCTTGAGAACGGAGAAGATGAGCTCGACAATCACGGCCGCACCTCGGGTTCTTTAACTGAAGAAGCGGGAGCGCCCACCATGGCCTTGCGAACCTCGCTTAGCTTCCGCCAATTCGTGGCCAAGCCAAGTGCTTTCCCGAGTTTGCCAATCAGCAGCCAGCCTGGCTCCGCGTCTCCGAGGGCCACCAACGCACGCTCACTGGATTGGGTGCGGCCTTGCTTGTTAACCCAGGTGGAGTCCACTTCCGCCCAAGCAGCCGCTGGAAGCACGACCTTGGCGCTCTCTGTCAGCGGCCCCGTGTGCGTGGCGATCGAGACGACCTTCTTGCCGCGCAGGGCGGCTCTCAGCTCTGCGTCATCGACCTCGACGTGTGCGCCAAGCGCAATCACGTACTCAAATTTATCTTCGCTCTGGATTAGATCTTGGAGCGGACGCGGAGCCGCAGCCTCACACAACTTCAGCACGCCCTTTGTGTTCGGGTTCTTGTCGGCCGACATCAGGATGTCGTCGGCGCGGCCCAACGGCTTACCCGTGACGAAGAAGCGCTCAACGCCAAGGAACGTTCGGCCCAGCGTATAAAGCGCCCAGTTGTCCTCGAGGCTGTGCTGCGCGGAGAGCACAATCGCCACCTTGTCGGATTTGCCAAGTGCGCCCTTGAGCAGGTCTTTGGCCGCAGCGACCGCCTCTTCAACCGGCTTGACACTGCCGCCAACCAGCGCGTTCTTGGCGCGCCCGTCAACCGCGTCCCGGTACGAAAGCATGCCTTCGTCGCACATCCAGTATTTGTTCACCTCCGCGTTTTCGCGGGGGCGATGGCGATGCGGTGTGTTGGTTCGCGGATCAAAGTCGAGATAGGCGTTACACCCTGTCGAGCAGCCTTGGCAAACGGTGCGCGCACTCCGCAGGAACCAAACCCGAGCCTTGAAACGGAAGTCCTTCGAGGTAAGGGCACCGACGGGGCAAACGTGCTCGGTCATCAAGGTGTAGTCGTGATCGAGCTGGCGCCCTGGAGCGACCATGATCTCATTCAGGTTGCCGCGCTCGCGCACGCTCAGGACCGGGTCTTTGGCGACCTCCTCCGAGAAACGAACACAGCGCGTGCAGATGATGCACCGCTCGGCGTCGTAAACGATGGTCGGTCCAAAATCGACAGCCTTGGGCTTGTGCACGACTTCTTGGTGCATGCGCTTGCCGGTCCGCTGATGCTGCAGCCAGTAGTCTTGCAGTCGGCACTCACCAGCTTGGTCGCAGATCGGGCAATCGACTGGGTGGTTCAGTAGGAGGAGCTCCTGGACCGCCGCTCGCGCCTCGGTCACATGAGCGCTCGACTCGCTGAGAACCTCCATGCCTGGTGCACAGGTCTGCTGGCAGGCCGGTTGTAGTTTCGGCTTGTTGTCCTGGACGTACTGCTTCGACGTCGCGTCCCACTTGAGGACGTCGAGGCGCATGGCTGGTCTGCCCTTGGGCGGAGGAAGCTCTACGAGACACATGCGACAGTTCGCGGCGACGCTGAGCCCCGGGTGCCAGCAGTAATGCGGGATGTCGATGCCCGCTCGATGAGCTGCGCGAATGATGGTGTCCCCGGGCTCAAACGGAATCTCGCGACCGTCGAGTTTGATGATGTTCGGGGGCTTGGGCTGCTCGGCTGCCGAGGGCGTTGTCGTGCTCATGTTCAGAATTCCCAATTCACGCAGCCGCAGCTGCTCGAATGCACGTGACCAAGTGAATCAACAGACAGAACCGGTCGCGCTCAGTGATCGCACTCTCCACCAATCATGTTCATCGAACCAAAAGTGGGTACGACGTCCGGAATCATGGCGCCAACGATCAACTTCTCGAGGCCTTGGGTAATGGCGAAACAGGGCGGACGGATGCGCACGCGGTACGGGGTGCCGCTGCCATCGCTCACGAGATAGAAGCCAAGCTCACCGTTACCGGCCTCGGTATATGAATACACTTCACCGGCCGGCACCTTGATGCCCTCCATAATGATTTTGAAGTGCTGAATGGTTGCTTCAATCGTGTTGTAGACGTCCGACTTCTCGGGGAGCGTGATGCGGGGGTCCTCGACATTGATCGGGCCCTCATCCGGCATCTGATCGAGACACTGCCGAATGATCCTAGCGCTCTGTCGCATCTCTTCTTGGCGACACATAAAGCGATCATAGTTGTCGCCTGTCGTTCCAACCGGGACGTCAAACTCCATGCGATCGTAGACGAGGTAGGGGTGGGCACGGCGCACGTCGTAAGAGACGCCTGTCGAACGCAGGCAGGGCCCTGACCAACCGAGTTCGAGAGCGTCTTCCTTGGATATGCGGCCGACGTTCTCGAGACGGTCGAGGAAGATACGGTTCTTCAGCAGCAGCTTCTCAGACTCGGCCACGACGACGAGGACCTGCTCTAGCGACGCGCGCACAGCGGCTTTGAAATCCCGCGTCGGAGGCTTGGCCATGCCGCCAACCCGCCCGAAGCTATGCGTAACCCGAGCGCCTGTTTCCTCCTCGAAGATATCCCACAGCATCTCGCGCGCGCGGACGTTCCAAAGGAACGGAGTGAAAGCGCCGAGTTCCATCGCCATCGCGCCGTTGCAGGTAAGATGGTCACAGACGCGCGCTAGCTCTCCCAACGCGACGCGGTAGTACTGACAACGTTCCGGCACCGTGATGCCGAGCATTTTCTCAACGGCCAGGGAGAACCCAACGTTGTTCAACATCGGCGAGACGTAATTGAGCCGATCAACGTAGGGGTAAATCTGATTCCAAGTGCCGCGCTCACACATCTTCTCGAAGCCGCGGTGGAGGTAGCCAATCTGGACGTCGGCATCGGTGATCGTCTCGCCTGAGAGCTGAACGACAATGCGAACGGTGCCGTGCATCGCAGGGTGGCTGGGGCCCATGTTGAGCTTCATCGGCTCAGCAGGAAGCTCGAGTTCACCTTCCTCGAGATCTTGGTCGAGCGGCTCCATCAGTTCTTTCCTTCGGCTTTCGATAGGGACTTTTTGGGCTTTTCTTGCGCAGCCTGCTCTTCGGCACGTCGCGCTTCCACCATCAGAGGGTCGTCGCGATGAAACTCATGGGTTTGCCGCCCGAAGCTCATGCCCTCGTCAGGGTGGAAGGGGAACTGCTTCTCGGGTACGTCGCGAAACTCTACCAATGGTTGAATCTTGTTCGCGGGGTAGTCCTTGCGGAGAGGGTGCCCCTTGAACTCGGGGTACATGAGGATGCGCCGCAACTTCGGGTGGCCCCGGAAGACGACCCCAAACATGTCGAACGCCTCACGCTCGAACCAGTTCGCCCCTTGCCAAACCGGCGTGATGCTGTCGATCTCCGCACCATCCCCATCCATGTCTCCGACGCGGGCCTTGAGCCGAACGCGATGTCCACGCTCGAGACTACGCAAGTGCATGACGACCTCGAAGCGCTGCTCTCGGTCGGGGTAGTCCACGCACGTTAGATCAATGAACATGTTCATTGCTGTGCGCGAGTCAGTCTTGAGGAACCGACTTATCTCGAACCAGCGTTCGGCTTCGACGACAGCCGTGTCATCTCCGAACAGGCTGTGGGTTTCGACAATCGCGCTGCCGAAGCGCTGCTTGAGTACTTCAAGAACTTGTTGGCTCATTGGATCAACCTGCAGAGGCTGAAGTCCTCGCGCGACCGCGAGGCACAGCTGTTTTCCGACTCAGCCGCCCCGCTTCTCGCCGGCCGGACCCAAGCGAAGCCGATCCTTGGAGATCAGCTCCTTCGCAGCTGGCACCGGATCGGTTCGGGGCTTCACGATTGCCGGCGTTCGATTGCCAGAGGCAATCTTGTCCTGAAGGAGCAAAAGTCCGTCAAGAACAGCCTCGGGGCGAGGCGGGCAACCGGGCACGTAGACGTCGCAAGGGATCACCAAGTCGATGCCGGCCACGGTTGTGTAGTTGTCGTAGAAGCCGCCGCACGAAGCGCACGTTCCAAAGGCTAGAACCCACTTTGGGTCGGCCATTTGTTCGTAAATGCGGCGAAGAGCGGGAGCCTGACGCTGACTGATTGTGCCAACTACCCACAATAGATCGGCTTGTCGCGGTGAGAAGCGAGGCGCCTCCGCACCGAAACGAGCCATGTCGAAGCGAGGACTCGCCATCGACATGAACTCCATGCCACAGCAAGCCGTGACGAAGGGGTATTGGAACAGCGAGTATTTCTGCGCCCAATGCAGCAACGCCTCGAACTTCGTCGTGGCAAATCCGCTCTCAGAACCCTCGATAACGCGTGTTTCGCTCACCGCTCCCACTCCATGGCGCCTTTTTTCCACTCGTAAACTAGCCCAACCACCAACAGTAGTAGGAAGGGCGCCATCGTGAAGAGGCCGCTCCACCCCGACTCACGGACCGTGACGGCCCACGGGTAGAGCAACACCACCTCGACGTCGAGCACGACGAAAAGAATCGCCGTCATGTAGAACTTGACCGACAGCTTCACGTGGCGCGCACCATCGCTTTCGCTGCCGCACTCAAACGGCTCCATCTTTTCGGCCGAGGGGGGATTCTTGGGGCCGAGCAAAGACGTGGCAGTAAACATCCCGGCAACAATGAGCGCCGCGATCAGGAACAACAAAAGTAACGGTAGGTAAGTTGCCATGCGTGCTTCCTGGTGGAAGAAGGGCGCTGAACGGGGACAATACCCAAAAATTCGCTAGAAACCGGGCATCAGCATGTAGCCCCAGCGCTCGCGCAAGTCAATGTGGGCCTACAAACGGCGAAAGCCCCGCAATTGCGGGGCCTCCAACCGGTTCTCCGGCGTCCTACAAGAGAGGAGCGAAGGTCACCGGTATGAAAAACTCTGGGGTTTCCACGTCAATACCCCCGCTAGTTCGTCCGTAGACCCTCACGCCCGCAAAACCGGCGGTGATCCCAGAGTCAGCAGCCTCTTGCAGTACCTCCTGACCGTCGTCACCAAGCGGCACAAGCTGCACGGAAAGACTAGTTTCGCTATTCCCTCCAGGTGAGACACTGGCCGCGGCGTTGTAGATGAAGGTGCGTTCCGAAACCCCGTTATCCAGTCGAACATCGTAGCCCGACACGAGGATTTTTCCGGTTTCTACGTTGTTAAAATTCCCAGGATCCTCAAGTGAAATGTCCATTGCGTTGATCAGCACCACACCGACTGTGAGACCATCGTTGCAAAAGACTGCTGGCTTACTGCCATCCTTGACCACCTCACATGCGAGAAGCTGGTCAGCTGCAGCGCCACAGCCGAACGAGAAGTCACCGCAACGGACGTAATCGACTGAGATGGTGGAAAGGAACTCGTCTAGGCACTCCAAACCCGCAATCGTCTTGATGCAGGTTCGGTCGACGTAGAACCGTCCCTCGGCCTCGACACAGCCCGCGGCAGAAAACGAGAGCGCAGCGCAGGCAACAAGGGCAGCCGGAACGAAATAGCGCAAAAGACCTGAGCGAGACATGGTTCCTCCAAAAATCCTGAAGCGCGAAGCTTCACCATTGAATCAGTGAAGCGTGGCCGGAGCAAACTTTCGGCTAACGAGCAATGTTGTTCTTGCAGTCGTTTCCGCAGGAATCTGAATCATTGCCGTTGCCGTCATCACACTCCTCCCCTTGATCCGCTTGGAGTGAACCGTCACCGCAACGTGGGCCAAGCACGCACCCCGTTGCGCATTCAGCGTAGCCCCCATCATTTTGGCCGTCGTCACACTGTTCGCCGAATAAGCTGTCCACATTACCGTCACCGCAAAATGCCCCCAGCTGACAGCCTGGAGCGCATCCGTCGTAGGGCGTAATGTTCTGACCGTCGTCGCACTCCTCGAATTGCGCCTGAAGCTCGCCGTCTCCGCAGCGTGGCCCTCGCTTGCAGTCGGCGGTGCAGTTGCCGTAGAGCCCGTCGTTGATGCCGTCATCACACGCCTCATCCGGGGTCTTGATGCCGTCACCGCATACGCTCTCGCAGATCGTCTTGCCGTTCTGGAAGTTGCCGAGCGTCAGCTGGTAGTTCGATTGGGTGGTGTGCCGTTCAGCTTGGAACACCACAATCTCGTAGACGTTTCCAACGCTGAGATTCAGAGCACCCGCGCTCGCGGCCAGGTTGACGCTGCCTGACAGAGCGCCGTGTACACCGCCGAGGTTGACCGCGAGCGTCTTGTTGATGAACACCCACACGTCATCGTCGCCGGTAAAGTTGAGGGTCTCGTTGCCTTTGTACTCAAACCAGTAGCGAACCTCGCTAGTGAAGTGGAAGTTGTTCGCATTGCCTTCATTTCCGAAGCCCAGTCCATTGAGCGGGAAGAAGGTACTGTCATTGAATTGGTAAGCGCCCCCTGGCAGTTGCGTTAGTGCAATGGTTTGCAGCACCGGGATGTTGACGCCAGCAACGTCTCGATACCACTGGTTGAAGTTGGCAGCGCCCGTAGTGGTTGGCGTAGTCCCTGCCGCGTTGGCGTATACCGGCTTGCCGTCAACGCCGAGCTGCGTCGCAACGATTCCAAGATCGTTACCGGTCACGTATTGGAAGTCGGGGTGAGCGATTTGAAAGTCGCGCAACACGATCGGCAGCACTAACTCAGTTGGAGTCACGAGTGAGGGGGCGCACTGATAGCCAGGCTCAATCGTGCAGGTTGGAGAGCAGCCGTCTCCAGCGACTGTGTTGCCGTCCTCACATTCTTCCGTCCCTCCCGGCAGCCGAATGCCATCGCCACACGAGGTTGAACACGGCGCAGCGGGACTCGCGCTGCAGTTCGGCTCGATGGTGCAAAAGAGTGGCGTACACAGATCGCCGAAGTCGTTGTTCATGTCGTCGCACTGCTCGCTGCCCTCCACCAAACCGTCGCCGCAGACGGTGGGTTCACAGGGTTGGCCAGGCACATCGCATTTGAAGCCTGGTTCGAGTCGGCAGGTATCGCTGCAGCCGTCCCCCCCGGCGGGAGGTGCGTCTCCGTCCTCACATTGCTCTTGGCCGACAACGAGCCCGTCTCCGCACAACGCTGCTTCACAGAGCTCGTTGGCATCAGGGCATACCCAGCCTGGCTCGAGCTCACACAGTTCTGAGCAACCGTCCGCGGAGGTGTCATTGCCATCGTCACAGGTTTCGCCACCCGTGATCGACCCGTCTCCACATACCACCGTCGAGACGCACGGCGTTCCGGGCGTCAGGCAGGCAAAACCTTGCTCAATGGCGTCGCAGGTCGCGGTGCAACCGTCACCGGATACCGCATTACCGTCATCGCAGGCCTCGTCCGCGGCCTTCACACCGTCTCCGCAGTAGGGCTCAGGTGCGCCACCGCCACCGCCCTCCATCGCCCCCGCGCCACCACCACCAACTTGAAAGCCGTTGCCGCCACCTCCAGTGGGTGCGCCGCCGGCCCCCCCACCTGCTTCAGCGCCACCAGTGCCACCACCAGCCGTTGGATTGTTGATCAGCTCCGGATCGCCGCAGCCGTACGAAAGAAGTAGAGCCAGCCACGCAGACGGAGATTGCATTCGCATCGTTTCAAAATGCTAGCCGAGACCGCACGAGATGGAAGCTCTGCTAAGTCAGCCACGATGTCCCACCTTCATCGTCTGAGTAAGACACGCGGCGCGCGTAAGGTCCCGGTGCGCTACGAGGAGAGCATCTCTTCGTCCGAGCTTGCTGACGCTGTTCGTGCACACAAGAAGGGGCACTACGGGCGTGCCTTCCAGCTTTACCAACGTGTCCTCGATGAGCGACCGGACAATCTCGACGCGTTGATGAACACCGCCTCGTTGTGCGTGTTGCTTGGAGACTCGCGGGCAGCTGTTGAGGCGTTTGAACAAGCATCCAAGTTCAGCGGGAACAACCCGCGCGCCCATCGTGACCGAGGTTTTGGCTTGCTCGTGATCGGCGAAGCGACACAGGCGCTACAAGCGCTTCGTCGCGCGCTCGAGCTCGATCCGGAGTTGATAGGTGCTCGACTCACGCTCGCCGATGAGCTGATGGAACTGGGCCAGCAACAGGATGCGCGACGCGAAGCCGAACGCTGCGCTCAGACGCGACCTGAAGCAGCAGGCGCCCACTTCGTACTGCACAAGGTGCTGTTCTCCGAGGACCCAGCGCGCTCGAGGAGCGAGCTCGAACGCGCCGTCGAACTCGACCCCGAGTGGGTGCACGCTCGCTTCGCTTTGGCCTGCGGAATGGCGTTCGAGGGTGCTGCGGAGCAGGCCGAGGCACTTCTGGCGCAAACAACACTCGCCGCGGGCCTTCGTGGAATCGTTGCATACATCGCCAAAGTAACGCGGCCACTCCACTGCTTCGCAAGTCGTTCGGCCACCCTTCACTTTGCGTGCAGCCAGCGCAGCTTGCCAGGACCATGCATAGAGTTCGGCGTTCGACATGGGCTCAGCACAAGGCTGCTCGCTGCGTCATTGAAACAGGACCTTCACGCGTTCGATTCGTTCGAAGGCTTGCCCGAAGCGTGGCAAGGCTTACCGAAGTTTGCCTTCTCAACGGTTGGCAAACCACCTGACTTACCCCCCTCCGTAGTCGTTCACCAGGGCTGGTTCAGCGAAACACTACCGCGTTTTCTGGGACAGGAGACGGCTTCCCCGAGCCTGATTCACGTCGATTCTGATTTGTATTCAAGCGCCAAGACTGTTCTGGATGCGCTTGCGCCACGGCTTGCAGAAGGAACGATTCTGGTGTTCGACGAGTACATCGCGAACGCGTCCTGGCGCGAGGACGAGTACCGCGCCTTTCAAGAGACGGTGCAACGGCATTGCCTGCACTACGACTATCTCGCACTCAACTGGTACACTGGCCAAGCGGTCATCCGCATTTCCGCCGAAGGCGGTGCAAGTGAACAGAAAGCCCCCACCCTGAGCAACGTGTTGGGCGATGGTCATCAGTGACTTGACGGCTCCGCGCGATGAGGCGAAGGTCTGGGCGTCGGTAAGACGGCACCCAATTTGGAGGGGTGTCCGAGTGGTCTAAGGAACCGGTTTTGAAAACCGGCGATGGGGTAACCCATCCAAGAGTTCGAATCTCTTCCCCTCCGCCAAATCTGCACGCTGCCCAACTGCTCACAGGCTGCACCTCAATTGGACAATAAAGCAGACGCGCGTCTGCTCCAATTGCCAAGACCAGACATAGCTGCTAGGAATAGCATCCAACATAACGGATGAACTCTGATTCCTGCGCCGCTCGTGCTGTTTACCCGGTGTTTCTTCGGTTGGAAGCAGCGCGTGTCGTCGTTGTCGGAGCCGGGCCCGTTGCAACAAGCAAGCTCGAAGGCTTGTTGACGGCTGGTGCGCGGGTCACCGTGATCGCCCCGGAAGTTGATGAACGCTGTGTGCGAGAGGGCGTAACAGTTGAGCGGCGGCCGTATCGGCAGGGAGATCTGGCCGGTGCCCGGTTTGTAGTCGCCGCGGCTCCCAAAGAGGTCAATCGAGCTGTGGCGGCCGAGGCAGACGTGTTGGGCATTCCCGCAAATGTCGTGGACGATCTGGAGCTGGCCACAGCCTATCTCGGCGGCATCGTTCGGCGTGGGGCGGTCACCTTTGCAATCTCGACTGGCGGAGCAGCACCGGCGTTGGCCGGCCTGCTGCGAGAGGCGCTTGACACCTTGCTACCCGCCGATCTGGATCATTGGGTCGAGCTCGCTCGTCAGCAGCGCTCTGCTTGGAAAGACACAGCGCTCGATCTCACCGCGCGACGCGAAAAGCTGCGCCAGGCCTTGATCGCCTCAGCACCGAAAGGCGACCTGTGAGCCCCGTAGTTGCGTTGGTGGGAGCTGGCCCGGGCGACCCGGAGCTGCTTACGCGGCGGGCCCTTGACCGCCTCTCAAAGGCTGATCTCGTGCTCAACGATGCACTCGTACCAGAGGTGCTCCTAGAGCTTGCGCCCAAGGCCCGTCGGTTCTTCGTTGGGAAGCGCGCGGGTAGGCATTCAATCGAGCAGGCGACCATCCATCGCATCATGATTCGTGCGGCAAAACGCGGTGAGCGCGTGGTGCGGCTCAAGGCTGGGGATCCGTTCGTCTTTGGGCGCGGTGGCGAGGAAGCGCTGGCACTGCTCGCCGCAGGCTTGGAGTTCGAGGTCGTTCCCGGAGTGAGCTCTGCCTTGGCGGGCCCTGCTCTCGCAGGGATCCCCGTGACCCATCGCGGAGTGGCAAGCGGTTTCGTAGTGGTCAGTGGACACGCCCCCACCGCGTGGAAGCCGGTCCTTTCCGGACTGAGCGCCGCCAACGTTACGATCGTGGTGCTAATGGGGATCGCGGCGCGACGAGACATTGCGCACTTCCTGATTGAGCGTGGTTTTTCTGCAAGAACGCCTGCAGCGATCGTGTGCGCCGCGTCGCAGCCCGAGGCGACTCGCTGGTTGGGAACGTTGGAGAGCCTGGCCCAGGCCGAGCTCGCAAGCCATGAGGGCCCCGGTGTGCTCGTGATCGGCGAGGTCGTTCAGCTCGCAAGAACGTTGTTACCGTCCGAGCCGATGGCATTCGCGTTGGCAGCGTTGGGCTGAGCGCTCAAGCTTCCTTTTGGGCGCTTGGGTCGAGTTCAGCCACAATCAACTCGACACCGCGACGCGATGCGGCAGGAACAACTTCGCTCGGAAGCTCGAGCAGGCGGAAGATGGCAACACGAAACGCCTCAGGGAGTGCGTTCTCGAGATACTCGAGCGCCAGTGGTCGCCGAACCGCATCGTTCTTGGATAATGCGTCGAACGCTAGATCGAGTGGGCGCGCGGGCAAGCGCAACGCGAGCAAGTCGAACACAATCCGCAACTGCGCCATCGCCGAGGCTCCGCGTTCACGCGCAAGTTCACGGGCGACGGCCGAATCAATCACCTCAACGGTGGGACACAGTCCCCGCTGATGCAGCTTTCGAAGCACCTTTGCGGCGCGACCGCGCAACTCCTCCTCTGCATCGGACAGGACCTCGATCAACGGAGGGAGCACCCGTTGCGTCGTGGCCGACCCCATCACGCCAACGATCCGCCTTCGAAGTGTTGGTCGGAGCGAAGGGTCGAGCAAGTGGTCAGCAAGCGCTCCTATGTGGCGGTCTACCTTGGCTTCAAGGCTCTGCCTAGCAACGCCGGCCAACTGTTGATGATCGAGTAGGTCGACCACAGCGCTGACAACGGTTCGATCTTGACCCTCCCAGCGCATGAGGCCGGCACGAACTCGCACACTGTCCGCGCTACGCAATTCGTCCAGGAGGCTGCTCTCGCTTGACTCCAGCTTGATCAGCGGGGCCGCGCGAAGCGTACCGCTTGGAGCGATCAACAAGCTTCCGCGCTCAGCAAACGCCTTCCCGAACGAGGTCCTCGACAGTCGCGCGCGCGTCTCTGGAGTAGCGGCGGACATCGTACGCTGCATGGTGCGTGCGGCCAGAACCTCCGAGAAGATCGCTGGCTCGACGTCCGCATCCGTACCCTCAACTGAAGCCTCGTGAAGTCGGGACGTCAGCGCACCGACATAGCCTCTGCGTAGTCGGGGAATGAGCGCTACGCCAGCGACTGCGAGCGCGACAATGCCCACGGCTAACACTCGCGGCGAGTTCACCACCAGTATCAGCGCCAACAGCAATAACGCCGCGGTTCCCTCGGCAACGCGGTCCAACAGGGTGTCAAAGACGGCACGTGTTCGTTGCTTCTCGCGACTACCAAGCGGAACGAACAGCAGCTCGTAGGCAGCCTTGTGTGCGGAATTCTTGAGCGCAGTCTCGCCTCCACGAAGCACCGCCACAACAATCAGAAGCGGATACAAAGTGCTGAGCGTAGCAACGACAACCAGAAAGCCAGGGAGCAACGCCAGTGTCGCCGCGAGTCCTCGGCGCTCCAACATCGGCTGCGCAACAAGCAACTGAGCGGCCAGTGTAACGCCTGCCACGACACCGTGAAACGTAACGAAAAACTGCGCTAGGCCGCTCGCGCTCGAATAGCGCGCTAGAGCAACGCCCTTGAGTGAGTAGTCGGCAAACGCACCAGCAATCGCCAGCAGAAACACAAAAGCGGCAATGCCCGACAGATACTCAGACTTCGCAATGCTGCGCACGCCAGTCCACAGCCCACCCCCATCCATCTCGCGCGGTACAGCGGGCCGCGGTCCCGCGACCTGAGCGGATGATCGCATCAGCCACAAGAGCACGCTGGCAACACAGTTGAGCGCGGCAACCAAGGGAAGCAGCGAAGAGGGACCGGCCGCCGACAAGAGAACACTCGAAAGCAGCGCCCCCACGAGACCGCCAACCGAGCTCGTAAGGGTCAATGAGGGCAGCGCGAGCCTGGCCGAGCGCACGTCCGTCGACTCGGAGAAAAGCGACCAGAACGCACTCAGTACAAGACTCGACCCGACGCCCAATAACAGATAAAGCGCTGCCACCAACGGTGGACTCTCGCTACCGCGCGCAAAGACCGCTGAGCCGCCGAACAGAAGAGCGAAGAAAGCAGGTAGCAGTGGGGCCACCGTTGCGAGCGCATAGCGCGCGACGAGCCGCGTATAGACGCTGACCAGCAGGGCGCTGCCCAAACCCGTCGCGATCAGCGCGTAAGGCAACCAATCGAGCGGAAAGACCGAGACAAACAACGTATCCCGCGTTGCCTTCGCCACGGTAAGCGCTGCAACGCTGGTTGCAGCGGCCACCATTGCGACGCGAAGCCCGCGAGGCTTCACCAGAAGCCGTAACCAAAGTGCAAACGAATTGCCGGTTGCGCAGAAGCATCCGGCAAGATGTTAATCACCAAAGGCGTTCCAAAACCGAACAAGAACCGCCTGATCTCAATATCCAGCTCTGGCTCCAGCGCGAGAAAGGCACCATATGCCGTCGACCTCGCCTCTGGGAAATAGAGCATAGCGGCGCCAAAGTGCAGCGACTGGACGAACCGAACCGCTGGCGTGTTGGTCATGAAGCGAACCCCAGCGCCGACCTGGCTTGTAGAAAATGGCAGCTGCGAACTCAGATTAACCACTTGATTGTCTGGCGTTCGAGCGTTGTCGGCATCCACGAAGCCCTGGATATAGCGGATGTCGATACCAACGCTGTTGGCTACCTGGTAACCGCCGATAACGTCGAAGCCGCCGAAGGGAGCTGACTTTGCGCCGGCAAACGCGCCGAAGAGACCACCGACCTCAGCGTAGATTCCGCGAATCGGTGGTCGTTCGATCTCGTCTGGCCCGCGAGGAGTTCCGTCTCCTACCCGCACGAAGCCGTTGCCGGTGATGACGACCTTGGTCTCCGCCGCGGCAACGATCGGTACGCTCAGGCTGTAGCGGTCACCATCTCGCTCAATCACTATCAGATGCGTTCCAGCTTCCAGCCGGCCTCGATAGCGACCTTCCCCCTTGGCCACACCGTCGACAATCACGCTGACCTTGTCATCCGGAGCTTCGACTTTGAGCATCCCCGAAGTCGGTATCAACGTGAGGACAATCGACTTCTGCTCACCACTGGCTATGCGGAGAGCAGCGCGAGCCTCGGCGTAACCCTCTGCGCGCGCAACAACGGTATGGCTACCCGGACTCACGCTGGTCTTCGGTTGCAACGGTAGCTCGTTGCCATCCAAGGTCAGGGTAAACGGAATGCCAGCGGGCTCGACCCGTACCTGCAGAACGGCCAGCAGCTCTCGCAGCTCGGTGATTGCATGCTCAATCTTCTCTGGAGCCTCGATTGAATCGCGATGGTCTCGCAGCGCTCGCTCTAGATACTCGACAGCACGCGGATACTCGAAGCGGCCCTTGTGACAGAGCGCGAGGTTGATCAACGGGCTGGCCACCTTTTTCTCGGCGTAGGCCAGCTCGAACTCAGTGAGAGCTGCATCATAGTTCCGATCCTCGAACAACCTCACACCCAGGTCCATGTGGCGCTCGTAGGAACCAGGAGCTGATTCTTGTGCCGGCGCGAGGCTCGGGAGCATCAACGCGAGTAGCAAGACAAGGCTATTTATGCTGGATTTGAAGATCACCAGCGACTCCTTTGGGAGTAGTCGTTGCGCTTGGAACCGCAGCGGTAACGGTGGGCGCCGCTGAGGCTGCCGCACTCGCCCTAACGGGAACAGTTGGCCGAGGAGAGTCTTTGGTTCCCGTCGAAGCCGATGGCAAGGCCGACGTGGCGCTCGACTTTGCTGAAGCACCTTCACCCGGCGACTCGACTTTGGGTTGCGCAGACACCGGCGCAACAACCGGCCTAGACTCTGCGGTTGATGCGGTGCCGGCGCCGACCTCGCTCGCCGCTCCGCTTGGAGCTGCGGTTGGCTGCTCGGTGGAGGAGCCCATGCCCCAAACGACGAACGCGCCCGAACACACAAGCGCTCCCAAACCGATCGGCACCGTGTACTTCGACCGCGGTGCGCTGCTCGAACTCGAAGGATCTACACGAGCAGGAGCCTCCAATGTCGGCGTGAGCGCCATCGGGTTTACCGATTGAATGCGAACAACTCCGCTCGATAGGGGACCATCCCCAAGCGCCGCCAAGACCTCGGACGCCGACGCAAAACGCGCTTCGCGCTCACGCGCCAAACAGCGTTCGACGATCTCCACCAGGCGGGGCGAAGTTTCCGGGGCAAGCTCATGAAGCGGGCGTGGCGACGTGGTGCAAATGCGAACGATGATCTGTTCGTAGGTGACGCCCTCAAACGGGGGTCGCCCACCGAGGCACTCATACATGATGGCCCCCATCGACCAGAGGTCACTCCGAGCATCCACGGCGGACTCACCTTGCGCCTGCTCCGGGGACATATAGCTGGGCGTTCCCAAGACGGTCCCTTCGCGGGTCAGCGTGGTCGTCGTCCGGGTGCGCTCGATCTTGCTGATCCCAAAGTCGAGAATCTTCGCGAACGTTGGTTCGGGCTGACGGTCCACGAGAAAGATATTGTCGGGTTTCAGATCGCGATGAACGATGCCGGCCTCATGAGCGCGGGCCAGGCCGCGCAGCACCATCACCATGATGCGCTTTGTTTCTTCGGAGGAAAGCCTTGGTTCGCGCTTGAGCAAGGAGGCAAGTGACTCGCCGCGGAGTAGCTCCATCACGATGTAGGGCACGCCCTCATCCGTGATGCCAGAGTCGAAGATTTCTACAATGTGAGGGCTCTCTGCTGCGCTAGCGGCTTGGGCTTCGCGGTGAAAGCGAGCAACGGCGTCGCGATGCTTGGCCACCTCACTATCGAGCATCTTGAGCGCAACGCGCTTGCCGATGGTTGGGTTGATAGCCTCGTAGACCTTGCCCATGCCCCCACGTCCGACGAGCCGAACGAGCTCGTATTTGCCAATGGTGCGGCCTGCCACATCCTCGGCATCGTCAGAGAAGAGGTCGGACATGAAGGCCGAATGCTAGTCGCGGGCTTGCTGGCCGACATCAAGAATCTTGCTTTGGGGACCCCGAGCGCTCGTGCGCACAGCCTCGGAAAAGAGGGCGCGAAACCAGCGGTGAACAGGGTCTGCTTCCAGCGTTCGGGAGTAAGCCATCTTAAAGGTAAAGTCGGCGATCGGCACCGGGGCTGGCAGGGACTCCAGTTTGGCGATTTCAGTCATTCGTTGCGCAAATCCCTGCGGCAGCGTCACCACGAAGTCGGTCTGGGCCACAATCAGCGCCGCTGAGACGAAGTTGGGCAATCGCAACACCACACGGCGTTCCAATCCAAATGGAGCGAGCGCCGCATCGACCGCGCCGCCGGGAGAGCCGCGTGGGGTGACGAGCACGTGGTCCAGAGCTGCATACGCCTTCCGCGTAAGCCGGCGCGCCAGGGCTGGGTGCCCACAACGGAGTAGCACGCGCATACTCTCGCGTTGCAGTGGCTCTTCGACGATCGCTCCCAGTTGTTTGAACCTCGTGCCGTACACCAGATCCACTTCCCGCGCGATGAGAGCGGCCTCCGCGTCGGCTCCCAGCGCTCGGGTAACGAGGGTCGCCAAAGGAGCCTCCTTGCGAAGTCGCTGCATCAGCGTGGGGACGAGCACAATTTCGGCGTAGTCAGTGCAGCCCAACGTGAAGGTGCGCGAAAGTCGTGCTGGCTCCAACGAGCGCGCGGCCGTCACCAACCGCTGAGTGTCCAAGAGCAGCCTATGCAGAGGGTCTACCAGCTCCTCGGCAAAGGCCGTGAGCGAGAGCCCGCCACCGACCCTAACCAAGAGCTGGTCATCGAACATGGCTCGCAGTCGGCCGAGCCCATGACTTACCGCTGATTGGGTCCGGCCCGAGCGCTTCGCGGTCTTTACTGTGCTCTTGGTCTCAAGCAGGTCGCGCAGCAAGACCAACAGGTTGAGATCGAGCTCGCGAAGATGCACCGCGTTCATTGTCTCTATTAGAACTATGCGTTTGATAGCTAGCACGCAATGACGCAGTTTGGGCGCATACGCAGCTCAAAAAGGGAGTTCATCATGGCTGATACAGTTCTCGTCACAGGCGCTACTGGGACCATTGGCTCACAGGTCGTGTCGGCTTTGGCTGGCCTGCCCGGCGTGTCAGTCCGCGCCGCAGTCCGCGGAGCAAAGCAGGTTTCGTCGGCAAACAACGTCAGCTCGGTCGAATTTGACTACGACGACCACGACACACTCAAGCGTGCCGTCGACGGTGCAAGCAAAGTCTTTCTGCTAACGCCTTTTGCTCCCAATCAGGTTGAACTAGCAGCGCGCCTGATTGAGTTCGCGAAGGCGGCGGGCGTACGACACATCGTGAAGCTATCGGCGATCGGCTGCGAACATGAGCCGGGAATTCAGCTTGGTCGCTGGCACCGGGCTGTCGAGAAGCTGGTGGAAGCGTCGGGCATTGCGTTCACCTTTCTTCGCCCGAACAACTTCTTTGAGAACTTCATCAATTACTATCGGGCGCAGCCCGACGGGGCGATCTACCTACCTTGGGGGAACGCTGGTTGCAGCTTCATCGCTGGCGCGGACATCGCTGCAGTTGCAAAGCTTGCTCTGACCACGGCGGGGCACGAGGGTCAGGCCTATGAGCTAACGGGACCGGAATCGCTGACGATCGCTCGCGCGGCAGAAGTTCTCAGTGAAGTCAGTGGTCGCTCGATTCGCTATGTGGATGTGCCTGAGGAGGCTGCTCGCGCGGGCATGCTGTCCGCTGGGATGCCCGTTTGGATGACCGACGCGATGATGGAACTGCACGCAGTCGACAAGGCTGGCTACGCAGCAGCCATCAGCCCGGCGGTTCAGCGCCTGCTTGGCCGCGCGCCCACGAGCTTTGAGCTCTTCGCGCAGCAGAACACCTTGGCTTGGAAGGCATGACAACGGATTCAATCGCTGCGAGCGTCTGACCCGGGGCGCGTTAGCGTTGCTCGCGCGCCATCGCTCAACGACTGAACGGCTTAGAAGGCTCCACGCTCAGATCGGCTCCCCGGCTTGTGTTAGGAATGCTTTATATGGCCATCGACGTCGATCCGCACCCCTTGCTCGATCCCATCGTCTTTGAGACGAGCTTCCGTGCGTCGCTGGTTTCACTCAGCGCAACCTCCACGCTTTTCACCTTGCTAGCGACGGACGCCAAAGCGCCCGTCTCCTCCTCCGACAACGTGCGAAGTGCTGTACGCGATTTGTTGCGGCACGGTGGATACAAGCCGACAGGCCGCGGCAAGCCTGCCTCCGAATACCTGTTGCGCGCGGTCGCAGAAGGAGCCCTTCGCAGCATCAACCCGGCCGTCGATGCCTGTAACGCGGCCTCTTACCACAGCGGTCTACCCATCAGCGTCATCGACCTTGAGCAGGCCAGGGCGCCGTTTCGACTGGGCCTCGCGCCGGCCGGAACAAACTATGTATTTAACCCAGGCGGCCAGACCATCGACGTGGCTGGGCTGCTTTGCTTGTATGACGCCGATGGGCCTTGTGCCAACGCGGTCAAAGACTCTCAGCGAACGAAGACAGACGACCAAACCCAGCGAACCCTTACCGTGATCTGGGGCACTCGCGCTCTGCCTGGGCACAGTCAGCAGACGTTCGAATGGTACGAGAGCCTGCTGCTACCCTTCGTGACTAGCCTCAAACGCTACTAGCCTGGCTCACTGGCACTGAAAGCCCACGAAGAACTTGTCGTCATCGTTGACGTTACCGTCGGTCGAAAGCCCAAACAGCTGCACGCTGTCAGAGCCTAGCTGCGTTGCGGCGCAGGTGTTGTCGAGGCCACTCTCGTTGTTGCAGAACCCGTCGCCAGCACGACCCCACTTCGTCGGCGGGGAGGTACAACCGTTGCACCCATCGATCCAGCCGAAGGTCACTCGACAGCGCGGGCGAACCTGCTCGAGCAAGGCCTCGGCCGGGCTTTCGCACATCAATTCGCCACTAGCGAGGATGGCCGTAACCGCCTGCCCGACCGGGCACATCTGCGCTGCGGGTGCAGCTTCAAGGGCCGCGGCGGCACAGTGCATACCAACATAAAATTTGTCATTGCCGTCAACGTCGCCACCTGTCGAAAGACCAAATAAGTAGACTTGCTCGGCAGCCAACGTCGTCGGCACGCAGGTATCTCCCGCAGCGACAATTGCGGAACAATCATTTGTAGCGACCCGGCCCCAGTGCGTAGGCGGAGAGCTGCAGGCGTCACAGCCGTCGCGCCAGCCCCAATAGAGCGAACAGCGGTCCCTCACTGCCTGGAGCGCAAATGTGGAAGCCGGAGCACATACCGGATCTTGCCCAGTGAACCCTATAAGCCAAGAGCCAGGGGCACAGGCGCCGGCAACGGGCTCCTGCACGTTGCAGCGAAATCCGAGATGAAACTTGTCGTTCTCGTCGACATCGCCATCGGGGTTCAAACCGAATAGCTGCACCATGCTGCCTCCCAACAGCGGATTGGTGCAGGTGTTGTCGAGGCCAGCTCCGAGTTCGCAGCTGCTGCCATCGACGCGCCCCCACTTGCTCGGAGGATCAGAGCAGGTCGTGCAGCCGTCTCGCACACCCAAGTAGACCGAACAACCGTCGTTGACCGCAGCAAGGTTTACACCGTCTGCATTGGCGCAGAGCAACTGGCCGGTATCGTCCACCCCCGTCGCCCAGGACCCGGCGTCGCAAGTGCTAGCGACGGCCGCGCTTCCCCCGGCGCCAGTGCCGCCCGTGGATTGGACCGCGCCACCCATTCCGCCCAGTCCGCCTTGCCCACCTCGACCGCCACCGCCGGTATCCGCGTCAGCGCCTGCCTGGGAGGTCCCTCCTGCGCTGGCTCCGCCAACGCCAATCGGGGACCCCTCGGCACAAGCGATGAGTAGCAGAAGAAAACAATAGCGCCCCATGGTGACAAGCGTAGCGGCATCGAGCCGTCCGTGGGCAGCAGCTTTCGGCGATAGCGCAGCTTGCACCACTGGCGGGACGAGCAAGAATCGGCGAAAGAAGACGAATGCGATTCTTTGGTGCGCTGGTTTGCATGCTTGCTGGCGCTTGTGCAGCGACTCCTCCCCCAGAGCCACAAGGCCGGCCCAGCGCCGTGACCAGCGCGGCGCCAACCATCACAGCACCTCCTCCCAAGGCGCCACCACCGCCGCGAGCGCCACAAGGACTACTGTCGATTAGCTCAGAGGCGCCGCTGTTCAATGCGGAGTCCCTCAAGCTCGAGCAGGAAGCCTTACTCGCGCTCAAGCAACTACCAAACGCCGACGTGCTCAATGCGTCCGAGCTCGCCACGCTCGATGAACTTGCAAAGCAGGGCAAGGTCAGACCCGACGGCCCTACTTGTCAGTTAGCGCCGGCGGTGAGCGACGTGTTTCGAGCACAATTCCCAGCAGGGCAACAAGTCCATCTTGACCTTTCTTGTCTCGGCACAGACTGCCAATCAAGACTATTGGTCTATCGTGCAGGACAGGGGCCGCGAGTTCCTTCACGGCCCCCAGAGCAGCGGATCTTTTTTTCGACGATGCAAGGGCCACAGCCAGAACTGGCCCGACTTGCCAAGGTTGAGGCGCCGGCCTCGGTTGCTAGTTGGCAGGAGAGCCTCACGCGTGAGGGGCTGACCTTTGCGAGCTTCATGGCGGTCACGGGACCGAGCAAGGCGCGCCGTGGGTATGGTCCACTCGAGGTCTATTCGATTGATGCTTTCGGCGCGTTCTCCAAGCCAATAAAACCTACCTCCTTCTCTCGAACGAGCTTCGCTAAGTGTGAGCGCGACTTCGGCTTGGCCCTGGTCGACGTGGACTCCGCAGGGAAGGTCGCGAGCTGCGAAGGAGATCCCTGCGTCTGTGCCGGGGCAGCATCGGCGAAGCTGAGCCAGGGGGAAAGCCCCCGCCGCTTGATACTCAATGTCGGTCCCAGCGCCGGTGGCAAAGCTCCCAAGTTTGGGATGATGAAGGCCTCAGGTACGGGCCCCTCCGGCGGACTCATGCCGGTGACGCGCGCACCGCGCGGTCGTGTCAGCTACGCTCCTCCAGCCTCACCTTCAAACGAAGTGAGCAGCAACTTGCGGCGCGACCTGACCCGTTGCCTCGACGTTGCGCAGACCGAAGCGCGGGAGATCCCGGTGACCTCGACGCTCGACGAGGATGGCAAGGTACAGACTGTAGAGTTGGGCTCACACAGCTTCTCGCCGGCGGAGGAGAGCTGTTTAAAACGGGAGTTGGCTCGAGTGACCTTTACCTGCCCGGATAGGGCGGGAGCCCTAGCGGTTGGGAGCCTCAGCATCACACCGCCCAAAGAGAAAGCCCTCCCGCACACGGGAGCGGCCAGAACTCCCGAAGGTCCCTAGGCTTTCGCTGGCCGCGGCTTCTTCTTTGCGCCGGCTTTGCCTGACGCCTGACGAAGGTCTTTGGAGCGGTCGAACCGGAGGTTGTACCGGTCGAGGATGACCGCGCCGCGCTCGTGTGCCTTCTGACGATCCAAGGTGATCCTCTGCCCGTCTTCCAAGCCAATTGTGATGAAGGGCCCGGTGTCCGACTCGATGAGGGTCACCATGTGACGCATATTCGCCACCTGGGTCCCGTTGACACTGGCGACCACGTGATTTTCGTACTCGTGGTACCCCTGGTTCACCCGGTCGGCGAGCACCTTCTGCAGAATGATGACCTCCTGCCGCTCCGGGGTACGAATCTTGGTTTCGTAGATGGTTATTAGCTCATTGGGCGCAGACTTGAACCACTCATGCCCCCAACTCTTGAGGTAGTCCCGAGACAGCGGAGCGAACAGCAAACCGCCATAGACGAAGTAGGTAGGGTCTACATCGTATTGGTCCTCGAGTACCAGCAGCGCAGGACGCTCGAGCTTCAGTTTGATGTCGAAGATCTTCTTGTCACGCAGCGTCGTCAGCACGATTGGGTCATCCACGTGTTTCAAGGTGATCTTGTGACTGTGGTCGATCAGCTCGCCCGCACGCAGCTCGACGGTCCCATCGCGCCCGATGGCGCCGCCGTCGATCGCCAAAAGGACATCCCCTTCCTGCAGGTGCCCCCAAGCCGTAGAGCCGTAGGCCACGCGCACGACGAGCACGCCACCATCCGCTGGCCTTATTCCAAGCGAGCGGCGCAAAGACTCTGACTCGAGCCGCTGCCAAACGACGCCCAGGCTAGGAAAGAGCGCGGGGCGACCGGCCTCGAGGTCGCGAAGGAAGTGCTGCACGATCGGCAGGGCAATCGCGTAAGCGATGTTCTGACTCTCGTCGAGCGACTGGAACGCAATACCAATTAGTTTGTTGCCCTGAAACACCGGGCCACCGCTGTTTCCAGCGTTGACTGCCGCGTCGATCTGGATTGACAGAAGCGGCCGCTGACTGTGCGCATACGCGGATACCTCGATGCGCGAGACCACGCCTTGGGTGATCGAGAGGCGGTCACCACCAATCGGGTAACCACATACCGTGACGGAGTCCCCCAAGAGCGGCAGCGTACCGAATTCGATCGGCTCAGCACCTTCGAAGAACTCCTCCTTGCGAATGCGCAAAAGCGCGAGGTCGCACTCGTGGCTCACGCCCTCGACCTCCGCCACATATTTTTTGGATTCCCCACTCCGTCGAACTTCGACGAAGACCTGGTTCTGAACCACATGCCCGTTGGTAATCACGCGAAGCCCACGCTTCGTCATGATGATGGCTCCGGAGCCAGTGCTGCTTACCGGACCATGCGTCTGCCAGGGCTGCTCGTAGTCCGGGGCGTTCGACACGGTGAGGATTTTGACCACCGACCGAAGCTGTTTGGCCATTTTGGACATTTTGCGCTTCTTCTTTTCACAGAAGCCCCCCGCTCTGCAAGAACTGCCGCTCAACGGCGGCGTAGTCAACCTCGACGTCCAGGCGAGCGAGGACGGAGTAGAAGCCGAACTGGAGTCGATTCATGAAGATCATGCCCTTGGGAACCGGCACATTTTCCCCTTTGGGCAACTTGCGGGCGATCTTGCCCATCTCCTTCAGACGGGCAACCAGGTCGGCTGCATAGCTGCGGGTGATGCGGTAGGGCGAGCCAAAAATCGGCTCGAAACAGTAGCGTGAGTACGTCACCGCAAGCTCCTCCCATTGGCCGCCCTGGGTCGCCAGCAGACGTTTGGAAAAGAAAGCGAACTCGGCTTCGTCTTTACGCAACGCAGCCAAGTGCAGACCGCGCGCATTCTCGCGACGCTCTCCAACAATCGGCTCGACGCAGCCAAAGTCGATGAAATGGACCTGCCCACGTTCACCAAAGATGTAGTTCCCGGGGTGAGGGTCGGCGTTGAACATGCCGCCGATCAAGTTGCCCTTGAAGACAAACCGCCACATCGTCTCGGCGAAGGCGCGCCGTTCTTCTTCCGAGAGCTGACTCACTTCAGCCAAGGTCTTGCCTGCGACGAGCTCGCTCGTCAGCACTCTGCGCGAGGATCGGTCAGCGATGACCTCCGGAATGCGAATCGTCGGATCGTCCGAGTGAATAGCGCGAAACTGCGATTGGCGTGTTGCCTCTAACGTGTAGTCGAGCTCCTCGCGTAGACGGCTCTTCATCTCCTCGAACACCAGCTTTGAATCGACCTTGCGACCGCCAGCGAGGCTGGCGAGCGGCTCGAGTACACCGGCGTTGGCCAGGTCGTTCTCGACCGCGTCAGCCACCCCCGGATGTTGGACTTTGACAGCGACTGCGCGTCCGTCAGCGAGCTCGGCGCGATGTACCTGGCCGATCGAAGCGCTGGCGAAGGGCGTCTTGTCGAAGTTGCTGAACAGCTTGTCGAGCGGTTGCCCAAAGTCCTCTTCGATCGTCCGCTGTACCTCCGAAAAGCTGGAGGTCATGGCGTGGTCACGCAGCTTACCCAGAGCTGCCTCGTACACCTCGCGATTGGCCTCCGGGATAACGCCGTCCACGTAACTCGCTATCTGGCCGACTTTTGCAGCAAGACCGCGCATTCGCCCCAGAACCTCAGCCGTGCGCTCGGCGGCCGCGTTCGCACCGCCCTTGCTCAGGAGACTCATGCCGGTGCGTGCGCCTACCGAGGCGAGCATTGCGAAGCGCGACAACTTTCCCTGAGGGACCTTACGATCGTCCGACATGCGCGTGCGAGCATCCCACGACGGCCAGGAGGAATCTGCAACCAATGTGAGGTGAGTCAGTCCCCCGTCCATGGCATAACGCCCAGGTGACCGTCTCCAACGCATCTCTGGACGTGCTCTCGGCCTCTGCGCTCGAGGTTGCACAAGCCGTGCACTCGCGAGCCATCTCTGCGCAGGAGGCACTGGCTGCCTGCATCGCGCGAATCGAGGAGGTAAACCCAGCGCTCAACGCGGTAGTCCAGAAACTCTACGACTCCGCGACGCGCGAGGCCGCCCGCATCGACGCGCTTTCGGAAGAGGAGAGGAAGGCTCTGCCCCTTGCTGGAGTTCCTTGCACGATCAAAGAATTCTTCGCCGTCGAGGGTGCCCCATGGACGGGCGGCTTGGTCGCGCGGAAGAATCACCTCGCAGCATCCGATGCACCCACCGTCGCTCGCCTGCGCAACGCCGGCGCGGTGGTGGTGGGAACGACCAACGTACCCGAGGGAGGGATTTGGTTCGAGACGTACAATGGCGTCTATGGCCGAACCAACAATCCGTGGGACCTGAAGCGCACGCCCGGTGGATCTTCCGGGGGTGAGGGCGCCATCATCGCCGCTGGTGGCTCGGTGTTCGGGCTGGGCTCGGACATTGGCGGGTCGGTCCGACTACCAGCCGCCTTCTGCGGGATCGCGTCGCACAAACCGACGGGACGTACCATCCCCAATACTGGTCAATTCCCTGCCCCAGCCGGAGAAGCCCTGACCCTGTTGTCGCCCGGCCCCATGGCCAAGCGCGCCAGTGATCTCATGCCGCTGCTCAGGGTCTTGGCTGGGCCTGACCAGGTAGACCCCTATTGTGTAAGCAGGGAACTCGGTGAGCCTTCCGCGGTCGAGGTGGCGAAGCTCGTGGTCTACGTCGCCAAAGATAACGGCCGCACCGGCTCGGAGCGCGTCATGCAAGTAGCAGTGGAAGACGCGGCGATAAGGCTCGAACGGCGCGGGGCGACGATCCGTACCTTCGATACAAAGAAGCTCGCGCCAGGCATGGAGGTTTGGGGCGCGACACTGGCGGAGCTATCGGAAGAATCTTATGAGGCTATCCTCGCCTCAGGCTCGGGCCGGAGCGAGATCTCCATCCTGCGTGAACTAGCGCTCGCCTCAGTTGGGCGCTCCAATCATACGTTCGCTGCATTGGCGATTGGTGGTCTCAGCAACGTCATTCAACGGCTAACCGCCAAACAGGCAAAAGGCCTCTACCAAAAAGGACAAGCGTTGAAGCGGGAGTTCAGCGAGCTTCTCGGTGAAAACGGCGTCCTTTTGATGCCGCCCTTTCCTTGCCCTGCGCCGAAGCATCACGCTCCCTGGAGAATGCCACTGGCCGCCGCGTATACCGCATTATTCAACGTCTTGGAGACACCGGCCACCGTCGTTCCGGTCGGCTTTGAGCGACGTGGGCTGCCGGTAGCTCTGCAGGTCGTCGCTGCGCAAGGTAGAGACCACCTAAGTATTCGCGTCGCAGAATTGTTGGAGGAGGAGTTTGGCGGCTGGGTATTGCCGACGGTGAGATCATGAAGCCTGAAACCTTCGGCGAATGGCTATTGATCGACAAGTTGTCGAAGCGTTCGATGACCGAGGTCTATCGGGCAGTGAAGCTCGGAGACCGCTCGGGGCGCTCCTTCGTCGTCAAACGCGTGCCCCTGGGTGAGCCAGCTGCAGGCGCCGTTGCGGAGTCGCTGCGGCGCGAGACCGCCGTATTGCGTAGCGAAGGACTCGTTGGTTGTCCGCGCTACGTGGAGTCCTCCGACTTGGGCGGGCTGCCCTACCTCGTGCTCGAATACGTCGAGGGCACCTCGCTCGACCGACTGCTTTCGGTAGGGCCATTGGAGCAGGATATTGCTCTGGGGCTTGGTCGAGAGCTCGGGTTGGTTTTGGCCAAGCTGCACGAGGTAGGCTTTGGCCACGGCGACATCAGCCCCGAGAACGTGCTGGTCGATGAGCTTGGCGAGGTCACGCTGATCGACTTCGGTCTCGCGTACAAGCTTGGCGCGTCGCGCGATGGCCCCGGCGGAAAGCCCGGCTATACCTCGGCGGAGGCTGCGTTGGGAAAGCCGGCAACCGCTGCGGACGACGTAATGGCGTGGGGAATCATCGTGGCGGAGGCGCTCTTGGGTAGGCACCTCTTTCACGAAACCGACCTTGCTGAGGCCGCAACACGGGCGGAGACCCTCCCTGCCGAACTCGAGGCCCTCCCGCTCTTAGCGCGAGCCCTCGCGCGGGATCCGGCGGCACGGCCGACCGCCCGGGAGCTCTGCGATACCGCCGAAACCGTTGATCGCTCAGTCCTCGGCGAGCTCGTGTCAGCGCTCCATCGCAATCCCGAAGCGCCGCGCCTCGTGCGCACCGCCCCCGTTTCGAGGACGGTGGCGCAGCTGCTCAAGCCGGTTGCGATTGCGGCGCCGCCAATCGACGCACGGACGCTAATCGAACAGACGAACAACGTTGCACCCGCCAAGCCCGGCTTCAACAAGGCCACAATTGCGGCGCTGTCGCTCGGTTTGGTATTTGCGCTGGGCCTTGGCCTGGTGATCGGTCGACGCATGCAGGTCCGCAACGCCAAGGCCTCGATCACCTTCCCGATGTTGCCCGCCCGCACCGAGGTCGAGCTGGATGGCGCGGTCTTGCTCGTTCCGGAGCCTGGTCGGGCCATCCCAATCGAGCCTGGCAAGCATCGCGTCACCATCCAGATTGGGCGCAGAGAGGCCACCGACTACGAGTTCATGGCGTCTCCTGGCGACCACATCGTGGTGGTGAGCGTGAACCCCGCCAAGGCTGGCCTTGCTGAGAGTGCCGAGAAAGAGCCTGAACGGCCGCGGGGGAAAGCAAGAAAGAATCAATAGTTCTTTTCCAACAGACAACCTTCTGTCATAAGAGACAGACGATGACTGCTTGGAAAGAACGGCTTGCCAAGTCTCTTCCGGAGAATCTGGGACGAGAGATCGACATCTTCGAGACCGAGATTGATCTGCGACGACGCGGCAAGCTCGAGGAAAAGCTGTTCGCCGAGACCCGCCTTCGGCGAGGAGTCTATGGTCAGCGCTATGACAACGGTCAGCGGCATGACGGGGAGGCGCAACAGCAGCTCAGTTACCCTTCTGGCGAACTGACGAAGGGACCGCAAACCCTTTGGGACGCGCCCGGCATGCAACGGGTCAAACTGCCCTACGGCAAGGTCACGCTCGAGCAGCTCGAGGTGCTGGCCGAGTGCGCAGAAGAGTACTCCGACGCGATCTTACACGTCACGACGCGCCAAGACATCCAGCTCCACTTCGTCCACATCGAAGACACGCCCGACATGATGCGGCGCCTCGGCGCAGTGGGCGTTACGACGCGTGAGGCTTGCGGCAACTCAGTGCGCAACATCACCGCCTGTCCGTACGCCGGCGTTTGCAATGATGAGTCCTTTGACGTCGCTCCCTACGCTCACGCGGCGACCTACTTCCTAATGGGCCACGACGATACGCAGGACTTTGGACGGAAGTTCAAGATTGCCTTCTCGGGCTGCGCCGACCACGCCTGCGGGCTCACCAGCTTCCATGATATTGGCTGCGTTGCACGTATTCGAGAAGTGGACGGCCGCAAGCAACGCGGCTTCGCTTTTTACGTCGGTGGCGGCCTTGGCAGCGTGCCACATGCGGCGAAGCTGCTGGAAGAGTTCGTCCCTGAGGAAGAGCTTTTGCCGATGATGCAGGCCGTCTGCAGGCTCTTCACCAAGTACGGTGAGCGCGAGAATCGAGCGCGCGCTCGGCTCAAGTTCGTGATCAAGAAGCTTGGTATCGAGGAGTTCGCGCGACTCGCGCGTGAAGAGCGCCTGAAGCTGAAGGCCGACCCGCGCGCCACTGCCTATCTTGCGGATCTGACGCTTACCGATGAGAAGCCCATCGCAGCGGCGCCAAGGCCGCTCGAAGCAGAGAGCGATGCCTATCGCGCGTGGGCCAAGACGAACCTGCGCCCCCAAGCGCAGCCTGGCTACTCGGTGGCCACGGTCACGCTCCCACTCGGGGACCTAACGAGCTATCAAGCTAGGAAGCTGGCCGAGATCGCTGGGGAGCTAACCGGTGACACCATGCGCACCACGGTCGAGCAAAACCTTTGTCTGCGCTGGTTGCGCAATGAATACGCACCAGAACTCTTTCAGCGGCTACAAGCGATTGGCTTGGCCGAGGGCGGAGCAAGCACGATCACCGACATCACCTCTTGCCCAGGCACTGACACCTGCAAACTCGGTATCTCGTCCTCCCGTGGCTTGGCTGGGGAGCTACGAAAGCGGCTGACGGTCATCCAGGAGGAGCTAGCGCCCGAAGCACGAGCGCTACACATCAAAACCAGCGGCTGCTTCAACTCGTGTGGCCAGCATCACGTCGCCGACTTGGGCTTCTTAGGCGTCAGTCGCAACGTCAGCGGCAGGCGCGTGCCTCACTTTCAGGTCGTCGTTGGCGGCCAATGGGAAGCGAATGGCGGGGCCTTCGGCCTGGCGATCGGCGCGATACCGTCGAAGAACGTGCCTGAGATGGTTAAGCGGTTGACCGCTCGCTTCGTTGCTGAGCGCCGGCCGGAGGAGTCCTTCACTAGCTTTGTTCAGCGCATCGGCAAAAAGGAGATTCGCACGATGGTCGAGGCGCTCGCCGAGACGCCAGCCTACGAAGCGGACCGCAGCTTCTACTCGGATTGGGGCGACCCGCGCGAATACACGATTGGCGATATGGGCGTTGGTGAGTGCGCCGGTGAAGTCGTGCCGTTCGTGATCATGGCACTTGCTGCTGCCGAGCGGGAGGTGTTCGAGGCTCAGCTGCTATTGGACAATCAAAACGCTACGGAAGCCTCACAACGTGCCTACCGAGCCATGTTAACCGCCGCGCGCGCTCTCACCCGCGAGAGACTCCCTGACTTGGGGGAAGCTGCCGATGAGATTGTGGAATCGTTCCGGACCGAACTCGTAGACTCCAAACTGTTCCTCGATCCATTTGCTGGCGCCAAGTTCGCCCACTACCTATTCAAGGCGCACAGAGATGGGGATGAGTCTTCTGCAGAGGCAGCCCACCAACGAATTGAAGAGGCGCAGCTGTTCGTTGATGTCTCGTACCAGTGCTACGAGCGTATGGTGCAGGCCCGGGCGCTAACGGCCTCCTAGGACATATATGCTCAGCTCACGTATCGGTCTTAAAGTTTATGTCGCCGGGGGAATCGCGCCCGATGCACCTCGAGTCCTTGAGGCGTTCCACGGTTGGATTCGGCAGAAGGCACTTCCGGAGACGCTGATCGACGTCGTGGACTACAGCCATGTTCACGAGGGTCCGGCCGTACTTCTGGTAGGTCACGAGTCGGACTATGCGCTTGACCTCTCGGAGGGGAGAGTTGGACTCAGCTACCAGCGAAAGCGCGCCCCCGAAACCTCGCTCGGTCCGCTCGGGGATAGTCTGAAGCGAGTCCTGCGAGCCGTGGAATTGCTAGAGCAAACGCCGAGCCTCGCGCCTCTGCACTTCAGCCGTAGCGAGTTCAAGCTAACCCTCCTTGATCGATTGCATGCCCCCAATACGGTTGAAACACGGGAGGCCTGTGAGGCGGAGATCCTCCGCAGCTTTGAAGGACTTGGGAGCGTCAGCGTTAGCCAGGAGGGCCTCGGAAGTAAGGAGCCCTTCACGCTACGAGTGCAGGTCGGTGTGCAAAGCTAGTTGCCTTCTGAGCCGTCGTTAGGCGTTTGCCACGAGCGTCCTGCCCTACGCGGTGATAAGCGCACGCTGTCATGGCGTTGCAAATTGGAAAGCTGCTCGGGGCTCTGCTGCTCGTAACCGCGTGCAAGGCTGGCGGCCTCCCAGACGACGCAAAAACCACCGTCTTGTCCTTCACCGATCTCGACTGCGCAGAGTGTGGTGAATCAATGGCCAAAGCGTTGATCGCTGAAGATGGCGTGTTCAAGACCGCCTTCAACCAGCGCAAAGCTGAGCTGACGGTCGTTGCAGAGCCGTCCGTCAACGTGTTGGCGCTCGCGGAGAAGAGCAAGCCGAAGGACGAGGAGTGGAACCTGGTCGCCGGTGCGGGCAAGGGCGCCTACATAGGCTGGGCCACGCCGGCCTCGGGACTGGATGTTAAGCAAGTAGCCAACGACGGCGAAGACGTCCTCGATCTCAAGCCTCACTTGGCGTCTGGGAAGGTGACCATCGTGGACTTCTCTGCAAAGTGGTGTGAGCCATGCCGCAACCTGGACACGGCGGTGCTCAAGCTGATGGAAAGCAGGTCCGGGGTCGCCTATCGCAAGCTCGACGTTGGGGACTGGGATACACCATTAGCAGCTCGCTATCTAAAAGGAGCAAGCGTGCTGCCTCACGTCCTCGTTTTCGATCAGGCGGGCAATCAAGTTGCAACGGTCTCAGGGTTTGACTTGCCCAAGCTCGAGGAGGCCTTGAGCAAGGCCGCACAGGCGAAATGAGAACGCTCGCGCGTATTGCCTTCGTACTGACTGCAGCGGCGTGGCCGAGGGCGCTCTCGGCCGAGGCCTGAGGGGCCTGAACCAATCCCAACCTGCCGGTCGGCGGGTCGAGCAATCAACCTATCGTTCCTGGACAGCTGGCCCTGCGGCTAGAGCAGTCGTTCGCGCCTATGTCGGTGTCGCACGTTGCTGAATGTCCGGACTTAGGGCCAGAATGTTTCAACGGCGGCAAGCCGCCCACGCCCTACAACCACCACGTTGACCAGCTCATGGCGGAGACGGTCTTCGACCTTTCGCTGGGCCTCAGCGAGTGGTTCGCCATCGACGCGCGCTGGTCCTTGCGCATCGCCGACGTCAACCCGACCTACAGCGAATTGAACGGCATTCCCAAGCTCGTGCCGAACGACATCCATCATCACGACGAAACACTGGTCGATCCCACGGACCCCTGGCTCGTCGCTCGGCTCGCCGCAAGCCGAGACAACCTCTTTACGATGATGAGGCTGGGCTTCTCCTTGCCGGTAGGCCGTACCGAACCAGATCCGTACGTGCTTGGGCGCGAAGGCCAGAGTCACGAGCACTTGCAGGCTGGAACAGGGACTGTCGTGCCCATCATCGGTGTTGGGCTCTCGGTGCGACTTGCCGAAGACACAAGCACGCCCGTCACTCTTGCGCTCTCGGGGACTGGCCTGCTCAATGTCTACGAGAACGACGAAGGCTTCCGTGCGCCCTCACGGCTATACGCCAATCAGCGGGTTAGCCTGGCCATTCTTGATGGTCAATTGAGCCCGTTCGTGGAAGGCACCTTCGCCCACGAAACAGAAGAGTATTGGCAAGGCGAGGTTGGCCTCGAGGGAACCAACGTCCGCTCTGAGGTTTACCTCGGCGGGGGGCTCGCATGGAGCTTCGCCGAGAATTGGTCAGCAGACCTGGCGGCGCGAGGGCGCATAGCGACACTGACCCATGCGCCGACCTTCACTAACTACGGTGTATTCTCGCTTGGCATCTCTACGCGCTTTTCGCTGTGGGGTGGAGAAGCGCCTGCCGACGCAGCGCCGGCCATCCGCGAGCGTAGGGACAAAGGCGAGACCGTCTTCGAGAAAGAGTAGTCAGTCCGAACGCGTTTCTGAAGGTGTTGAAATACCGAGCCGTTCCAAGGCAGCGTGAGCCGCGCGCACGCGCAAGTGCGTGCCCTCGTCATCATGACGCTCAGCCAAGACAGTAGCCTCGGAGTGGATGTGGTGGATCCGGGCGTGCTCTGCGTAAGGCACAAACACTTCGGCCTCCTCGAAGGCTCCGTCAAAGTGCTCAACGATAGCGTCTCGCACTTTGAGCACGTCATTCGGGTCTCGGGTTGAGATCCAAAGCACCCTATCGGAGACCTCCGCACGGACCTCGCGATCGATCCGCGCCACGTCCTCCTCCGTCAGTTTGTCGCGCTTGTTGAGCACGATCGTCGACGCCATCTCGGTCGCGCCAATCTCCCGCAACACCGACTGTGTAACCTCCAATTGGGCGCGGAAAGTTGGGTCCGCAGCGTCCACGACGAACAGCAGCAAAGAGGCCTCGAGCGCCTCATCCAGTGTCGAGCGGAAGGACGCAACGAGCTCGTGCGGAAGCTTCTTGATGAAGCCAACCGTGTCACTCACCAGAATGCGTGGGGTCGTTTCCGGGCGTAAAGCACGAACGGTGGTATCGAGCGTCGCGAATAGCTTATCTGCAACGTAGACCTCACTGCCCGTTAGCGCCCGCATCAACGAGGACTTGCCAGCGTTGGTGTAGCCGACGAGCGCAACCCGCCGCTGCTCTTTGCGCGCTGCCCGGCGCGTAGCCTGCTCTGTTCGAATCGCTTCAATCTCGCGTTTGAGCTCGGAGATGCGATCGCGAATGCGGCGCTTATCGAGCTCCAGGGCGCTCTCACCGGCACCCTTACCACCTATTCCTCCGCGTTGACGATCACGCCCAGCGCCCGCCTCCCGCAGCCGAGGGGCGACATAGGTAAGCCGCGCGATCTCGACCTGCAACCTGGCTTCACGACTCTTGGCGTGCCGGTGAAATATCTCGACGATCACTTGCGTGCGATCGAGCACCTCCTTGCCGGTCGCTCGCTCGAGATTGCGTTGCTCGCTCGGCGAGAGCTCCAGGTCCACCACGACCACGTCGGCAATGGCTTCACGCCCTTCGCCGAGGGCCGCGGGATCAAAAGGCTCATCCTCTTCATCATCCTCCCCCTCCGAAGCTCGTCCTTGAATGGGTACGTCCGTCACGCCGGTACCGCCGGTGAGCGCAGCGAGCTCTTTCAGTTTGCCAACGCCCAAGATGGTCCCCGAGCGGGGATGCGCTCGTTTTTGGTTGATCGTCGCAACAGGGATCAAGCCAAGCGTCGTCGTGAGGCGCGAAAGTTCTTCTACGTTTTCACGCTGCTCGATATCGGACACATACGGCGGCTGAATCGTAACGAGAATGGCGCGCTTGGTTTCGGGCTCAGTCATGGGTGCTGCACACTACCCGAGCCGCAGGACTAGCGCTTGTCTCAACCGCTCGCTCCAGAAGGGTTTCGGCGCGGTCCACAATCGCGTTAACGTCGAAGACGATGAAGCTATCGGCTTTCGGGTTGAGCTTTCTGCTGGTTGGGCTCCTCAACTGCTCTTCCCGCCCAGCAGCTCGGGCCCCCGAGCAGGAAACGCTAGCGACCGCGGGTAAAGCGGACGGCTTTCCCTTGGGCCGTGAGCCCACCGCAGAGGAGTTGTTAGCGGAGCTCGAGCGCGCCGAGGCCGAGCTCGCAGGGATTGGAGTTCCCGCTGTTGCACCGTCTGCCGCAGGCGCGCAAACCCCTGCGGCGCCACTGCAAGCCCCGGCCCCAACTGGCTGCGAGCGGAGCTGCTCAGCCTTCGGGTCAATGAAGCGCTCTGCGGCGGCCTTGTGCCGACTTACAGGCCCTGAGGATGAACGCTGCGGCCTCGCAAATGAGAAGGTCAACCGAGCGTCGCTGAGATTGCAGCAAGCCAGCTGCCAATGTCCGCCCTGACCTCCCGAGTTTGCCTCGAGCGAGGAACCGCCCGTGATCCTCTGGCGCCCGGAGCTGAACTCACTACACTCGGCCGTATGTTCCGACGTGACGTCCTTCATTTTGGTGCAGCAGTTGGTGCGGCCACCTTGGCGGCCTGCAACCCCTCAATCAGTTCGGTCTTGAACACTCCACCGCTGGTTGGAGGCGGCGCGACCGCGAGAGGGCCCGCGCAGATTGTGTACTTTGCCCAGTTCGGCGTGACGGAGTCGATGATCCGCGAGGCGATCTCAACCGCGCTAGCCAAAGGTGGCGACTATGCTGACGTCTTCTTTCAGCATCGTGTTTCCCGCACGATGGCGCTCGAGGATGGCGAGGTCAACCGCGCGTACGCCTCGGTGGATCTCGGGGTTGGCGTGAGGGTCGTGAAGGGAGACCAGACCGGCTACGGCTATACCGAGGAACTAACGGCGGACGCGCTGAAGCGAGCCGCAGCGACGGCCGCAGCGATTGCCGATGGTCCTTCGCGGGAGGCGCCGCAAAGCTTCCGCGCGGACCCGGGCACGCATGCGGCGTTTCCCTCTCGCTATGCGCTGACGCGCTCATGGAACGACGTAAAGCCACAGGAGCGGCTCCCGTTCCTTACCCGCCTAAACGAGCAAGCCTTCAAAGCTGACGCACGGATCAAGAAGGTCACGACAGGCATGTCGGACGAGTTCGGCGCGGTGCTGATTGCCGACTCCACCGGGCGACTGATTGAAGACACCCAACCGATGACACAGCTCTGGCTCTCTTGCGTAGGCGAGCAGAACGGCGTGCGCGAGCAGAATTCCTACAATATTGCTGGACGCGAGGACATCGGCTTTTACTCGGAAGAGCGTCTGGACCGCATGGTGCGGGAGGCTGTCGCGCGGACGGTAATCCTGTTTGAAGCAGTGCAAGCCCCCGCGGGAGAGCTACCGATCGTCATGGCGGCAGGGTCCTCCGGGATCTTGCTCCACGAAGCGATCGGCCACGGGATGGAGGCCGACTTCAATCGTAAGAACACGTCGATTTTCTCGGACAAAATCGGAAAACCGGTTGCTCAACCCTTCGTCAATATCGTCGACGACGGCACGATCGACCGCGCCCGTGGCTCCATCAACGTCGACGATGAGGGCAACATTGCCGACAAGACGATGCTCGTCGAGGGCGGCACGTTAGCCACCTATCTGCACGACTCGATCTCAGCCAAACACTATGGTGTACAGCCGACGGGCAGCGGCCGGAGGGAGAGTTTCCGTCACGTGCCCATGCCGCGCATGCGCTCCACCTACATGTTGAACGGGCCGCACAAGAAGGACGAAATCATCGCCAGCGTCAAGAAGGGTATCTACTGCACCAACTTCTCCAATGGCCAAGTAAAGATTGGCCCGGGCGACTTCACCTTCTATGTCAAGAACGGCTACATGATTGAAGACGGCAAACTGACCCGCCCAATCAAAGACGTAAACATCATTGGAAATGGCCCCAAGGTTCTGGAGCGCATCGACATGGTGGCCGACGACCTGACCATTGATGAAGGCGGCTGGACGTGCGGAAAAGACGGTCAGAGCGTACCCGTAAGTCAAGGGATGCCCACGGTGCGCGTCAGCGCGATCACGGTTGGCGGGAGCAAGAAGTCATGAGTGATCTTCTGACGGTTGCGCAGCAGGTGGTTGAGGTCGCGAAGGCCGGCGGCGCCAATGAGGTAATGGCCAGCGCCTACAAAAGTCGTGAAGTGGAGATTGCCTGGCGGGATGGCCGGGTCGAAAAAGTGAGTGAGGCCACCTCGCGCGGAGTCTCCTTGGCGCTCTACGTCGACGGGCGCTATTCCGTAGTAAGCACGAGTGATCTTCGACCGGACGCCCTCAAGGCGTTCGTCAATGAGTCGCTGGGAATGGCACGCACCCTGTCTCCTGACGAGAACAGGACCTTGTGCGATCCAAAGCTCTATGAAGGGCGCGCCAACAAGGACCTGCAGTGTGAGGACCCCGACTACGACTCGGTCACGGCTGACAAGCGCCGCGAGTTCGCCAAGGCGCTCGAGGAAGCCGCCCGGTCAGTGAGTGGCAAGGGGGAGATCCTGAGCGTAGAGAGCAGCGTTTCCGATACGAGCTCGGAGGGCGCGCGAGTCACCTCGAACGGCTTCATCGGGGAACGGCGCGTCACCAGCTTTAGTGCCTATGCGGCAACCACGGTGAAGGATCCAGACGGAAGACGCCCTGACGGCTACGACGCGGCTGGGACACGCTACTTCGCAGACCTGCCCAAGGCGGAAGCCATTGGCAAGAAGGCCACAGAACGAGCCTTGGCCTGCATCGGTTCGACCAAAATGGACAGCACGGTGCTGCCCATGATCGTGGAGAACAGAGTCGGGGCCAGGCTGGTTCGCGCCCTGCTGGGGCCGTTGAGTGCACGCAGCTTGCAACAGAAGCAGTCCTTCCTCGACGGCAAGATCGGCAAGGAGGTCAGCTCCAAGCTATTGAGCATTACGGATGACCCCTTCGTGACGAGAGGGCTTGGATCTCGTTTATGGGACGGAGAGGGCATCTCCGCCAAGAAGTTTCCCGTGATTGAGCAGGGGATACTGAAGAGCTACTATATTGATGACTATTACGGTCGAAAGCTGAAGCTCGCTCCGACGACGGGTAGCTCCTCCAATCTGACGTTCGCCCTAGGAGCGGACGGGCTGGATAAGATCCTAAGTAAAGTGGGTAAGGGCGTTTTGGTGACCGGCTTCCTCGGCGGCAACTCCAATGGCACCACAGGCGACTACTCATTTGGGATTCAAGGCTTCTTGGTGGACAAGGGAGCGCTGGTCAAACCGATCGGCGAGATGAATATCTCGGGCAATCAGGCTGAGCTTTGGAAGAAGCTGACCATGATAGGCAATGACCCGTACCCGTACTCGTCGACCCTCACGCCGACGCTGGTGTTCTCGGACGTTCAATTCGCCGGCGGCTAGTCCAGTTGCGCGCCAGGGTATTCGCTTCGGCTTGACGCCGTTGCAGAGCAGTAGGACGTCCGGATCCGACTTTTAGGAGGCTTCCGATGCGTGCTTCACGAATGCTTGCTCTCACGGTGATCGCTGCTCTGGTGGGGTGTTCTGACGACACCGGTTCGGGCGCAGCCGGAGCAGGAGGAGATAGCTCCTCGGGCGCAGGAAATCCCGGCTCAGGTGCAGCAAGCAGCAGCAGCGGCGGTGGCGGCCAAGCCCAAGGTGGGAATGCCGCCGGCGGAGGAGAGGGCGGCCAAAACCAAGGCGCACAAGGCCCTGGTGGCGGTGGGCAAGGTCAAGGAGGCGCAGCCAGCGTTCCCGACCCCAACCTTGACGGGCCTTTCGCCACGATGGCCGTAAGCGGCTCCACCACCGTGGCGGCCACCGGCAACACCGTTGCAATCTCGGGTTTCGCTCCCAGCTCGGGCGGCCCCTTCCCCGTCGTCGTGATCGGCCACGGCTTCCAACTCCCGACGACGCAGTATGAGGGGTATGCGCAACGGCTAGCGTCCTTTGGCTACGTCGCCTTGCTGCCTGACTTCCCGACGAGCTTTTTTGGCACCAGTCATGTCAACGTAGCCCGGGACATGATTGGCGCCATCGATTGGGCCGCCACCAACGCTTCCGTGAGCTCGCTTGCGGACACCACCAACGTCGGGATGACGGGTCACTCCTTGGGTGGCAAGGGCGCCCTGCTCGCTGCAACGTATGATTCCAGGGTCAAGGCGGTGATCGCGCTCGACCCGGTGGATAGCTCAATGAGCTGTAGTCCGGCGGATTGCCCGGACGTGAGCGCGCTCATGCCTTCACTCAACGTGCCCACCGGCTTCCTCGGAGAAACAACCGACGCATCCGGCGGGTTTCAGCCCTGCGCTCCGGCCGCAGACAACTTCACGACCTTCTACGCTGGCGCTAACTCACCCTCCTTCCAGGTGACGGTGAATGGAGCCAATCACATGAGCTTCCTCGACGACGTGGCTAGTTGCGGATTCACCTGTAGTTTCTGCAACGCGGCCACCGCGCCCAACGCTGAAGTCAATGGGATGTCCAAGGCCTATGTGGCAGCGTTCTTCGAGCGCTACCTGCGTGACATTGGAGAGTATGATGCGTACCTCACGGGGGACGTAGCCATTGAGCGGTATGTGACGCCGGGCAAGGCCACCATCGTTTCGAAGTGAGTTAGCGGGTCGCGAGAAGCCGAAGGTCGAAGGGCCTTCGGCTTCTTAGCCTAAGCGGCAGTTATGGCTTGGCCGGTGGCTGGAGCAAGGAACTAGCTAGCTCGCGGAAAGAGACAACTTCAGCTTGGGGGCATTGAGCCTCAGCTCCAACGTTGCATCCTGCAAGCACGTATTCGACCGTGTCCTCTAGCACTTTGAGGTAGCCACCCTCGCTCCACATGGCGAAGTGATGGCCAATATTAAAGGGGACTCTTTTGCCGGCGATAGCTCCGGCAATGCCGGTCTTATAGTCTTTGAACATCCGCTCCGGCGTCGCCTTCAGCTGGGCGTAGTTGTAGTCCATTGGGATGGTCAACACGCCTTGATGCACCGTGAGCGGGAACTCGAGCACCGACTTGGTGCGGGGCTGATCGCGAAAGGCGAAGGGAGGGCCTGGGCTCGCCGACTGGCTCGTATCGTATTCGTAGGAACGCTCGAAGAGCGCCTCGTATAGCTCATTGTTCGCCCCGAGGTACGGGGCGCGGAAGCCTACAATCTTGTATGGCTTGAGCTTGGGGTGTTTGAAGTTGGGTTCACCTTTAGCGTCAAAGAGCGTCTGCCCGTCCAGCTCCACTGGGAAGCTCGGGACCGGCAAACATAAGTCAGTATCGCTGCGAAACATCGGGGCTCCGCAGGCAAAGCCAGGTTGGCACTTCTGCTTGAGGTTGCATGGTTCAGAGCAAATACCTTGGCCCGCGGACGGGAAGACGCACCGCTTGGAAGTGCAGTCGGTATCGGTGGAACAAGCTGCACCGAGCTCTCCTACCGGTGCGGTACTCAACGCATCAAAACGCGGAAAGACGAAGCCCTCCCCTTCGCTGTTTGGGATCGGCTCGAATACGGCGGAGGCCATGATCTGGTGAAAGCGTTCAAACTCACTGAGCCAAGCCATGCGGTCGAAGAAACGACCATCGAGGTGCCCTGCGCCGTGGTTGGCGATCTCGTGCCCCTCGTTGATGGCCTGTTGCGCTAACGCACGTCGGACCAGCACCTCGGCCCGCGACATGGCTTTGCCCACGTCACTCTTGCCAGGCGAGGTGGAGAAGAACGCGGCATTGACGAAGTAGGTAAAATGCGGAGCACGCTGGTAGGCGCCGGCCATCCTGCGTGAGAACGCCATCGTGCGCAGCCAAAGCGAGTAGCGGAGGCTGCCATCGAACGCCGCAGTAAAGTAAAAAGGCCCCTCCTCGAAGGAGTGGACGGAGGGCTCACGTGGCAGGGTAATCGTGAGCGGGTCCGCAGAAGCAACGCTGGCCGATGCAAGCGGTGAAGCGCTCGAGCTTGGGCCAGCTGAGGCAGCTGGCCCAGCGCCGACAATCGGGATAGCCGTTGCGTCCGCGGCGTTAGCGGGCGGTACGTCGGCCACCTCGGCAACGGTGGCGGGTCCCGAAGGCGCAAGGCCCGGCTCTGGCGTAGTCGCGTGAGGCTCTTCGTTGCAGGCGACTGTCGCGAGCAGGCTCGCGACCGCGATCAACAACCTGCACCCACGCAGGGCCACCTTCAGTCTGTGCCCTTCGCGGGAACCGCCTTGGCCGGAACGCCCTTGGCCGCCAGCCTGGCCTTCTTCTCGGCCTCGCGTTTGGCCTTCTTGGCGTCGTCCGTCGTCGGGAGCTTGATGACCGGCTTCTTCGGGTTACGTCGGTAGATCAGCAGTGTCCGCCCGAGAGCCTGAGCCACGGTTGCCGACAAGGCAGCGGGCACTCGTTCAGCGATTTCAGCTTTGCCTTCGGGGCACTCAGTGCCAATTCTCAGTTTGATGAGCTCATGCCGCGTGAGCGCCTCATCCAGTGCGTGGGTAGCCTGGTCCGTTAGACCATTCTTTCCAAGCTGGACCACGGGATCCAAGTGATGACCGAGAGCCCGCAAGAACCGGATCTGTTTGCCTGTGAGTTTCATGAGTCTGCCTTCTGGCGCTTGGGGCCCACCAAACTACGCAGCTCAGCACGAGCTACTTCTTCACCCTGTTGGTTCCACATCTGCACCGGAACGATGTATTCGGCGCGTTCGCTCGAGTGGGGAACCGGACATTCACTGGTTGCTCGGATCTTACCGCGAGACTTCTTCAGGTACTCGATGCTGAGCCCCGAGACGATGAATCGACCGTCGGGCGGGAGGGAGTACGCGAGTGCCACGTTGCCAGTGAGCTCGGCCAAGTTCACGAGCGCCACCGCGTGAACGCTCGAAAGGTGATTTCGAAGACCTGGCCGGTCAAGCATTTCCACTTCGGCGTAGCCGGTGCGCAAGGTGGTTACCTTCGCGTCGATGGTGCCGGTGTAGGGCGCGGCCATCCCAATCGCTCGGCTGAAGAGCCCTTTGCCCAGCGGCAACGAAGACAGGCGATCCCAAAGCTCGCGAATGACGTTGCGATCACTCTCGGCGATGGCTTTGGGCGATAGGTAGGAAAGGGGGCCCCAGGCGGACATGGGGCCTAATTGCATGAGCGCCACGAGCCGTCCATGAAATCCCTTGTCGCGTGTGGTACTCAGGCCAAGTGGCCGAACGTGAGGGATTGACGACCCGACTTGCCCACTCGCTCGCGAGTGTGATTCGAGGAAAGCCACGAGCGCTCGAGCTTTTGATCATCGGTGCTCTCGCGGAGGGTCACGTCCTCATCGAGGATGTTCCGGGCGTGGGAAAGACGACGCTCGCGAAGGCGTTTGCCCGCTCGCTCGAGCTCAGCTTCTCGCGCATTCAATTCACCCCTGATCTGCTCCCCACCGACATTATCGGCTCGCAGACTTTGGGCACTGATGGGCAGCTCCACTTTCAGAAGGGGCCAGTCTTCACGCAGGTGCTGTTGGCTGATGAAATCAACCGGGCGTCGCCACGCACACAATCAGCTTTGTTGGAGGCCATGAGCGAGCGGCAGGTAACCGTTGATGGCCACACCTACACATTTCCGGGCCCGTTCATCGTTCTTGCAACTCAGAACCCACTCGATTTTCAGGGCACCTATCCGCTCCCTGAAGCGCAGCTCGACCGTTTCACCCTACGCCTGGCGATGGGTTACCCAAGCGAAGAAGACGAGCTGGAAATGCTGGTGCGCGAGGGCGGCGGGTTCCCGCTCGGAGAGGTGAAGCCTGTAGCGAGTGAAGCGGAGTTTGCCGAGGTTAGGCAGCAAGTCCGCCAGGTCCGCGTGGAGCCGCGGGTGCTGCTTTATTTACGCAGGCTCGTGGCGCAAACGAGGAACAATGACAACGTAGCGTTGGGTGTTAGCCCGCGTGGGGCCATCACGCTCTACCGCGCTTGCCAAGCTCGAGCCTTCGTTCACTCCCGAGACTTTGTTACCCCAGACGACATCCAAGATCTTGCTTATGCGGTGCTCGGACATCGGCTGATGCTCACCGAGAGAGCGCGCTACGGCGGAATCAGCACGGACACCGTCATCACGACGCTATTGAAAGAGGTCCCTGTTCCTAGATGAAACGCACGGCGTGGATGCGCATGCGGGACATTCTTAAGTCCAAACGTGAGCTGGCTCGGCTCAACCACATCCTGATTCCTGCAACCAAAGCCGATCGTGATCGCTATCGGCAAAGCAAGTTCGCCCTGCTGCTCCGGCCCTGGATGTCCGGCATATCCGCGTTGAGCCGAGAGGGCCGAGCTGTGTTCATGCTCACCCTATTGATCGGATTTGCTGGACTCGATGTCGCCCGCAGTCAGATTCACCTGCTGTTCGCCATGATGGTAGGGCTCATTTTCGTATCGCTGGTGACGCGGCCGCTCTTTCGAGCTCGCACGCTGGTGGTCAAAGTTGAAGTCCCTCGGCGCGTCACGATGGACGCCGTTCAGCGATTCACGGTGCACCTCTCGAATCAGGGCACGCGAACCTTAGCGGGCATTCGTTTGCTGACCCCCTTTCTGCCATGGGACGGAAGATGGCAACAAGCAGCGGCGGGCGTCGCCGTGATCGAACCTGGTCGCGAGGCCGTGCTTACGGCGGAGGCCACCTTCATGGCGCGGGGCGAGCACCACATCGATCCGTTCGAGGCAGCGCTGCTCGTGCCGATGGGGCTTGCTTTAGGCCCACGCCGGGCGAGCGAAGCACCTCTTTTCGTGGTGGTTCCGAGGTTTGCGACGGTGGTCTCCGTCAAGGCGCCAGCGTTGGCGCCGAGAGCCAACGGAAAGCAGCTGCCCTCGTTGGCGCGAGGCGACGCAGAGTTCGGCGGGGTTAGGCCTTATCGAGTTGGTGATTCGCTTCGGCACCTGCACGCTAGAACGTGGGCCAGGACCGGCAAGCCGCACGTGAAGACCTTCCTCGCAGAGCGTAACGATAAGTTGGGCCTGTTCATCCTAACCGATGGGGCGGATGCATCGCGCGATGCAAAGGAGGCGACCTTGATGTTGGCTGCTGGGGTCACTCGTCATCTACTTGAAACTGGCGATGCCTTGGAACGGCTGCTCATCGGGCGTGAGGTGTTGCGACTCAATCGCGCGTCGGGCAGAGCCTGTTTGGATGTGATCATGGATCGGCTTGGCCTACTAACCTTCAGCGACGAGCAGCTCCAAGACAGCATCGTTGTTGACGGAGCGGCCGGGCTTTCTTCGCTGCTCTTGATCGCTTGCGATACGGATCAACGCCGGGGTACGGTCATCAAGGAACTGCGCAATAGCGGGCTTCCCGTGCGGGCGATCTTTGTTACCGCGGATGGGCAATCGAGCGTCAGTGACTTCGAGTCGTTCGTACCCATGAGCGCGATCGAGCAAGGGACGGAACTCCGTTGTTGAGCCGTTCAGCTGCGCTTGCTGGGTTGGCTGCGGCCATTGCGCTGGCGACCCCTCCAGGGTCCGAGGTGATGCGCGGCGTGGTGCTGCTCGCCGCTTTTGTCGCGGTCCTCATAGGTCCGAGGCTCTCCGCGGACCGAGTAACAGAGACGCTGGGTTCGGCTGTCGTGCTGATAGCCGGGTTGGTGCTTGCGCAACTCACAGCGCCGCTGCAGCCAATCTCCGGCGCCTTCGATAACCTTGTGGTTCTCTTCGCTCTGCCGACCTCAATGTTGGCATCCTTCCGCGCTTTGCTTCGGCAGCCACACACAGGGGGCGTGCGGCTAACGCTGATGTCGAGCTTGTGCACGTTGGTTGCATCGGGTCGTGTGCAGCAAGGGCTTACATTTCCAATCGCGGCCTTTGCGTTCATTGTTTTTGCGCTCGTTGCGCTTCGCACGGAGGACGTCTCTAGAGCTCCGCTGGCCCACTTTTCGCGGTTCCACGCAGCGGTCTTGCTCGCTGGGTTCTCACTCGGCGTGGGCCTCGCGGTGGGCATGAGCTTCACTCTTCCCAAGCTCTATGAAGCGGTGGTTGAACGCTTGTCCGCTCGCTGGGCCCGCTCGCGCGCCGGGTTCTCCGACTCGATGGAGCTCGGCTCGCTAGCAGGCCTCGAGCACTCGGAGCGCGTGGTGGTACGAGTTCGTGGAAAGGCGCCCTCGCTCATTCGAGGGATGACGTGGGACAGCTACAACGGCAGACGATGGGAGGCTGAGGCAACGAATGAACCACGCGAGGTCGTTGAAACTCCCGTCACGAAGCTCAACGCAGAGGTTGAGCTTGAGTTCTCCTCGCTACCTGACCGCTACTTTGTCCCGCTGGGCGCGAACGACATCACGACCAGCACTGGTGTCGTCGAACGAGACGTCTACGGCAACCTCTGGGTGTCACCGGGGTTCTTCAGCAAGCGGCTGTGGTTCGACAAAGGCAACGTCGCACCACCAAGAGCTCCCAGCGCGGTGGATCTCACTGTACCGAACTACCTCCAGCCCACGTTGGATAGCGTGCTCCGCAGCTGGGGCGTTTCGCGGTCGGATCCACCAAACACGCGCGTCGAGATGATCAAGAGTCGCTTGCTCAGCGACTATGTTTACTCGACAAACTTCGAGCGGAACGCAAGTCGAGAGCCGATCATCGACTTTCTGCTTCGCAACAAAGAAGGGCACTGCGAGTACTTCGCTTCTGCTTTCACCTTGTTGGCCAGGCGAGCCGAGGTGCCGGCGCGCCTCATCGGCGGGTATCGAGTTGTTGAGCAGTCCCCGTTTGGTTACGCCATTGTGCGTGAACGTCATGCCCACGCTTGGTCCGAGATTTGGCTGGGAGAACGCTGGGAAACGATGGACCCGACGCCCGTCGACAGCCGAGCCGCGGTGCAACTCACAGAGCAAACCGGTTGGTTTCCGGCGCTGCTCGATGGTGTTCGAACGACTTGGGAGATTGCGGATGATTGGCTCGCCCGGCGAACAGGCTTCGAGATGGCAATGGCGCTCGTGGTGTTGGGGTTCGGCTGGTTACTGCTCCGACTGGTGCGGGGAAGGAAGAAGCGGAGCGTGCTCAGCGAAGACAAGACCATGCCCGAGCTTGCGATGTTGCTGAAGGAGCTGCGCAACCATGGCATCACCCTGGACGTCGGGGACACGTTCGCAACCATTCGCGCCAAGGCGGACCAAAGCAAGCTGACCGAGCAGCAGACCGGGAGTCTCAAGAGCGTTCTCAACGAGTACGAGGGCTTCGCGTATGGTGGGCTTGGTGATGCTTCGTCAATTAGAGCGCGCTTGTCCACGCTCGGAAGCCAGCTCCGCGAGGCGCGTTGATCGGGTTGGTCACCGCGCCTGTCGCTTGAATGACGTTAGCCACAGGCTCGACACCATCACGCTGACCGAACTAGCGGCCATGGCCAAAGCCGCAACGGCTGGTGATAGCGCCACTCCGTAGGAGCGATAGAAAACGCCGGCTGCGAGCGGAATCGCCGCACAGTTGTAGGCCAGCGAAAGCGCTAGATTGCGCCGCATGGTCCGACGAGCCGCGCGCGCTAACGCGAAGACGTCGCACAATGCCGTGAGGTCGTTCGAGAGCAGCGCAATATCGGCCGCATCGAGCGCCACGTCCGCACCGGCCCCCATAGCAATCCCGAGGTCTGCCCGTGCGAGCGCGGCAGCGTCGTTTACGCCGTCTCCAACCATGGCCACCCTTCCGTGGGTGAACGACGCAACAAAGGCGACCTTGGACTCAGGCGAGGCCGCCGCGACATAGCGGTCAATGCCGACCTCTTCAGCCACTCGCTTGACGGCCGCTTCATTGTCTCCAGAGAGGAGCGCTACCTCGAGACCAACGTTGCGGAGCAAGGCGATAGCCCCGCGACTCGACGGTTTCACTGGATCAACTACACCGAATACGGCCACGAGTTCCTGATCAAACGAGACAAACACCTTGGTCTCACCACGAGTCGCCATCGCGTCGAGATCGTCGCCGTGCAGCGCGCAAGCTACGCCTTGCGTCTCAAGGAACGCGGCGCTGCCAACACAAACGCGAAGGCCATCGACCTTCGCACTGGCGCCCAATCCCGGAGCCGCAACGAAGTCAGCGGCTGGGCGCGCGCTCCCCTTTGCCGCAGCAACCATCGCGCTGGCCAGCGGATGCTCGCTGCTGCGTTCAACGGCGGCAGCGCGCAACAACACCTCGTTCGCACGCGGGTCTTCGAGCGAGCATGCGACAAAAGCACCGTCTTGTTTGATGACGGCGGACACGACGGCAGGTTTGCCCAGCGTAATGGTCCCCGTCTTGTCGAGGATGACGGTTCGTACAAGGGCGGCTCGTTCCAGCGACTCCCCTCCCTTCCATAGGATCCCAAGCTCTGCGGCGCGGCCCGTGGCAACCATCACCGCGGTCGGGATGGCCAAGCCGATCGCGCAGGGGCAGGCGATCACCACCACGGCGAGCCCCATGTTGAAGGCCTGGGCTGGTGCCGAGGGCTCGAGCACGAGCCAGGCTGCCACCGTCAAAAGCGCGAGCCCCAACAGCACGGGGACGAACACCCGCGTCGCAGCATCGGCCATGCGTTGGATGGGAGCACGCGAAACACCGGCAGTTCGAATCAAGCGGACGATGCTCGACAGACGGCTGGAGGCGACGCCCGCGGTCACCCGGACGGTGAGGGAACCACCGCCATTCATGGTCCCGGCGAACACGCGAACCCCCGCCGTCTTGAGAACCGGCACAGGCTCACCGGTGAACATGGCCTCATCCACGGCGCTGCTTCCCTGCTCGACGATCCCATCGGCCACCACGCGAGAGAACGCCTTTACGCGCACGAGATCCCCCACCACCAAGTCGACAGCTTTGAGCGTGCGGCCACCGACAAGCGTCGCTTCCTCAGGCACCAAGCGCGTTAGCTCGTGCAGCGCTCCCAAGGTTTTTGCGCGCGCTCGCGCCTCGACGGCCTTCCCTGCGAGCACGAGAGCGACGATGAAGACCGCTGTTTCCCAATAGGAAGTTGCTTGGCCGTGACCTTGCGAGAGCACCAGCGAGAGCAGCGACGCTGCAATCGCAGCCCCGGCGCCCAGCGCGACCAAGGTGTTCATGTCGCTGCGTCGGTGCAGCAGGCCACGCCAGGCCTTGCGAAAAAAATCGCCGCCAATGCCCACTACCACCACCGCCGTAATCAGCGCGAGCGTGAACTCGAGAGCGCTTCGTGGCAGTGCGAACAGCCAAGGCATAGCCCTGCGCATGGGTGCGTCCGTGAGGGTCATGAACCAACGCTCGAACGGATCGCTCGAGTGGTGCCCGCCCATCAATGGCATCGAGAGCACCATCGCCGCGGAGGCCAAGCCCAGCGACACAACCGCTTTGAGCGTGGCTTGGCGCGAATCAGCCTTTTCATCCTTGTCGAGGTCGCGCTGCTCCTCGAGCGGAGAAACGTCCTTCGGCTTCGCGCGAGCTTCGTAGCCAGTGTCCACCACGACACCAACCAGTTGGTCGGCGCTGGTTTGTGCTGCATCAAAACGAACGACGGCCTCTCGCGTAAGTAAGTTGACCGAGGCCGAGGCCACACCGGGAGCCTCGCGTAGCGCGTCCTCGACACTGGTTTTGCACGCGCCGCAGGTCATGCCATCCACCGCAAGGTGAAGGCTCTCGAGCCGTTCAGGCTCCAGACGGCTGGCTGCCGCCTGGCTGGTCATAACTCGACGTTTGCGCCGTATTTGGCCTTGTGTAGCGCGTCGAGCGCGGCCTGAATCGCCAAGTCATCCTTGGCGTCCAAGGTTACCCGTCCGAGCTCAACCTCGATGGAGCTGAGATCAGGAACCTTCGCCAGGAGCTTTTCCACGCGCCCCTTGCAGCCGTCACACACCATGCCCGTCACTTGGATGTTTGCCTTCACGTTAGACTCCTGGTCCTCGATCTGTTGCATGACTCGTGCGAAGCCAAAGGGCCAACCGGGCCTTCGGCCAAGTCACACCTTCGGTGGTTTGGGTCTACCGCTCTTGCAGGTGGAGTGCCATAGAACGAGCGTATGAGCGTGGTGTCTCGCGTTGTGTCCTCTGTGCCCGGTAACACCCAAAGGCTCGACGGCGGGGCCATGTTTGGTAACGCACCCAAGCCGCTATGGGAGAGGTGGATAAGCTCGGATAGTCGCAACCGCATCCCGCTTGCTTGTCGCGCCATGCTGATTGAGGAAGAATTCGCTGCACCTCAACCCGGTGCAACCTCTTCGCGTAGACGCATTCTTTGCGAGGCTGGAATCGGCGTCTTTTTTGATCCAAAGCTGCGAGACCGCTTCGGCGTTGAGGAGTCAGGCCACGTTCTCTTGGAGAACTTGGCCTCACTCGGTCTCGAGCCCGACGACATTGACGTGGTCGTACTTTCACATCTCCACTTCGACCACGCCGGCGGCCTGCTGAGCGCGTGGGACGCTGAGGTCGCACCAAAGCTGGTGTTTGAACGAGCACAATATGTAGTGGGCCAAGGAGCATGGGAGCGAGCCTGCAACCCGCATGCACGCGACAAGGCGAGCTTCATTCCCGAGCTCAATCAGCTCCTCGATCGTTCCGGCCGCCTTGAGGTTGTTACAGGGCTCACGTCCACAACCCTTGGGCCGGACTACAAGTTCCACCTGAGCGAGGGACATACCCCCGGGCTGCTTCTGCTCGAGACGCCAAGCGAGCACGGCCCAATCGTCTTTGCGGGTGACTTGGTACCAGGGCGGCCGTGGATGCACTTGCCCATCACTATGGGCTACGACCGCTTCCCTGAGCGCCTGATTGAGGAGAAAGATCGTCTACTGTCGGCACTCGCGGCGCGTCAGGGACGACTGTTCTTTACTCACGACCCAGAGGTTGCGATGGCGCGTGTTGTCCGGGACGAAAAAGGCCGGTTTGGCCCTGGTGAAGAGTGGGCGGCTCCGGCCCGAATGACGATCTAACCAGGGCCACTTAGCTTGCTACATCCGCGGCGCTGCCGTGGGCTTGCTCGTCGGCGCTGTGGGCTTGCTCGTCGGCGCTGTGGGCTTGCTCGTCGGCGCTACCGTGGGCTTGCTCGTCGGCGCTGCGGTGACCGCGACTGAAGCGGTCGGGGTGGCCGTTGGCGTGGCGGCGGGTGCGCTTGTTGGGACCGCCGTAGCCTGCGGGGTGCTCGAGGCAGCGTCAAACAGCTGCATGAGGGAGTTGTCTTCCTGCGGTGGGTTGAGGGGACGCCCGGGTGCGGCTGGTGGCGCGTCCGAACTCCCGCAAGCCGTGAGAACCCCGAAAGCAACGGTGAACCAGCGAGAAATCGTGGACATCAGGGGAAGCTACACCGGAGCGGTGGCCTCACCAATCCAGATTTCGGTGACGCGGCGGTTCGCTAACCTCGAACTCGACGGGTTCCTTGGCTGTCGCGTTCGCTGCGTGGTGTAATCGTGCCGTGATCGCCCGTCGCTGGATTCCCGCGCTTCTAACGTCCCTCGCCCTCACGGGTTGTCACGCAACCGTGGCCCACAAGCCGACAGAGCCCGCCACGGACCTGCCAGAGAGTTCTTGGAACGGCAGCACCTCGGGCACCGCAGGCGCGCAAGTAACGGGCACGCCCTCAGGACCTCCGGTGGTCAATTACCCTGGGTTCGAGGTGGTGCGTGACGGTAGTTCGGTGGTGTCAATCCAGGTGCGCGGCCCAGTCCAAGTGACTGAACAGCGAGTTGAAGGTCGCATCGTCTACTCGCTCAGCGGAGTCGCGGTCCCTGAGCGGGTCAATCGGCTGCCACTGGTGACGCAGTACTTCGCGACCCAGGTCACGTCGGTCACGGTGGAACAAACCACAGGCGGGGCGAACCTCGTGCTCGAGCTGCGAGAGCCGTCGACTTCAACCTTCAGCCTCAAGCAGAACGAAGCGGGCACGTTGCTAACCATCGTCGTCCCGCGCTCCGAAAAGTACGGCGTGCGTCGAACGGATGAGCCCAGCAAGCCCGCGCCCGGCGACCCGGCGCAACCCAACTTTGACGACCCCGATCAGGAGGTCGCGCGGCCAGAATCGGCCTCCAACGAAGAAGGAATCTCTGAGCAACAAAAGGAGCGCAGCAAGAAGCGTCGCTCATGGCGCAAAAGCTACCCTCGACGAGTGTTCGGCCTGGGCGTGGGTTTCAGTGGCGGGGTGATGGTGCTCCTCGACGATGGCATACCAGCGGCATCCTACTTCGATGGCTCCGACGACCTTATCCCGCAGGCTTCGTTCGCCTCGCTAGAAGGACAGATCTTTCTGAACGACGACGACTACTCATTCGACATCAGCGTCCCCGTCACCACCACCATCCTAGCGGCGGCTTTGGGGATTGGCGCTTATTGGCAATCCGACGTCTTCTTCAACTTTGGCCCAGGAGAGCAAAACATCCGAATGGTGCTCGGCCCAGGCCTCGGCTTTGGCATCTACGACGTAGACGATGACCTGGGCGCGAGCTCCCCAACCTATGGGACGGTACGACTGTTGGCCGAGATTGGCCTCGAGGCCTTGAACAACCACCAAACTTTCAGCTTCAAACTGCTGGGGCGCCCATTTGTGGAGCTGTACATGACCGACGCGGGCTACGTCGGCACCGCCGCTGGAGGAGTCGGGCTGATAAGCTTTTCGGGCAACTCGGTCGAGGAACGCCGTCGCTAGCCACAAAATAAAAAGCTCGGAGTTGAGGGGCCGTTGGCCATCCTGCAACTCCGAGCGTTCCGGATAGTTCAGCCTGCGACGAGGTCCTTGAGACCCTTCATCGCCGTGGCCTTCACCTTGCGGGAGGCAGGTTTGGCTTTCACCGTCTGCATCTCCTTAGTGAACGGATTTTGCTTCTGAGTCTCAGGTGTCGCAGCGGCGACTTTGACCTTGAGCTTCAGCAGATTGAGCACCGCAACCTCGCCCGGCCCGTTCGCCCCGAGCTGATCCTTGATGAGGGCGGTGAGTGCGTCGAAGACCGCGTTCACTTGCCGCTTATCAAGGCCGGACTTTTCGGCCACCGCCGCAATGAATTGGGGCTTCGTCAATTTCGCACCGGCCATCAGATCCTCCTTGAAGAAATAGCGTGGGGCGGGGAGCACCCGCCCAATTCGAGGGCGATGCCTAACAACCGGGGCGTCAAGCCGCAAGCAACTTTGCGAAAAAGCGCTATTTAACGAGTCAGCTAGACAAGCGTTCGGGATCATGAACTACCCATCAAATCGCGCTTGGCACGCGCGCTTCACTCTTTCTGTACGCCAAAAGGTATGCTGGAGGCGCCGCGCCGACGCGGCCACACCGTGAGCAGTACCATGAGTAGCTTCCTATCTTCCCGCACGTCCCTCTCTGTCTTGATGTTGCTCGGCGCTTGCGCGAAGGGTGAATCGATTACCGGTGGTGGCAACACCGGTGGCAATGGCGGTAGCGCGGAAGGCGGAGCGAGCAGCTCGAGCGGCGCTAACGGCGCGTCTGGCGGGGAAACTAGCACCGGCGGCCAGGCCACGGGCGGGATGGGCGGAATGGGAGGTAGCGCCGGTGGCAGCGGCGGCAGCGGTGGTGCTGAGAATAAATGCGGCAACGGCATACTCAACGCCGGAGAAGCCTGCGATGCCGAGCTGCTCAACGACCAGGATTGCGTTTCAATCGCCCAAGGTTTCACGGGTGGCACCTTAGCCTGCGCCGCCGATTGCTCCTTTGATACGAGCGCGTGCACGTCTCCCCCCAACTGCGGCAATGGCTCGCTGAACGCCGGTGAGGAATGTGACGGTAATCTGCTCGGCGGAGCCACCTGTAGCGCAGCCGGCTTCAACTCGGGCACAGTCTCCTGCACCGCGGGCTGCACGCTCGATACTTCCCAATGCTACAGCTGCGGGAACGGCACACTCGAGGCTGCGGAGGTTTGCGACGGGGTCAATCTGAACGGCAATACCTGCGCCCTCTTAGGCCATGACGCAGGAACGTTGACCTGTTCCGCCAACTGCCAAAGCTTCAACGAGTCGGCTTGTACCGATTGCGGGGATGGCATGATCGAGGCGGGCGAGGCCTGCGACGGCAACAATCTCGCCGGCCAAACCTGCGTGACGCAAGGCTTCACGGGCGGCACTCTGTCGTGCAATTCGGAATGCCAACTGAATCTTCAGGCGTGCACGGGACAGACCTGCGGCAACAGCGCGATTGAGGGGACGGAGATTTGCGACGGCTCTACCCTCGCGGGGCAAACCTGCGTGACACAAGGGTTCGCCGGCGGAACCCTGGCCTGCAACGCAAGTTGTAACGGCTACATCACGTCGAGCTGTATTGGCTCGCAATGTCAGAACGGTAGCGACGATGACATCGACGGCTTCGTCGACCTCAGCGATCCGGGCTGCAGCAACGCAGCGGACAACGATGAAGAGCTCTTTCTGCCGAACTGCGCGGGCGTAGGTGGGCCGATCTACGATGTCACTTTTGCCAACACCAGCCTGGATGTGGTCGTCACCGGCAGCACGGTGGGCGCACCCAACGCGTATTCTCCGACGGACTTTTTCGACGACTGCTCAACCGCAACCGGCGGCGAGCTCGTGCTGATGTACCGCGTCCTTTCGACCATGAGCGCCATCACCTTCTCAACGGTGAATCCTGGCACCAACTTCGACACGGTGCTCTACGTGCGCGGTGGGAACTGTGGTCCTGCCGCCGATGAGGTCTGCAACGATGACGGCTTCCTAACGACGCGCTCCGAGTTCACGCTCATCAACGTCGCCCCAGGCGATTACTACATCATCGTTGACGGTTGGAATGGCCAGGCGGGTAACGTCGAGCTCACCATCGACATCCCCAACGCCTTTGGCTTCAACTGACCACCGTCCGGCGAACCCGCGCTCGGTCACCATTGAATGCCCCGGCAAGCTGCCGTAGGCATAACGAATGCGGACACTCTCGAACACCCTGTCGCTAAGCCTCGTTCTCGCGTCCTTGGTGGCCTGTGATGACGGTGGCACCGGGGGCACTGGCGGCGCTGGCGCTTCCAGCTCCAGCAGCGGAGGCGGCGGAGCCAGCGCTGGAGGAGCGAACACAGGAGGGAGTGATCTCGGTGGTGCAAGCTCGGGTGGCGCGAGCACTGGTGGTGGAGGTGAAGGCGCCACGGGCGGCGGCAACCCCGGAAACTTTGTTGGTCGCTGCGGCGAGGCACCGCCGGCTGGAGCCACCGTCGCAGCTCCGATCCCCACGTACCAAGGGACCTGCCCCACCCTTGAACCTGGTGCCAACACACTCGTCTCCTCAGGCAACGATCGCGAGTTCATCCTCGTGCTACCGGAGAACTACGACCCCAATGCTTCCTATCCAGTGTTCTTCCTCTGGCATTGGCTAGGAGGAAGCGCTGACGAATTCTTGAACCGTGCCGAGGTGCAGCTCGCGGCCAATACGCAAAACTTCATCGCGGTGATCCCGGAGAAGAAGGGCGACATCCAATTCGTTTGGCCCTACGACAAGACCCAGAGCCAAGCGCGCGTAGACGAGGAGCTCGCCTTTTTCGACGACATGCTCTCCTGCGTGGCGAGTGCATTCTCTGTGGACAACAACTGCGTAGCGAGCGTGGGCGTCAGCGCTGGGGCGTTGTTCACCGGTCAACTCGCACACCAGCGCAGCACGCACTTGAGTTCCTTCGTGTCGCTATCGGGCGGCACCGGAGGGTTTGCCATCAAGGATTGGGGGACCGCAGAACATCGGCTCCCCGGCCTCGTGCTTTGGGGCGGAAGCGGAGACACGTGTCAGGGCCTGCTTTCGTTCGAGGATCTCTCGGCAGACCTCGAGCAGAACCTAACGGAAGATGGCCATTTCTTTGTCGAATGCATCCACAACTGTGGTCATTCGGAGCCGCCGTTTGAAGGTCCGCAGGGCTTCTCCAAGTACAAGGGGATGTGGGACTTCATCCTCGACCACCCGTATTGGAATAGCCCCGGACAATCCATCTACCTCGAGCAGGGCGTGCCCGCAGACCTTCCCGAGTGGTGCGGGCTCGGGGCTGGAAGCGCGGTTGAGCGAACCGGAGAGTGCATCAATCCATCAGAGTGCTGAGAGCGAGGCGCGGAGTGCTCACTAACTCCGCCAAAGCTGCGCTCTCGGCAAAAGGGCTCGTTCAGTCCGCGATCGAACCTGCTCAGTTAGCGATCGTCTTGAGATCGAGCATTTCTTCGACGCTTGGGACCACGATCACATCGCAGCGCCGATTGCGCTGACGGCCATCATCAGCGCCGTTGTCCGCGATCGGATCGGTATCGCCAAAACCCGCCGCGCTCCATTTGGCCGCGGGCATGCCGGTCGAAGCGTCGTTCACGAGGAACAACAAGACCTCGCGAGAGCGCATCAACGAAAGGCCCCAGTTATCGCGGAACACGCCAGCATACGGCTTGCTGTCGGTGTGCCCTGCCACCTGGTAGTAGCGCTGGACGAGCGAGCTGTCCGCCTTGATGACGCCGGCGACCTTCGAGAGGATCTCCTTTCCTTCTTTGCGCAGCGTCTCTTTGCCCGAGTCAAAGAGCACGTCGCCGGGCAGGGAGATGACCATGCGGTTGTTGCGAATCGTGACGGCCAAACCAAGCTTGGTCAGCGCATCCAACTTTTTCTTGAGCGTTTCGAAGCGCGCCTTGATCGCCTCGAGCTGCCTGGCCTTGGCCTGGTACTCAACCAAGGCGCGCTGTTGCTCCTCCACCGTCAGCGAGAGCTTGCTCAGCTGGGAGCCCGACTCATCCAAGCTCAGCTTGAGCTTCGATATATCGACGCCAGCGTTTTGTAGCTCCTGTGTCAGCTGGCTGACTCGATTGCGCTCAGCCTCGAGGTCCGCCTTGAGCTTTGACTCGGCGGCCTGAGACTGCTCCTCCAGCGTTTTGTACTTAGCTAGCTGCGCCTTCCACTCCTCTTCGGAGTAGCCGCAACCCGTGAAGCACCCGGCGCTCACGAGCATGACCAGAATCTTGCGTAGTTCCACTTCGTGCTCCTTTTTAGGGACCTTATCCAGACGACGTGCGCCCGGGAAGTTCGATCAAAAGCCTGTCGTTCCGCCGATCAAAAAGCGGAAGCTGGTCGGACTACCACCATCGACGAACGGCTCGGTTCCAAACCCTACCAGGAGGTTGAACGAGTGATCGCGATGATTGGGCGAGCGGATGCCACCCAGGAAAGAGAAGCGTAATAACTCCGGATCGAAATCATCCAAGTGAGAACCCTTGAAGACGTTCCCGACCGCGGCCTGCATCGTTCCATCGATGAACGCCCAGATCGGCCAATGGTACTCAACGGTAGCTGCAATGGCGCTTGATCCGAGGAGCCGGCCAGGCAGAAAGCCACGCAGCAGATCAAGGTCAGGGACGTTTTCGATGTGAGTGGCCCCGACCAGCTCGGTAAAGGGAATGGTCTTGTCTTCTTCGAGAGCGTCTTGAAAACGCGCGGCAATCGTCAGGCTCAGTACGCGCTGCGTCCCGGTCAGATCAACGAAGCCAGCGGCGGTTGCGCCGTAGTTGATCCACGACGCGAGCTGTGGCTCATCGATGTCGGTGACGAGCTCTCCGGAAAGATCGACCGCCACACCAGAGCCGGGAGCCGGGCGCTCTTCACGTGAGTCCAACGCGGCTCGCAAGCCGGTCTTTACCGTCGTGTAAGGACGACCATACGAAGATGGAGCGTCATACACGCCGTCCAAGATATTGCGCCGTATAGTTGGAGTCTCACAGATGCGCGTGAAGGAGTTGTTCTCGATGATGCTCACCTGATCCGAGCAAGAGCCAGCCCCCGTCGTTGTCTTGCGCAGCGTGGCCCAGGCTTCGATAAAGGTGCCTCTCCAAGGCTCGACATGGGCGCGACCACCTCCGCCAAACGTCGTCAGCGAGTAGCCGCCTTCATCCTCCGTTCGACTGCGCGGTCCGATTCCCCAGAACGACAAGTCCGAGCGTGTGAGAACGTTGGCCTCGACCTGAAGAAAGGACTTCGCCCGTTCGGTGCCGATCGGCGTATCAACAGGAATTCGATCGGCGATCGAGGCTCGCCAAAACCCCAAACCACCAAAGCCCAGGTTCAGCCGCAGGTCGTTGCCCCTGACGAGGAAGTCGTTCCAGAAACTGTAGACGCCGAAGCTGGGCCGAAACCCGAAGTCGACGAAGGCAGTCGGTACGATGCCGATGTTGTTGTCGGGGCCAAAAACAAAGATGTTGGTCAGCTCGCCAACCACGTCGTTGCTCTCGACGGCGACTGTGAGAGCCCCGACAGGCAAGCGGATGAACGTTTCAACGACCAGGTAAACCGGGAACAGCACGATCCGTGGCAGCCACAGCGCGTCCTCCGCGGCCGAAGTCGTGTCTTCGCGGCCGTCGTAGTCCTGGACCGGGCGCTTTTCACCTGGCTTTAGAGCTGGCCGAGCAGGTGTGCTGGCGGCCTCGACGGCGGACGGAGCAGGCCCTGGACGCTTTTTCGCCCCAGTGCTGGGTTTGGGCGTTTCGGTGACGGCGGGCGCTTGAGCCGTTGCCGGGCTGGGCTGGGAAGTAGGCGGCGCATCAGCAGCCTGAGCCATAGCCGAGCTCGAAAGAGCCGCCACAGACGCGACGACGAGCGTTTCAAGTGCTCGTTTGGTTACAAGACGACCCATCGGGTCGCTGAACGTACAAGAAAACCCGGACCTGCCCTATCACTGTTTCAGGCCAAGACAGTAAGGGACCTCAGGCGCTACCTCCGGCCTCGGTCAACGCGTCGATCCAGCGCGACTCTTCCACTGTAATTGGTGGGTTCCGCTCGATCGAGGAGGACATTGGACGCGCCGATAGACCATTGCGGTGCAGCCGGAGCACCACGTGTTCGATGGTGCCTGTTCGCTCACCCATACCCCAAAAGAGAGCTAGCAGATCCGGCCCAACCGCCTTGCGTGGTCCCGCCCCAACATGAAAGAACGAGCCACTGCGGAGCGTCGCTGAAAACCCTGCAACGACGTGATCCACGGGGTCTTCAAACGGGTCACGCGACCCCGGGCCGCCCCGAGCGATGAAGCTGCGTAACGTTTCATTGCGATCGAGCTGCGACAGCCCGAGGTTCATGCCTCGTGCTTGAGCCTCGTCGTGAATCTCCCCCAACAAACGGTCGCCTCGCGCTGAAACCAATAGCGAGCGGTCATCCACCTCCAGAGACCCGGCAAAGCCGACTGGCCCATGACCTCGAGGAGTCGCAGGGGTCGGCAAGAGGTTACCTGGGTTGAACACGGCAGCCGGATCGAGCACCCGCGCAAGGCTGCGAACGACCTCGGTACCGAAGCCCAATTCGGCTGAAAGACGAGGTGCCTTGCTTCGACCGACACCGTGATGATGCGAGATGGTCCCGCCGGCTTGTGCGGCTGCAAGCGGCGCATCTCGCCAAACCGCATCGTACTTTTGCAGAGCCTCCTCGTGAGTTTTCGCGGAGCCTGCAAACGTGAAGTAGATGCTGCAACCATCCGGGTACGCGTGCGAGAGGTGGGCCATCACGAAGACGTGGGGCCGCATGGCCTCGCGGACGGAGTGGTAGAGGGCACCGAGCCTCGACCAGGGTGCAGCAACCTCCATCGTGTCGCTGAAGGCTCCCGACATGAACACGGGGGCCTGACGATAGGAGACCGAGTAACGGTGCTTCTCCCAGTGACGCGCCGGTGCTTCTCCCAAGGACTGACCGCCGTTTCGAGCTGCGACGTTGGCGACGCGTTCGAGGTCCTCGGCGTTTTCGCTCGACGTCCCCTCGAAGATCAGAATCAGGAGCGTGCCACCGAAGGTCTTGTCGCCCGCTGCATCGAGCGCGAAGTTCATCGCGCGCGGCGACCGCAGCAGCAGCCGAAGAGCCGCGTCCTTCAGAGCGGCGCCGGCAGCAGGAGACGACTGCGACTTGTCTTTGCGCCGTTTCACGGCTCCGCGCTTCGCCATGAACGAATCGAAGGCGTCGTAGAGTCGCGACACAGCCGGCCGCAGACCGGCCTGAAACATCTCGCGCAAGCTCTCGTAGCCCGCCTCGAGATTCGGGAACGAGTAGGCGATGTACGCTCGCGCGCTCGGCACAGGATGCATTCGAAGCTCAGCGCTGGTGATGAGCCCCAAGATGCCTTCACTGCCAACCATCAACGGAGTGAGATCCGGGCCCTGCGTTCGCCGACGAAACCGCACGGGCTCTCCTCGACCAACGATGCAGTCGAGGGAAACCACCATGTCTTCAATCTTGCCGTAGCGGCCCGAGCACTGACCAGCGCTGCGCGCTGCGAGCCAGCCGCCGACCGTCGAGCAAAGGATGCTGGAGGGGAAATGGCCGAGTGTGAAACCCGCAACGTTGAGGTCCTCCTCGAGACGAATGCCCATCGCTCCAGCTTCGACCTCGAGCACCCCTCGTTCGCGATCGATCGAACGGATGCGGTTCAACCGCTTGAGGTCGACGACCACCGTGCGAGGGTCTGGGAGGGTACCTCCACAGACGCCCGAGCCAGCTCCAAACGGCGCGATCGGTAGCCCCTCGCGAGCACACAGTTCGACGACCCTTACAGCCGCCTCGACAGTGTCTGGCCAGACAACGGCCAGTGGGCGCGAGGTTGGCAATTGGCCTGCGCTCACATTGATGTGATGCCGAGGCCAAAGATCGCGCGAGTAGCTCTGTCGGTCGAGAGGGGAAGAGCTGACCGCGACGCCCGAAAGCTCGCGGAGCAGGTTCAGTTCAGCGGGGCCTTCAGGCACGCTCGGCCAACACGATGATGCGAGGCGACTCCGTGCCAAAAAAGACGCCGGGGTGAGCGGTTAGGCCGGTGACTTCAATCACTTTGAAGCCAGCCTCGTGCAGCATCTTGCCAAGCTCGTGCAAGGTGTAGAGCCGAATCGAGTAGTCGAGCTCGCGCGAAAGGCCACCCTCGAACATCGCGGTTCGCTTCACACGCAAACGACTGGTGAAGAAGTCGAGATAGGTGTCATCCATGCAGACGCACCGGTCTCCTTCGAACCAAACCAGCCCAGGCGCTCGTGAGGCAACGTAGTCGCGATTGACGACGTCCAGCAGGAACATGCCGCCTTGCTTGAGTGAACGGTGCACGTTCTGCAAAACCGCGAGGTTCTTTTCCTCGTCGAAGTAGCCGAAGCTCGTGCCCCAGCAGTAGACGCCGTCAAAGGCTTCTTCGTAGGCCAGCTCACGCATGTCGCCTTGAACGAACGTGGGAACCGTCGGGGCGGTGATCGCTCGAGTGCGGTTCTTCAGGCGCTGTTCGGCAAGGGCGAGCTGGCCCGCCGAATAGTCGAGCCCCATCACGTTGTAGCCACGCAGCGCAAAGTCGATCGTGTGGTCTCCTGCTCCGCAAGCCAGGTCGAGCACGACCGCATGCTTCTCCATGCCGAGGCTCTCTTCGATGAAGTTCACCTCGCGTTGGACGGTCAGCTCGTCAGGCCGATCGTGCGTGCGCAGGTACTCTTCGGAGAAGATATCTTCCCACCACGGCTTGCCCTTCTTTGGCAGCTCGGTGACGGCCTTCGGCTCGGGGCGAGCCTTCGGCGGCGGCGGCGGCGGCTTCTTGGGCGTGTGCAGCGGCTCGTCGGGAAGAGGGAGCGAATCCGGCTCGATATCCTCGATCAGGTCGTCGCGCTCATCCGGAATACGGTCCGAATCAAGCTCGATGATGGGTGGAATATCCTCGGTGATAACCGGGATATCGGGAGCGGACGGGACCCGCACTTCTACGCTCGGTGAGAACACCGGGGTGGCCGGGATTTCCGGCATTGGCGCCGACGCGTAGTCACCCGGCGGTGGGTAGTCGACCACTGGCGGAGCAATTGGAGTCCACCCGGTATCGAGTTCAGCGTGGTCAGGCGGGGGCGGCCACGTGACCTGGGCCGACTTGAACGGCGGGGGAGGCTCGTTCCCCACGTTGATGATGCGCAGTGCGCGAACCACCGTGATCTCATCGGCAACGGCATCCGAAAAATCCGGAAGTTCGGAAAACGGCTCTTGGGCTGCGCCTCGAGTCGTATGCGCCTCGGCCTCCACTACTTCGGGCAAGACCGGCGTCAGCGTCGCATCATTGGCGCCATCAGCATCGCCCTTCTTTGGGTCGACGAGCTTGACCGTGCGCCGCGAGTTACGCTTGCGCCCTGTCTCACTCGGTCGCGCTTCGAGTTCGACCCGTGGAGGCAGCGGGGTACTCGGAGTTGCTGGGAGAAAGACCCCGCGAGCGCGCGGATCATAGCCGACGACGCGCGGATCGTAGTCGGCGGTCGGACCGTCCTCGTGGTCCGATTGATCCACCACCACCGTTCGCTCGGAATCGAAGTCTTCACTGTGGGTAGGTTCCACGTAAGCATAACCAGCCACGTGCGGCGCAACCCCATCGAGCGTGGCTTTGCGGCCACTCTGCGCCGAAGGAGGACGAGAAGGCCGCGGCACGGTCGCCGGCGCCGGAATTGAGGGCTTGCGACCATCCCGCGAGGGGGTTTCATCTTCTCGACTCATGATGAGCTTCCGGTGGGTGCGCCCTCACCCTCGGGCGAGAGGGCGTGAACCGGTGCACCAAGTCGAATCCCACCCAGCGGATGAGTCAGCTTGGGGGACCCTTTTTCGAGAAAGACGACCGCCGTCGATCCGAGATGAAACACGCCGATCTCGTCCCCTCGAGCAATCACACGAGGCTCGGGGTAGACGTGGGTACCTGGAGAGACGTCGCGCTCCTCGATACCGGTCACGGTGATGCGGCCGACGATCATCGCACCTACCATCACCACTGTGACTCGCCCGTGCTCAGGCGAATCAATAGGGATCGCAACACGACGATTGATCGAAAACAGCGAGCGGATGTGACGCTCTCCGATCGAGTTCACCGGAAACAGGTCTCCAGGCATCGAACGGACGCGGGAAATGGTGCCACCCACCGGCGCGTGAACGCGGTGGTAATCACGCGGCGAGAGGTAAACGATGAAGAACTGACCACCGCTGTAGCGGGCCGCTTCAACCTCGCTCCCGAGCAACTCAGCCGCCGAATACGGCCTGCCCTTCACTTGAAAGGAGCCACCCTCGGTGATGTCGCCACCCGCGTCGAGGCGCCCGTCCGACGGGCTGACGATGGCGCTCTGTGACGGGCACTCGGGCCGCGCACCAGCTACCAGCGCTCGAGTAAAGAAGGCGTCAAAGCTGTCGAAGGCGCCCGGCGGGCGCACACTCTCCCCGACGTTGACGTCATACGCTTTGGTAAAAAGGCCCACCACCAGCTTGGACAGCGGCGGTGGAATGGAGGCGTCAGCGAGCTTCCCCACCACGCGCGTGATCTGAACGCGAGGGAGGACTCGAAGAAGCTGTGCTGCTGCGTAGGTTGCAACGCTCATCAGGCAAGAGCGACGATGCTAGGCGGCCCGTTCTTGAGAGGTCAACCAAGCACTTCACCAACCGCACGGAAGCGCACCTATTTGGTGCGATCGCTCGATTCGGGAGCAGCTGCGCAAAACAGCTTGCGGCCAACCGTGGGGAGAACGTAGGGAATCCCGCCTCGATTCCGCCCGCCAACGAAACTGAAAAAAAACAGGTGCTGGCACGATGCTCGCTAACGCAGCGGCATGGAGGAAGAGGACGGCTGCTCCGGGGACCGCGTCAGCGCTATCGTGATCAAAGACGCCTATCGCCAGGCGCCGGACAGCACTCCCACCATGTCGCGCCTTTCGCTCCTCGTCGATCTCGCCTCGCTGCTCGCCCGTGAGGTCGACTTTGATGCGCTGCTGGCGACTGCGTGCGATCGGCTCGCGCAGGCGATCCACGCCGACCGCGCCAGCATTTGGCTTGTCGACGCCGAGCGTGGGGACCTGTTCACCAGGGTCGCCGTACTGCCCGAGCTGCCTTCGTTGCGAATGCCCAGCGGCCGAGGAATCGTCGGCTTCGCCGCCGAGCAGGGCGTGACCGTGCGCATCGATGATGTCCGCAACGACCCTCGATTCGACTCCTCGGTCGATAAAGTGACGGGCTACACGACGCGGTCGACCTTGGTATGCCCGATCCGCGAGGATGAACAGAGCCCGGTTCGGGGGGTGATTCAGGTCCTCAACAAACAGGAGGGCGCCTTCGACGACGAGGATGAGCGCTACCTCCATGCCTTGGCTGCGCAGCTCGCGCGCGCGCTGCGCATGACCACCCTGCGCGGTGGCTTCGGGCCAGGCGTCATTCTGCGAGGACCGTTCAATAAGATCGTCGGTCGAAGTCCGGCGCTGTCCCGCGTGTACGAACGGATCACGCTCGCGGCGCAAACCGACGCGACCGTTCTGCTAACGGGGGAGACCGGCACGGGGAAGAGCCTGTTTGCCCGAGCGATCCACGTGAACTCGGCGCGCCAGAATCGGCCTTTCATCACCGTCGATTGCACGACGCTTCCAGCCCAACTCGTCGAGAGCGAGCTCTTCGGTCATGAGCGAGGCGCCTTCACCGGCGCGGACCGGCGGGTCCCCGGTAAGGTTGAACTGGCCGACGGTGGCACGCTCTTCCTCGACGAACTCGGCGAGCTACCCCTCGATGCGCAGGCCAAGCTGTTGCGTTTTCTTCAGGAGCGCACCTTCGAGCGAGTCGGCGGAAGGACCACTCTGCGAGCGGACCTCCGGATCGTGTGCGCGACCAACAAGAACCTCGAGCAAGAGGTTGCGCGCGGCGCCTTCCGCGCAGACCTCTATTACCGCGTGCGCGTCGTAGAAATTCGCACACCGCGACTAGCGGACCGTGGAAGCGATGAGGTGCTCGGGTTGGCGCGACATTTCGCGGAGCAGTACGCCTCGCGCTACCGCAGACCCGAGCCAACCTTCACCTCCGATGCGCTGGCGCAGCTGCGCGCACACGATTGGCCTGGCAACGTGCGCGAACTCGAGCACTGGATTGAGAGCGCGGTCGCCCTCGCGCCGGATGGCGTCATTCGCGGGGAGCTTTTCCCGCAGACCGAGGTGAGCACCAACGCGAGCACCAGCAAGCGCAGCGCGAATCCCAACCAGTCCGCCGTGGAGTTACCGCTTGGGCTCTCGCTGGAAGAAGCCTCTCGCCGCTATGTCGAGGCCACCGTCCAGGCCTGCGACGGAAATAAAACAGAAGCAGCGAAACGGCTTGAAGTCGGCCGCAACTCGATCGGCCGTTGGCTCAAAGATCAGTGAGGCTTCGTGACAACGAGGCCTGCGCTAGAGCGAGTGAGGCTTCTTGCGGGCAGCGGTGCACAGCGCGGCCAACCCAGGATCGCTCGGCAGCCGTGGCGGGTCTAGTTCGCGACAAGCGACCAAGGGATCGTACGGGGCGCCCATGATCGCAAACCGCTCTGAGCGCACGGCGTCCTCGTGGCCCAAGACGCCGCGCATCGACCACCAAACCGAATCCCCCGTCGCCACGTCCTTGGTTTCGCTCACGAGCGCGCGCGCGGCCTCTTCGCGTCCGTTACGCCCTGTCGCGCGGGCGAGCAGACCGCGGCTCGACGCTTCGCGTGGCAGTAGGTCTTTCGCCAACTGAAACTCCCGCTCCGAAGCCGAAGCATGCCCGCGCGCCAGCAACAACTCGCCCAAACGGTAATGCTTGCGAGCTTTGGGCAGTGCCTTTGGCGCGGGAGCACCAGGACGGAGTGCAAGGTCGATCTCGCGACCTTCTTGAGACACATGAGCCTTCCACTTGTCCTTCCACTCAGAGAACTTTCGCGAGCTAGCTCGCTCCACCAGATTCTCGATCGAGCCGCCGCTCTTGCACTCTTGCAGCAGCTTCGAAAGCCCGGGCGCCCCAGCCTCCTCGCTGTAAAAGGTCATGAAGCTCTGCACTTTGGCGTAGGTGATTTGCGCCTCGAGGGCACTCGGCAGGAGGGCGATCGATGGGCCAATCGCGTCGATGTCGGGCCCAATACCGCGGCTCAAGCCCAAAGCCGCCACATCCACGGCTCGCGGCGTATCGTCGAACGGCGAGGGCTCACGCCAAGCGGACTCGAGCCTGCGAGCAACACCTTCTTGAAGCCAAAGCGGCGCTTGATCCGTGCTCGCGCGAGCCAACGCGAGGTGCGTGAGTTCGTGCGCCATCGTGTCGAGAAAGCCGTAGCCGCCGTCGGCCGCGCGCGGCGAGACCATGATCACTCGGCCCCACTTGGCGATCCCGATCGTTCCTGTCGTTCGGGCAGCAGTAAGAGGAAGGCCCGTCATCTTCGACAAGCTGAATTGGTCGCGCACCAACTCGATGCGCACCCACTTCGGCATCACGACGTTCAGCTCACGCTGGAAGAGAGCGCGGGTTCGCGAAACGACGTCATAGACGGAGGGCAGCAGGACGGCGTCCTCGGCATCTGAAAGCCTCACCCACGCCCCGGAAGCTTCATCGGTGAAGACCACCGACCCAGCCGTGGCCGATATGCACCCACGCGCAGCTCCACCGATTTGCCGCCCCGACTCATCCTCAAGCAAATCATGCTTGGCCAAGGTCGAAAGCGCGCTTGTACAGTCCCCCTTGTAGAGTTCGAGTCGGGCCCGCTCGACCGCCACCATCGCATCCTGCGGGTCGGCAAGTGCCAACTTCACTTCGGCCTCATCGACACTCAGCTCCAAGACCAGCGACCGCACGTGCGACGCCATCGCCTTGTCACCCAACGAGGCTTGTGAGTCCTGCGCGCCGAACAGCAAAAGCCCAAGAACCGCCGCTGCGATCGATCGAAACAACTTCATCGGAGCAGACCCTCCGTGTAGCGACGCAGAGCGTCGCGCTGACGTTTGTCGTGGGGTTTGGACAGCCCATCCATCACCCGCTTGCGCCACTCTTCCGGATTCTTGTGTTGATCCGCTGAAGGCACTTCGCCGTCTTGGCTAGGCTTTCCTTCGCCGGAAGCCGTGGGCGCAGAATTGGGAGCGTCGCTCATTGGTTCGCGGGCGTCGTCCGGGACATCACGTGACATCTCCAGTACCCGTTGCGCATCCCGCTGCTTCTCTGCCCCCTGTTCGACGTCGCCCTTCTCGAGAGCGTCCTTGGCCGCTCGCATCGCCTCTGCGGCTTGCCGAAGGCGATCGAGTTGATTTTGCGGCATCGCGGCATCCCCTTGCTCGCCCTTCTGACGAAGATCGTCCGCTTTCTCCGCAAGCTTGTCCTCATTCTTCCCAGCCTTCGAGAGCGCGTCTTTTGCACGCTCCTTTGCTTGCTCAGAAACAGTCTGTTGCAATCGCTCGAGCTCGGTGATCGCCTCTTCCACTCGGTTGCCGGCGCGCGTGGATTCAGCTCCCACCACTTCATCATCAACGAACTCTTCGAGTGCCGCGCGCTTCTTTGCCTCGCGCAACTGGGCAAGCCCCTCTTTGCCCTCAAGAATGGCGTCTTTGATCTTTCCTCGTTCCAGCTTGGTCGCCATCGATTGAATGCGCTGCTTCGCTTTGGCCGCCTGCTCTGCGGCAGAGCCCGGAGCCCCGGAGTTGGGCAGATTCTTCACCGCGTTACGGAGCGCCTCGGCTTGCTCTTGGGCGAGCTTCTTGAGCGCCTCCCGCTCCTCTTTGGTGGTCGCCTCCTCGAGCGCACGATCCACATTGTCGAGCTCCGCCTGGTGTTCGGCTATGAGCTCCTCCAAGGACTTCCCGGCAGACTCCGCTAAGTCGTGCGCTTCGGAGGCCTCCCCATCAGCAACGCCCGATCCGTCCGAGCCACCGGATTCGACCCCAGGTCGCCCGCCACCGCCAATGCTGAAAGTCGGCTGCCGCAAACGCTCGGCCAAGTGTTGTGCGGCAAGCTCCGCTTGGAATAGTTGGTCACTGTCGACCGCTCGCTGGATCTTCTCGGTTCCAGAACGAGTGAGGTCTCCGAGGTCTGCGCCGAGATCTCCCAACTTGGAGAGTTCGTGGGCGGCGGGCAACAAGACCAAAAGAGCAGCGCCGAGACGCTCACGGCCACGCTCGGCCTCGACCTCGGTTTGCGCAGCATTTGCAGCCTTCTGAGCGTCTTCAGCAACCAGCGCTAACTTCTTCGCGATCACCCCGGCTTCGCTGTTGGCACTTCCGCGAACGCTCGAGTCCACCGCCAGTACGACCTCCTCGGTAACCGTCGTGAGCGCCTCGAGAGATTTGCTGTCGGGGGCGGCACGAAACGCTTTACCCGCCGTCTCTAGACGACGCAGCTGACCTGCAAACACGCGTCGGGTGCTACCAACCACGCGCAGCCCACCGTAGCTCTCGGAGAGTGCACTCTCGACGATGCCAATGGCTGCCTTCTCTGCCTTTTCGTCGGCCCGAACGAAGGCGTCCACGTCACCTAAAGGTGCGGCACTCACGCGCGTAGCAAGCAAATCCACGAGGCCGTCGCGCGCTTGACTTAGCGCCAAATGACGCTTCGCTTCCGGCTCTCCAACGATGGGAGGAATCACGATGAAGGCTTGGCTCGAGCCCCACTTCGACCCGATCACCGAGTCGTTATCCCGCGCCTGAATCGTTACCTCGACTGGAATGTGGGAACGCTTGAAGAAGGCTTCTTGGGTCGACAGCTCAAAGGCTCCTTGTTCGGCCTTCGTCTGCGTGTGCGGCTTGCTGAGCGAGCGGCGCTCCTCAGCGTCTCCAGCTCGCAGCACCAGGGCGATCTCAGCAAGACCGTAGTCATCCGTCGCTTGCCACGACAGCGCCAACGACTTCCGATCGACGACCTTCACCTTCTGAGGAGCACCGGCCAGCGTTACCTGAGGCGCCTCGTCAGCGACGCTCTCGAGCGCGAGCACGTCATGCTGCTCCACGCGCACGCTGCCAAAAGTTGCGGCGATGCGGAGGTCAGCTGAGTTCTTCACGGTCCAGCGTGCGACCACCGCTCCTTGGCCGTCGGGGACGAAGCGCTCGCTGCTTACACCATCGGTGAGCACGAGATTGCGGCCAGGAAGCAGCGGACGCGCACGCATCGTGATCACGCTACCGCGCGGCAGCTCGACATCAGAGATGCTGGTCAAGACCAACCGCCCAAGCGCAGTGTGACGAGGCGCGTCTACCGTCAGTTCAACTTCATCCGCGTAGAGCACCGAGAAGGCGCCAACACCTTTCCGCGAGGCCCATACCGACATTCCTTCGAGTGTCCGCGTCGGCTCGATCGCCACGGCCACGACCACAGCTGCAGCCAATAGGAGGGACACGACGCTTACCCGCATCGCAAGCCGCTGTGCGCCCGCCGCCAGCGCGCCGAAGTCGATGCTCGACAATTTGCGCTGCAGATGAAGCGCAGCAAGTTCGGCGGTTGCTCGCTTTGCCGGAGTGGCCTCATCCTGCAAGTCCATATCGGCAGAACTTCGCAGCGCGAGGTCGTGAGCCCGGCCAATCTTCTCGGCGAGGTCCGGCTGAGCACGAGAAGTCGCACGCAACAGCCCAAGCAACGCGTCCCGGCTCTTGTACCAACGATAGGCCGCAACCAAGGTCGGCACGAGCAACGTCCCAAGCAAGAGCCCCGTCGCCCCGAGTCGCGCCTGGTCGGTTCCCAGCCGGGCCACGCTCGCGCCAGCCACAATGCCTGACGTAACAAGCGTGGCTTGCAACGTCAGCGTGGTTGCGCCGCGTGCCGCCTTCTGAGCCTTCGTCGCGACGGACCAAGCTTGCTTGACGAGCTCGCTCGTCACCGTTTGCCCCCGCGAAGCAGCTCCGTGATGGCCTCACCTAGCCCTTCGACCGTGAGATCGAACATCGGGAAGATCTGCGAGATGGGGTCGATTGTCGTTCCGCGATAGTTGCGCCAACTCTCAGGGTTGAGCCAGACAGTGCGGTAGAAATGGTCGCGCAACCGGCGCAGCCACTCGATCCCTGGAATGCGGCCCTCATCCCCGACGTAGCCGCTCGAACCGAGAAGTTCATAGGGCGCCATCAACGCATCTCCAACGAGCACGAGCTTGTACTTTGGTCCGCACTCGGCCAGCAGATCTTGCACCGTCATCGGCTCGAGGAAGGTGTCGGTCTTCCAAACGCGGCCGTAGACGCAGTTGTGAAAGTAGTAGGTTCGCAACTCGCGAAAATGCGAAGCGCGCTTCGCTGCGCTAAACAGCTGCGACATCACGTAGGCGTAGGGGTCCATTGAGCCGCCCACATCCATCATCAAGATGACCCGCGTCTCGGAGCGTCGCGGCGGCTTGACCACCACCTCGAGTTCGCCTGCATTCCGCGCGGTCTCACGAATGGTGTCGTCAATGTCGAGCTCACTGGGTGCGCCCTCGTGTGCGAACACCCGCAACTTACGGAGCGCGACTTCGATCTGACGCGTGTCGAGCAGCACGTCGGTGCGGTAGGGCTTGTACTTCCGCGCATCGGCCGAGAGCATCGCCCCGCCCTTACCGCCACCACCACCGACTGAAAGGCCCTTCGGGTTGACGCCACCAGTACCAAACGGCGAGGTACCTCCCGTCCCGATCCAGCGGTTTCCGCCGTCGTGACGCTCTTTCTGTTCGGCTAGACGCTGCTCAAACAGCTTGAGGCTCTCATTGAGATCGAGCGCCTCGAGAGTCTCCCGCTCATCGGGGTTGAGCTCACGCATCTTGATTGGGTCGCGAAGCCACGAGAGTAGCTCCTCTGCGATCGCCTTGGCCTCGACTTTGATGCCCCGGAAATGCGCACTAAACGCCACGTCGAAGTCATCGAGGTGCCGCTCGTCGTGAATCAAGATCGAGCGCGCAACGAAGTAGAAGCCCTCGAGTGAGCTGTCATGCAAGCCCATGATGAGCGCCCGCGCGAGATGGACCGCCTCCTGGGCTCCGACGGGAACTTTGCGACCGCGCAGCTCGTACAGGAAGTCGACAAACACGTCAGGACCGGTAGCGCTTCCCGCCAGCGAGCTGGTCGGCAAATGCCGCTAAATCCTGCTCCTTCTTGAGCAACGTCCCCAAGAACGGCAGGCTCTTCTCGAGCTTCACCTCTTGAATTCCAGCCCGACGAAGCACGGCAATCCAATCGATCAGCTCGCTCGTCGACGGCCGCTTGCGCAGCCGGAGACCGTCCCGAACCTCATAGAAGACCTTCAACACCTGGTCTTGCAAAGCCTGGTCGAGCTCCGGATGATGAACAGCCACGATCCGCTTCATGAACTCCTGGTCTGGAAAGTCAATGAAGTGAAACACGCAGCGACGGAGAAAGGCGTCAGGCAGCTCCTTCTCGTTGTTGCTGGTGATGATCACGACCGGCCTCAGCTTTGCCGCCACGTCCTCACCTGTTTCTACGATCCGAAACTTCATGCGGTCGAGTTCATGCAAAAGATCGTTAGGGAACTCGAGATCAGCCTTGTCCACCTCGTCGATCAACAGCACCACACGAGTCTCACTCGAGAACGCGCGGCCCATCGCGCCAAGCTTGATGTAGCGCTTGATGTCGCGCACGTCCCCATCGCCAAATCGTGAGTCGTACAGGCGCTGTACAGTGTCGTAGACGTAGAGTCCCTCCGTCGCTTTGGTCGTGCTCTTCACGTGCCAGGTCAAGAGCTCGAGTCCCAGTCCTTCCGCTATTGCCTCCGCAAGGAGCGTTTTACCGGTCCCTGGTTCGCCACGCACGAGCAGCGGTCGCTCCAGAGCAATTGCACAATTGACTGCGCTCTCGAGCGCCTCGTTCGTCAGGTAGCGGTCTGTGCCCGTGAAGCGACGAAAGGAGTCGACATCGCTGGAAAAGGGAGACGTCATGGGCCTGAAGCCTAGTACATCCGCCAGCAGTTTTCCCGCTTCACACGCCCAAAGGCTGCGGGCAGCGCTCAGCGGGGAACCGCGGGGCGGGCGCGACCAAGCTTGGCGCACTCCGAGTGCCGCTGGCAATCAACCATATGATCGTTCACCATACCGACCGCCTGTGCAAAGGCGTACACAATCACGGGCCCACAAAACGTGAAGCCGCGCTTCTTCAGGTCCTTCGACAAGGCCAGGCTCATCGCCGTTTGGGCGGGCACCTCCTTCATCGTACGGAAGCGATTCTGCACCGGCTTGCCATCAACATAGCCCCAAAGGTAGCTGGCAAAGCTCCCTGGGCCACCCTCCATGATAGCGAGATAGCTGCGTGCATTCTTGATTGCGCCTTCTACCTTGAGGCGAGAACGAACAATCTCCGCATTCCCAAGCAACTGCTCGACTTTCTTTGGGTTGTACCGGGCAATCACTTCCGGCTCGAAACCGTCGAACGCCGCACGAAAGGCAGCGCGTTTACGCAGTATCGTTATCCACGAGAGGCCGGCCTGAAACCCGTCGAGCACCAGCTTCTCGAACAGTGCGCGGTCGTCATACTCAGGGACGCCCCACTCAGTATCGTGATACTGACAATAGAGCGTGTCCGTTCCAGGCCATGTGCAACCACCTCGCTCGATGCCCATGCCGCCAAGCTGCACTCGTACCCCACGACTCGTCAAGGGACTCACCCTGGCGCTCACGCTGCTGGCTTGTCGGCCTGACCCAGGGCTTACGACCCCAGAGGGCACCTCAGCGCCGAAGCCAGCGGCTGTCAGTGGAGTCGTCCAATCCGCTTCCGCAGATAAGGTGCTAACGCCTTCTGCCTCGGGGCAAGCGTCAGCACCCGCCAGCGCACCGCGGCCCAGCAAGGATGGCTCGCCGCAAGGGGTGGCAGACCAGCTTGCGGGGCGACGCCCTCGCAGCTTCGGTGCGGATGCGCCCGGGGTGATCTCTCGATTCACGCCGCGCGCTCGCGAGCTAGCGCTCACCATTGACCTGTGTGACGGCAAAGATGAACGGAGCTACGACGATGCCCTTTTCGACCTCATCGCGGCTGAAAAGATCCCGGCCACCGTATTCGTTACCGGGCTATGGGCGCGTCACCACACCACCGAGCTCCGCTGGCTCACCCAGCAGCCGCTACTTGAGATAGCCAATCACGGTTCCCGCCATAAGCCCTGTACCGTAAACGGCCGCTCGGCCTTTGGTATCGCGGGGACGCGCAGTCTGGCGGAGGCTATCGCAGAGATCGACGATAACGCGAACCTACTTGAAGGCATGACGGGGAGCAGGCCACGGTTCTACCGTTCTGGCACGGCCCACTTCGACGACGTTTGTGCGGAGGCGGTTCAGCTATTGGGGGAAGTCCCAATGGGCTTCAGCGTAGCTGGGGATGGCGGAGCCGGCTTCGATCAGGCCGGAGTCGAGCGGGCGCTGGCCACTGCCAATCCCGGAGCGATTGTCATCCTGCACGGACATCGCCCCAACCGCTTTGCTTTTGAAGGTCTACGCGAGGCACTGCCGACCTTGCGTAAGCGTGATATCTCGTTCGTTCGCTTGAGCGAGATATCCGACCGCTTCGAGGTCAGATAGCTCGCCCCAGGTCCTAAGGCGCGCCCATCGCCCCCAAGGTTGGCTGACTCTCGGCCGGACGAGGTTTGCCCGACTGATGAACTACGTATTGGGAAGTGACCGGCGGCAACCCCACTGGCAAAGTCACTCCAGCGGCTACAATTGGGGCACCGGCCTGGAGAGTGAAGTCTCCCGAGTCTGGGTTCAGAAAGCCCGGCGTCGTCCCGTTCAGTGAGCCAGCAAGTCCGCTAAGCTGCGCTACCACGATATCCGGGTTGCCGGGGGTTTGACTGAACGGCGACCAACCCGTCGTAACCCAGTTGCTCGTGAAGTCCGCGACCCCCGAGACCACGCCATCCCGCTTTCCTAGAAGGCAAACAGGCGTGAGCAAGCTCGGCAATGCGGAACTGTAGAACACGTTGTTTATTGCCTCGAGCCGCTCATCATTGGTGGATAACTCAAATACGGCGGGGGCTTGATAATCCGCTGCACCACCATTGTTCACTACCACGGTGTTCTCATAGAAGTGGAGCGTACCCTTACGGTAGTGGTCAAAAACGTAACTGTCACCGCCGTAGTGAATCATTGAGCCCTTCCCCGCGCCGTTGCGAACGATCACATTACCGTAGATGTGGCTCTCGTGAAAACTCGGCAGCGAAAGCGTTGAATCGGCCGCCTCCTGCGCATCAACGAGGTCGATGATATGCGCACCATCCTCGATATAGTTATAGCGCATCACCACCCCCGCTGAACGTTCCTTGATATTGGAACCGAGCACCTCTCCCCCCACACCAGCCCGAGGCTCACCAAAGCGATTATACTGGTACACCACCCCGCTTGCCTCGTTGTAGACGTTGTGGTGGTAGTAGTTGGCTATTGCCCCATTCCCGTAGATGTAATTTCCCTCTAAGAGAACTCGCTTGGTCAACTCCACATCGCCAGCCGTGCCTATGAAAACCCCGTTGTCATTGGCATGCACCACGGTACCTCTGAGGGTGACGTCGTCTGCCCGCTGAACGAAGATGCCAGCCGCAACATCGGCGTATACCTGCTGAGCGCCGTTTTTGTCAGTAAAAGTAAGCGGCGGCGAGGCGTTGATAACCTCCAAACTCTCAATCACGATGTGCGCTGGCTGATACGCATAAGGCTTGTCGTGGGGGTACCCAACAATGATGAGACCTCTACGCTGGTGACCGTCGTAGGGGAATTGCAGCGTTGGTCGCGTGGTTGCATTCTCTCCATCGATGATGGGCAGCTGCCCTTGTGGCCCCGCAACCCCGCAGACGCGAACGGGTTGCTCCAAGGTACCCTGGCCACCAATCATCAGCTTCTCGCGATAATGCTCGGGCCGCCAGAAGATCCGCATGGTGTCGCCCGCTCCGAGGGACTCCATCGGGACGTCGCCGATGTTCTCATAGGCTTTACCGGGCCCTACTTGGTAATCGATACCCGAGCCTACATGAGTGCAGTCGAAGGCGACATAGCCTGATTGGCCACCACCTTCACTACCACCCCCGGTGTTGCCACCGGTGTTGCCACCAGCATCGCCGCCCGCGCCAGAGCCTCCCGTTGACGGTGAACCTCCCTGATCGGCGCCACCACCCACCGGAGGCCTTCCACCGGCATTCATTCCGCCACCCCCTAATGCATTATCCCCACCCTGCTGTACTGAACCGCCGTCTTGGGCCTCACCGCCCTCGTCGTCGACGCCGGCACTCTCCTGCGGCGCGCACGAGAGCCCACTCAACACCATACAACAAGCCACTATACTATTATCTAATCGCTTCATCCCTGGACCTACCTTTCGTAGTTCGGCAGAGCCTTAGCAAGCGAGGGACCGCAATCAATTGCCCGCAAATACGGGCATCATCTACCACGATCTGTTGCTTGGATGCATCACTCGAGGCCACGAAGCAACGGGGTCCGCAGGCTCCAAAAACCTACAGGGACCCCGTACTACAGCGATATTCGGGGCTTCGTCGTCAACCCATAACGCTGAATCAGCCGGTGCAGGTGAATGCGGTCCATGCCCGCCCGGCGAGCGGCTTGGCTCACATTTCCGCCGGACCAGTCGAGCAGGGCTGTCAGGTAGGACTTGTCGAACACCTCGACCGCAACCTCCTTCGCGTTGCGGAACGGAACGTCGAGATCCACCCCAAGGGCCATACTTGGCTGAGTTACGCGGCGACTGGTTGCCTTGGCGGGCGTTGCGCTGCGCAGGACGATGGCCCGTTCAACGTAGTTCTTGAGTTCGCGTACGTTCCCTGGCCATTGGTGGCTCGCTAGGTCAGCCAGAACCGCCGTTGTGAACAATGCGGATGCCCCCTTGGCTCCGCTCAGGCCGACGAAGGTCTCGACCAAGTCTGGAATGTCATCGAGGTGCTCACGCAAGGGCGGGACTTCCACCGTCACGACCGACAAGCGAAAGAACAGGTCCTCGCGAAAGCGACGGTGATTGACCTCGACCTCGAGCGAGCGATTGGTTGCGGCGATCACGCGGACATCCACTTTGCGCATCTTGGTCTCGCCAACCCGTCGAATCATGCGCGACTCCAATGCCCTTAGCAGCTTTGGCTGCAGGTCGAGCGGCAACTCGCCTATCTCGTCGAAGAAGATGGTACCCTCGTTGGCGGCCTCGAAGGCTCCGACTCGCTCGCTGTCAGCACCCGTGAAGGCCCCCCTTGCATGACCAAAGAGTTCGCTCTCCACGACGCCCGGAGCAAGCGCACCACCATCGACAATGACGAGCTTCCCGTCGCGACGAAGACCACGCTGATAGAGCTCTGTGGCGACAAGCTCTTTACCGGTTCCGCTCTCCCCTTGGATGAGAACGTTGGCGTCACTTTCGGCGATCTTCTCCAGCAAGGCGAATAGCCGACGCATGACCAAAGAGCGTCCGCGCATACTTCCAAAGTGCGCTGTAGCTGGTGGCTCCTTCTGTTCTTGCGCACCAACCACGCTCACTCGTACCGCGGAGTTGCCCACCCGCAAGCGGCAGGACGGTAACGGCAAGTACGCCTCTCGCACCCGCACGCCATTGACGCGCGTACCGTTCAGCGATCCCAAGTCCTCAATCTCCCAAGCGTGCTGAGCTACTCGCAGCCGACAGTGAAACTGTGAAACCAAAGGATCTTCCAGCACCAAGTCGTTCGAGCGATGCGCGCCAATACGAAATAGCTCACCCGAGGTGAACGACTGAGATGGAACCTCGTTACCATCCATTGTCTCGACCAACAGCTCGAGGCAGGGAACGCTGGCCGCTTCCGCTACGTCAGGGCGTGTCGCAAGCGGCGGTCTTTGGGTAGGCATAGCGTTTGGGGTCTCGAGAGCGCTCTGCACAATGACCCTAGGGGCTGGATAAGCAACCACCGTTGACGCTGTTGCTCCTCCTGGGCGCGTACGTCTCAGTGTCGCTTTGTGCCCCCATCTACTCTGCGCCCGCCTGCCGTAGTTTCACGGAACACGGGTGCCAGACCGACCCAAGACTGAGTGGTTTTCGCGCCCAAAGCGGCAGCGGCCCGCGCCTTGCTGACCAGAGGTCATGAAGAGTGCACTCAGTTTCTCGATCATGGTCTCAATTGGCGTTGCCTGCAGCAATACTGCGGAGAGCTCTCTTGGCGGAGGAGCAGCTGGTACCACCGGCGAAAGTGGTGGTGGCGGCGCCGGTGGGACTAACTCAGCTGGTGGGCCCGATAGCGGCGGCTCGAACGGAACCGGTGGTTCCGGCTTCGCGGGCGGTGATTGCAACGGGGATCCCATGGCTGGGCCGGCTTCAGCGGACGTGGTCATTGCACTCTCCGGGGTGAGCGTTGAAACGCTCGCTGGTTCCGAGGTCGCAGGGGCGCAGGATGGGGCGGGCCCCGCCGCCCACTTCAACAACCCAACGAGCGTGCTGCTGAACGCCAACGGAAGTCTCGTCGTTTCAGACTTTGACAACGGCCGCATCCGTTCGGTCACGGCAGCTGGAATGGTGCAAACTCTTACGCAAGCGACAGGATTCGCCAGGCCCTTCGCCCTCGCGCTTGGTCCTTTGGCTGAGATTTATGTAGGTACCGACTACGATGAGAAGGGGGTTAACGCTGGACCCGCCGGCGGGGTTCTTTGGCGGCTAAACGGTGGGGACGAACCTCCCACTGCGCTTGCGCTCAAAGCTGGTCGACCTCGCGGACTCGTAGCGATGGACGGAGCGGTATTGGCGGTTACCGACGTGGAAGGGCACGACCTGCGGAGCTTCGATATCGAGAGCCAGACCTTCAGCGATTACTCAGGTAAGCGCGGTTGCCCCGGATTCGCCGATGGCACGTTGGAGCAAGCGCGCTTCAATCGTCCCTATGGGCTCGTGAGACTCCCGAATGGCGACCTGATCATTGCGGATCAACTCAACCATCGTCTTCGTCGCGTAAGCAGCACGGGAGACGTCACCACCTTCGCAGGGGACGGGGCAGCAGGATTGATCGACGGACCGGTGGCCAAGTCACGATTCAATATGCCGCAAGCCTTGGCGCTCGACTCAGCAGGCAACCTCTATGTTTCAGACGTCGGGAATCATCGCATCCGTAGGATTAGCGCCCTGGGCGTTGTTGAGACGGTGGCAGGCGACGGGTCGGCTGGGTTCAAGAACGGCGACGGCAAGACCGCCAAATTCTCCGGACAAGAAGGCATCGCGGTCAATGACGGCGTTATCTACTTAGCTGACGGAACCAGCGGCGAAGTCGCGCCCTTTCATCGTGTTCGCAAGATTACTCTTCCTTAGCTGCAAGGGCCGAGACCATGAAGGGATGTGCGTTTTGATCCGCCAGCCGGCAAACCTCGACGTGCACGCTGACACCAGTGTGCCCGTCGATGGGACCTCGGACCGTGCGACCCCCACCCTCCCGACCGATCGTAATCAACGAGCGAGTCAGTGGTCACCACAGCTCGGTCGGGGACAACTGATCGATGAAAAATTTAGGCTACGGCGATTGCTTGGCCGCGGCGGTATGGCGCTAGTCATGCTGGCGCAAGACGTCTCGCTAGACCGAGAAGTTGCGATCAAGTTTCTCGGCACCAACCTGGTCTCCGACCCAAGTTGGCGCGCTCGTTTTGTGGTGGAGGCCCGCAACATGGCGAGGGTGCGCCACGAGAACGTCGCGCAGATATTCTCCTACGGGATCCATGAGGGCTGGCCGTTCTTTGTCATGGAGTTTGTCGACGGGACGACGCTCGCGGACTGGATTCGTAGACATCCAAGTCCCGCAGTTGTGGACGTCGCGAACTTGGTACGCGCCATCGCGGCCGGGCTGTCCGCCATCCATGACGCTGGCCTCGTTCACCACGATGTAAAGCCCGCCAATGTACTGATTGATGCACATGGCCGCGTCGTCGTAACCGACTTGGGGCTCTCCCGGGTCGTCACCGGCTTCAGGGCCTTCGGTAACGCCGCTGGGACTCCGCGCTACATGGCGCCGGAGCAAGTTTCCCAGAGACCGGTGTTGCCCAGTTTGGCAGCCAGGACCGATGTCTACCAATTAGGCATTACGACATTTGAGCTGCTCGTGGGGCAGGTGCCATTCGACGCCAAGACGCCCCAGCAGCTTTTCGATTGTCATCGCCATTCGCCGGTACCTCGCCCAAGCAGCTTACGCCGTGATCTGAGCAAGGCCATCGACCGAGTGCTCTTACGGGCTTTGGAGAAGGAGCCGGAGAATCGCTATGCGTCGCCCCTGGATTTCGCCCAGGCGCTCGACCGAGCGATCGCGCCAGCGGCACGCCTGGCCAACAAGCCATCTCGTGGGCTTCGAGTGCTGGTGGCGGAGGACGACGACGACCAGCGCATGCTCACCTGCGCGGTGCTCTCGGTGGGGCTCTGCCCTGGCAGCCGAATCGAGCAAGCCAGAAACGGCAAGGAGACGCTCTCAGCAGCCGAGCAGCACCGGTTCGACGTATTTGTGCTCGACCTTCAAATGCCGGACATGACGGGCATCCAACTAGCCTCAGCGCTACGGACCACGCATGGTCAATCGGCGCATATCGTAGTAGTTAGCGGCAACGGTGGTGCAGAAGACTGGCGCAGCCTTCACGACCTGGGTGTAGACGCCATGTTGCTCAAGCCCTTCGCAGCCCAACAGCTCATCTCCGCAATCGAGAGCGCGACTCGCTGAAGAAGCGGCCGCGCTTTCTGCGTTTGTGTGAGAGGCCTACAGCTTCGACGAGAAGTCGATGGTCGCCTCCGAGTTCACGACAAACTCGGGGTGGAAGATAACAGCGCAGCCACCCATGGCCGCGATGGCCAACACCGAGATAGCGACCGAGAGGTCTACCATTCGCGAGCGCGCCAGCAGCCGCGAGCGTGTGGTGACCGTCGTTGTACCGACATCGACTGCCGGTCGAGTAACCTCCGGGGGAGTCTCCTCTTGGCCCAAGGCAGACTTCTCCAGCGATAACAACATAGCGCCGGCTGATTCGAATCGATCGCTCGGGCTAGGAGCAAAGGCGCGCCTGAACCACCCATCCAAACGACCATCGAGGTCCGTCGCGCGAGCACTGGCCGGAGTAAAGTCGCCGCGGGCAATGGCGCAGGTAACGGCCAGCACGCCCTGGCCCTCGAACGGAACGGCGCCCGTCAGACAGAAGTAAGCTACGACCGCTAGTGCCCAAAGGTCGATCTGCCGCCCCGAGTCGAGACCGGCGAGCTGTTCGGGACACATATACTGTGGAGTACCGACGAACTCCCCACGGGGTACGGGGCAGACTTCGCCTCCGTCACACCTCGCTATGCCGAAGTCGATGATCTTGACGAAGGGATCCGCCTCGGTATCGAGCATGAACAGATTGTCTGGTTTGATGTCTTGGTGGATGACCCCTGCTTCGTGCGCCCGCATCAAAACACGGCCTATCTGGGCGACGATCTGAATCGTCTCTTCCAGCGGTAGCCGTCCACGGCGCGACAGGAAGGTCTCGAGGGTCTCGCCCTCCAAGTGCTCCATTACGATGTAAGGCAAACCATCAAAGGAGTCTTGGTAGAGCACCTGAACGACGTGGGCACTGCGAACGCGAGCCGTCGCCCGAACCTCACGTCGAAGGCGGGCGGCCGCAACAGTGGCTGATTGCGACCGGTGCAAGAACTTGACGACCACCGGTGTTCCAAGTTCGTAATGGTCTGCGACCCAAAGGCAGCCCATTCCGCCATGCGCGAGCGGTCGAACCAACCTCAAATGCGGGGAGACCATCATCCCCGGCACGAGGGAGTCCGAGAGCGGCGTCCCTGAGACTTCACGTATCGACTCGTTGAACCCGAGTGTTTGCGACATAACCGCGAAGGAGCACACAATATGCCACTTGCTTTTATGCACATTAGCCTGGTAGCCGCGGCTATTGCTTCGTCCGCGCCCCACAACGCAGTTGCGCCAACTGCACAGGACGTTTCCGCCACAGCAGGGGGAGCCCATGGGGCGAGCGACGACAGATCCGCTCCCCCATAGACTGTTTGCGATGACTAGATAGGTTCAAAGCCTGCGAACGGAACGAATGACAATCTGCGTAAGTGGGGCATCCTTGGCAAAGGGGCCTCCCTCACCGGTTGGAACGACCTTCATCTGCTCGACGAGTTCCATTCCACTCGTCACCTTGCCGAAGACCGCGTAGCCCCAGTCGGCGCCCTGCTTCGAGCGGTGATTGAGGAAGGTATTGTCGGAGACGTTTACGAAGAATTGGGCCGTCGCGGAGTGAGGGTCTCCCGTCCGCGCCATCGCTACCGTACCGAGAGTGTTGAGCAGCCCATTGTCCGCCTCGTTCTGAATAGGAGCGAGGGTAGACTTCTTCTCATAGCGCTGATCAAAGCCACCGCCTTGCACCATGAAGCCGTTGATCACGCGGTGAAAGATCGTGCCGTCGTAGTGTTGCGCGTCCACGTAGGCGAGGAAGTTAGCGACCGTCTTTGGCGCCTTCGCTGCATCCAACGCAATAGTGAACGCTCCCATACTCGTATCAACCTGAACCAAGGTTTCCATGCGGCGCAGTCTACAGCTTCAGCTTGCCAATGCTGCGTTCTATCCACGCCTGTCGTTCAGAGCAGCCGCCAGAGCAAGACCGCGGCGAGCGCGGCAAGCCCGATGAGCAAGAGCCAGTGTTGGGGACTCTTTGGCACAGAAGTAGCTGTTGGGTTCGGCGCCGGCGCGCTTATCTGAACCACCTTCACGCTCGCGGACGCCGTGTCAGTGAGCTCCACGTGCAAAAACAGCAAAGCCACCTCCGAGGTGGGACCGAACGGCGCCGGGATACGGATGCGCACGGACTGCTCTAGCGATTGGGGTAGCTGCACGGAGAACACGCGCAGTTCAGCCTCATCGGCGAGGCGAAACGCACCTTTTCGAGCGCAAGCGTCACAGCCTCCTCCGTCGCAAGGAGCACAGCGAAGTGAACGAGCCGCGGTGATCTCACAAAGCTCACCGGCATAGTCGCGCGAAACCGTGATTGAGAACTGAGCATGCCCTCCAGGCAGCTCGGCCACGGCATCCTTGTTGAAGACGCGAGCTAGCTCAACCATCGACCGGCCGGGTCAGGCGTCCCCGATGATCCTCATCCCAATGCCCATCGCTGGCGACACACCGATCAGCGCGTGGGCACTTTCCCACTTTCGCTCGTTTGAAACGTCAAACAGCACCGTTTCATCGAAGGGTGTCGGCAACCAGGAGCCACCTGCAATTTCGCCCTCGAGCTGACCGGGCCCCCAACCTGAATAGCCCAGAAACACCATTCGACGACCGAGGCCGTGCGCCAGTACGCCGGGCTCCGGCGCTTCGAGGTCACGAGCGAGATCGTCGAAGGCGTCCCGTGACGAGCTGATCCAAAGTCGACTCGAAACGGCTAGTGCCCCTTCCGGCCTCACTTCGCCATCGGAGCGCGGCCCGAGGACCCAGCCTGAGCCAGGCTCGACTGGGCCGCCCACGAAAACCTTACCGTGAGCCGCACCCGCGCGAGGCCCATAACCTGCAAAACCGAGCACGTCACCGAGCGATAATGGCGCCACGCGGTTCACGACGAAACCGAGGGCACCCTGACTACCGTGAAGCACGAGCATCACCACCGTGCGCTCGAAGTTTGGATCGCCCAAAGGCGGAGAGGCGATCAGGAAGCCCGGTGCCAGCGCGACCATTTGCCCATGCTAACGATTCTTCGCCGGCTTTGCGAGAGCGCCGGGCTGGCCCGGGATCGACCAACGCAACCCGAAGCGAATGGTCTAGGCTGTGCGCCGCTACCCTCGGAGCCCAACTTCAATGAGCCGAAAGATCCCGCTAATTTCCGCGTCTCTTCTCGCTTACACCTACGTTGGCTACCCGCTGACCATTGGTCTTCTTGCTCGGCTCCGCCCCATGAAGACCGACAGCGACGAGAGCTATACGCCATTTGTTTCCGTGCTGATCCCGGCGTTCAACGTCGCCGGCTACCTCGAGGCAAAGCTCGATAGCGTCCTTGGCCTGGATTACCCGGCTGACAAGCTGGAGGTGCTGGTGCTTTCGGACGCATCAACAGACGAGACCGACGCCATCTTGCAACGGAGAGCGGCGGCAGATCCACGCATCCGCTACCTGCGCAGCGATGAACGCTCTGGAAAGCCGAGCGGAGTCAATCGCATGAAGAGCGAGGCTCGAGGAGAGGTCCTGCTGATGACCGACTCGAGGCAACCGCTGGCGAAGGGCGCGCTACGGGCGTTGGTTCGGCATTTGGCGGATCCGGAAGTAGGCGCTGTTTCGGGAAACCTCGTGCTGGAGGGCGACGCCGGCTCGGGCGTTTACTGGCGCTACGAGAATTGGATTCGTGAGCAAGAGGGTAGTTTCCGCAGCATGATTGGAGTGACGGGACCGGTATATGCCCTGCGCAAGGAGAACCTGCCCGAGCTCCCCGCGGACATCATTCTCGACGATGTCTTCGCACCGATGAGCCTCCGACTCCGCGGTAAGAAGGTGCTGTTCGAGAAAGAAGCCGTCGCGACAGACCTGGCCTTCGACGACGACCGAGAATTCGGTCGCAAGGTAAGGACGCTCGCCGGGAACTACCAGGTATTTGCACGGATGCCCGCGTTGCTCATTCCTGGGCTCAATCCGTCCTTCTTTGAGACCTTTTCTCACAAAATCTTGCGGCTCGCCGGACCATGGATGCTTGGCGCCTTTGCTGCATCAACCGTCGCTCAAGCGGTAGCCCCCGATGAAGACGAGAGTGAATGGTGGACAACGGCGATGCGAGCCGTTGCACTTGGACAGGTCGCTTTTTATGGGCTAGCCGCCGCCGGTCCGCGTGCAGGCAAGGCCGCTGGCGCCGCGCGGACCTTCGTCGTGATGAACGGAGCTGCGCTGCTCGGGCTGTGGCGATTCGTGCGCAATGCCCAACGCGTTACGTGGTGAACAGCGCGAAGCGAAGGCCTTACTTGCAATCCACTTGAATGAAGCGCGCCTTGCCCGAGGCTTCCACGGTAATTGGCAGTGCGTTCTGCTTACCGGTCCAAAGGACCTCCCCAAGCTGCGCCGGATCGAGCGGCGCAGTCCCGAGCAGCGGCGCGAAATCAATCGGCGGCGCGAGCTCAGTCGTAACCACCCCGACTGCCGCCTTCGCTGCACGTAGATACTTGGTTGTTCCAAGCATGGGCATCACCTCCAATTGCCCAGGTCCTGCAGCTCCTCCCACGACAGCGGCAGGATCTTTCATCGTGCTCGCATGACGAACGAGCACGACCTTGGCTTGGTCGGCCGGAGGCAATGAGCTTGGAGCGCCCTCGAGGAACCGAAGCAGGAATCCCGGGCCGGCATCTGCCTGTACAGCGACAACTTCGTGACGACTGTCGATTACCCCACCAAGCTCCACGCGCACGGGACAAACATTGGGTTTGTCCTTGCTAAGTAGGTGCGAAACGACGGGCTTGGGTGGCGAAGGGGCGTTACCGGGCAAGTAAATCGGATATTGCAGTAGGTGCACCGTCCCGGAGTCAGAGACGAAGTTCGTGCGCAGCAGCTGCGCCGGATCGAGCGCCGTCGCCACCGGCGGCCCTAGCACGCGACCGTGAGCATCGAGAAACGACGCAAACCAATGGTCCCCGTCCGCCTCGACCGATCGCGTGAGCACCAAGCCGCCACCCGAAAGCGCCACAGCCACCACATCCTTGGGGTCTGCGAATCGACCGATGCGCACAGGCTTGGATGTCGGCGCAAGATCGCTCGATAGAAAACGGGCTGCCACCGTGCCCTTGTCTTCGAACCACGCCGCGAGCACGCCCTCTTGGCTCGCCGAAAGCACCGGACGCGAGCCCGGCAGGGCCACCCCGAGCTCGACGAAAGCCAGCCTGCAAGTGGACGCCCCCGCGTTCTTTACGGTCTGCGCCGGCAACCGCAATACGCGTTTACCAACCGGCGGAGCTTCAGGTTTGCAAGGCTCAGCAGGGAGCGGGCCCCCCACCGCCTCCGCTTGCGCTGGTGCGCCGGGCGCGGCGACCAACGCTTCACCTGCCGAGCTGGGCGCAGGCTCGGCCGCACCACACGCAGCCAACACAGAGCAGAACGAGGCGAGGCCGGCGTTGCGTAGAAAGGATGCCATCCGTGCGGCAGGTTACGCAGAGGCAAGCTCCGGAGCGAGCACCACCGTCACGGGCGTGATAGGAAGCGCCCGACCGCCTTAGAGACCTACCTCAAGGGACCCAACGTTGACCGAAACGGCGCTAGAAAACCCCGTCCGCCTCAGCTTCAAGGCTGGCACGCTGCGCATCGACGACGCGAGTGCGGAGCTTGGCGAGAAGTATGGAATGGTGTGGGACCCGCGAGAGAATTGTCATCGCGCCAAAGCCAACGACTACCGTCGACTCGTTACGCTCCTGACCAAAGCGGGTATCCCGTTCGTCGACGCGGCGCGCCGCTACACCGAGGAGCCGTTCAACGTACTAGGCGAACGATCGCCCTTCCCGCACCAGGCGGAGGCGGTGCGAGCCTGGGAGGCGGCGGCTGGGAGCGCGGTGGTAGTGCTGCCTACCGGAGCTGGAAAGACCTTCGTTGCTGCGCTGGCGATCGCGCGGAAGAAGCGCTCCACGCTAGTGGTCGTACCCACCCTCGATCTAATGGCGCAGTGGCATGACAACCTGACCACCACCTTCGGCACCAAGGTTGGCCTCGTGGGTGGCGGCTCGCACGAGCCAGAGGCGCTTACGGTTACCACGTATGACTCGGCCCATTTGCATATGGATCGGCTGGGTGATCGCTTTGGGCTAGTGATCTTCGACGAGTGCCACCACTTACCGAGTGGAGCCTACAGCACCGCGGCCCGCATGGCGCTCGCCCCCTACCGGCTTGGACTGACGGCAACGCCCGAGCGCAGCGACGGCCGTGAAGATGCCTACCAGGAGCTGATTGGGCCTATCTGTTACCGCAAAGATATCCGCGAGCTCTCTGGTCACTATCTCGCCCCCTACGAGACAATCCGCATCGGTATTCCGCTCTCAACTGAAGAGCGCACTGAATACGAGCGCGTGCGTGCCGAATACACCTCGTTCCTGCGTAGCACAGGCATCGACATGAGCCGCCCCGACGGCTTCTCGCAGTTCTTGCTCCGAGCATCCTTCTCCGACGCCGGGCGCAAAGCTTTACTTGCCTATCGTACGCAGCGTCGCCTGGCCTCTGGAGCTCCTGCCAAGCTTCGGCAACTCGAGCGGCTACTGTTCCTACATCGCAATGAACGCATCCTGATTTTCACTGAAGACAACGCCACCGTGCATGAGATTGCCACCCGGCTGCTGTTGCCGGCAATTACGCATCAGACAAAGGTCAAAGAGCGTTCGAGGATCTTGGCCGACTTCGCGCGGGGGGAGCTATTCGCGATCGTCACCAGCAAGGTCCTCAATGAAGGCGTGGATGTGCCGAGCGCGAGCATCGGTATCGTGCTTTCGGGCAGCGGCTCGGTGCGAGAGCACGTACAGCGGCTGGGCCGCATTCTGCGCAAGTCCGCGACCAAGCGGGCGATCCTCTATGAACTCGTGGCCGGCGGGACCAGCGAGGAGCGCACCAGCGAACGGAGACGGGAACACAGTGCTTACAAGTGATCTGGTGCGCGGCCGCGTAAAGGCCGGGACGCTGCACCCGCGCTATCTGGCACCCAAAGACTGGCCGCGCTTTCTTCCGATGGCTGAAAGCTTGGTCGCGACCTTTGGTGCGATGGTTGGCGAGCCCAAATCCGAGCTCGACCAGGCGGTGCTGGCCGTGCCCCACGGACCTCGGGACCGGCTGGTCTTTCTTGGGCTGAAGAAGCTATGTGAGGATCGGCTGGAGTTGGCCGAGGCAAGCGAGCTCTCTCCGCCTGACGTCCGCGCTACCGTCTTTGCGCTAGCAGCTACCGCGCACCGCACGGGGCTTGCCTTTGATCGAATGGCCGTATTGAGCGAAGCCGCGCACAAGCTCGCGGTGCCGGTGGAGCAGCTCGAGCAGGCGCTTTTTGCCGATCTGCGCGAGGCTCAAGTGGCGCGTCATTGGGAGCCTATCGCGCCAAGAGAGCTGCTCTCGGGTTACAACCTCTCGGTCGCGCAGGCCGTCCTACTGCGAGCAACGCGTTTGGTCGTGCGAGCAAGCGACCCGCGTCCACAGGTTTGGCGAGCCGTCTTTAGAAGCCTGCGCTTCCACGGCCTCTTGCATACCATCGAGCAGCAAGCCGACGGCTACGTGATCAACGTTGACGGCCCCTTTAGTATGTTTGACTCGATTCAGAAGTACGGCCTTCGAATGGGGCTCTTCCTCAAGTCCGCTTTGACGCTCAAAGGTGCCAACATCATAGCGGAGATCCTGTGGGGCCAAGAGCGCACGCCGTTGCGCTTCGAGGTAAGTGCTGGCGACTTTGGAGACGGCCTGCTCGAGCCCCCCCCGCCGCCGCGGCCTGAGCTCGAGCAGCTGCGCCTCGCGTTTGAAGCGCTCAAATCCGCGTGGCAGGTTTCAGCTTGTGAGGAGCTGCTGGTCGCACGGGACGGCGGCGCGCTGATCCCGGATTTGGTGTTTACCCAGCCCAAGAAGAAGAAGCTCAAGGTCTACCTCGAGCTCTTCGGCTTCTGGAGTCGCGCGGCGATCTTTAATCGAATAGCGCAGCTGCAACTCGGCGGGCTACCCCCGCTCATTCTCGTCGCGGGGAAGAACTTGCGCGTCAGTGAAGAGCTCGTCGACGAGAACACCGACCTGGCCTCGCTTTATATGTTCAAGTCCACCATAAGCGCCAAAGAAGTCCTCCGACGACTCGAGGCCATCTCGAGTTAGTGAGTAGCATCACGCTTGCGTCAAACCGCACCTGCTACCAAGCTGCGGCGCATGTCGCTGGTAGCGTTGATCAAGGGGAAGTCGGGCGCGAGTGGGTTTGGCTATGCGTCCACCGCAGAAGAAGTCACAGCCGGGCTCGACTTGCGCGGGAAGGTCATCATGATCACCGGGGCAAACTCCGGACTCGGACTGGAGAGCGCTCGCGTGCTGGCCAGCCGGGGAGCGCAAATCCTCGTCGCGGCGCGCACGGTGGACAAGGCCGCCCCCATCTGTGAGAGCCTCGGGCAAGGGGCCCTACCCGTCGCCTGTGAGTTATCGGAGCCGGCTTCTGTGCGGGCGTGCGTTGAACACGTCAAGGGGCTCGGGCTGAAGCTGGATGTGCTGCTCTGCAACGCAGGCATCATGACTCTGCCAGAGCGCACGCTGGTCCTCGGGCAGGAGTTGCAATTCCTGACCAATCACCTTGGGCACTTTATGCTGGTCACCGGGCTCTTGGACCAACTCGCAGACAACGGGCGAGTCGTCGTACTTTCGAGCGCCGCTCACCGCTGGGCCCCTGCGGCAGGCATTCAGTTCGAGGATCTTTCGTTCAAGTCCAACTACACGCCGCGAGGAGCGTATGGCCAAGCGAAGCTGGCCAATCTGCTATTTGCTCGCTCGCTAGCGAAGCGGCTCGCGGGCACAGGGAAGACCGCCAATTCACTGCACCCCGGGGTGATCAACACCAACCTCGGGCGACACATGAGCCCCGTCCTCCGTGCCCTTGCGCCGATCGCCAATGCGATTGCGCTCAAGACCATTCCGCAAGGCGCAGCAACGCAATGCTACGTAGCGGTCCACCCGAGCCTAGCGAACGTCAGCGGGGAGTACTTTGCCGACTGCAACATCGCCCGCAGCTCGAGCTACGGCCGAGATGACGCCATGGCGGAGAAGCTCTGGGACGTAAGCGAGAAGATCATCGCTGGCTTCTGAGCCGAGGGCGCTAACGCGCAGTCTCCTCGAAGAACCGGTCCAACACGTCGCCGACCCCATGCAGGTGGTCGACAAGCACCTGTGAAACGTCTCGCAACGAGAACATCACGGTGAGCAGGCCAATCCCAATCAGCAGGGGAAAGCCAACATTGAAGACCTGCAGTGAGGGCGCCATGCGCGCGACAATCGCCAGCGCAATCTGGACAATCAGCGCAATCGCCACCACCGGCATGGCGAGCCGCACACCAATGGCGATCGCAGAGACCGTGGTATCCAGCAAGACGGGGACGGCATCCGCGGGGTTGAACGGCGCTCCAAGCGGCACCGCCTGAAAGGACTCTACGAGATAGGAGAGCACGATCCGGTGGCTGCCCGAGGAGATGAACAGCAGCGTAGCGAGCAGCGTAAAAATGCGCGAAACCACGGTATCTTGCGTGCCGAGCATTGGGTTGAAAAGCGAGGCCGAACCGAGCCCAGTCATCTGACCAATCAGTTCACCCGCGACCTCGCCAGCAGAAAGGACGACGCGGCAGATAAAGCCCACCGAAGCCCCAAGCATCAGCTCGAGCGCCATCGGCGTGACGAGGGAAAGGTCCAACGTCAAGTCACGTGGTCGCTCAACGCCGAGGCTGAGCGAAAAGAACGCGAGCGCGAGCGCAAGCCCGACACGAGCCGGACGCGGGACATCCTTGCTTGGAAAGGGCGTCGTCAGCAGAAAGCCGCTCGTCCGCGAGAACATTAGCGCAAAGGCCAAGCCCTCTCTCATCAGCAGTTCGGCCAACATCGCTTGTTCGCTACGCTATTCGACCACGGTCGCGATCGAGTCGAAGCTGGTGCGGGTATAGAGCAGCAGCTTGTCGAAGATCATCGGCCCCAGGAACAGGATGACGGCCAGCATCCCTGCGACTTTGGCGGCATAAGCGATGGCCGGTTCATTGATCTGCGTGGCAGTCTGAATGACGCCGACCAGGATGCCGACCACCGCAGCAACGAGCAACAGCGGCATTGCAACGTAAAGGCTTGTCTCCACGAAGCGCGTTATCAGTGAAATAGCGCCATCAGTCGTCACGAGAAGCTCCTTACCAGTGAGTGGACCAGCATGTGCCACCCGTCCACCAGGACGAAGACAAGCAGCTTGAGCGGCAGGCTGATCTGCGATGGTGGAACCATCATCATGCCCATGCTCATCAGGCCTGAGCTCACCGCTAGATCGATAACCAAGAACGGTAGCAACACCAGTACGCCCATCTCGAAGGCCGTCGTAAGCTCGCTGACGACAAAGGCTGGCGCCGCAATACGGATCGGCACTTCCCCTTCGGTCTTGGGCAGCGGATGCCCGGAGATGTCATAGAACAGCGCTAAGTCAGCCTCGCGGGTTTGCCGGAGCATGAAGCTCTTGATCGGCGCGAGACCGCGGTCGATGGCCTCCATTTGGCTGATCTCCCCGCGCTGGAAGGGCTCATAAGCGTCGCTCATCACCTTCTCGGCGACAGGCGCCATCGTGAACATCGTGAGGAACAGCGCCAAACCCACCAATACCTGCGTGGGTGGAGACTGCTGGGAACCGATCCCCTGGCGGACGAAGGAGAGCACGATGATGAAGCGGGTAAAGCTCGTCATCGTGAGGATGATTGCCGGCAGCAGCGACAGCAGGGTCAGCAGCAGCAGCACCGAAAGCTGCGGCGACAAGCCCAGCTTGCTCATGTCGGGCAAGCCACCCATCACGCACCTCGCTTCGCCCCGAGACCACGCACTTGACCCTCGAGCTGCCCGTAGTCACGCGCGCGGTTGCGCTTAGCGGCCAAGGATGTCGGTTGCGAATTGCTGGACACCGCCGAGAAGCGCGGCGTTCGTTCCTCTGACTCGGCGCGCGCACTGGCGAGTAGCCGATTGAGGCTCTCCTCCATATCCGAGGACTTGCTCGACGGAGCGAAGCCTGACTTCTCACGGCCCCCCGAGTTTGTCTCGCGCGGCGGGAAACGAAGCGGGTTGGCCTCGGGGTCACGCTGCGTTGTCGTCTCGCGACCGCCACCAAATTCACGCATATGGTCGCGGAAGGCAGCGGGTTCGCGGAAGCCACTCGAGGAATCTCGGGCGGCGCTTTCGCGGTTCATCGACGTTTCGCGGTTCATCGACGTTTCGCGGATCATCGACTCGCGATTGGACGCACGCCCGATATCCCGCGTCACTTCGCGCTCACTTTGCGGCTCGCGCAGGTCGTCGTCGATCTCGTGCGCGCCGACCTTCGGCTCGTCGGATAGTACGGTAAGGGTCGTCAGCGACGAGGGGGTGACGCCGACCAACAGCCGCTGACCGTCGATCTCTACCACCATGAGGGAAGAGCGCCCGCCAATGGGAGTGCGCCCCACCACGCGAGCCATCGGCCCGGTGGGCAGGATCCCGCGCGCACCGTTCTTGCGGCGGTATAACAAGTAGGCGCCGGCAAAGGCGACAGCGACCAAGCCCACCTTGGGGCCCCAGCCGATGCCCTCGCTGGTGGGCCGCAGCTCGAGCGGGCTGCCTTCAGCGGGTTTACGTAGATTGAGCGGAGCTTGAGGCTCGCTGGCGGGCGCCGGGCGCTCGGCCTCGGGCACCTCGAGCATGGGCGGACCAACAATCGGCTTTTGGCCGTCCTGGGCCCAGGCAGAAGTCATAAATCCGACGGTCGGTGTCAAACCGATGACGCCGATGGCCAGACTTTTCACCGAACGACGCCAGATATTGCTACGAAACACGCTCACGTTGCACCCTCGCTTCCTGCTGAGAGCTCGGTAATGCGAACTCCATACCGATCCCCGAGGACGATCGCTTCGCCTCGTCCGAGCAGCTGGTCGTTCACGTAAATGTCGACGGGTTCACCGGCGGCTTTGCCCAACTCGAGGGTCTGGCCGGGGGCCAACCGCAGAATGTCGGCGATGCGCTTACGGCATCGACCGATCTCGACGGTGATCTCCACCTCGACGTCGCGGAGAACGTGGAATGCGCCGTGATCGATGATTGCGGCAGGCTCGCCAATTGCGCCACTCATGCAGGTACCTCTCGGGATGTTTCAATCATTACGGCTTCGATCTCGCGCGGGCGGTGCTCCGGCGCTGCGAGACGCGGCTCCTCGAGCCGCTCCAAAACAGTGACAGCCAGCTGCGTTCCGCTGGTGGTCGGTCGGGCTCGCAATAGGGGCCGACCTTGAATGCGGACGAGCACAGGCGAGCGAACCGGGGTCTCCAGTCGAATCACGTCCCCTACCCGCAAAGCATCAATCAGGCTCAGCCGCTTACGAACCCGGCCGAGTTCAGCCACCAAATCGAGCTCGACCTGGGAGAGAATGGCCGGCATCTTCGACGCCGTTTCGCTTTTGCGAGAACCTGGGAATACCCCACCAGCCATCGAAGAGAGCGCATCGCGCGTTACCCCGATGAAGATGCGCCTTTCCTTGTTACCGCCAATCGCTAGACCGAGCACCGCGAACTCGCCCTCTTTGGGCAGGCCGCTTTCGTTCGGTAACTTGCGCAAGCGCAGGCCCAAACCGAACATGGCATCGGAGATCAGCCGGGCAATTGGGTCGGTGACCCGCGACATGGCGGCTTTCTGCGCCGCCGTAAGGTCAGTCACCGGTGGCAGATCATCAGCGTCCAGATCTCCGCCCAAGGCCGCTTCTAGCAGGTAGCCAATAGCGCCCGGGTCGAAGAGGATGAACGCTCGCGAACCGCCGGGGTCCGTCGCTAATGGGATATGGTAGTGCGGCTCAGCTACGCCGGTGAGCAGCTCACTGGCCTTGCATAACCGCGCCGGCTCCGGGTCCACGCTCACGCCTTTGCGCATGAGGATGGGAACGGCGCGCCGTACTGCGCTTTCGAAGTCCCGCGCCCGCCCGTCGATCTGGGACAGCACACGAGGCCCAGCCCCGTTTTGTCCCGGGTCGGAGAGCAGGCTGCGGATGTCCTTCGCTTCGCTCATTGGGTGATCAAGTCGGTGATCAGAACTTGGGATGCAGCAACCGCGCCGACGGCGTGCCAGCGAGCGATTAGCTCTTTGCGCATAGCGTCGGTGTTCTCTTGATCGGCGATGCGGTCGAAGGTCTGCGACCGCAGGTAAGCCAAGGTCACATCCCGCACGCGCGGGATGAACACCTTGAAGTCGTCTTCTTTGGATTCGCGCGTCAACTCGATGGCGATCGTCAACTTGATGGCGCGCGGCTTACCCTCGGCGTCAGGAATGTTGGCGATGAACGGCTCGAGCGGGACGGTTGGGCCGGGCGGCGCAAACTTGGGCTTTTCGGGCTCCTGATGGTTCGCCGGTTTGGAGGCCGCGCGAGCACCGCCGTACGCGGCGCCGCCGGCCAGAACCGCCGAGAGCACCACGCCCACGATGACCATGGAGCTGCCGCCCTTTTTGCCACCCTCGGCCTTGGCGCCTTCGGGTGCGTCTTCTTTCTTTTCACTCATGGTCTAGCTCACTGATGGTTAGCGCTTGAGGTTGACGACTTCTTGCAACATCTCGTCGGCGGTGGTGATGGTCTTGGAGTTCGCCTGGAAGGCGCGCTGATGCGAAATCATGGCGACGAACTGACCAGCAATATCGACGTTGGATTGCTCGAGCGCGCCGGAGACGACTGCAGCACGACCACCTTCGCCGGCTTTGCCGATCATCGCTTCACCGCTCTTACGCGTAGCGATCCAGGAGTTATGGCCGGCTCGACCGAGTCCGTCATTGGTGGCGAACTTGGCGACAGCGAGCTGGGCGAGAGCCATATCCTCGCCATTCGAGTAGACGCCCATGACTTGGCCGTCGGACTCGATACGGACACCGGAGAGCGTGCCGCTGGCGTAGCCATCACCCGAAGCCGATACCGAACTTGCGCCGGCGGGCTGCGTAATACCATCTAGACCGGTGCCACCAGCAGCGATGCTTGTGCCAAAGTCGAGATCGATTGCCTGATTGGGCGCGGCTCCTGTGAAGCTTGCGGAAACCGGAGTACCAACCACCGAGCTATCAAGGGCACCGCTGGTGTCAAAGGTTAGCGTTCCGCTGCCAATCTCGAACGGACCTGGAGTAGGCTGCCCTACTTCTGTGCCCTCGACCGTAACGTTGTAAGTCCATTCGTTAGTAGCGGGAGCAGGAGACTTTGAAAAGTACACCGTCAAGTCGTGTGAGTTCCCTAGGGAGTCGTAAACCTTCATCGTGCTCGAGAAGTTCGACGTATTGACAGGGTCATTAACGTTAAAGGCACCTGCTGCTGGTACAGTCGCATTGGCGTCGAGCGAGCCATTCAGCTCGAACTCGGTGCTCGCCTTCGGCGGCAGTGGCGCCGTCGGAAATTGAATATCGCCTAGCGTGCTGCCGATGGTGCCATCCGGGTTTACGCCATAGCCCTGTACCCGCAGGCCTTGCGGCGAGACGAGGAAGCCGTTGGCGTCGGGCGTGAAGTTACCGGCGCGGGTGAAGAAGTCTCCGGTCACGCCGTCGAGCGAGCCTTTGACCACGAAGAAGCCTTCACCAGTAAGGGCAACGTCGGTGGGCTGTCCGGTGTTGATCATCGTGCCTTGCGAGAAGATCTGCTGGGCGCGATTCATACGTACGCCGCCGCCGACGTTCTGGCCCACGGCCCCGCCGAGGACGTCCTCGAACATGGCGCGTGACATCTTGAAACCAATGGTATTGCTATTAGCGACGTTGTCACCAACCACGCCCAACGCCTGGCCCTCTGCGGCAAGACCCGACACACCCGTCCACATCGCTTTGTAGATCGACATTCAAACTCCTTCGTTGTTGCGCACGTGGCGCGAGAGCTGCCCCAGAGCGGTTTTACGCCCCAGGACTCACGAGCCCGGCGGGCTCAATAGATCTTTGATTTGCTGCAATACCGAACTGGAAAGGGCGGGATTGCTGGCAAGATTGGAGGCAGAGCCTGCACCGCTCCCAGAGCCCGAGCCGGAACCCGAACCAATTGGCGTTCCTCCCGGCACCGTACCGCCGACACTGATGAGGTCGCTGACGGCTACGGTCATGCCATTATCGAGTACGAGCTCGGGATAGCCCTTCTCGAAGGTTACCTTGGTAACCATGGCGGTCACCTCGCGATTGACAGCAACGTCTTTGCCGTCTGCGCCAGTCACCGAGATGCTGTACTCACCGGCTGCTGCTGCAGCTCCGCCTTTGACCTTACCGTCCCAGAAGTTCGCGGGCAGCGGGCCGGGCTCCAGGTGATCGTAGGTCTTGGTCGAGACCACTTCGCCGTTCTCATCGCGCACCGTTACCGTCACGTCATCGGCGGCTTTGGTGAGCTCGGTGGTAGAGCCTTCGATGTTGTTGCCGTCGAAGGCGATCTTGTCATCGCCCTTCACGGTGACCGTCTTGCCGACGAGCCCTGCGGCCTCGTTGCTGGCGAGACCGCGCAGCTGAAGGCTGATCAGGTCAAGCTTGGAGGACTGGGTGATCTGCTGCTCAACCGAGGAGAACTGGGCGAGCTGCGTAACGAACTCGGTGCCCTCCATCGGCTTGAGCGGGTCTTGGTGACTTAGCTGTGCCACCAGTAGTTTGAGGAACGCTTCTTTGTCGAGCGTGCCTTGGCTTTGGCTGACCAGCGACGTTGCGTCGGTGGAGGAACCATCAACAGCGTTAATGGGCATACTCGAACCTAAAGCACGACCCGTACCCGACTCGAGGCGGCGGGGGCCGAAGCGGCAACGGGGGCGGAAGCGCCGTCAAAACGAGCCTCATCACTGTGGCGCGAAGGGGCCTCCTGCCGCGATTGACGGCTATCGTTCATCGAGCCGGAAAAGGCCTGATATCCGACAGAAACCTTGCCCAGGTTGGAGTTGTCGAGCTCGTGAATCAGGTCGGTTCGAACCAGCGAGAGCAGCTCCACCGCCTCACGATTGTCGAGCCGTACGTCCAAATCGAGCTTGGCTCCCTCGCGAACCGCGGAGACTTTGACGCGCTCACCGTCTTGCAGCGTTGCGTGGGCCACGATTCCGCGAGAAAGCGTCATGGCGTCGACGCCGCCGTCGACATCTCGTTGACGGACCTCACGTGCGTCCTGGCTGGCGGTGCCCTTGGCGTCCTCGACGAGCCGAAGCACAGCCTCACGCAGCGGTCCCTCATTGGTTGGCGCCAAAAAGACCTGCTCCGGCAGCAGCACGGCGGGCGGCTCGTTGACGGCGGAGAGCGCGTTCGGCTTCTCCGAACGCTCAGAGGTGATGGCAGCCTCAACCGCGACGCGCACCTCCGAGAAGTCGTTGGAGGGCGGCCCCTCCGCTGGTTCCTCGGCCTGCAAACGCTCCGAGCTGCGCACGCCGCTGATGTGCGACGTTGAATCGGCGCGCCGCATCGCCTCCTCGACATCGGCGCGCATCACCGGATGCGCTGCGTCCATCGTTCGAGGCGTAGCGGAGAGCGGCACCGACTCGACCATGAGGCTCGCCACGCCTAGCGGCATGGTGAGCGAGCGAGGCTCATTCGAGCCACGGACACGCAGTCCGCTCGTGGGTCGCGAGGTCACCGCCGTCTCCGGACGCACCGTGTTGCGAAGGTGCGGCGGGTCCAAAGGCTGGGGTTGCTGTGGGTAGTGGAGTTGCGACTGCTGCGGGTACTGGAGCTGCGACTGCTGCGGCTGGTTGGCGCCGGAACTCGGGTACACCGCCGAGCGCGCGGTATCGCGTTTTGGTCGTGCCTGCCCCCACGGCAAGGTCGCTCGCGAATCCCCCTTTCCCCCAGCAGCAGCGCCAGTGCTCGCCGGAGTGTCGAAGCCCATCGACTTAGCGGTCGCTTGCACCATCGACTCAGCCGTCTGCTCAGCCGTCTGCGCCATTGACTCAGACGTTTGCGCCAACGACTCGACGTCGGGCGTCGACTCGCTGGCACGGATTGCACGAGCAGTGCCTTCTGGCCAGGTGCGGTTGCCAACACGTGCGCCCTCGCGTTGGGTAGTGGGGACAGGCTCACTGCTAGGCTCGGTTGAGGGCCGCGCGCGCACCGCGTCGCTTTGGCGCAAAGGCGGGACGGCCGGAGCCGCACGCAACGCCGAAGTAAGGCCGCTGCTAACGACATTGGCCTCGAGGTCCGCGCCCGGTTGAACGGTGGGTACGCCAGGCATTAGCACTGCAGGCAATGCACTCCAGCGGTCCTCGCTCCCGCTGGGCGACGACGCAGGGTTGATCTCGAGTTCAGACAACGGCGTTGCCCCAAACGAAGACACTAACTGACTATCGCTTAGTGGCTTATCGCTAGTGCTTTGGTTTGCCGTTTTACTGACAATCTCATTCCACAGTCGGGCTTCAACCAGGAAGGGCGCCGCCGACATCGACATCGCTACGCCGTACATTTCCTCATCTTCGCTCGGCAACTCAGAATCGAGCGCTAGGGTCGGGGTGCTGTCTTCCGGCGGCATCGAGACGGCCGGGTCGCTGACCGCTTCTCCCTTCATCCAGCCGTTACACAGAAAATCCGCCAGCGTCGATTCGAATACAGGCTGCGAATCAGCGCTCGGAGCGCGAAGGGGAGCGGGCTCTGCAGCCTGTTGCGAGGGCCATTGAACGAGGGACGGAATGCTCATGCGGGCTTCTTTCTGCGTGACGAGAGTTCGTCGGTGCGTATGCGCTCGAGTCTCGACTCGAAGGCCTGCCACTCGACCAGAGCGGCGTCGTTCATCGACTCGGCCTGCCGTACCTTGAGCGCCATGGTTTGACTTGCGCGTGCGTGCTCGTTTCTTCTCGAGCTCGCTAGAACTTCAGAGTGACTGGCCTCCTTCAAGCGCCGTGCCTCCCAAGCCACGCGCGCCCGAGACTCCATCAGGTCCTCTACCGAGAAGTCGCCTTTGACCGACGCATCATCGGCCACCTCCTCGAGTCGGTCCTGGGCCTGTCTTGTGATGGCTTCAGCATCTCGCAACGCCTCTTCACTCTTGGCCAGCTTCATTTGGGCGGCCGTGTGTTGCATTGAACGAATGCGTAAGATGCGACCGAAGCGGGCATTTCCTTCCACTACGTCCTCAATGTGGCGGCGAGAGCTGCGAGAGCCTCGGCTTTGCCTGTTCTCTCGGTGAGACCTTGCCGACTGAAGGTCTCAATCTTGGGTACGAGTTTCTGCGCGACGTCGATCCTGGGATCCGCGCCATGCACATAAGCGCCTATCTTGATGAGGTCGGCGGCGTCGCGGTATGTCCCGAGATGACCACGCGCCTCAATCGCGAGCTTGCGATGCGGCTCGGTCGTTACATCGTCGAACACACGCGAGATGCTCTTGAGCACGTCGATCGCTGGGAACTGACCGCGCTCTGCCAGCGTGCGCGATAACACGATATGACCGTCAAGAATGCCGCGCACGGCGTCAGCGATCGGGTCGTTGAGATCGTCGCCTTCGACCAACACGGTATAGACCGCGGTGATCGAGCCTTCCTTGTCGGTGGTTCCAGCTCGCTCGAGCAACGTTGGCAAGGCTGCAAAAACGCTGGGCGTGTAACCCTTGGTGACAGGCGGTTCACCGGCCGCAAGCGAGGCTTCACGGAGCGCCATCGCGTAGCGTGTGACCGAGTCCATCACCAGCAGCACGTTCTTACCTTGATCCCGAAAGTGCTCGGCGATCGCGGTGGCGGCCAGCGCGCCTTGCACGCGGACGAGCGGAGCTGCGTCGCTGGTTGCCGCGACGACCACGCTGCGCTTGAGGCCCTCGCCGAGTGCCTTCTGCACGAAGTCGCCGACTTCACGACCGCGCTCGCCGACGAGACCGACCACGACGACGTCGGCTTTGGCGTTGCGGCACAACATGGCGAGCAGCGTGCTTTTGCCAACGCCAGTGCCTGCAAAGAGCCCGATGCGCTGCCCTTTGCCGAGCGGCAGCAGAGCGTCGAGCGTTCGAATGCCCGTCTCGAACGGCACCTCGATCGGGCGGCGCCCAAAGGAAGGCGGAGGTTCGCGCGCGAGAGAGGCTCGCGTCGAACACGCGGGGGGAGGCTTGTCGTCGAGCGGTGCGCCGAAGGCGTCGATGACGCGGCCGAGCAGAGCGTCACCGGCGGGGACGGTCGGACCAAACGCATGCCAGCGCACGGGTGCGCCGGGTTCTACGCCCGCCGACTTACCGAGCGGCGCGCATAGCAGGCGCCCGTTTTTGAAGCCGAGGACCTGAACGACCAATGGCCCATGCGCCATCCGAACGACAAGGCGATCTCCGGTGGCAGCGGTCAGGCCTGCAACCTCGATCAAGAGCCCGACTACGTCATGTACTTGACCAACAGGGGAAGGACCTCGACTTTGACGGACCCGGTCGACGTAGCCGCCAAGATCGATCACGGGTGCGCGGCTCCCAGCGCCTCTGCAGCAGCGCCAATGCGCGAGGTAACGCTCATATCCACCCTGCCGTAGCGGGCGCGGATCTCACAGGCGAAGCCATCGAGTCTTTGGTCCACGATGACCTCCGGCACATTGCTCATGCCAGACTTCCAGCGGTCGCTGCTCATCAGCACCTCAGCCACGCGCGAAGAGACGATGCACGCGGCGTCGTCGAGCGCGCCGAGCGCCTCAATACCTTCGCGGGCCCAATGCCCGACCACCGCCGGGTCCATGTGCAGTTCGCGGCCGACGACTTTCTCGGCGATCGCTACGGCGAGCTTGACCAGCTCTGTCTCCGAACTCTCCAGCAGCTCGCGTCGAGACTCGAGCAAGGACTTGCGCATCGAATCGAGCGCCTCTTGGATTTCACCCGCGAGTTCTCGTTGACCGTTCGCGTTGCGCGCAAGCTCTCTGAACTCGCCGGGCATTGACGGAGGCGGTGGCATTCGCTCGCCACCTTCATCGCCGGTTGGCAAAACCGAGATTCTCGGTCGAGCACTTCGAGCCACGGCTTCATAGGCTTTGGGGTCATTGATCGAGCCGCGGTCACGCGAAGGAGCCGCCCAACTCGTAAGCGAGGGCTCCTGCGGGCGGGGAGGCGCCATCCATGAGGGCAGCGGACCTTCCGAAGCTCGACCAGTTCCCATCCATGACGCAGCGTTGCTTGTTCGCATACTTCAACCTCTTCCCAGGTCCAGAACGCCCTCGGCTTCGAGTCGGAGCGCCGTCTCGATCACCTCTGTTCGAGCGGCGTCCACATCGGCTTTGCGCGGATTCGATAGCAGCTCGAGCTCGTCTCGAATGACCTCTGCAGCGCGCGATGAAAGACCCGCGAAGACGGATGCCATGACGTCGTCTGCAGCCCCCTTGAGGGCGAGCGTGAGCTTGTCGGTCGGGATCTCCCGCAGCAGCGTCCGCATCGACTTGGAGTCGAGGCGAATGAGGTCGCCGAAGGTGAACATCGCCAGACGCAGGTCGCGCGATAGATCGGGTTGCTCCAGCTCGATCGTGGACAGAACCCCGACCGCGATCTCCTTCGGTGCTGCGTTCAGAATGGCAGCAGCACGAGCCATGCCGTCGACACTGAGCGTCGTGACGCCTTCACCACTGGGCAACTCGGCAGCAAGGGCGCTGGCTACTTCTTCGAGCGTGCCAGCAGGCAGCTCAGTCAGTTTCGTGACGCGGGTCATGACGAGGGCCTGACGCTCGGCGGGCATCGCCCCAAGCACCAGCGAGGCAGCGGTGGGCTCGAGGCGAGCAAGAACGGCGGCAGCGAGCTGGGGCGGCTCTTTCGAGAGCAGCGATGCAATGGTGTCCGGTTCGGCGGCCTCCAGGCGACTCAAGGGACTGGAAACTCCCTCCTCGAACACGTTGCGAGCGCGCTCTTCACCCAGCGCTCGCACAGTGAGCCGGCGAAGATAAGGCAGGCCGCCACGTGGAACGGCTACGGCCTTGGAGGAGCGCTCAACGAAGTCCCGATAGGTCATATCGAGCGCGTCCGATTTCACTTCGCGCATCGTGGCGGCTACCAAGCGGAGCTTCTTCAACTCCTCCTCGGTAAGTTCGGCAACGATGGGGCCGGCCAGCTTCTCCTCCAGCGAGAGGATGAAGACGACAGCCTTCTCCGGTCCAGTCAGCATGTTGGATGAAGCAGCAACGACCATGCCCGTGTCCTCATGCGGCGCGCGAGGCGCCTTCTTCTGCGGTACTGCCGGCAGTGCCAAGCCAATGACGCACGACCAACGCTGCCGTGGCGGGGTCATCCTCCGCTCGACGTAGGGCCTCCTCACGAGCGTTCAGCAGAATGGGGGCCTCAGCCGTGAGTAGGTTGGTTGGCTTCACCTCGCCGGACGGCAAGAGCTCCACGGCGGTAATCGTGGTCTTGCGTTTGCCACCCTTGGTGATGAGCGTCGCGACGATCAACGCCAGAAAAACGAGACCAGCAGCGGCGTAAGGCAGATACGGTTTGAACTTGTCGATGGCGGTAGGCACAGGTGGCCCTAACAGCGCCGGGTCGATGTTCACGGCGGTGGCCGCGGCAAACGACATAGAGCGCAGGGTGACAACGTCTTGACGCGAGTCATCGGCACCTACCGCGCCGCGAACCAAGGCCTCGAGTTGCTCGAGTTCAGCCTTCTCGCGAACCGCGGTCGTGACAGTGCCTGCCTCGTCGGTGGTGGAGATACCGTCAACAACCACCGCAACGGTCAACCGTTTGATGACGCCCATTTGTCGAATGCGCTTCTCGGTGACGCGATCGACCTCGAAGTTTCGCGTGTGCTGATGGCGGACTACGCCTGGAGCGGTTGGCGCATCGAGTGCCTCTTCCGGAGCAGAGCCGGTCGGAAGGTTGCTCTCGGCGCCCGGAACGCCAGCCACGGTTTGCTCGGGGCTTCCCGTCTTCTCGACCGTGAGCTCCTCACTGCGCAAGATCGCATCGCGTGGTTTGAAGCGGTCCTCGGTTTGTTCGACCCGGGAGAAGTCCATGTCCGCCGAAACTCGAACGTCGACGTGGCCTGAGCCAACGACCCGTTCGAGAATCGTGCGCGCTCGCTCCTCGAGGGAGGTCTCGAGCGACCGCACTTCAGCCAATTGGTCATCGGCCAACCCCGAATCGGTACCTTCTTGATTTGCCTTGGGCCTTTTGAGCAGCGCACCATCGGTTGTCGCGAGCGTCACGCGATCCTGATTGAGGCCGGGAACGGCAGACGACACCAAGTGCACGATCGCGCCGATCTCCGAAGGACCGAGCTCGCGCCCAGCTCGTAGTTTGACCACGACGGAGGCCGAGGCAGGTTCGCGTCGATTGGCAAACACGCTTCGCTCCGGCAGCACGAGGTGTACACGGGCCGACTCGACGGCCTGAACGCTGCTGATCGTACGCGCGAGCTCACCCTCGAGCGCTCGTCGGAACATCACTTTTTGCTCGAACTCGGTCGCACCGAGCCGCATCTTGTCGAAGTTCTCGAAGCCAACGCCGCCGCCACGCGGCAAGCCTGCTCCAGCCATCTCGAGCCGGAGCTCGTGGACGCGCTCCTCTGGCACTTCGATGCGCCCGCCATCAACGACACGATGCGGGATCTTCTGTTCCTTCAGCTTGGCCACTACCGCGGCGGCATCGTCTTCGGGCAACGAGGCAAACAGCACCACGTAGGGCTCGCTCACCGAGCGAATACCAATGAAGGCTGCACCTGCTCCCGCACAAAGTACGGTGGTGACGATCAGGATTCGCAGCGGTCGACTAATGCCGCGCCAGGTTTGCCCCACGACTCCCAAGGAGCCGGGCTCGGCGTTGCGCTTATCATTCGAGGGCTCAGACATTGGTTCGCCAGATCTCCTGGAAAGCCTCGATCAATCGGTTGCGGACGCTACCGACCAACTTGAGCGATATCTCCGCCTCCTTCACTGCGATCATCGTTCCATGCAGGTCGTCGAGTGTGCCTCGCGCAACGGCCTCCGACTGCTCAGCCGCCGCGTGCATTTGGGCCGAGGTTTCGGTCAACATGCCGCCAAGAACCGACTCGAATGAAGCTGAGCCAGACTCGGCTACCGGACTGCTCTCTGTCGGCAACAGGCTGCTGACGGCGCTGGAAGCTTCGCTCTGAGAGATCTGGGTAATGCCTCGAACAATCATGTCACTGTCCAATCTTGAGCGCTGAACGCGCCATGCCCTTGAGTGATTCGATGGTGGCGACGCCAGCTTCGTAGGCCCGGCTGGCAGTCATCAGGTTGACCATCTCTGTCACTACGTTGACGTTGGGGTACTCGACATAGCCGTCCGCATTTGCGTCCGGATGGTCGGGATCGAAGAGCAGTTGGCCCGGGTTCGTGTCCTCACGAATTTCGGACATCTCCACGCGCATGACGCTGCGCATGATGGCGTCGGTGGCGTTCGGCTTGAGCGGTTTGGCCTCGAACACCGGGTCGATGCGCTTGTAGGGTGCGCCATCCGCGCCCCGTGTCGTGCGGGCGTTCGCCAGATTGGAGGCGATAATGTTCATTCGGTCGCGCTCGGCCGTCAGCCCGGAGGCCGCGACTTCGAGCGCGCTCATCACACCAGGGAGCTTCGTGATCGTGCTCATACGCCCTTCGCATCTCCAGCAACGTAGGAAAGCAAGCCGAGTTCTGCGGCTACGAGCGTGCTGATCGTCTCGTAGCGCACGTGGTTGGCCGTAATCTTCACGGCCTCTTGATCGAGATTGACCGCGTTCCCGTCGGCGTCTGCGGGCAGCGTTTCATCCACTACGGTGCGGGTCTGCAGGCCGTTCTGTGAGTTCGGCATGTGGCGCGCATCCGTTGAGGACATGGCTACTTCGAGGGCCGAGTCGAAGCGATCGAGCCGCTCGATGTCGCGCGAGCGATATTGGGGCGTATCGACGTTTGCCAGGTTTGCTGAGAGCACACCATGACGCGCGAGGTGATAGTCCAACCCAAGTTCGAGACGGTCGACGAGTCCGAGCAGCTTCATGCCCCGCCTTCAGCAAGGCGTATGCCTCGAGGGACGTGGCGCATGCGTGCTTGTTAGCCCAGTCGCATCGGTTCCGTAGGGCGCTAGCCGCATTCAGCGCACATGAATCCTGGGCTTTGATGGCTCAACGATTGCTTGGGTGCGAGCGTGGTCAAACTCACCCGGCTCAACAATCAGACCATCACGGTCAACCCAGACAACGTTCTATGGGCGGAGTCATCGCCTGACACGACGCTGTGCTTGCTCGGGGGAGAGAAGGTCCTCGTCCGCGAAAGCATGGACGAGCTTATCGAGCGAGTGATCGCTTTCCGACGCATGGTCGCTTCGGAATTTCCCCAGTCTCGTCGCGACGTCGACGGCTGACGCTAAGAAAGGAGTCGACTCTTGGATACAGGCATCATCATCGGCATCGTGGTCGCATTCGCAATGATTCTCGGCGGCAACGTCTTGGAGGGCGGTCACTTGAGTTCGATCGTGAACGCCCCCGCCTTCATGATCGTTATCGGCGGGACGGTCGGAGCCGTCATCGTGCAGTTCCCACTTCCGATCGTTAAGCAAACCATGGGCGCGCTGGGCAAACTGATGAAGCCACCGCACCACGACCCCGAGAAGATCCTCGAGCAGATCGTGGACTTCGCGCAGCGCGCTAGAAAGGACGGCATCCTCGCGCTCGAGAAGGTCGCGGGCGAGGCACATCACCCCTTCCTGGCGAAGGGCATCATGATGGCAGTGGACGGCTCGGACTCGAACGCCATCCGCGCGACGCTGGAGGTCGTCATCTCCCAAGACGAAGCGCATCAAGAAAACTCAGCCAAAGTGCTAGAGGCTGGCGGCGGCTACTGCCCAACCATCGGCATCATCGGCGCCGTGCTCGGTCTAATTCACGTTATGAGTAACCTCTCCGACATCAACAAGGTCGGTACTGGTATCGCTGGCGCGTTCGTAGCGACGATCTACGGCGTTGCGGCCTCCAATATCTTCTTTCTACCGCTGGCGGGTCGCATCAAAGTCCGCCTGCACGAGGAGACGCAGCTCATGGAGCTAATGCTCTCGGGCGTATTAGCCATTCAGGAAGGGCTGAACCCGAAGCTCGTTCGTGAGCGCCTCTCGGCCTACGTAACCTCGCATGAGAAGGCTGGCGCGGCGGCTGGCGCCAAGGCTCCCGCCTGAGCCTGATCTACTTCCACCCCAACCGAGAATCAGCGGACCGTGAGAAAAAAGAAGCACCCTGAACACGTCAACCATGAACGCTGGCTGGTTAGCTTTGCCGACTTCATGACGCTGTTGTTCGCATTCTTCGTCGTTATGTTCTCGGTTTCCCAGGTGGATAGTCAGAAGGTGGGCCGATTCACCCAATCCTTCCAGGCGGCCATCGGAATTGAGCTCGTTCCTGGCGGACAAGGAATCATGCCGTCCGAAGGGGCTGGCATGTTTCCGGGCGACAAGCCGCCGGAGGAGGTCGAAGAGGGTGGTAAGGGGAAGGGCAAAGGCAAGGGCAAAGGCGGCACCAAGGACGAACTAAAGGCCTTGGCCGAAGCGCTCGAGGCACACGCCAAGGTGCGCAAAGAGTTAGCCGGGCTCAAGATCGTCCGTCGCGGGAATGAACTGGTGCTGCGGCTCGACGAGACCATCCTGTTCACCAGCGGTGACGACCAAATCAGCGACGACGCGCGGCTAGTACTCAAGGCGATCGGCGAGGAGCTCAAGGATCGGCCGGTCTTGGTCCGAGTCGAGGGCCACACCGATGACCAGCCGATCTCCACTGGGCGTTTCCGCTCCAATTGGGACCTCTCCACGGCACGAGCCACCAGCGTAGTAACGACGCTCGCGGCGCTCGCCGATGTGAAGCCCAACCGCCTTGCTGCAATGGGGTATGCGGAGTACCAGCCGCTCGGTGACAATTCGACGAAGGAAGGTCGTTCGCAGAACCGTCGCGTCGACTTCGTATTGACGGTGGAGGTGCCGCAGGCGGTGCCCTAGCGATAGCTAAGTTAATCTTCTGAAGGCGCGCCAACGGTGCGCCTTTTTTGCTTTGTAGCGGCCGGAGTGACGAACAAATCGAGAAGTTGACACCTGGGCGCCAAGCTCGTGGCAGCAACCCAATACGATCGAGAGCGGCAGCCTCGAGAAGCCACGATATGCCGCGAATTAGGCCTCAATTCAACTGGCACGGCATTCGCTTAGCCACTCAACGGAGGCTACAATGTTTCGCTCGCTGCAAATCGCTGCCACGGGAATGGTTGCACAAGAGACCAAACTCGACACGATCGCCAACAACCTCGCTAATGCGAATACCACTGGCTACAAGCGCCAGGACGCAGAGTTTGAGGACTTGCTCTACCAAACGCAGCGTGGAGCGTCGGCGGCAGGCGGTGCTGGTGGGCCCACCTCGGTCCAGCTCGGCTCGGGTTCACGCGTAGTCGCAACTCCGCGGTCCTTCAGCCAGGGCACCATCCAACAGACGGGCAATCCGCTCGACCTAGCTATCGAGGGCAATGGCTTTCTAACCGTCACACGGGAGGACGGCACACAGGCCTTTACCCGCGCTGGCGCACTCAAGGTTGGGTCGGACGGTCGAATCGTGACCAGTGATGGCTTGGCGATTGAACCGTCGATCTCGGTACCGCCGGAGGCCGTCAATATCGTCGTCGGTAGCGACGGCAGGGTGCAAGCCGAGATCCCCGGCCAGGCGGCGCCGGTCGACTTGGGTCGGCTCGAACTCACGAACTTTGCAAACCCGGCCGGTCTCAACGCCATTGGCCACAACCTCTACGTACAAAGCGGCTCCAGCGGGGATCCCGCCAGCGGCGAGCCTGGGACCGAGGGCCGCGGTCGCTTTATGCAAGGCGCGTTAGAAGGCTCCAACGTCGAAGTCGTCGGCGAGATGATTGGTCTGATTCGAACACAGCGCGCCTACGAGATCAACTCGAAGGTCATTGCTGCAGCGGACGAGATGCTGCGCTCTGCCACCCAACTGAGGTAATCGCAATGAAGAAGCTAGCTCTCGCTATCGTTCTATCGCTCTTCGCCGCACCGGCGGTGGGCGAGTCCGCAGAGGCCAAGGCCAAGGAGCACGCTCTAGCATCGCCTCGCATCACGCTTGGAGACATTGCAGACGTGCCCGAGGAGCTGCGGGCAGTCGATCTGGGGCCTTCCCCGCTGCCTGGCTCTTCACGAGTACTCAAGCGAGCGGAGCTCGAGGGCGCGATCCCCGAAGCCAATCGCAGAGGCTTGAACTTGCCAGTCTCGGTGCGTGTGGTTCGCAAGAGCCGGACGCTCAGCATCCCCGACATCGAGGGAATGGTCGAGCAGGCGCTACAAGTCCGCGGTCTCCCCAAGGGCGCTACGCTAACGCGCATTCGACCGCGCGCGGCAGCCGTGGTCGCGGACGGGTTCGACTCAGCGGTGCTGGAGTTCCCCAAACCCCCCCGCCGTGAGGGCAAGCACCTGACCGCTGCGACTTTGCAATTGATGCAGAGCGGCGAGCAGATCGGGAAGTTGGTGGTCAACATCGAGTTCGCGTTGGGCAAAGAAGCCGCCATCGCAGACGTACCGAAGGGCTCCAAAGTTCAGTTCACCATTCGGCGCGGAGCCGTCATGGTCAGCGCGCTGGCCACCACGGCCGCAGACGCAGACTTGGGCGACTCAGTGCTAGTCACGGTCAGCGACTCCGGGAAAGTCCTGCGAGGACGCGTCGAGAGTTCCAACGTTGTTTCGGAGGCGAAATGAATCGCACGAGTTCGGAAGTGACATCGATCGCACGCAATACAGAGACGCTGCTGCTCTCCGGTATGGTGGTGCTCACCCTCGGTTGCGAGCCGCCGCACATCGGCGACTATGCACCGAAACAGCGGGACTACGAGCCGGCCAAGTATGCGGCAAGCGACCCCTCGTTTGCGCCCTCGCGCGGGTCTATCTTCAGCGACGCCAATCGCGGCTACTTCGAGGATTTGCGCAGCTCCCGCGTCGGGGACCTCGTGCTGATCGAGATTGACGAGCAGGCGGATGCCTCCGGCGACTCGAGCACCGAGCTTGCCAAGGAGGGCTCCTTCGACATGGGTATCACCAATGTGTTTGGGCTGCTCTCGGCCGTTAAAGCAGCAATGCCAGAGCTGGACCCAAGCCACATGCTCTCATTCTTCAGCGAGTCTGACTTTGCTGGGCGCGGCAACACGAGTCGCAAAGGAATCTTGAGAGGCCGAATTGCCGTGCGCATTGCGAAGCAAATGCCCAACGGTGACTTTTTCCTCGAGGGCACCAAGGTGATCATGATCAACAATGAGGAGTATCACCTATACGTGTCCGGCTTGATTCGCTCCGTCGACATCGGCAGCGACAACTCGGTGCCTTCCTCGCGGATTGCCGACGCTGAAGTGGAGTTCACCGGCCGAGGCGACATCGCAGACCAACAGCGCAAAGGCTTGCTTGGCCGCGCGCTCGACAAGGTCAACCCGCTATGACCACCTCCTTCCGACTAGAGCTGGGGCAATAATGAATACTAAAATTCGTCTCCGTGGAGTCTGTCTAGTAGCGCTCGCGGCGGGAGCACTTGGTCTTGCACCAGCGAAGACCGCGCGAGCCGACAAGGTTCGGGACTTGGTCGAGGTCGCAGGCGCGCGCGACAACCAATTGGTTGGATTCGGCGTGGTTACGGGTCTCGCTGGAACCGGCGACGACGCAACGGCTCCCATTGCCGCCAAGGCGACAATCGAGATGTTGCGCCGACTTGGTGTGGCCATCGATCCGCGGCAGATCCAGCTCAGGAACGTGGCCGCAGTCGTCGTGACGGCGACTCTCCCGCCATTTGCCAAGCCTGGGACGAAGCTCGATATCTCGATCAGCTCGATCGGCAACGCGAAGTCTTTGTCCGGTGGAACACTGGTACAAGCGCTGCTCAAGGGGGCCGACCAAAAGACGTACGCGGCCGCGCAAGGCAGCCTCATCGTTGGTGGCTTTTCAGGTAAAGGAGCGAGTGGAAGCTCGGTAAAGCAAGGCTCTCTCACTGCAGGCCGGATCCCGATGGGAGCGATCGTCGAGCGCGAGGTCGTTTCGTCGATCTTGAACGACAAGGGTGAGCTCTCGCTTTCACTCCGAAGTCCGAGCTTCACCACGGCGTCACGCCTGGCCGCAGCGATCTCAAAGAGCCTCGGGGAAGGTGTGGCGGAAGCGCTCGATGGTGGAGCGGTAACCGTAAAGGTCCCTGAGGAGTTCAAAAAGAACCCGGTTCAGCTGCTTGCGCAGATCGAAGAACTAGAGGTCTCGCCAGTACGCAAGTCACGAATCGTGATCAGCGAACGCAACGGAACCATCATCGCTGGTGGCGACGTGCGGCTTGCGCCGATGGCGATCGTCCACGGAAGTTTGACGATCGTCGTCAAGGAAACACCGCAAGTGGCTCAGCCGGTGATTGGGCAAGGCACCAAGGTCCAGAGCTCCGAAGTGACGGCCAAGGAGAAGATTCCCACCGTGCAGTTCATGGAGGGCGCTGGGTCGTTGGCCGATGTCGCTGATGCGCTGGGTGCGCTCGGCCTTTCCGCGCGCGAACTTGCGAGCGTCCTCTCTGCCATGAAGACAGCCGGTGGCCTCGAGGCCGAGGTGGTGGTCGAATGAAGATCGGACCTACAGCAAGCCACGCACCGCAGATCTCCGCCAAGGAAGACGCCGAGCTCGCCCGCATCTGTAAGGAATTCGAGGGCGTTTTTCTCCGGCAGCTGCTCACCGTGGCAAAAGTCGGAGAACAAGGTGGGCAATCGGGCTACGGACCGATGATTGTCGATTCGCTCGCGACTTCAGTCGGGGACGCAGGCGGACTCGGCTTGGCCGACAAGATCCGTGAAGCTCTCGCTGGCGCTCAAACGACCACCGCGAAGGATTCGTCAAAATGATGACTCTCCGCGAGCCTGCGCTCTTCATAAACGAGACCGTGGGGCCGTTGTCCTTCCTGTCGGGCCTCGCTGTGGATAACTGCGTTGGTCCCGCTTTGAGTTCTGCTGTTGTCGCGAATGCTCACGTGTCTCGTACTGAGAACACGGTTGCTGCGTCTCCTTCTCGAGTTGAAACAACCGGTTCTGCGAGCCGCTTTGGCGCTTCCACGAAGCCCTCGCTGGGGCCAACTTTTCAAGCAAGATCAACGAGTGCGACATGCACTGACATGTTTCTGACACGCGTCGGAAACATGGCACGTCTCTCGCAATGGGTGGATGCAGACGCTGAGCTTCGCATTCAAGACTCCCGCACGGCGCGGGTCGGTCCTTTGGATTGCAACGGCTTCAGCACCCTATTCCCGGATCGCCCCGGGAGATGGAGCTGCTTTCCACAAATCGGTGGGAAAGCTGGCTCGGTCGGCGACATGGAGGTGCCGTGTGATGAACGTGCAACAGGTAGACACTACTCGCGTGCGCATGACGTTGAGGCCTACGAGCCGCGGGAAGATTGTCGGCAAGAGCCAGCTCTTGACGGACCTTGTGGAGAACATCGACCGCATCGCGCGGGCGAACTGCACGGTGCTTGTCACCGGAGAGAGCGGGACGGGCAAAGAGATGCTCGTAGCCGCCATTCACGATGCGAGCGTGCGGGCCAAAGGGCCACTCGTCACGCTCAACTGCGGCGCCATTCCGGAGGCCTTGCTCGAGAGCGAGCTGTTCGGTCATGCCAAGGGCGCCTTCACCGGCGCGCACGCTACTCGTCAGGGGCGCGTAGCAGCTGCCGAGGGTGGAACGCTGTTCCTCGACGAAATCGGGGAGATGCCACTAGCTCTGCAGGTGAAGCTGCTGCGTCTCTTACAGCAGCGCGAATACTCCCCTGTCGGCGACTCGAAGACCTACCGCTGCGACCTTCGCGTCGTGGCAGCAACCAACCGCGACCTCGAGGCGGAAGTCCGCGCGGGTCGTTTCCGAGAAGACCTCTACTACAGGCTCAACGTGATCCCGCTACACATCCCACCGCTGCGAGACCGCAAAGACGACATCAGTGCACTAGTCCTTCACTTCTTCGAGCGCATGAAGGAGGACCTCGGCCGCGAGGACCTCGAGGGCTTCTCGCCCGAGGCGCTCGCACTGCTCGAAACCTATGGTTGGCCGGGCAACATCCGCGAACTTCAGAACGTCGTGGAGCGCGCTGTGCTGCTAGCCATTGGTCCTGAAGTGAGCGCGCAAGATCTGCCGATGTCGGTGCGTGCGCGCGACGTCCGCGGAGCAGCGGGCAGCGGGCTGCCCTCGGAGCTGCCGGCCATGGGCCTCGACCTCAAGGCCGTCGTGGACGAGTACGAAAGCAATCTCATTCGTCAGGCGCTGGCGCGCACGGGCGGAAACAAGAATCGCGCAGCGCAGCTCTTGGGGCTCAACCGCACGACGCTCGTCGAAATGGTTAAGCGCAAGCGCATCGCGAGCTGACTTCTAGCTTCTCTAAGAAAGGAACGACCATGCTTGAACCGCGTTTTTTTCCGCGGGCGGATGTCGATCTGCCCATCATCCTCACGACTGAATCGACGCGGGCTCACGGTCGGCTCATCAATCTCTCCGAAGGCGGGGTGCTCGTCGTAAGTAGAGCGCCTTTTGAAGCCAACGAGCGACTCACAGCCGTCGTCGAATTGCCCACACGTTTGGATCCCGCACTCTGTGAAGGAACTGTCGTTCGCTGCGAACGAGATCCGAAGGGCAACTACCGGGTGGCGATTCGCTGGTCGGACCTCAACGAGGGGGACGCAGAACAGATCCGACGCTGGGTAGCCGAGCGCTCCGACATTGCCTGGGACGGACACACGGGTCGCATCCCGCGAGACGTTGCAGTGCGCTGCATTCCGCTGATCAGGCGGCTTGCTCGCGGCGTCGCACAAAGACTGCCACCGCAAGTATCCACCGACGACTTGGTGGGCGCCGGCTTCGTAGCCTTGGTCGAGCTGTACGCGAAAAACCCGAGCATGCCCCTTTCGGATCTCGAGCGAATCGCGATGCCTCGACTGCGCTGGGCCATGCTCGACGAGCTGCGCAACGCCGACCCTCTTTCACGCAGAATGCGCCAGCGCGCGCGCAGGATCGCCAAAGCGAACCGCGATCTCGAGCTGAGCTATGGTCGCAAGCCAACGCATGCAGAGGTGGCCAGCCACTTGAAGCTCTCGCAAGAGGCCTACGGTGCAGCGCTGCGTTTAGCCCAAAGCGGCGAGACTTCCTCCATCGAGACCTACGACGACGTTGACCTCGCAGATAGCACCAGCGTCGGCCCCGAGGAACGCATGACCCAGGTCGAGGCGCTCGGAAAACTACGAACAGCCCTCGATGCTCTTCCGCCTCGGCTCAAGCGAGTGCTTGAACTTTATTACGGCGATGACCTCACGCTGCGCCAGATCGGAAACGTTCTTGGAGTTACCGAGGCGCGCATCTCCCAGCTTCTTTCGGATGCAGTGCGTCGCTTGCGCGTCACCTGTGCCTCTTCGCCTCCCCCGTCGAAGCGCCCGGTGAAGTCCAAGAACGCGGGCGGTCGTGAAAAGTCGATCCCCACCTCTTTGCCGCCGCTTTGACTCGGCCGGACAATCGGCGCCGTCGGGAAACTTCGGGAGGGTGTAGGGTGTCTAGCGCCAACCATGACACTGCGCGCCCTTCCCCTTCGACTTGGCCTGTTGACAACGATACTTGGCGGGCTTGTTGCCCTTCCACCGTCAGCGAACGCGCAGAAAAGTGCCCCTGCGGCGACCGAGCCGAAGTCGTCCACAGCTCGTGGACTCGACCTGTGGGTGCACGCTGACGTCGAAGCGCCTGGTGGAGAGGATCTCTCGCTGAGCATCGTTGCCCTCGGTTTCCCGACGGCGACGACTGTCGTGCCCATTCAAGATGCCCTGGTCGAAGCGACTTGGGACCCGGAGTCGCTCTCGTCCAGGGACGACGAAAAGCCCGCGAGCCTTCCCGCGCCGGCGCGCGGAACCAGCGGCGCGGACGGTGGGCTCACCCTGGTGCTGCCAGTGCCTGCAGGTCCTCCGCGTGAACTGACGCTGCTGTTGCGCGTTCAGGCCAATGGGCGCGACCGTACCGTTGAGTATTCGATCCGGCGCACCGCGCGCAGCGACATCGACTTGTTCGTTTCCGACAGCGCGGTCGTTCCCGGCAGCGAGGTGATGGCGTGGGCCATCTTCAGCGGCAAAGACGGCAAGCAGCCCAATACCGACGTCGAGTTCGTGCTGAGCCAAGGGGACGTCGTCCGTGAACGAGTGGAGACCAAGACCGACCTCAGCGGAACAGCCTCAGCCAAGCTCCACATTCCCCGGGACAGCGGACCTGCACCCTCCTTCGTTCTCGAAGCGCGCCCGCGTGATTCGGCGACAGGACGAGGCAAGTCGACCACGCTGACAACGCGTGAAGAGCTGCCGGGCCAACCAACGTTTCGTGCGACGTTCGACGAAGCGTGGACGGTGGCAGGCGACAAGGCCCGCTACCGAGTGCGAGTCCGTGACGCCACCGGCGAGCCGATCCGAGGGCAGACGGTGCTGGTTTGGAATGGCCCACGAGGCACGGAGCCGCCAGTAGCCGATGACGATTTTGCAAAGGTCGCCGAGAAGCTCGTTACCGACGTCAACGGGGAGGTTACCGCGACTGTAACGACTCCCAGCACCGTGCCACTTCGCGGCTCACAGCATCGCCTCGAGGTCCGCACGGAGCTCGAAGGGCGGGCGCTTCAAAGCTCGGCCGAGATCGAGGTCGGACAGCAACGTGGCTTCGTACGCATGACGCCCGAAAGCGGGGAGCTCGTACCTGGTTTGCGGCAACGCGTGGTGTTGGAGATGTCGCGCGATGGCGGAAAGCCGATCGTGGGAACCTTCGTTGCCAAAGGAGACAACCTTTCTGCGACGTTCACGACCAACAGCTACGGAGAGGCCGAGCTTGAGTGGGAGGTTCCCGCCGGAGCAGGTGCCTTTCGAAAGGTCGGCCCGTGTCCGAACCAAGTAGCAGCACAAATCACGCTCAAGGCGCTGGAGCCCGCAAGCGGCACGAGCGAGGCCTTTGGCGGCGCGCTCGTCGGCTCAGACGGAATGAGCCTCTGCCTTCCGGTGCAACGCGAAGCAAAGTTCCTAGTTCGCCCAGCGAAACTTGTGGTCGAGGCTGGAGAAAGCCTTCCGCTTAGCATCGTCGGTGCGCCAGGCACGCTGGTCAGCGTGTTGTGCGAGAGCGTCAACGAGGGCACGACCACCGCCTCGCAACTCAGACTCGGCCAGGGCTCTCAATCGATCGCGATTCCCGAGGATGCGCAAGGTCCGATGGATTTGCTCGTGGCGGTGCCACAACTTACAGGCCCGGCATTGCTCTCCAGAACGAGGGTCCTGGTGATCCCCAAGCGACTTCCGACGCTAAGCGGGACCATCGCGAGTGGCAAGGCAGCGCCCGGTAGCTTCGTAACAATCGATGCGGTCCTCAAAGACAATAAAGGGCTTCCGCTGGTTGGCACCGTCGCGGCAGTGGTCGTTGACAAGTACGGTGGGGCCAACCTCGATCCCTTGCTCGCGCTGGACACCAAGAGTGCTCTTTGTTCGAGCTTTGGCGTTGAGACTTCCCGTTGTGACTCCGTGTTGAGTGGTGGACCGGAGAATGATCCACTGCGCCGCGCTCGACTCAGGCCCAGCGAGGACGGAACGCCAATCGCCGACCCCGCAGGAACGGCTGGTCCCAAGTTCGACAACACCTTTCAGCAGGTGGTGAGGTCGTTGGAGGGGGCGGTATTCGAGTCGTCGATGGCGGTAGAAACGCTCCCAGACGTCTATCGCAAAGAGAAGGGCCGCTACAATTTCAACCCTGAGCTGATGACGCTGGTGACCGACGCCATCGATCAAAAGCCGCTCACCCCTGGAGGGGAAACGGTAACCCTCGCGGACTTGATCGCGAAGGACCCGCAGATCAATTTCGACAATGTGGCGCGCCGAGTCACCCGACTCAAGATGTTCAACGTCCTTGATGCAATGCGCAGCCAGCGAACGTTGCTCAACCCTGACGAGCCGATCCTGGGTGAGCCTAACGCACTATTGCGCAAGCTGATTCGTGGAGGATCCTTGGCGGAGGGTAACCTGCTCGACCCTTGGGGCGGGCAGCTAACCTTCCACAAGACCAATGAAGAATATGTACCGTTCATTTCCTTCAAGCGCGGTTTCTCACTGAGTTCTCCCGGTCCCGACGGCAAGCTGGGCACTGCCGATGACGTCTCGAGTCCGTTCGCCCGGGTTCTAAAGTCAGGCACCCCCTACGCGCGTGCTAGTCACGAGGATGAACTAGTGGATTCGCGCTTCGACATGCTCGTCGCCGATGAGACCGTCAGTAGCTGGAAGGACACGCTCAACCGTGCGACCGGCACCGCGCTGGGAGGTGGGTTTGCCGCGGAGCACGGGAGCGGCAGTGGAAGTGGCATGGGGATCGGTAATGGCAGTGGTCGACTCGGGGGCGCCCACCGGGTGAGGCGAGCCGGAACCTCTGGCATCACCTTTATGTCGGAGCCGGTGCAGACCGACGAGAACGGGCGAGCTCGAATCCAGGTGCAGCTTGGGGCCGAGGAAACGACGTGGCAAGTTGCGCTGGTTGGCTTGCCGAACGAGGCCGGCGCAGCCGTCTCAACACTTGAGGTGCCGGTCAATCTCGAGCTGTCGAGCAAGGTCTTTGCCGGTGCTCGAATGACCACGGGAGACATCGTGTCCGCACGCGTGCACCTTCGCAATCGCACCGACAAGGAGGTTCTAGCTACGCTGGCCGTCTCGGCGGAAGGGGCCATCGCGCTCGCGCCAGACTTCAAAGCAACACCAACCCTGATCCCAGCCAAAGGCGCTATCAGCGTGACGATCCCAGTGCGTGCGGCTGGCGCCGGTGAGGGCTCGCTCAACGTCACCACCTCGGCGACTGGCCTTCCCAGCGATACCGTTAAGCACGCAATCACAGTAGAACCCGCGGGAAAAACGATGAACATCGCGCGAACCGCCTGGATAAGCGACGAGCGCGAGCTTGGTGAGTTCCTGGACAAGTCGCCCTTTGAGCGCGCCGGCTCTGCAACGCTCACGCTGTTCAATGGCTCTGCTTCGCAGCTCGAGAAGATGGTGACGGCACTCGAAGACACCGCGGGCTCCAGCGCCGATGAGCTGGCAGACATCGCCGATGCGAGTGCGCGGCTCGAGCGCCATCTGCGCTCGAGGAGCGACGCCGAGAACCCCCTCGCAGATCGACTCGAGTTGGTCGAAAAGGCTGCGCGCGCGCGAGTCTCGCAGGACCTCACTGAGAACGACGCTCTCAGTTACAGCCTGCGTGGCCGACTGGCTGGGCCAAGCGATTCAGCCACGGGCAAAGGCAATTGTCCGCCCGGAAATCTGCCCGTCGTCGGAGCGGCCTTGGCGACTGCGTTGGACGCCGAACCAACGCCCAAAGCAGGCGTGGTACTCGCATGCTTCACGGAGCTCGCCGCCCGAGGCGTCAAAGAACTCTCGAGTGAAGGGAAGCCCGATGAGCTCGCGCGCGGCATCGTCGCTTTCGCCACTCGTCCCCATCGTGCTTCCGAGCTCGGCGCATTGAGAGAGAAGCTACTCGCGAAGGTACGGCCAGCAGCGGACGGCCGGCTCGACTATCCGGGCGCAAGTCGCGCGAGCCGAGCTCTCGTACACGCGGCGCTGATTCTGAGTGCCAACGAAGCAACCGCCAAGAGCGAGAGTGACCTCCACCTGGCCTGGCTCTTGGTCCAGCGTGATTCACGAGGCAGCTTTGGCTCTGCGGCGGCAACGAGGGCTGCCTTGCTTGCAATTCTCGACCTCGGTGTTGAAGACGAACTCTCGAGCAGCGACGTCGAAATCGATTTTGGCGAGGCTGGTACAAAGCGCGTGCAGGTACCGGCCGGCCAGAGCCTCTCGCTCTTGGTGCCGGACTCGGCTGACGAGCTTAGCGTTTCAACGGACCACGCCATCCTTGCGGAGGTGAGCCGCAACTACTTGCGACCGTTCGCGGTGGCGCCGTCGGAAGCCGAGGGCAGCGTGCGCGTGAGCATTCGATTCCCGAGTGCCCCCGTATGTCCGCCCGAAAAGCCTTGCGCCAGAACGTTGACCCAAGGAGACGTCGGCAATCTCGTCGTAACCCTGCTCGCGAAGGAAGCGCTCGCCTCGCAAACCCGGGTGGACGCTACCATCCCGCTGCCCCCTGGCGTTGTGCTGGCCGAGCCACAGGAGGGTGTTCGGCAGGTTCAAGGCACGCTCCGAATCAACCGTTCGATCGGCGCGACGGAGCAAGTGCTGGCGATTCCACTGCGCTTCAACCTCGCCGGCACGTTCGTCGCGCGCGAAGCTGAGGTCAGGAGCGTCGACGACCAGCAGCCTCCCTCGATTACCCGGTCACGCACGATCATAGTCTCAGAACGCTGAGTTCGGCGGTCACGCACGATCGTAGTCTCAGAACGCTGAGTTCGGTCGCGCTGAAGCCTTTTCGTCGTTGTACGCCTGCCCTTGTTGCACCCCGAAGCGGGGGGCGATTATAGTGGCACTGGAATGGCCGCCCTGGCCATTCCACAACCTCGAAGGAGCCACCTTGGCCATCTCGACCCCGCCGATTCGCATCCTGGTCTGTGACGACGACAAAGCGATTTGCGACTACGTCGAAACGCTACTGACGCGAGATGGACACGACGTAAAGACGCTGAGCGATCCTCTTCTTGTCGAAGAGGAAATCAAGAACGGGCATTACCAGATGCTCATTCTCGACCGGATGATGCCCAAGATGGACGGCATTGAGGTGCTGCGTCGCGTTCGTAAAGCGGACAACGACATCTCGGTGATCATGTTCACAGGCTTTCCAAGCCTCGACTCGGCCGTCGCCGCGATGAAGCTGCAGGCCGACGACTACCTGAAGAAGCCGTTCAATGCCGAAGAGCTACGCGAGGTCATCGACCGCATCGCCAAGAAGAAGGGCATCGTTCGCTCGCCCGAGGAACAGCTGCACAACGTGATTGGCGATACGATCCGTCGGCTGCGCAAGGAGAAGGACCTTACCCTCAAGCAGATGGCCCATCGCACCGGACTCTCGGTCTCCTTGCTCAGTCAAATCGAACGAGCCGAGTCCAGCGCGTCGATCCCGTCTCTTTACAAGATTGCGACGGCGCTTGGAGCCAAGGTACAGGACCTCTTCGGCGGCTACTGAGTAAGCTACTCAGCCTTCGGCATCAGGCTGGGCAGTCGGCCCCCAACAAGCTCCTCGAGCTTGTCGAAGTCGAAGCGCCCCGGTCGAACACCATCGGGCATCACGTGCAGCTCGAGCGCCGCGATACCTGCGCGCTCGCAGACCGGTGCAGCCAAGTCGAGGGCCTTGCCGAGCAGCTTCAGCGCCTCATGCTCTTCGATCGACACGATCCCGTCGAGGCGCACCAACCAGCAGCCGATGGCGTAGGTAACGACACGCTGCCACTCGCTCATGTCCCCAGGAGCAAAGGCCCGCAGGTCGGTCTTGGTCTCGAGGGAGGCTTTGACACGAGCAAGCTCAACCTCCTCGAGGCCGCTCGCAGCCTTGAGTAAACCTTCTCGTTCGCTTGCTCGAAGATCCCCATCGGCCCATGCCAGAGCCGCCAGTGCCACGAACGCGTCCGCTGAGAGTTTTGTCGCCATCTTCGCCACCTTTACTTCAAATGCTCTTGAAAGAATCGAATCGTGTGGCCCATGCCAAGAACTTGATTCGGCCGCTTCTGAAAGCCATGCCCTTCATCTGGGAAGATGATGAGTTCAGTCGGGATACCCTTCTTGTACAGGGCCTCGTAAAACTGCAAAGCCTCCCCGACTGGAACGCGAGGATCGGTGGCGCCCTGGAGGAGCATCAGCGGAGCTTTGACCTTATCCACGTGCGTGGTTGGGGATAGTCGCTCGAGCACGGCCCGATCCTTCTCAGGATCGCCGTACTCCGACATGCGCAAGATACGTCGATAGGGTGCCGTATTCTCGAGGAAGGTAAGCAGATTGCTGATCCCAACCACTGAGACGCCAACGTCGTAGGCGCCGGCGAACAGCGACATCGCGACTAGCGTCGAGTAGCCACCGTAGCTCCCGCCGTACACTCCGACCTTTGGCGAGACCCCAGCGACCTTCCAATTGGTGCGAATGAAGTTCGAGGCATCCTCGATGTCGGTGAGCACCGCTTCACGTTTGGCGCCATCATCCGCGTGAATCCAGCTTTTGCCGTAGCCGTCGCTGCCGCGCACATTGGGCTCGGCATAGATGAAGCCCGCATCGACGAAGAGCTGAGCACGGGTGGAGAAGCCGGCTACCGCCTGACCTTCCGGCCCACCGTGAAAGCTCACGATCACGGGACAGGCCTTGCCGAAGACCGCGCCCGCTGGTGCACAGCCGTTGGGTCGACGGACGAACATGGGAATCTTTGTACCGTCGCGAGCTGGGTAGGACTCCAGGGTGGAGCGCACGACGCCCTTCATGTCAATTTCGGGCGTGGCAGGCTTGTGCCACTTGGTTAGTTTATTGCCCTCCCAGGTATACAGGTAGCTCTGAGGAGGCTCGCTCCCCGAATCAACCACGAGCGCAGTCACCGCTGCGTCAGGGCTGGAAGCTCCAAATGTGACGTGGTCACCAGTTGGTATGTTGGCAAGCTTGATTGGCTTCTTGCTCTTGGCCTCGAGCGCGAACGACCGCGTGTAGCCACCTTCATTGGTGGCGTAGAGGATGCGCTTCTTTTGCCTATCCGTGCGGAAGCTCGAGACGTCGTGCGTCAGCTCAGGGGTAATGGGCTTGAGCTTCCCACCGTCTACTGAATAAAGCCGCCGGTACTCCCCGAGCTTTGGCGTAAGCACCAGAATTTCCTGACCGGCGCCGTAGCTAGCAACGTAGTCCTCGCGTTCATTCTGACCGATTACGGGCTTCAACTGAGGCGCACCGAGATCGTACTCGTATATCTCGGCCATATTGGAGCCCACGCTTTTCTCGAGCAGTAGGACGTCCGGCTTGCCCTTCCCGGCGGACCGCACATCCGCGACGGACCAGATACCGGCTTCGCCAAAAACCTTGCTAGCCTTGCCGGTCCCAACGTCATAACGGTATATCGCGTAAGAATCGGCAGTCACGTCATTGGCCCGGTAGTAAAGATAGGAGCTGTCTGACGAGACGTACTGCAGTTGGGTTTGCACTTTGGATTTGTGCTGAATTTCCTTGAGTGGACCGCCATCGGGCGAGAGCAAGTACAGGCCCGGATTCTCCTCACCGTTTCGGTCGCGGGATACGACGAGCCACTTGCCGTCAGGGGTCACCGCAACCAGCTGGGTCGGATCTTCGCCGCCGGTTAGCTGAGTCGGGAAACCCATGGGGCCGTCCAACCTAAAGATCTGCGGCGTGCCGGTGATGCTCCAGGCGAAGTAGAGCTTCTTTCCATCGGGAGAGGGGGTTCCAGCGGCTGGGCTGCGTAAATCCAACATGGCTTGGATACGCCGACTGACGTCTGGGGTGAGCGGCGATGCCGCGTAGAGGCGCAGCACCTCAGGGGGAATGCTCTCGACCCCGAGGCCCTGGTAAGCCCCAGGCGAAGTTGCAGCGGGCGGCGCAGGGGGCGGCAAGGGCTGCCGCGGCGGTACGGCCAGCCCGCTACCCGACGGTGGGAAGTAGAACTGGCGTTGAGGCAGCGGCTTGGGCGCACAAGCCCCCAAAGCCATGATCAAAACAGTAGCCCCCAAGCTCCTTTTGCCCACCAGCATCGCGGCCCTATAAACTGGCAGCCCCGCCGCGGCATTAGAATTTCCGCGAGCGCAGACGAGCCCAGTCTTGGTTTACGCTGCGCCAACGATGGATCCTCAAGCGAAACTCAAGGGCCTGCTTGCTACGAGTTGGAAGTCGGCCAACGCCGACGGTGTCCTCAGCGAGGTTGAGAAGAAGCGTCTGCAAAGCATCGCCGAGGAGCTGAAGCTTACGCAGCAAGAACTCCCAACGGGTTGGGCGGCGCTCGTGATTCCGTCGTGATCGACCTTGAGGGCGTCGTGAGAAGGCTTTTCGCCGTTGCCTTGTTGCAGGCGCTTTGGGGCTGCAAACCAGGGCCAACCTCGCCGACGGCAGAAGGCGGCTGCCCTGCAGAGCTGGGGACCAACCTTGCAGCGTTGGAATCGATCGCGGTGATTGGAGATGAGGTCTACTGGGTAGACCAAACCTCAGCGATGTTTCGGGTTCCGCGTTGTGGCGGTCCCCAGCGAAGGGCGACCAAGCCAGGAGTTGCTACGCTCTCCAACTTCGCTGGAAGCGACCACATCGTGCTCGAAAGCGACTCGACAAGCACGCTGTTCCGCGGCGCCGATGACGTGGATGGAGTTCATCTCCATGATGGTTCCCAGCAGCGGGTGCTGCTGACGGCCAACGATACAATGCTGGCTTGGACCGAGCCCGAGCGGCCAAGCCTAACTCCCATCTTTGCGCGCACTCGCCGTGTTGGTGACATTTGGCGCGTGGCGGAGGCCGAGAACATCAACGCGCTCGCGATGGACGACACCGACATCTACATCGCCACCAAAGAGAGCGTGGGCCGCACGTCGCTAACCTCCGGGCCGCTGACCGAGTTGGTGACCCGGCCTGGGGGCGTGAGCGCGTTAGCGCTCACCGATCTGCACCTGCTAATCAGCTATCGAACGGGTGGGTTCAAAGGTGGTGGCATGATCACCAAGCTGCCCAAAGTTGGGGGTCACCTGCTCACCTTGGCTGCGGAGTCGGACGAGATCGTCGCGTCCACCGTTTTGAATGAAGATCTGTTCTACGTGACGCGCTCGAAGCTTGGGGCGGGGCACGTTCGTCGTGTGGGCGTGCAGGGCGGACTGATCCAGACGCTCGCGGAGGCCAGGAACGCGTGCGGCATCGCAGTCGATAGAGCGGCTGTTTACGTGGGAACGTGCGAGGCGGGCCGCGGCAGCCTCATCCGAATAGAGCGCCGCTCAGCGCAATGACTCGTGCCGGCTTTGCGGAATCAAGGCGCTGCCGTCTCGTTGTTCGACTCTGGCTTTTCGCATAGTGCCTTCGACGGCACCTCGGAGGAGTACAAGCCGCCCTTCTTGGTAGTTCGGCTTACGAAGCCAAAGACCGCCTTGTATGGCACCCGCACGTCATACGGGCGCCCGTCGAACGAGAACGTGCCTTGAAAGCCCGTATCGTGAAAATGCAGGTTCTTGATCGGTCGCGGCAGATCGTAGCCAACGTCCAAAATCACATAATCCGACGCGCGCAGATACTCTGGCACGGCAACGCCTAAGGCGGCCGGATCGAGATAGACGGCGATTGCTTCTTCTTCGAGCAACTCGAGCATGCCAGCCTGCTTGTTGGGCATCTTTCGAACTGTGGGACGAAGGCAGGGAGTCTCGGGAGGCGGTGGGGCGGTAGCGGCGACCGACGACTGGGCGCTGGCGCTTTGGGCCTCAGTGGGGACCTCTCGCATCCCGCCGTCACTGCGACCCGTACGCGGACCGCCCTCGGAATGAGCACAGGAAGCCAGCAAGAAGGTGAAAACAAGGACTGATCGCGGCGTCACCGGGCGCTTATACCAGCGCCCAGCCCAATCAGCGAGCGGACGTCTCAAGACTTCGCGAGGGCAAGCTTGAGACGTGCGTCAATCACCTCTTCCGCAACTCCAAGCTCCTCCCCGACCGCGCCGATGAGAATACGTTCTGCGGGGTGGACCACACCATCGGCTACGGCTGCCTCGATCAGCAGCGCCAGTGTCTCGGCACGCTCTGTCGCACCGAGCTCGCGAAGGCGAGTAATGGCCGCGGTCGCGTCCTCGATGTGCTCAACCTTGGTGTCGTTCGGAAGCCCGAATCGCGCCAAGAGCCTCGAAAAGAACTTGGCTTCCTCGGTGTGGAAGTCGCCATCGGCAAAGAGAAGGCCAGCAATGATTTCGCAAACCCTCTGACTGGTTTCGGTATCCATAAGCTAACTCTAGCGGCAGCGAGTTCTCCGCGGGGCGACTTCAGCAGCCTCAGTCTCGTGCCGAAGTTCCAGATTGCCAGTGCCCTTCGCTCGCAAGTTTGACAACATGTGGGGATGTCTGAGGACTTCTTTGCTGGCATTCATCAAGAGAACGTCAGCACGAGCAGTGGGGAATGTGCGCTTCCAATCCTCTACCGCGATGGTGGGGTCGTTGGGCTGATGTATCGGGTGCCACCGGAAAAAGTTGCGCCCCTCATCCCCGACCAGGCTGAATTCGAGCCATTCATCCTCATGGGCAAAGCCATCGTGCAGCTCGTGGTATTCGAATATCGCGACACCTCGATTGGCCCCTACAACGAGGTTGCGCTGGCGGTAGAGGTAAAGCGCAAGGGCACTTCACCGTCTACCTGGGGCGCCCTGGTCAACGCGCGAACCCAACCGAACTACGGCAGCACCTTTCTCAACTTACCCGTGACAACCGCCAACGCGTGCGCCGCGGGCAAGGAGATCTGGAACTTCCCCAAATACGTAGTCGGCATCAATACCGAGTTCAGCGAGGGGCAAATTCGGGCGGAACAGCAGGGCGAGTTCCGATTGACCGTGGGGCCTGCTGGCTGGCTCGAGACCAAAGGGATTCCCTTCGTCTTGATGTCGACCAAGGGAGGCAAAGTTGTGCGCACCGTCGTTGAAACCGGTCACCCGCTAAAGTGGGGAGGGGCCGGCCAAGTATCCCTGGAGATCCTTGGCCCCGGCCCCACCAGCGATAACCTAGTAAAGCTTGGCCTAGCGGAGATGAAGCCCTCATTCGTTTGGCGCTCCTACGCGATGCGCTCAATCCTCCCTCAAGGACAAGAGCAAGCCTAACCGCTTAAGACCAGCGCTCAAACTCTAACGCGCAAACGACCAACGCACAAAAGCAAGAGGGGGTGCCTATCCGGAGATAGCACCCCCTCTTCTATTCAGCAGCCCTTATTGCGGAGGGGGCTCGCTGCAGAAGCCATTCACGCAATCGGCGAGCGAGTCGCAGCAATCACTGTCTTCCATACAGGCGTTTCCGGTCTCGGAGCAGCCGCCCGGGTCGGGCTCGGTGCAGATACCTTCTTCACAGTTCTGGTTGCAACACTCAGACCCATTGGTGCAACCCTGACCAAGTTCCTTGCACGGATCCAGCGCCCAAAAGCCGCGCATATTGAGCGTGTTGATGTCTTGGCCAGGAACTCGAAACGCTGGGTGACTCGGATCGACACCGTCTGTCGGATCGGCGTCAACCGCTGCAACCCAGAGTTGTTTGACTGAGCCGGAATTGCCAGTGAGGCGATTGCCGTAGGTGCGACGACTGGTAAACACCACCCAGGCATAGCCGCCTGCCTCGAGCGGCGCGAAGGTGGGCTCGTAGTCGAGCAGACGGTCGCGATCCCCGGCGGCAAAAGGGTAGTCATCCCCGTTGAGGTTACGCAGGCGAATATCAGCGCCCGGAGTCGCCGAGTTTGCAAGGTACATGGAGCCTGGACCAAAACGCGTATCCAGCGAGTTTGGATAGACTCCACGGTGATAGACAACCCACTCGCCGTCCGGCGAAACGCTCGGGAAGCAGATGGCGTTTAGCTGGCCGTCTGCACCGGCTGGAACGAGTGCGACCGGATTCGTTGCGGCCTTGGTGACCGGGTCCCACTCGTAGGAGGCGAGCCCAAGCGTCGAATGGTCCACGTACGCAATGCGTGAACCATCCGGAGCAAAGGCAGGCATATCGAGCATCACACCATCCAAGCCCGTCCCGAGGATCTTCTGGCCGGTCTGAGCGTTCCACATACCGTCACTGCCACCAGGAGGACCAGGCAACTGAGCGTTGTTCTCGATGACCGTACTGCCGTCCGGTGATATCGCAGGCATTGCCCAGTTGCGAACCTGCTTTCCAACGCTTGGGAGCGAAAGGACCTGAGTATTCGTCAATAGGTCAAAGGTTGAAGTCGCTACGTCCCCACCGATGATCAACGTGGAGCCGTTTGCCGAGACGGAGTGACAGGTACTGCAGTTGTTACTGATGCCTGCTGCAGCGAGAAAATCCTCGGGCGCGCCAGCGTCCGGCTTGATTCGCATCACGCGCCCAATGTTATTGGCCCAATAGTAGACGGTCCCGCGCAGCGCCCCGTTGGCAACGGTCCAATCGTGATCAATCACAGTCGTTGCCGCGTTGCCCCCAACTGGCAATCGGTTCACCTTGAGGTCCACGACGCCACCGTTTCCGCTCTCAGTCAGCGGGGTCCAAACCGCCGGATCCAACAAATGACGAGCGGGCGGGTCTGCCGTCGTAAAGACATTGAACTCGGTGAAGGGCCCAACGAGCTTGACGAAGTACTTGTCACCAGCTCCGCCGCCATTCCACATCAGTTCTGGCGCTAGCAGGCCCTTCGGAAACACGGTTTTGTCATAGGGATAGGCCCAAGTGATGCTGCCGTCCTGGCCTCCCGTCGGGTTCTGCAAGACTGCAATTTCTTCGGGCGTGAAGCCTCCTGGATTGAGGGTCTTCTTGATATTGACCGTCACCTGCGCCGTGGCAGTGATACCCGCGTAGGTGGCATTGAGGGTCACCAACCCACCCACATTGCCTGAAGCCGTCACAACGCCCGTACCGTCCGTGTTTGCGATGCCTGAAAGGTCAACCACCCACGCGTTCGGCTGGACCTCTACGCCGTCGAGTGTGGCGTTGAAGTCGACAGGCATCGCTACGCCGTCCACCACGTCGATCGTCGCGGAGGGCGGAACGAGCGCAAGTTCTCCGGCGTTGCCACCTCCCGTTTGGCAACCGAAGCAGGCGCCTCCGGCGCCTCCCGTGCCACCGGTTCCGCCTGAGTCGTTGCCACCCGGGCCGGAAGCACCAGCACTGCTGCCGCTGTTGTCGTCACTGCAACCGAAGCCAACGGCGGCAATGCTCAGGACAATAGCGCCTAAGTCTCTAGACAATTGGCCACGCTTCATCATCGCTTCATCCTACCTGTCGTCGAAGCCCCCGGGTGGAAATCTTGGGCGCCTCAGACCGGCGGTTCACGCAGACGGTAGCCAACCCCCGCCTCGGTAACGAGCAGCAGCGGTCGAGCCGGCGTCCGTTCGATCTTGCGGCGAAGTTGCGCCATATGCACGCGCAAATAGTGCGTTTGCTCGACCGACTTGGGGCCCCAGATCTCGGTCAAGAGCTGACTGTGCGTTACCACTTTGCCCACGTGCTTCGACAGCAACGCAAGCAGCTTGAACTCGATAGGCGTAAGGTGGACCTCAGCGCCAGAGAGCCAGACGAGATGGCTCTCAAAGTCAACCGTCAGCGGCCCAACGGTCACCGAAGAAGGCGGGGTCTGACGTGAGGCTGCGTGGCGCAAGGCCACGCGAACGCGCGCTAACAGCTCCTCCGTGCCGAAGGGTTTCATTACGTAGTCATCAGCCCCCGCGTCCAGCACCTCGACCTTGTCAGACTCGCGATCGCGGGCGCTCACAATCAGGATGGGAACGTTCGTGAAAGAGCGAAGCTGGCGCGTAACTACCAATCCGTCACCGTCCGGCAATCCAAGGTCTAGAATGACAAAGTCTGGACGGTGCGAGGAGAACATCGCCAGCGCCTCACGCGCCGTGCTCGCTTCGACGACAGCGAATCCGTTACTGCTTAGTGTTGTACGAAGAAACCTGCGCATGGGAGCTTCGTCTTCGACCACGAGGCCCTTGACCAATTGCGCCTTCACTTGTGCTCCCCCGCCGGGCGCATATGAATGATAAATCGTGTACCGCGCTGACTATTCGCGAGCGCAATTCGGCCGTGATGCGCCTCAACGATGCCTCGCACGATGGCGAGGCCGAGCCCGACGCCGCTCGAGCTAGCACTTCTTACAAACTTCTGAAAAAGTCTGGCCTTTACTTCTTCTGGAAGCCCAGGTCCGTCGTCAGCAATCTCGATAACCACCCAGCCACCTTCTTCGTGGGCCGAAACAATGACGTGGGTACCGGCAGGAGTATGTCGAACCACATTCTCCAGAAGATTCAGGAATACCTGCTCAAAGAGGACTGGGTCACAGGCTACGAAAGGCACCTCCTCACCCAACTGCAGCTCCACTTCATGCTGCGTCAGCCGCTGCTCCAAGCGCGTGAGCGCGGCCCCCAGCAGCTCCTCGAGAGGCACAGCCTGCGTCTCCGGCTGGACGCCAGCCTCGAGCCGCGTCATCGCCAACACCTTTGCCAATAGCCGCTCCAACCGCTCGGCCTCTTCGCAGATGGTTTGAATCATGTCGGCTCGTTCTGGCTCCCCGAGCGAGGAAGCCCCCTGCCGTAGAGTCGTTGCTGCGCCGGTGATCGTCGCCAGTGGAGTACGAAAGTCATGCGACACAGCACTGAGGATGGAGCTGCGAATCTCCTCGAGCTTGGCCCGTCGAACCTGCGCCGTCAGATTCGCGATAACCAACCCGACCAGGAACATCACGAGAAACGTAAGTAGGTGCCGAACGTCCTTCACCGCAAACGTCAAGTAGGGGGGGACAGCAAAGAAGTCGAAGCTTGCAACCGAGAGCAGCGAGGCAGCTAGCGCGGCCACGCGGTCGGTACGCAGCGCAACGACCATGATCGCAAGAAGGTACAGCATCACAATCTCTTCGAGCCCGAGCAGTCCGCGGAGCAAGACGGCGACGAAGGTTGTAACGGCTACAGCAATCAGAGCAAACGCGAGAGTTCCAACTCTCCGCATCGGGGCTCTGTAGCAGCTTATCGCCGGCGCGAAACGCTTAACCGGTCCAGGACCACAACAACCCCGATCACGAGCGCGACCGATGGCTCACCCACGAGAGGCTCGCCCCGCCAGACGGCGAAAAGGAGGCGGGTGACACACAACACGAGCACGGCGACCACGGCAAAACTCAGCGCACTGAAACGAACGCGCGGTAACACGTGCCGATTGGCCGACCAATTACGACGATAAGCGTCCACGGGGGCAACCTACGTCGACCGCTGTTGAGTCGGCCGTCAAGGTTGCCCATCACCGCGTAAAGATTTCGTAAAGACTCGCGAGAACCTTTGGTCCCCGGATCTGAGCGAGTTACGCCCTCACGGATGTCGCACAAGCTCGAAGGACAATCCTCGCACGGCTCGAGCCGTGATGTGAAAGACGACGCGCAACCTCCAGCGGAGCCAAGCACCGCAGGCGGGGAACACAAGGACGCGCCGCCCTCCCCCCGCAGCAACGAGCAGCATGGCACCAGCGAGCATCATGGCAGCGTGCTCGGGCTCGCGCTTGCTGCCCTGGGCATCGTCTTCGGAGACATCGGGACCAGCCCTCTTTACGCGCTAAAGGAGTGCGTGAACGGCGCGCATGGAGTAGCAGCGACGACAAGCAACGTTCTCGGCTTGCTGTCGCTCATGTTCTGGAGCGTACTCAGCGTAGTAAGTTACAAGTACCTCACCTTCATCATGCGGGCCGACAACCAGGGCGAAGGCGGCATTCTCGCACTCCTAGCCCTACTTCCCGAGAGCCGCGGAGCGCGCCCAGCAAAGCTCACCGCGCTTGTCGCGCTCGTGCTCTTCGGAGCGGCCCTCCTTTATGGCGACGGCATGTTGACCCCTGCCATTAGCGTGCTTTCGGCAGTCGAGGGCTTGGAGGTTGCCACTGACACGTTCAAACCCGCCGTAGTGCCCATCACCGTCGGTATCTTGATAGCGCTATTCGCAATTCAGAAACGCGGCACCGACTCGATTGGCAAGGTTTTTGGTCCGATTATGGTGCTTTGGTTCGTGACGCTGGCGGGTCTCGGCCTCCTGGCCATCACCAAACACCCTGGCGTACTCGTTGCGATCTCCCCTAGCTACGCGGTTAGCTTCTTTCAACAGAATGGCTTTCACGGGTTCGTGGTGCTTGGGGCCGTCGTTCTGTGCATCACCGGCGGCGAAGCACTGTACGCCGACATGGGGCACTTCGGTCGAAAGCCCATCCAAATAGCCTGGTATGCCGTGGCCATGCCTGCGCTGCTGCTCAACTACTTTGGCCAAGGCGCATTGATCATCGCCGCCGACGAAGCTGCAAAGCCCACCATCGTAGCCAATCCGTTCTACGCGCTAGCCCCGAGCGCCAGTGCGATATACCCGCTGGTCGCGTTAGCGACCGCCGCTACGATCATTGCCTCTCAAGCCCTCATCTCTGGAGCCTTCTCTCTCACAAGACAGGCGGTGCAGCTCGGGTTCCTGCCTCGAGTCACGATCACCCATACGTCGAGTACGACGGAAGGTCAGATCTACATTCCAGAGATAAACTGGCTACTAGCGCTCGGCTGCCTCGCTCTCGTCCTTGCCTTCCAGCAGTCGAGCAACCTCGCGGCGGCCTACGGGATTGCGGTCACAGGCACGATGGCGATCACCTCCATTGCCTATTACGTTGTCGCTCGCGAGCGCTGGAAGTGGAGCAAGGCACGGGCGATACCGCTGGTTGCGACCTTTCTACTCGTTGACCTTGCATTTTTGGGCTCCAACGCGCTCAAGTTCTTCCACGGCGGCTTCGTCCCGGTCGTGATAGCGATCGGCATCTTCTTTGCTATGACCGTATGGAAGCGGGGTCGAGCATTGCTTGGGGACTACTTTCAGCGAGCGGCAAGGCCACTGGAGACGTTTCTTACAGGGCTCGGAAACAACGTATTCGTTGACGATGATGCTGAGTCAATCCCGCTCGTGCGCGTGCAAGGAGCAGCCGTCTTCCTCACCTCGAACTCGAGTGGAACGCCGCCACTGTTGCTCCACCACGCTCGCCACAACAAGGCCATTCAAGAGCACGTGCTCCTGGTTACCGTGGTTACCGAGCGCATCCCTCGCATCACGAAGGAGCGTCTGCGCCTCGAGCCGCTCGAGCACGGGTTCTTCAGGCTAAACATTCGCGTTGGCTTCATGGAGACGCCCAATGTACCGAGGGCGCTCGCCGTCGCAATCAAGGCCTACAAGCTGCCCTTCGAACTCAAGCAGGTAACGTACTACCTTGGTCGCGAAACACTGCTTGCTACCAGTCGTGGAGAAATGTCCGGACGAGCTGAGTCGGTGTTCGCGTTCCTCACCAAGAACTCTCAGAACGCAACTCGCTACTTCGGAATTCCGCCGGAACGAGTCGTAGAGATCGGAATGCAGATCGACCTTTAGGTTTACGGGTTGGTGCAAGGACGGCGCGCGAGCATGTTTGGCGCACGTCGACTAAAGCATTGTAGTCTCGAGTTCATGAAAGCTGGCGTGAGGCTGTTACCGTTGGTCCTGCTCGTTTCCTGCGCGAGTCTGCGATCGGGGGCGGTGGAAGAGGAACCAGTCGCGATCTACGGCTACGACGGCCTCCCCGGGGAACCGCCCTCCACTTGTAAACGGTTGGGAAAGGTTGAAGCGACGCGGATCGAGAACAAGGAGCTCCCGTTGGATACGCTTGCGGAGGCCGCTCGGACCCAAGGGGGAAATGCCATCGCGTACGCGAAGCGAACTGGCTTCAAGGACGGCTTCGTTGGCAAGGAGTATGCGTTTCGCGCCATAGCGTTCTCATGCCCTGAGGCCAAACCGTCCGTCAGCGCCTCGGCCAGCGCGAGCTCTAAACCCGTCAACTGAGCTTCTGAAGCTCCGGGGGAGCCTGGTGAAAGCCTCGGGAGGCATCCCGGAGGTGAGCCGCCCGGCACTGGCTCTGTGCTTGACACCGCGACTTGGACGCGTTCCACCGCTTCAATGCTAGCGGCCTTTGTTCGGAAACTCCGTGAGGACTACTGGGGAGACGTCATCACGGACTGCGAGCAGGCTCGCAGCGACTCGGAAGCTCGGCTTGGCCGGGTTGCGGTGCAGAAGCGGGTCGCCGCCACCGTCCTGTTGGTGATTGCGTGCCTGATGTTCGTCCGATTTGCTGGAAATGAGTCTGATCTAGCGTGGGTGGTTAATGGGTTGAAGGCAGTTGGCCTTCCCACGGAAGCCGAAGCGTTCCGCAAGGTGATGGACCCCAAGAATGCCAATGGGCAAATTTGGAGGAAGGTCTGGTGGGCAGGTGCGCGCGTTACCGGGTACGGACTGCTTCCGGCGTTGCTTGGCCCACGCCTGACTGGGCTTACCTTGGCGGAGTTGGGTCTTGGTTTTGGTGATCTGCGTAAGCACGCCAAGACGTATGGGTTCCTCTTTGCGGTGATGATGCCAGCCATTTTTCTGGCCTCTTTCGGCGAGGGCTTCCAAGTGAAGTATCCTTACTACAAGCTCGCAGCGAACGAGACGCTGTGGCCGCGGTTCGTGCTCTGGGAATTGCTTTACATTGCAAACTTCGTGGGGGTCGAGCTCTTCTTTCGAGGCTTCTCGATTAGAGCTCTACGTCCCTATATTGGGTATTCCTCTATCTTCTTGATGATGGTCCCCTACGCCATGATTCATTTCGGCAAGCCGCTACCAGAAGCAGTTGGGTCGGTCATCACGGGCTTTGTCTTAGGCACGTTGAGCGTCAAGCACCGGTCCATCTGGGGTGGGGTCTTCCTTCACGTCTCGGCTGCCTGCTCCATGGATTTGTACTCGCTTTGGCACCAAGGTCGGCTCTAGCGCGGACGGTCGCCACATTTCTCTTGCTTGACTCTGCGCGAGCAGCATAAGCCGCTAACCATGAGATCGAGCTCAGTGCATGGGGTGTTGCTAAGCCTATGTCTCAGTTGCGGAGCGGCTGAGGTTGCTCCCGTGGACAACGCTGAGCCGATGCCAACAGGGCGTGATTGTGCAATGGCCACAACCCGCTGCGGCGGTGGTCGCTGCATCGCCGAGATCGACAATCAATGCAAGTTGCCAATCACATGTCGGCTGAGCATCGAGTCGATATGCCAGACCTCCAACGGAGAGGTCGGGCCAGCCAACGCTTCTACCAAAGAGGTTACTACCCTTGGCGCACAGCAACGGACGCTCGAGGCCACGGCCAGCTGTGGACAGGGCGTACCGATAACTACACGCGTTACGTCGCTCGAGTGCATCTAGGGCGGCTTTCGCGCGCTTGACATTTTCCGGGCCTCGGCCTCTCGTGTGATCCATGCGCGCAAAGCGGGTGTGGGTGCTTCCGACGTTGGCGTTTGGTCTCCTCATCACAGCTTGTGAGGGTTGCGGTGATTCCGCGGGCACGGGCGGAAGCGGAGGTAACCCGACAGGCGGTAGCAGCGCCGGCGGAGCGGGTGGGGTGGCCACCGGCGCCGGTGGAAGCGGGGGTCAAGCGGGCTCCGAGCTGACCGGCGGAGGGGGCAACACGTTCATGGAGTGCACTGGCACAGTGTGCGGGAACGGAGGTTGTTGCGACCCGACCAACGAGGAGTGCGTCTCGGCCGCGTGTCTGCCCACGTGTGACTCGGCCATTCGGTGTGGCGCTGACCTCGCAACCTGCTGTGACGTCGGTCAAGTTTGCATTTCCGAGCAATGCGAGACGCCTGGCGCAGCATGCAATGACTGGGCGGATTGTGGCGAGGCTGAGTTTTGTGATCCAGCGGTGGGAGCATGCCTACCGCAACCGCCGGGCGAGCCAGTCTGTGAATACAAGCCACCAACAGGCCCCCTGACTCCTGTTCTCGAGTGGGCTTGGACTGAAAGCATAATCTTTCCTACCTCACGGCAAGTAATCAACATGCCGGTCGTGGTCGACCTCGAGGGGGATGGTACGCCGGATGTCGTGTTTGTTACGTCGGACGGGTTCAGTCCCAACGGCCCTGCATACTTGCGAGCCCTCGACGGCGCTACCGGAGTCGAGAAGTGGGACGCCAATACCGGGGTCTACGCAGACGCTGCACGAGTACAACCGCGAGCTACGCCGGCCGCCGCGGATATCGACGGCGATATGCGACCAGAGATCATCAGCGCAAAACTCGGTGGTGGGCTGATTGCTTTTGAGCACGATGGCACCGTCAAATGGACGACCACGCAAACCGACGGCGTCACTCCGTGGACGGTGGCGCTCGACTCAGTGACGGTGGCAATAGCCGACTTCGAAGGCGACGGATCAGCCGAGATTGTTGCTGGCGGTGCGGTGTTCAGTTCGACTGGGGTGCTCCGCTTCAATAGTGGGGCGTTAGTCGGAGCCAACTTGAGCACCTACGGCGCTGTAAGCATCGTGGCAGACCTCGATGCCACTCCACCCCAAGAACTAGTTAGCGGGCGCCGTGCCTACCGTGCGAACGGAGACCTCTACTGGGATAATGGTCTAAGTGATGGCTACCCGGCTATCGCGGACCTCGACCTCGATGGGACGCCAGAGCTCGTCGTCATCTCCAATGGGACCGTTCGCGTGCAGTCTGCAACCACGGGAGCCGTGCTCGCACAGGTCACCATGCCCGGTACCGGAGTTGGAGGGCCGCCGACGATCGCCGACTTTGACGCGGATGGGATTCCCGAAATTGCCTCAGCGAACGGAAGTGCCTACAGTGTTTACGAATACACGGGTGGAGCAACACCAGCCCTTACTGTGAAGTGGCAGGCGGCCACGCAGGACCTCTCCTCGAACCGTACGGGCTCCTCGGTATTCGACTTCCAGGGGGATGGCTCTGCGGAGGTGGTCTACAATGACGAGTGCTATTTCCGGGTTTACAGCGGAACAGACGGCACGCCGCTCTACGAGGTAGCCAACTCATCGGCCACGATTCACGAGTACCCAGTGGTGGTTGACGTAGACGGCGACAACAACACGGAGGTAGTCATTGTCGCCAACGACCTCAACCACAACGCCAACACCTGCCCGTATGGGCTCGGCGGAGCGAGGCACGGCGTCTTTTCCTACGGCGATGCGGACGACAACTGGGTGCGTACTCGCAAAGTATGGAACCAGCACGCCTACCACATCACCAACATCAATGCAGATGGCACGCTACCGCTTTCGGAGGCCTTCAGTTGGCTCCCGCCCGGACTAAATAATTATCGCCAATCGAGCCAAGGCAATGGGGTATTCAATTCGCCTGACTTGCAAGTTAGCCTCGAAGCAAGCCTGCAGAACTGCCCAGACGCGTTGAAACTAGTTGCCAGGGTGCGAAATCAGGGCAGTCTGGGCGTCCCTGCTGGAGTTAGCGTTCGCTTCTACCTGGGTACCAACTCAAGCGGAACCCTGCTTGGAGAGGCCTTCACGAGCCAGATCTTGCTGCCGGGCCAATACGAAGAAGTGGAGCTTGACTACAACGTTGGTCCAGGGGACGTGGACCTAGGCTTCTTCGTTGAGGTGGACGTCGATGAAGTGGGTGCGAGCACCATCAATGAGTGCCTCGAAGACAACAACGCCGCTTTACTAAGCGGCGTTTCGTGCCCGACTGCGGGCTAGCAAGCACAGGGGCTCCGCCTTACGGGGAGCCCTGGTCTCGACTGTTGTTCAAACGCGCAACCCGGGCGCGGGAAACTTGCTGCAGAGCTCTTTCACTGAGAGCGCAATACGCTCGAGTGTGGCTTCACTCTGGTCCTTGGCGACCTCATCCATGAAGCCTGCGAGAGCGAGCATCTCGGATGCACCCATGCCTCGCGAGCTAACCGACGGCGTCCCAATGCGTATGCCAGACGGGTCCATCGGCTTGCGTGGATCAAAGGGGATAGCGTTGTAGTTGCAAACGATGCCAGCCCGGTCGAGTGCCTGAGCGTAGGGCTTACCGCCAATTCCTTTGGGCGTGAGGTCGATCAACAGCAGGTGGTTGTCGGTGCCACCTGTGATGAGGGAGAACCCGCGCTCCAAAAGTGCGTTCGCGAGAACCTGAGCGTTGTTGACCACGCGCTCGGCGTACGCCTTGAAGCTCGGCAGCGTTGCCTCGAGCGCAGCGACCGCAATGCCCGCCGTAGTGTGATTATGCGGGCCGCCCTGCAGCCCAGGGAAGACCGCCCGATCGATAGCGGCAGCGTGCTCGGGCTTGCACAGGATCATACCGCCGCGAGGCCCGCGCAGGGTCTTGTGCGTGGTGGAGGTCACTACGTCAGCGATGCCAACCGGAGAAGCGTGGAGCCCCGCGGCAACCAAGCCGGAGATGTGAGCGATATCTGCCGCGAGAATAGCTCCCACCTCGTCGGCGATACTGCGGAACGCAGCAAAGTCGAGGGCGCGAGGGTAAGCGGTGGTGCCAGCCCAAATCAGCTTCGGGCGGTGCTCGAGCGCAAGCTTGCGCACCTCTTCCAAGTCGATGCGGTGGTCGGTGCGGCGCACTCCATAGGGCACGCTCTTGAAGAATTTGCCGGTTATGCTGACGGTGTGGCCGTGCGTGAGGTGCCCGCCAGCCGGAAGGCCGAGCCCCATCACCGTCTCGCCGGGCTTAACGAAGGCTAGATACACAGCGAGGTTCGCCGGGCTCCCCGAATAGGGCTGCACATTCACGTGCACGCTCTTTTCATCAAGCAAAGGCGTGGCAAACAGCGACGCGATACGCGATTTTGCCAACTCTTCGACCTCATCGATCAGTTGCTGGCCCTCGTAGTAACGCTTCTTTGCATAGCCTTCCGAGTACTTGTTCGTCAGGCAAGAGCCTGATGCGTCCAAGACGGCCTGGGAGGCGTAATTCTCGCTGGCAATGAGGCGAAACTTGTCCGCCTCACGCTGCTCCTCACGACGAATCAGCTCGTGAAGCACCGGGTCAACGGTGGACAACGGCGCTCGACCTTCGATCGATGACATCAACGCACCTCGAAATCGCCGCGACTCAAGATGTCAGCGACGCGCCAGAGGAAGGAGTTCGCCAGGACGCCGTCGATGATGCGGTGGTCGTACGAGAGGGCCATGTACATCACGGGGTGAATCGCGATGCTGTCCTCATCACCGTGCGTGACGACGACAGGGCGCTTCTTGATCTCCCCCATGCGCAAGATGCCTACGTTCGGCTGCGAGATGATCGCCGCGCCGAACATGTTGCCCTTCAGACCCGGGTTGGAAACGCTGAACGACGTTCCCGAGAGGTCATCCGCCGTGACTTTGCCGGCCTTGGCTCGCTGTGCGAGTTCGTCGATCGACGAGGCCATCCCGCGCAAGGTTAGGGTGTCCGCGCGCTTGATGCTCGGCACCACGAGGCCGCCTGGGGTGTCTACAGCGACGCCTAGGTTCACGTCCCGAAGCCGCACGTAGCTGCCCTCGAGAACTCGCGCATTCACGTCCGGATGCTCGCTGAGAGCGCGGACCGTGGCCGTGCAGATGAAGGCCAGGAACGTCAGCGGAACGCCTTCCTTCTTGAAGCGGTCTTTGTGTTGGTCACGCAGCTTCGACGTGGCAGCGAGATCCACTTCGGCAACCGTCACCACATGAGGTGACACTTGCTTCGAGTAGACCATGTGGTCTGCTGTGATGCGGCGGCGACGGTTGAAGGGCACCACCTCGTCACCAGGCTTGGGGCTGTAGGCGGGCACCTTGTAGCTTCCGAAGCCAACGCCTGGAACAGGCGGGACAAAGCCGCCAGCGGAGGCCAGCAGAGCCGAGAGCTCCGCAGGCGCCGAAGCAGCGGCTTGAGCGACGGCGCGTGCTGCTGTTTCCAAAACAGCGGGAGCCGACGGTGTGCCGATCGCAGGTGCCGCAGGCGGAGTACCGCCCTGTGCAGCTCGCAATACGTCGGTGTGAGTGACCCGACCGTGTTCACCTGTGCCTTGAACACCAGCCAGGGACACACCGTGCTCCTGCGCAATTCTTCGGGTGCTCGGCGAGGCGAGCGGCGCGCTTGACGGAGCCGCTGCCGGGGCAGCGACAGCGACGGGTTGTGAAGCGGCTACGGGTGCAGAAGCCCCCGCGGCGGTCTCATCAATCTGACAGAGAAGACCGCCCTTGGCGACGATCTGACCTTCGGTTGCGATGAGCTTGGTTACGCGACCACGGACGGGTGCACGCACCTCGGTGTCGGCCTTGTCGGTCGCGACCTCGAGTAGAACCTGCTCGCGTTCAACGAGGTCTCCCTCGCGAACGACCCACTTGGTCACAGTGCCTTCGGCAACGCTTTCGCCCAGCTGCGGCATCGGGACGTCGATCATTTGGCTCCTTTTTCGATGATGCTGGTACTCGCGAGACCGGTCAGGTGCAACCCTTGAGTGATTCCGGCAGACAGCGCCCGAGGACACCGACAGCGAAGCCACGCTTCTTATGCGAAGAGCGTGGCTTCAGCGGCGCGGATCTCGCGAGGTTCAGTTAGATTTTTTTGGTGAAGAGCGCCCCACCAACGACGCCGGCGCCTTGCCGTGCGCGAACAACCAGCTTCACTGGCGCAGCAAACAGCATTTGGTACTTGTAGCAGTTGATGCGGGCCATCGCTCCAACATCGCTGTCAGAAGCCAACGGTTGCGCGGCCATCTGTGCAAGTGCTGGCTGAAGCCCAAGCACCGAGGGATCGATCACGAGCTGCGCGTCCACCTCGGTGACGTTGGGAAATCCGTTGGCGATCGCGGTGTAACAGACGGACGCGTCGATGTAGAACGCCTCGCTCGAAACGGTTCCACCCTCAGGCACGTTGCCGCAGACGTTGAACTTGGGCTGCATCCCGGTCGCTTCACCAACAGCGCGCTGGCCAATGGCGGCGGCAAGGTTGGCCTGCTGAACCGCATCGCAGGGCATGACCTGAGCAACCGGAGGAGCCGTCGTCGTGGCCACCGGCGGCGCGGTGTACGTCGGCTGTGGAGTCACTGGGTATTCGGGCTCGCTGCTGCAGCCCATCCCCACGAAGCCACTCACCGCGACCATTGCCGCAAACACACTCTGTCCGATCTTCATCCTGCCGGTCCTCCAGCTTTTCACACGGGTTTCTGAATTAGGTGCGCTAGGATACGCAAGCTTGCGCCAATAAGGGTTGGGAGAATACATTCCCAGAAATTGCGTCGAACACTCTGAAAGCCTGAAACCAGTCCGGCTCTCGACCCATCGGCTCTTCAACGTTCTTCCATATCCTCAAGGAGGCCCTGTGTACCGCTCCCTCGTTCTCGGCTCACTCTTCGCAATGGTTTTGGTCGGTTGTGACAAGCAGCAGGAGCCGCAATACGGGTACGGGCAACAGCCGGGGTACGGCCAGCCTGGATATGGCCAGCCTGGTTACGGCCAGCCGGGGCAACCCGGGTACGGGCAACCCACTCAGCCGGGCTACCCGACGCAGCCGGGCTACCCGACGCAGCCGGGCCAACCCACTCAGCCGGGCCAGCCCACTCAGCCGGGCCAACCCGCGCAGCCGGGCTTCTCTCTGCCCGGAATCCCCGGGTTTACGCTCCCCGGAATGGGGCAACCGGCGCAACCCGGTCAGCCCGGTCAGCCGGCTTCGGGTGGTGGAATGGCGCAGCCAATGGACCCGAATATGGCGCAGGTCGCTGTGGTTCCGCTGTTCCAGCTCCAGAGCCAGCATGCCCAAGGGATGACGAAGGAGGGCCCGGTGCTCGCCGGGAACTTCCAACAAGGACAAACGTTGGAGCAAGCGTTCACCGTGATGCCGGGCAAGTGCTACACGATCACCGCCACCGGCGCGGGGATTAGCGAGCTAGACGTGCACCTCGTGCTGACCACTCCCATCCCGGGTGCGTCGCCCGTTCTCGCTCAGGACAACATGCAAGGAAGCAACGCGGTTGTTGGTGGCAACGGTGCGTGTGTTCGCTGGCAAGGGTTTGTCGGCGCGAACGCCAAGTTCGTGATGACGGCAACGGCTGGCGGTGGTGTCGCGGCCGCCCAGCTTTACGTCAAGTAGAGCCCTTCGTACTCAGAGAGAGCCCATGCCCTCCAGGCGTGGGCTTTTCTTTTTGTTCGCAGTCGATCTGGGCATGACGAAGCATCGATCTCGGCAGGAGTCATTCCGCCGAGGGCTCGCTCATTTGCACACCAACGGCAGGAGTCGATTCGCTTCTCCAGGAGGAAGATCCATTTCCAAGACGGTCGACCCTTGGCGCGCAAAGGAACCTTTTCGCTGTCCTCGGATGTAGCTCTCAGCTGCAGACTCCGAAGGGAACTTGAGCGCAACCACCGTACCGCTTTCGCTTCCTCGGGCGAACGTGTTGCCTCTTCCTTCCGGCCCAAGACAGCGGAAGTTCACCATGTCTCCGGAGCAGACGATCGCTGTCCCCGAAACACGCCAACCGAGCCGTTCCATTGCCGAGCGGATTCCTGCTTGAGAGGAGGTCAACGTCGTGCAGGTCTGCGACCGAAGCGCCGAGGGCGGTTCCACAGGTGGAGTTGGAACAGGCGCGGGCGGAGGAGCTGGAGCGGGAGGACTCGGGGTGGGTCTGGGCGGAGTTTGCTCGCTTGGCTCCTCGTCGCTCTCCTCAATCACCGCGCGCTTCTTCTTCTTTTTGCGCGCGGAATCGGAGGAGTCGTCGCTCGATCGCGGCTTCTTTTCTGGCTCTTGGAAAACCAAGAACAAGAGAGCGCAAGCGATCGCTGCCAAGGCGAACAATCCCACGATCAACGGCCATCGGCGCGCTGACGTAGCGCGAGACCCTGGATGTCCCAGATTGGGTTGAGTGGGCGGGACGTGCGGATGAAGTGCCGGACCGTGCACCGCGACGCCTCCCGGCGAGGTCGGTGCAAACGCGGTTGTCGGCACCTTGGCCGCTGCCGACAAAGACGCGGCCGAGGCCTGAAGGCATTCTGAAATGGCCTTCGCCATCTCCGACGCATTTGCAAACCGGGCGCTCGGCTCGACCTGCGTTGCGCGCGCCAACACAGGTCCAAGTGGTGATGCGGGAAGCCAACTTGGAAAGACGAAGGGCCTTGCCTCGATACGAATACGCACCACGTCCATCACGCTCGCGTCAGAGCCAAACAGCGGTCGACCGCTGAGCATCTCGATCATCACCACGCCGAGAGCAAAGAGGTCCGTGGCCGGAAACAGATTGCCGCCGAGCAACTGCTCACGAGGCATGTAGGCTGGCGTCCCGAGGGCCATGCCGGCTTGGGTCAACCCTGCAAACGTGCCTGGGTTGATCGACTTCGCAATGCCGAAGTCGAGCACTTTGACTCGCCCGTCCGCACCGCCGCCCATGAGAAAGATATTGGCCGGCTTGATGTCCCGGTGGATTACTCCAAGCGAGTGCGCGTGCTCGAGGGCCTTGAGAACCTCGAGTGCAATACCTGCAACACGTGGGGTCGCCATCCCGCCATGCGCCAAGATCTCGTCCTCAAGGCTTCTTCCCTTGAGCATCTCGAAGGCAATGAAGAGAGAACCTGATGCCCAATCAGTCCCTGCCGAGAGCACCTTCACGGCGTTCGGATGGTCAATGCGTCGAGCAAGCTCGGCTTCACGCCGAAAGCGCTCCGCTCCACCGGCCATGTGCATCACGCGAGTCGATAGAACCTTGACCGCAGCTCTACTGCCGTCGTGAACGTCGGTGGTCGCGTAAACGACTCCAAACCCGCCGGCGCCCAACACGTGGTCCACCCGATAACGCTGCCCGATGGTTTGACCCAGAGCGAAGCTATCTGGATCGCGATCGGTGAGCGGATCTTGAGTCACAGATCGCGATTGTAGACCTCATTCCACCGAAGTTGGATGTAGCAGACAGCTTGACCCAAGGCACTGCCGCTCGAGGACGTTGATCCAAAGGCAAAGGCCACGACATCGCTGCCGTGGCCTCTGGACTCGAGAACCCGATCCTAGCCGAAGCTCAGGCGACGGCTTCTTTGATCGCCTTGATCGGCCGCGCGCGAACCGACTTGCTCTTCGGCTTGGCCGGGTAGTTCATCGGCTGACCGTTGAACGGGTTGACCCCGGTGCGTGCCTTGGTGGCGGCCTTATCAACCACGCGGAACTTGGCGAAGCCCGGGAGGGTGAAGATCTTGCTCTTCTTCAGCTCCTTGTGGCCAACCTCAGCGAGCGAATCGAGCAGGGACTTAACCTGCTTACGGGAAATCTCCTCACCAACCGCCTCTGCGATCGCCGTGATGAGACCGTTCTTCGTCAGTGCCTTCGCCTTCTTCGGTGCTGCTGCCTTGTTCGTTGCCATGATTCATCCTCCAGTAAATCGAGGAGACGCTGCTCCCCGTTGAGCGCGCTTGTGCAGCGCAACGGCGCGTAAAGTACACGCGTTTTCAACACACGGAAGTCGAAAGTGCTAAAACGTTCAGCCGAGCCGGGCGATCAGGTCCCGCGCCTCGATCAGCGAGCTGTCCTCGGCCAGCGACTTCTCGAGCATCAGCTTAGCCCGGCGTGCATCCCCCGCCTTGACGGCGATGCTACCGAGGTGGAAGTACGCAATCGCGCGGTCGCGAGTGGAGATGCTGCCATCGGGCTTTAGCAGCGTTACCGCACGGAAGGCGCGTTGAGCGATGTCCTGCTCGTCGAGGTCCACGGCCAGAAGACCAAGTTCGAGCGCAAGGCTTCCGTTCTGAGGTTGGTTGTCGAACGCCTTCCCCAACGCCTCAATGGCATCGCTCAAATTGCCGCCCTTGGCCTCGACACGATAGAGCGCGTAGTAGGCCTGGCCTAGTTCTCGCGAGCGCTTCGACTTATGCGAGGCAATCACGGCTGCCATGATTTCTCGCGCCTCATCACCACGCCCAAGCACAGCGAACGCCTCGGCGAGGAGCTGCTGAACGTCTTGGCTTTCCTGCTGGATCAACTTCGCTTCTTCAAGCACGCGCGACGCCCGCTCTGCGGCAGCAACAGTGACAGTTCCGTCATCGCCAGTGCTGTAGAGGAGCAAACGAGCCGCTTCGAGCAGGCGCTCCAAACGGGCTGACTCATCCTCGAGGCAATGTGCCTCCGCTACGACCAGATCCGCTAGCTCCGCGATCGCTCCTGTTTCCTCGTAGACCGCACGAAGTGCTGCCCTGACCGCCTCATCATTGGGATCCGAGCCAAGCGCTCGCTCCAACCCAGGACGCGCAAGGCTTGGTCGCCCCAAGCGCACGGTGCACTCGAAGAGACGCAGCGCAATCCGACTCAACGCCGTGCCGCTGGCGATTGCACAGGCGCGAGCGTACGCGGTGGCGGCTGCGTCATCACGCCCCGCGCTCTCCTCTATCTGCGCGAGAGTCGCGAGTAACTCTGGATTCTGGGGGTCGCGCGCCAGTTCGGTATCGAGCACTGTTCGAGCAGCCCCGGGATCACCGCTCGCGGCTAGAACTTCAGCCAACTTGCGTCGGAGTTCGCCCTCTGAACGACGAGAGGCGCTTGGATCGGTGGTAATGCGACTTAGCGCAGCCTCGAGGTGAGCACGCAACTCTGCCGCGTACTGGCCCTCGGAATGTTGGTAGGCAGCCTCGAGGTCATCAAGAGCTGCATCGCTTTCGCCTACCGCTTCACGCAAGACCGCACGTGAAAACAGCAACCACGCATCCTTCGAATCGGTAGCCAACGCACGATCGACCGCAGAGATGGCGCGCGCATGTTGGGAGGTGGTCGCACAAGCGTCCATCAGGGCAAACAGCGTATCGCGATCGTCGGGATCGACATCGAAGGCGTCTGCATACAAATCGGCCGCCTCGCGCGGATCGCCATCGGCTTTGACCGTCTCGGCTGCGGCCAACAGCAGCTCCTTCTTCGCCTTCGGATCCTGAATGAACTGAGCCTCTCCTGCTGAAAGGCGGGCCAACCCGAGACGATCTCCTCGCTCGGTGTAGAGGTTGGTCAGCCGCTGCTTCAGTTCAATGTTGCGACCATTGGACTTGTAGCCGGCCGTGAGGGCTCGCTCTGCTCCCACTGGGTCCCCAGAGGCAAGCTTCATGTCTGCGACGCGAAGCGCAAGGCGGACAGCCTCGTCGCCCTGTTCACGCAATAGCAGGCGGTCCAGCAGATCGCCGAGAACGACTGAGTCCTCTCGTTCCGTATGCAAGCGAACCGCTGCTCGCAGCGCCTCGAGGTTGTCCTCGTCCCAATCGAGAGCACCGTGGAATGCGTCGAGTGCCGCATCGACGTCACCGCTCTTTTCCCGGAGCTCCCCGATCCGATTCGACAGGGAAACAACGCGGGCCTTGTCCGACGCGTCCTTTGCCGCGTCGAGCTGCCGCTCAAGCAAGATCGCCAGTTGCTCGTGGTGACCAAGCTTGTTGTAGATGCGTTCGAGGTGAGATGCGGCCTCAACGTTGTTTGGCTCATCATCGATCGCTTCTGCGAGCACGCTTGCGGCTCGTTCGACGTCCTTTGATTCGAGCATGGCACCTAGCGCCACCCGAAGCGCGGTGCGTTCGCTTAGGTCGTCCACCAGCGGAATCGTTTCATCCATCAAAGCAGCAAAGGCTTCCGTGTCCCCTGCACGCTGAAACAAGTCTGCGAGCGGATGCCAGAGTTCTCGATCAGCAGGCTCTCGTTTACGTAGTGATTCGAACAGCACGATGGCTCGGGCAGAATCGCCCAACACGCGGTCGGCCAGATCGGCGACGCGCATGATCAAGGCGCGCTCCTCCACCGGCTCCGATACCGCTGCGGCGCGCTCCCAGAGGTCCGCCGCACCTTTCGCGTCGCTTGCACCAAAGCGCAGATCGGCAAGGGCCGACAGCGCCCAGGCGTCCTCTGCCGAGTCGTCATCCTTCGACGCGGGCACGAGCTTTCGCAATAGACGCTCGGATTGCGCAGCATCCTCGAGTTCGGTCGATAGCTCGTAGGCTTCCTTGTAGCAAAGCGAGGGATCCGCGCTGGTTTCAGCGGTCATTAGTAAGGCATCGATCGTGGCCTGCCGGCGCCCGCGATCGCGACCGAAGTCCTCAAGCAAACGGATGAAGCGCGCTTCCCCCGCGTTCAGAGCGAGAACGGCCCGCAGTTCTCGCTCGAAGCGATCACCATCCGGGTCTTCGGAGCGCGCCCGATCGAGCACGTCGTAGACTTCGTCAAAATCGGCTTCGCGGAGATGAATGGCTAGCAGCCGATAAAGCGTCGGACCGTACTCCGTGAACGTTTCTCCATCGCCGCTCGAGAGCTCAACCAATCGGGTAAGTACTCGCACGTGCCGGAGGGCCCCGGCTTGTGACCCGTTATTGGGAGCCAACAATCGGTCGAGCTTGCTGAGCGCACTGCGTCGATCAAGCGACGAGCCCTCCCCAGAGTCGTCCCAAGCAAGCAACAGCTCCTCGAGAGCTTCGGAGGTCTTCTCTGGGTCCTTCATGTCGTTCTCAGCGAGCTGGAGGGCTTGCTGGACGAACTCGACCCGAGTGGCGCCGTGTGACTCTTTCGCGACAGACATCAGCTTGGCGTAAACGTCCGCCAGCCTGCCCAGCTCGGCCAGTAGGCTTAGCAGGGTCGGCATCGCTTGCCCGGAATTCACTTCAGGAGCGGCCAGAAGCTCTGCCAAGCATTCGAGTGCCAGCGCAGCCCCGTCATCGACTCGGCCCAACTTACGACCCAACAGAACCGCGTGCTCAATCCGCAGGCTCAGGCGGCGCTCCTCGCTCAGTTCGCCGCTCTTCAGACATTCTTCGATCGCGCCAGCGTAGAACTCGGTATATCCGCGCTTCTCGAGCGCCGCGAGCAACGGCTCGAATTCGGACGCATCTTCGCGTGCCGTTGTGAGAGCGCTCTCGATGAACTCGGCCTTTCGCTCCGGCTCACGCTGGTTCTCTGCGACGAAGGCCAACTCTACGAGAACGCGAGCTTTGGACGTCAGCGCGTCCTTGGGTTTATCCCCCTTATGCGATCGGAGCACGAGCAACAGGCCACGGTAAGTTCGGTTGGCTCGCAGGTACTGCCCCTCGAGCAACGAAACTTCTCCGAGCAAACTCAGCACACCGGCGTGCGTGGGATCTACCTTGGAGGCCGCGTCGAGTTCGGACAGAGCCTGCGTTCGGTCGCCTGCCCCAAGCGCCAGCTTGGCCAGCTCAAAGTGAACGAGCGCACGTTCCTTGGGTTTACGCGTTCCAAACTCAGCCAGGATTTTCGCGAGAACCTCTCGCGCGCGCGGCACGTTGCCCTCGATCCGCCGCAGATCTGCCAGCGCAAACAGCGTTTGCAGGTCGTCGGGCTTTGCAGCGATCGCGGCCTCGAGCAGCTCCGCCGCACGAGCGGGATCATTCAACTCGTGAACGTGAAGGTTTGCGGCCGACCGCAACTTGTCCACCTTGATCGCGACGTCGGTGGCTTCGTTCGCCTCGGCCTCGAGCAGCTCGGCGAGCGGCGCATGAGCGCCAGCAGACCGATAGATCTCTGCGAGGACCTCGCGCACTCGCGGAGACCCCCGTCCCTCAGAAACAGCCTGCTCGAGCTGCTCGCGGGCACGCTCGACAAAGCCTGCCTTGCCGTAGGCCGTGGCCAAGCGCAAAGAAAGCTCGTCGGAGGGCCCGGCGATCTCGATCAGGCGCTCGAGAGCTGTTGCTTCATCACGTGGCTGGGCGGCCTTCTGAAATAGCGTCGCCAAGCGGTCGAGTCGCTCTGCGGTCGGTTCGAGCTCGACCAGCTTCTCCACGGAGCGCACCGCGCGTGTCGCGTCCTTGAGTCGAGTCTCTGCCAGGGTTGCGGCCTGCTCGAAAAGCGAGATCGCGAAGCCCCGATTGTTGCTGGCAACGGTGTTGGCAGAACTCTCGAGATGGCCGGTGAGTTCACTGATGGCGTCTTTCGCCGTGAGCAAACTGGTTAGCAGGCGAATCGATGGCTCGTGGCCGGGCAATTCGAGGAGGGTGCTCTTGACCGTCGAGATCGCGGCATCCCTCGCCCCGAGTTCGGCCTGAAGTTCCGCCGCGGACAGGCGAAGCCGTGCGCGCTCCGCGCCATCCGTGCTGGCTTCGGCCATACGGCTGCGCAGTCTCGCTAGGTCCGGCTTACGGTCGAGTTCCAGATAGAGGGCGCTGAGTTCTTCAAACGCCATTGCATCACTCGGGTCCGCCGCATAGACGCGCTCGAAGAGCGTCGCCTTCTCCTCCGACGTTGACAACTCGGCAGCAGAAAGCAGCAGGGACCGACAATGAGAGGCGGTGACCGGCAGATCTGCAAGTTCGAGCAGATGGCGCCTCAAGCTCGACGAATCTCCACGCTTTCGCAGAGCGTCAGCCTCGACCTCGAGCGCCCAAAGTGCCTTGTCCTCCGCTGCGGAATCTGCGCCAAGCTTCAGTTTGAGAACCGCCCGCTCACGCAGCTTCGTTGCGATCCCTACTGCGCGCTCAGAGTCTGCCAACTCTCGGAGCGAGACTGTTACCGCCTCTTCGAGAGGCTCGAGGCTATCCGGTTCGAGCTCGGCCAGAGTCAGCAGTGCCTCTACGAGCGAAGCACCGGGAGTCGCCCGCCGATGAGCAACGAGCTTCAACAGGATATCTGCGTCCCCCGGCTCCGTTGCATGAGCAGTCCGCAACAGATTCTCGATGCCGGCGACGTTAGGCGTATGCCCCGAGAGCCACTCGGCGGCGGAGATGAGAAGCTCTGTAGCGATCCCACGCGGAACGTGATCCCGAGTTTCCAGTGCAGGCAGCAGCTGCGGCGCGACCAAATCCCAACGCTCGGTCTTCTTTGCTCGCTCAAGCAGACGTTCGGCGGCTCCCGGAAACGCAGGGCGCAAAACGAACGCGGCAAGAGTGCGTTCCAAAGCGCGCACCGGGTTCGACTGAACTTCTTCCTCGAGGCGAGCTGCATTGAGCAGCACTTCGCACTTCTCGAGGTCGTTGGTCATGCACAGTAGACGTGCAGGTACCAACGACAGCCAGCGGTCGAGCTGCCCTGCGGACTCGAAGCTCTTGGCGAGGACGCCCACGCCGGTTGCGAAGCTGGGCTCGCTTGGCGACATGGCGCCGACGAGCGTCTCCAACCCGGACTGTGCGGACGCCAAACTCGGCTCTTCGGCTAGGGCGCGCGAGTAACATGACAACGCCTTTTCGACGTGACCGACCTTTCGTTCGATGTCCCCGACCTGGGCCAGCAGCGTGGCGCGACGGGACGGGTCCTTCCGAGCGACAACCTCGGATTCGACCAGCTCTGCAAACTCGTCGAAACGTTCCTCCTCGCGTAGGAGCGACAAAAGTTCGTCAACAAGGTCCGTTCGCTCCGGCGCAAGCACGGTTGCAGAACGGTACGCGTGCACTGCCCGCGATCTGTCACCGAGCTCTTTGCGAACGATGGCCGCGAGCTCAATCTGGTCCTTCGTCTTTGCTGACGCATCCGAGAGCAGTGGCACGCGTTCGCCCAGAGCATCGGCCAGCGCGGAAAACTCGCCCATCGTCCGCAACTGCTCGATCAACTTGGAGAGCACCTCGAGATCCTTGGGGTCGACCGCCAACCAGGCGCGCAGCGAGACCAGCGAGCGGGCTCGATCGCCGATCACCTCGTCAGCGATACGAGCTGCTTCCAAGAGACTCTGGCGTTTCTCACTAGGCTCGAGCGCCAGCTTGCCTAGCTGTTCCAACACCGCGCAACGCTCGGCTTCTCGACCCATGGCGGCGAGGTCGTGATCGAGCTTCTTCGCGGCGGCCAAGGCAGCCGAAGGATCTCCTTCGGAACGGGAGAGGATCGCCAGCTCGAAGGTGACACTGCGCCCCTCATCCTTGAGCTCCTCGCGGGCGATTTTTGCGCCTTGGGTGAGCAGGAACAAAGCCCGCGGACGCTCCGCCGCTTCGCTCGCCATCTTGAGCAGCGCGTCCACCAACAGAACCACTTTGTCGCGCTCACCCGCGATGTTCACCGAGCAAGTGTCAATCACGAGCTCTGCGTCTGGTCCCTCCGGCGTAAGCTGAAGCGACGCGAGGCCAGCGTCGAGCACCAATTGGTGATCCTTCAGATCGACAGCGACCGTCTCGAGTTCTCGCAGGTCAACCAAGCGCTGAGGCAGCGGTAGCTCTGCTTCCAAACCTACTTGAATTGTTGTTGCGAGCTTGGCGAGTTCCCCACCGCTCTTGAAAGTGGGAGCCAGCAATGCGGCTGCACGCCTACGGAACGATGACTGTTGGGGCAGCGCTCGAGAGAAGCGCACATAGCGCGGAATGGTCGTGCTTGCAGGCGCAACTTGCTCGAGCCAACCAACCACCAACGCGACGGCTTCAGCGTCGCCAGCCGCGATCAGCGGCGCTAGCGCATCAAGCGCCGACTCACGATCATCAAGCGTGTCCCACAACCCTGCTATGCGCAGCCGGGTCGGACCCACCTCTGCTTCAGCGAGCTGGGGCAACCGGCTCATTAGCAACGTGATGAGAGCCCGCGACTTGTGATGGCGCTCGTACAGGCGCTCGAGCGATGAAGCGAGCTTGGCGTCGCTAGGCCGGAAGGTCCGAAGCTGCTCGAGGTAGTGAATTGCGCGGTCGGCGTCACCGACGAGGTCCTTTGCGACCTCGACCGCGTCCTCGATGATCATGATCTTGGACTCTGCGTCCAACTGGCCACGGATCACCTCGTCATAAAGGTCGAAAAGCTCCGCCCAACGCTCAGCGGCATTGTAGATGAGCTTGAGTCGCTCAAAGGCCCAGGTGGCGGTGGGTGCGAGCGTAACGATGCGCCGCAACATCTGGACGAGCGCCTCTTGATCGTCGAACCACTCCTCCTGAAATGCGACACCGCGCTCGCCGACGCGCAGGGCCACTTCGGGGTCGAGCGTATCCCCGCTTGCTAGCGTCTGCTTGTAGGCATCGACAACTGCCTGGGGCGCTTTCTGATTCCGAGCCAGTTCCTCCACGCGGTCCCAGAACGCATCGTTTTCCGGCACCGCCGTTGCCGCACGCGCCGCGACCATCAGAGCCTTGGGGTCGGTCTCTGCCAAACAGACGAGCCACGCTTCGAACAGCTTCGCGGCTTGCTCACCGAGCGCGGCCTTCGGCGCATGGTCGAAGAGCTGCTCATAGATTGCGGCTCTCGCGTCGACATCAAGCAAACTATCTGCAACTGCAGAAAGCATCTCGACGGCTCGATCGGCTGCGTCTTCATTGGCTAGGGCCAGCGCCGCTACTTTGCGGAATACAGGGTGTTCACCATGCGAGGACAACAGCGGCTCGAGTACGAAGAGAGCGCGCAATATTCCGTCGGATCTCTGCGAGAGATACTCTGCGAGCTCCAATGAACGTGCCGTTCGCTCCTCGTCACTGACGGCGACGTCCACCCGCCGCGAGAGTGTGGTCTGGGCCTGGTCCCAGTCTCCAGCGTCTCGAGCAAACTCAAAGCGAACGACGAGCGCTGCGTCGTCATCCGGGTCGAGTTCGAGCAGGCGCTCGAGCACGGCTTCCGCCTTGGCTTGGTCTTTGGCAACGTCCCGCTCAAAGCGGAAAAGCTCGAAGAGGCGCTCCCTCAATTCACCCGATGAAGCCGACCGAATCCTGTGGTCGAGCCACTTACGCTTGCTAGCGATGAGACGTGGATCCACCGCCGAAGCCGCGAAAACTTCGTCGAGCAACGCGAGCGCTCTAGAGCCCGCTTCCAGGTCGTCGGCGAGCCCCAACAGGATGTCCACCGCTTCGCTCTCGCGGTTGGTTTGCACCAAGACATCGGCTCGGATCAGGCCAATCTCAGGGGAGGTGCCAAAGCGTGACTCGGATTGATCGAGCAAGCCGAGGACGTCCTCGGGAGCGACGGTGCCACCTCGGAGTCTATCGATCGCGGCCGCTGCCTCTTCTCGTGTCTCACTCAGATTAACTAGCTGTTTGGTCAGCGCGAGAAGCCGCGAGCCGTCTCCCGCTTTCGCGTTCAATTCCACGAGCGCGCCAAGGGCGACCCGGTTCTCCGGTTGGTAAGCCAGCACTCGCTCGAAGGCTTCTGCCGCTTCCTTGAACAGCTCGGCACGCCGAGCTTCTTCGGCAGCTTTTCCGAACGACTCGGCCGCTCGCACGGGGTCTCCCCCGCGTTCACCAAAAAGCCCCCCGAGGTGTGCTAGCGCGCGGTAGCGCGCTGCGGCCGAGTTCGCTATCCCCACCCGGCGCTCACCGACGATGATCAGCAACCCAACATCAACGGTGAGCCTTGCAAGTTCCTCGATCGGGTCGAGTAAATCATCGGTCACGGAGAACTCCATGACCGCCAAGGCCGACTTGTAATGGCGTGCAGCCACCTCGAGATCGTTACCGCGACGAGAAACTTCCGCGATCTTTAGGTCCAACTCGGCGCCCTCGCGCGGGGTCGCAGCGTGAGCGCGTTCTTTCTCCAACTCCTCCGCAAGTTCAGTGAAGCGCCCTGTCGTTTCGAGTGCCTCGCACAGGGCCAGAGTGAGAGTCGTATCGTGGGCAAGCGCCTGAAGGCCTTGGCGGAAGGTCGCAGTTGCAGCCTCTCCATCGTTCAACTGCTCGAGCTGAATTGCGCCAATGGACAGGTAAAGATCGCGATTGCGTTCGGGGGTGCCGTTGCGCTCCAGCGCTGCGCGGAATAGGGCCACGCGCTCCTGCGGTTTGCAGGCCTTCTCGAGCAACTCGTCAATGCGATGGACAATCGTATCGTCTTCAGATTTCACCTCGAGCACGCGCCGAAATAGCGCAATCGCCGCGTCGCTGCGCCCAGCGGCGGCGAGTGCCTCCGCCGCTCGTTCGGCGAGCTCCGCTACAGGACCAGGCGTGAGCTGCAGGGTGTCGATGGGCGCGGCCAAAGCCATCGCAATCGCAACCGGCGGCGCTTCATGTTGGGCCTCGACGCGGGTCGCCCATGCTCCCGCTCGCGCCGGATCGAGCGCAAGTACCTCACTCAACCCTTTTGCGGCGAGCTTGAGGCGCGCCACGGCATCGTCAGGGGCCAGCAGGTAGTAAAGCTCTTCGAGCGCCTCCACCCGAACTTCGGCATCCGACGATTCGGTGGCGATCACTCGAAGCAAAGCAGCCAGATCTTCATGCCCTTCCACTCGCAGAATGGGTGCAAGGACAGAGGCCGCTCGCAGTTTGTGTTCCGGCTGGCCGCTTTGCGCGAGTTCGAGCAGCTCCCGACGCGCGACAGGCTCCGAGGGATCGAGCCCAAGCACCTCGGCGAACGCTCCGAGCGCGAGTTCTGTTTTGCCACTTCCAAGCAGCGCCGCCGCTAGCTCGGCTGAGACAGCAACGCGCTCGTCATCGGGAACAAGCTCAAGTTCTGCCGTGAGTACGGCCGTCCGTTGTTCGAGAAACGCAGGCTCCGTCAGCAAGGGTAGCAGCAGCGCGTGCACCTCGCGTGATGGGCCATGAAGAGCCAAGAGGCTATCCAGAATCCGGCGAGCCTCAGGAGCGTTGTTGGTCCGCTCAATGTGGAGCAGGGCCGCGCGTACCAAGAGTTCCCGACGTTCATCGTCGATACCCATGCCCGAAGCTCTTGCCTCCAGCACCTCGACCAGGCGGTCATACTCGCCACGCGTCTCGAGCAATCGCTCTAGGTCAGCCGAATCACGAGAGGGATCGAGCGTAAGGATGCGCGTGCGAGCTTGGATCGCCAGCGACGTATCTTTGAGGTCACCTTCGTAAAGCTCGGCAAGCTGAGTTAGCGCGGACAGCTTCTCGTCGTTGTCGTTTGAAAGTCTTGCGAGCGCCTCGAGCACCGGAGCAAGCGCCTTCGCGTCTGGCGATATCTCGCGCATTACCCGCGCCGCCTCCAACGCTACTTCACTCTCCGCCTGATCGAGCACCGTCTGTAGGATCAGCCGCGCGCGCTTGGGGTCACCCGCCTCTGCCAAGAGGCGAGCCGACTCAAGATTGATTCGCCCACGCGCCGATGGGTCCTTTACCGCGGCCGCTGCGCGAGTCAGCATCTTGCTCGCATCGCCTTGCTTGCCGAGTCTTCGCGCAAGCTCGACGTAACGAATGCGCACCTCGTCATCGCTCTGATCGACAGCGATCACAGCCTCATACTGCGAGAAAGCGGCGGCATCGTCGCCGACGTCCCAAAGCAGCGCGCCGAGCTTCTTCTGTGCCTCGGCCTTCTTCGGGCCACGCAACTGCTCGATCTGAATGCCGAGCATCTGGGTCACGGCCGCGTGATCCCCCTCGGCCTCGTACACAGCCTCGAGCGCATGCGCAGCTCGTGCGGCCACCGACTTGATACCCAGAAGCCGAGTGGCAACACGACGAGCGCCCGCGTGGGTTGGGTCCTTCGCCAGGACCTCCTCCACGTGTGGAACAGCCTTCTCAACGTCCGGCAGCTTGTCGTCGTAGAGTTCGATCAAACGCGCTCGCGCGTCACTCCGTCGTTCATCAGACACCGGCGGATCGGCAGCAAGCAGCTGCTCCAAAGCACGCGCTAGCTCGGGGAACTTCTTGGCACTCTCCAAAGAAGCGCAGATCGCCGCAAGGGCGTGCTCAGAGCCGGGCTCCAGCTTGAGCAGCATGGTCGCGACGCGAGCTGCTTCAGCGGGGTCCTCGGCGCGCTCCGCAAGCGACAAAGCCGCGCGCAGATGCTCGAGAGCGCTTTCTTTCTCCGTCTTGGGGCCAACCGCGCTCAAGTGCAACGCGATCAACCTCGGAGTGTCGTCCTTCTCGAGGAGGATTTTGCGCAACTGCTCGAAGGCGTCGGGGTGCCCCGGAACGAGCGCGAGTACCCGCTCGAGCGAGCGCTCCGCCGCGTCGATGTCACCGAGCGCCCGCATGAAGAACTTTGCGGTGTTCAGGAAGATTTGCGCCTGCGCTGGTGGAGGCATGATTTTCACCCGCCGATCCGTCGCGAGCTTCTCGAACACTGCCGCAAGCTCTACGAGCCGATCGTCTCGTAGAGCTGCTGAAAGCAGCTTGTCCCAAAGCTCGAGGTTGGCCTGCCCGCGCGCTTGCGCTACGACCAACAACTCGACAACTTGTGTTTCGTGTTCGAGACCCTCGTCGAGATACGCTTCGAGGGCCTCAAGGCGGAGCGGCGGACCTTTGCTCTCCATTCGAGGAGGGGTACGTTATCAGCGAACGGACACTCGGGGATGTTTTCGGCAGACACATCAAAGTTCGGTCGAAGAAGCTGGCTTACGGGAGCTGCCGCTGCCGCCGTGGGTGTTTGTGGGCCCAGCTCCCTGCGCGCCAGCCCCAATTTCGAGACCCGCAGGCTCGAAACGTCGGGTAAACACGCCAAGCGCTTCGAGTTGTTGATTCCAGCGAAGCCAACAAAGCTGCTGATCGCCCTGCACGGGTTGGGTGAGTCCTTCGAGGAAGAAGCCGGCGCGCGAGCCTGGTTGGACCGTTACGGCCTGAGTTCAAGCTACGATCGGCTCCTGGCTCCACCGCTTTCGCGGACACACAAGCGCAAAGACTGGACGGATGATCGGCTTGTGAGCGTCAACCGTTCGCTGGCCGAAAAAAGCTGGGCCGGACTAGCTGTGGTCTGTCCGTTCACTCCCAACTTCCGCAACGTCAGCAACAGGACCAAAGCCCTGGATGAGTACGCGGAGTGGTTAGTCGACAAGGTGCTCCCAAAGGCGCTCGCAGAACTCGGCGAGGTTGCACCCAAGCTCGGCGACCGGGCGAAGCTAGCGATCAATGGCTGCTCGATGGGAGGACCGCTGGCGCTCGAGGTGGCGACTCGTCACCCCAAGATGTTTGGGAGCCTTGGCGTCGTGCAAGCCGCCTTCGGCGAGCACCGAGCCAAGAGCTACGCGGGGCTGTTGAGCAAAGCGTTCGCGGACGCCGGAACGATGGACGTCCAGCTACTCGCAAGCGAAGGCGACACCTTTGTGACCTCGGCGCGCGCTCTCGCGCGCGAGCTAAAGGCGAACGAGATCAAACACCAGCTATTGGTGTTGCCCGGCCCGCACGATCAGCAGTGGCTGCGTGAAGCTGGCACCATTGAAATGTTGATGTTTCACGAGCGCGGCCAAGTCTGACTACTTCTTTCTCGACTGTTCGTAGAGGCCGATAAAGCGCTCGAATGAAAGCTTGCCGATAGCTTCGCCCAAAAGCTCGAGCGGCAGATCCTCCAGCGTCTGAAATCGCACACAAGATTTGCCGACATCAAAACGCTTGCCGGTTGCCTTGTAAGCGGCCTCAAACCATTCACGCAACCCTGGGTCCGTGTACAAGCCAGTGAGGTAGACCGCACAGTGGCTCTTCTGGGCCGCGAGCGCGGCCAGCATCAGCGGCTTCTTGTTGTAGGTCTTTGGATAGCGAGCCAGGGGCACGACGTAGCTCACCATGCCGAAGTCGAAGGATTCCTCAAATCCCTTCGGTAAATTCTCTTGGATCGCCTTCCGCACGCTCGAGAGCGTTTGCTTGCGCTCGTCGGACAACTTGGAAAGATATTCGTCAATCGCCTGCACCCCGCGAGGCTAACCGTTTCGCAGCTGTTTCTGAACCGGTCGCGCGGATTCCAGGCTCGCTCCTTTCCGACTGCCCTGGTAATCACGCCGGATGCAGGTGGTCGTAACGGGAGCTTCGGGTCATGTCGGCAGCGTCTTGGTGCGCGCGCTCCTATCGGAAGGTCATACCGTCACCGCTCTCTTCAACTCGGACCGGCGCTCGCTCGAGGGCCTCGCGATCGAAGCGCGCGCAGTCAACATCGAAGACGCTTCGGCTGTATCCGCGGCAATCGCGGGCGCGGAGGTGGTCTTTCACGCGGCGGCCCGCGTTTCGCTCTTGGCAACCGAGGACGCAGCCACCACGCGCGTCAATGTCGAAGGGACTCGCAACGTGGTCGCCGCGTGCAAGCAGCAAGGCGTGCGCCGCCTAGTGCATTTCTCGACCATTCACGCACTGGATGAGCGTGGCGAATTGCTACCGGCAGGAGAAGGTCTCTCCTACGAGCGCTCCAAAGTCGAAGCAGAGCGGCTGGTTCTCGATGAGGTTCAGCACGGACTCGATGCGGTCATCGTAAGCCCTTGTGCCGTGATTGGACCGTTCGACTTCAAACCCTCTTACATCGGGCAAGTGCTTCAACTTCAAGATCGTGGGCTACTGCTGGCGACGGTTGCCGGCGGGCAGTCTTGGGTCGATGTGCGTGACGTCGCCAAGGCGGCGATTGCAGCCGCTCTACGCGGCAAGAGCGGTAGCCGCTACGTCATCGGCGGCCATTGGCGAAGCATCCGCGAGCTCGCCAACATCGCCAGCCAAGTCACAGGCATGCGCGCTCCGCTGTTCACGCTGCCCAAACCGCTATTGACCCGAGTAGCGCCCATCGCTGAAAGAGCCTGTTTGGCGCTTGGGCTGCCCACGCTTTTGACCCAGGCATCGATGGATGCACTTGAAACGTCACCGCGCCCAATGCCGCAAACCGCCGAATTGGAGCTTGGTCATGCTCCGCGACCCCTCGCCGACACCTTGTCCGACACCATGACCTGGTTCCGCAAAGGTCGCATCGGTTGAGGTTCGACCGAGCGGCTCCACACATTCTGCACACGATCTCCGCGCGCGACGCCACCCGGCTCGCGCTAACTTCTCCTCCATGGTCTCGGCTGTGACTTCATGGGCGTCAACGGAGTCACCTTGGCCGAGACATCCGTTCGCGCCCCACGCAGACAGTCGTATCGGCGTGCTCGTGAATCGCAACGCGGGCCATGGCAACGGCGCTGCAGCGGCATTGGGCATGGAGCTTTCGACGCTCGAGGGCCTCGACGTCAGGGTTACCGCGTCCCTGGGCGAAGTAGACGGTGCTGTACGTGAGCTGATGGCACGCGGCATCAACGTCCTGGTCGTCGTTGGGGGAGACGGCTCGCTCCACCATGCAATGCAATCACTCGTGCATCGCGGAAGGTTGTGGCCAGGGGTGCTGGTCCCGCTGCCGTTAGGGACGATGAACATCGTCGCTGAGTCGCTAGAGGACTCATTGCGCCGCACGCTCAAGTCGAGGCCGCGAGAACTCTTGCAGCGGCTCACCACACGCCCGTGGGGCGCGATTCCCAAGAGAGAGCTGCGCCTTCTCGAGGTAGAGAGCCTGGCTGGCTCGCGCTTTGGCTTCGTCTTCGGCTCGCAGTTGGTCAAGCATGCACTCGAGATGTACGAGAGCTTCGGAGGAGGCTCCGTTGGGCTGGCGCGTCTCTTGTTCGAGACCACTCGAGGAGCTCTCTTTCAGACGGAGCTTTGGAAAAAGGAGGGCTGGCGGCTCAATCCACCCGAAAGCCCAATCGACGTGGATGGCGTTCACCTGGCCCGCTATTCGGTGGCCTTCGCCGCAACCTGTGAACTTGTCGCGTTCGGCGGGTCGCTTCGCGCGTTGCCCTCGCCTGGGGCTACTGGTTTCCCCGTTCGCGTCGTTACAGAGAGGCGAACATCGCAGCTGATTCGCTTGATCCCAACGCTCATGCGCAATGCTCATTCCAAGACCGCAGCTATCAGCGAGTTCCCGCAAGCCAAGGAGTTGGTGCTGCAGGGTGGCTACACACTGGATGGTGAAGTGTTTGCTGGCTCGCCTTCGGATCCGCTGAAGGTCCAAATTGGCGGCAGCGTTAGCGTGATTGGAGCAGAGCGCGCCACCCTCGCCTAACCCTGCTGGCCGACAACAGGTCGGATAGCAAGCGATCGAGGGCTCTGCTAGACAGTCGCCTATGCATGCGGTGGTCACTGGGAGCAGTGGGTTTGTCGGTAGGCACGTCGTCTCGCGTCTCGCTGAAAGCGGAGTAACGGTTACCGCGCTGGACGTCGCGAGCGCCGGAACGAGCGAGGCCAACGTTACCGAGAAGACCGTTGATCTGCGGGACCGCGAGGCGGTCAAGAAGGCGCTGATCGGCGCCGACGTGGTGTACCACGCAGCTTCGCGTGTTCAGACCCGCAAGACCGGAGCTGATGAGGTCTTCGACATCAACGTTGGTGGCACCCAGAACCTACTCGACAGTTGTAGCGAGCTTGAGATTCGCAAGTTCGTCTACGTCTCGAGCGCTAGCGTCGTTTACGGCGGAGCTGACATCGAGAAGGGGGATGAGTTCCTGCCGTACCCAACCTCCTTCCACGCTCCCTATGCTGAGAGCAAGATGAAGGCGGAGGCGCTCGTGTTGCGCGAGAATGACCGGCGCGGGGTCTACACCTGCGCAGTGCGTCCACACATCGTGTTTGGCCCCGGAGACAAGCGCTTCTTCCCGGCCGTGCTCGGGCGGGCCAAGTCCGGCAAGCTGAAGGCCTACGTCGGCGACCCAAAGAAGCTTAGCGACTTTACCTACATTGATAACTTGGTTGATGGCTTGGTGCTCGCTGCGGACGCCCTTGGCCCGGGCGGCAAGGCTAATGGGCAGGCGTACTTCGTTACCAACGGCGAGCCCACACCATTCTGGGAGTTCGTCGGCAAACTGTTGGATGGCGTTGGCTACGCGCGCCCAACCATTCGCGTCCCCTTTCCGATCGCCTTCACTACCGCGGCGATTCGTGAAGCAATAGACGCCGTTCGAGGAATCCCGACGTCAGAAGAGAGCCTCACACGCTTCACCATTCGCTATCTGACGACCCATCATTACTTCACCCATCAAAAGGCTACGGCGGACTTGGGCTACAAGCCTCGCGTTAGCCTCGACGAGGGTATTCGCCGAACCATCGAACAGCTGAAACGCACTTGAGCGAGGGTGGTGTTTGCTAAGCTGAGCCAATGGCTCGTCGAGTATCAGGCCCCCGAATCGCAGTAGCGCTGTTGTTACTCCCGGCACTGCCCCTGGTTGCCTTCCAGGGCTGCGCCACCCTCCCCACGGTGGACGGCAACGCCTGCGGCGACGGTCTGCGCGCTGAAGAGGAGCAATGCGACCTCCCCGACGGCGGGAACAAAGACACTGGCTTTTGCGGAAAGGCCGGCACCGAGCACGCGTGCCTATGGGTGGTAGCGCCGGAGGGCGATCCGGAGTGTCGTCCTGAACGGATCAAAGATGGCGAACGCTGCCTCGTAGCATCCGGCGTCTTCGGCGCAGAAGAGAGTCTCCCCGGCCTCTACCCCGTAGCCTCTGGAGACTTCGACGGAGACGGGCAGGTTGACCTGGTTCATGACGGTGTAAGCGGGCGAGCCGTAACCTTCTTTGACAATGGCTCGCCTGTGGATCCAGCTGTGGTAGTCGGTCGGCCGAGCTTCTTTGACCGGGCAGCAATTGATGTCGACCTCGATGGGCGCACCGATCTGCTCGTGCCCACGACTGCACGTGATGGCATTGGGGTACTTGCTGGGCAAGCGAACAGAGGGTTTGCCGCGCGCTTTCAATCTTCGGTGAGCCTGCCCGCTGGTGCGCGGCGGTTGGTCGCACTTCCACCCGAACCCCGCGATGGGGCGTTCGACCTAGGAGATCGGGCCTTGCGACAGTTGGGGCTTCTCTATGAGAAAGGGAGCAAGACTCAGCTCTGTACAGTAGGGTTGGACGGCACCTGCGAAGACCTGAGTATCCTCGGTAGCGCCCTGCAGAGCCTTCCGCCCGCCGCTATCGTAAAAAGCATTATCGCGACCCCTTACTTTGTTGAGGAAGGAATCGGGGCCGGGAGCTACGTGACGGCCTTCGCCGCTTATGGCGGCTCGCAGATTGCGCTTTTGCGAACCACAACGGACAATACATCGATCAGTGGTTCGGGGATGTCGACCGAAATTTTTGCTAGCGGGAACGCCCAACTCAAATGCAATCGAACCTGTGGCGATGCGCCATGTGCCTGCCTAACAACTTCAGCGCACCAAGTTCATGCGTTAAAGGTTGTGGAGCCCAGCATTGGGCTTGCGTTGGGGGCGGCTGTTTCTTTCACGCAAGACAACGCTAGATATCTGGGGCTGTACTACCGGGAGCTAACGCAAGCAGCTACTGAACTTAAGCCGTTCGTAAGTTTGGACCGCGCGGTGCCCCTTTCGGGGGAGGTCTTGCGTGTCGAAATCGGTGATCTTGACGACAATCCAGAGTCAACCGAGTTCGTCATAAGCCAGCGTGTAGATGGAGCGACAACGACGAAGATCTTGTTCACGGGAGCGCAGTCGACCGAGGTTGATGGACCCAACGGGAATTTCACCGTGGGCGACATCAACGGAGATGGGTTTGATGACGTCGTTGGCGCAGACAGTCTCTCAACCGCTGGGGGCGTCATCTACTTCGGTGGAGATGACCTTCCGCTTACCAAAGCACCGCTCGTAATCGACGGGTTCAATCCCGACTTTTACCTAGCCGACCTTGATGGCAACGGTATCAAGGACATTGTCATTACAACCACTCTAGAAGCAAAACCTGCCCCCGAGAACTTCCAACGAAGCCTGGTCATACACTTTGGGCGCCCTTTCACCTTGCCCGCTCAGCCCGTTCAACTAGGTGCATCGACAAATCAGCAGGTGTTGCCGCTTACGCTTCAGGTTAAGTCGTTCGTGGACCTCTTCGGAGAAACAGCCGTAACCGACGGTATCGAGGATCTTGTCGTTCTCGAATCAGATAACACAGCCAGCTTCGTAACTGGAGACGTCAACGGCTATCCACTATCCCCCTACTTCCTCACTAAACCGATACGCGACTTATTGGCTCTGCCCGATACCGAAGTTGCGTTACTCGTTTCCACGGTCGCCTTAGCAAGGCCCACGGGTCCCGACGGCAAACCCGTCCCTCCTAAACCCGACGCGCCAATTGCGCTATTAACCTTTCTGAAGTTCAGCGCAGAGGGCTCCTTCGTAGGTTCATCTATCGTGCCGCTCTTTACTCAGTCAGGGAAACTCACCCTCAACCCCAACCTGCCAGGCGTCTCAACCAAGGCGATAGACCTTGATGGCTTTTTTCCAGCGAGTGATGCCGTCTTCTACGATGCGGCCCACTCCAAGTTCGGGCTGTTCACCATCCATTTCGAGAGAGAGTTGGACCGCCGCGCAGTTATCTTCACGATAGAGGATGGGACTCTTTCTTTGGTCGATTCAGCGGAGGTGAAAGGCTTCTTAACCAGCGACAACCAGACGATTGAACCCAAGCTCATTACCGGGTCACTTCCGCCACTTGCTGAGGATTCGACCCTTTGGTTGATGGCGATGGAGGGTGAGGGGACCGCAACGTTAACGCAATTGCTGACCGCATCGCCCACCGGATTGGAGCTTGCCGCAACCAACACGACGGTGCAGTGGCTAGGCCCTCACTCTGCGCAGCTTGGCGACACTGTGGTCGACTTCCAAGCAACACTAGCGACCTTTGCAAACGTCGACACCTCGGAATGGAAGATCGTGGAAGATACCTGCATAAAGGCGTCTACTTCCGGCGAGGATCCGCTACTTCACGCGGCAGCATACTATCTTACTGGCAACGCTCTCCCCGACCGAGTTCGAGCATTGCCGGTTACCATCGCCCCACAGCTCGAGGGAACGACGTGCGAGGCCAGTGAGTCAAGCGACCCGAATTGACCTCACATCCCCTGTGGGCCACACGCGCCAGTCAGCTCACCGTTCAGATAGCACGGCAAACAAGCGTATCCATTCGGGCAACTGGTTTGAAGGACAAGGTCGTGGAACGGGAACTCCTTCGCCTGCACTTCAATTGAGAGGGACTGCTTCTCGACCTCGGGGATACAGCGCGGTAGGCACGCCCCTTCCACGCTGCCTCCGCTGAACTGAATCACGATGTCCGGTTCACAAGCGGTGCCTTCAAAAAAACCCTGGCTGGTGATCTGCTGGTAGACCTCATTGGGAACGCAGCTGGTATCTGCCTCGCCGAGCGCTTCGCACTCGGCGGTATCGAGCTCTACGTCCCCACCCGCTCCGCCTACGAGGCTGTTGGGCAGGCAGGTCCCGCCACCCTTCGATGCGCAGCAGCCGGTGAAGGTGTTCTGCTCGACCGGCGTTGCCGGCGGATCGTCGCAGCTCAGTCCACACGCACCGGTTGGTTCACCGGTAAAAGGATCGAAACAAGGAGCACACTTCTCCCCGACCTCGCAGACGTCGACTGGCAGGAACGCTGCCTGCTCGGCCACGGAAGGTAGACATGAGGAGACACAGCGGCCCTCGAAGCCGTTCACCGAGGTACAGTTCTTGAGGTCGAACTTGTTGACGGTCTCAATGAACTTTGCCGGAACACACTTGGTCAGGCCGTCAGGGCAGTCGGCGAGGAGCGCGAGCTGCTCCTCGGTGATGGATCCGAGCAGGGCCGGCTCGAGACAGCGAGCTTCCGCAGTGCATACCTCATCGGGGCACTGCACCCCGAGCTGGAGCAGCTCCGGCTTGAGACAGTCTTGTACACAGGTATTGGGGTCTTCCTCGCAGGCCGCTGCAGAGCCCCCCGCTCCTGAACCCGCGCTGTCGCTACCCGTACTGTCGCTGGCACCCGCCGCAGAGCCAGCTCCGTTTGCGTTGCCATCGGAGTCAGCCCCTCCGGATTCACCGTCCGCCTCGTCACCACAGCCAAGGACGGGCAAGGAGATCGCGGAGAGGAGGACGAGCAGGCGGTAGCAGTTGGACTGAAGCATGTCATCGCTTCAGCACGTGGCGCGCCAACGGCCTCGCGATCCGAAATTCGCGAAAAACGCAGCTGATTGGAAAGTTCTGTTCTTGCTGGTCCAGCTTTTTGAACCAAAGTCGATCCAGACATGGATCAGTACTACACCACGGTAGAACTTCAGTCAGACCGATGGCGCCAGTCGCCGCTCGACGGCAGCCAGGATCGCCTCGTGGGTAACTGGAGAGGGCAGCGGGACCTCTCCACCCGGCGTACCAAACGCAGCAATCGCGTCTCTTAAAGCTTCGCGCGCACTAATGGCGAGCATCAGCGGCGGCTCGCCCACGGCCTTGCTGCCGTGGATTACGCCCTCCTGGCCGGCGTTCGGAAGCAAGGTCACCCGGAACTCGGCCGGGGCGTCACCAAACGACGGGATCTGGTAGGTGCTGGCGGAGTGGGTAAGCAGCCGACCGTCCTTCCCCCACTTGAGCTCCTCACCTGTGAGCCAGCCCATCCCCTGAACGAAGCCACCTTCAATCTGACCGCGGTCAACGCCGGGATTGAGAGACTCCCCAACGTCGTGAAGGATGTCGACGGCGATGACCCGCTTCATACCGCTGTAGCCGTCGACCTCGACCTCGGTAACGGCTGCGCCATAAGCAAAGTAGTAGAACGGCTTGCCTTGGCCTTTCTTCTTGTCGTAGCCAATCCCTGGCGTCCGATAGAAGCCCTGGGCCGAGAGCTGCACCTGCTTCATGTATGCTCGCTCAACCACCCGCTCGAACGGGATGGTTAGCTGCGGCACTTGCGGAGCCCGAACGATGCCGTGCTCGAACAACACTGCACCCTCCGGCACCAGCGTGCCGGATTCGGCGGTGAGCAACTCGGCCGCGATGGGTGACAAGCGCTCGCGCAAGGTCACGCACGCAACACGCACGGCTTGGCCGTTGAGGTCGGCGCCGCTCGAAGCTGCGGTCGCCGAGGTATTCGGCACTTTGTCGGTTTGCGTTCTCATCACGCGAACTGCGCTTGCCGGGAGGCCCAGCTCGCGCATCGCGATGCCCTGCATTTTGGTGTAGAGCCCCTGGCCCATCTCAGTACCGCCATGGTTCACCTGCACGGTGCCATCACGATAGATGAGGACCAGCGCCCCAGCCTGATTGAGCCAGGTGGCCGTGAAGGAGATCCCGAATTTTACCGGGGTAATCGCGATACCGCGCTTCAGCCGCTGGCTCTTTTGGTTGAACGCGATGAGCTCTGCCCGACGTTCACTGAACTTCGCCGACTCGAGCAGGCCACTCCAAATCATCGGCAGCCGCTCGTCTCCCAGCTCCTGCCCGTAATGGGTCGTATTGGTCTCACCGCTACCGCGATAAAGGTTCCGCTCGCGTACGAGCTCGGGGGCAAGCGAAAGCCTTCTCGCGATGCGATCGAGGATCTCCTCGATTACGAGCATGCCTTGTGGTCCACCGAACCCACGAAAGGCTGTATGCGAAACCACGTTGGTCTTTGCAACCCTGCCGCTAAAGACGCAGCTCGGAATATAGTAGGCATTGTCGAGGTGAAAGACCCCGCGATCACAGATCGACTCCGAGAGGTCTAGCGCCCAGCCGCCGTCGGCGAAGAGGTCAATCTTGGCGGCTAGCAGCTTACCCTGCGCGTCGAAGCCGACCTCGAAGCGGGCATGAAACGGGTGCCGCTTACCCGTTACTTGCATATCAACGTCACGGTCGAGCTGCACTCGCACCGGCTTACCCGTCTTGCTAGCCGCCAGCGCAACGGCAGCTGCCCACGCATTGCCCTGCGTCTCTTTGCCACCGAAGCCACCTCCCATGCGAGGGGATTGCACGGTGATCTTGTTGCGCGGCCGGTCGAGGACGTGAGAGACCACGGCTTGCACTTCGGAGGGGTGCTGAGTCGAGGAGGCGATGAAGAGCTCACCGTCTTCACCGGGCTCTGCCCAAGCAGCATGGGTTTCCAGGTAGAAGTGCTCTTGCCCGCCAATGTCGAATTCACCGCTCAGCTTATGTGGGCTCGCCGCGAGCGCCGCGTCGGCGTCGCCCCTTCGAATAAGGTGCGGTTCGGAGTGAAAGCTCTGCTGTGCAATGGCCTCGCGTGCACCGAGAATGGCTGGCAGAGGCTCATAACCCACCTTCACTTTGAGCGCCGCCTTGCGGCACTCCTCGGCGGTGCGACCCACCACCAACGCTACGACCTGACCGTGGAATAGCACCTCGCTATCGGCCAAGAGCGGCTCATCATGACGAACGGCCCCGACGTCATTCATGCCGGGTACGTCCTTGGCAGTGAGAACACACGTTATGCCTGGCTCGCTGAGGGCCGCGCTGATGTCGAGCGAGGTGATGCGAGCCCGAGCGTGCGGACTCATCACTGGCCAGAGCTCGAGCATGTCGCGACGTCGGGCGGTGTCATCCACATACAGCGCCGAACCGGTGACGTGACCGACCGCGCTCTCATGCGCGAGGCTGCGACTCTTGTCCTGCGAGCGACAGCTCGCGGCCGCATCGCGCTCGACCTGGAATTGAATCGGCTTGTCTTGCGCCTCGCTCGCTTCTCCGCTCCAGAACTTCAAGAATAGGCTCTTAATCAGTTGACGGCGGAACGGTGCCGCCGAGCGCACGTCATCGATCGGCGTAAACTCCTGGGCAAGGATGGGCAAGGCCTGCTGGACCGTCTGCTCATTCCAAGGTTTACCCACGAGGAAGGACTCGGTCTTCCGGGCCCGTACGGGGGTTGCGGCCACGCCGCCGTAGGCAAGTCGCGCATGGCGTACGAGCTTGGACTCATCGAGCTCCAACACGAACGCAGCAGCGGTGATGCTGATGTCGAGTTCACGCCGTTTGGAAACTTTGTACGAGTCCATCAGCCGCTCGCCGTGCGTGCGATTGCGCGGTAGCAAGATCGTGAGCAGGATCTCGTCTGCCTCCAGCACGGTCTTGCGGTAAGCGACGAAGAAGTCAGCCAACTTCACCGTACGCGTCGAGCCAACCTTGGCGAGGACCAGCTCGGCATCGAGGGCCAATAGGATCGGCGGCATATCTCCAATCGGCGAGGCCGTTACCAGGTTGCCGGCGAGCGTGGCGCGATTGCGAATTTGCCTCGAAGCAAAGGCCCAAAGCATCTTGTCGATCATCGGGTACTCGCCAGCGAGCGCCTCTTCGATCGCCGTCAAGGTTGCAGCTCCGCCGATGCGGAAGAACTGGTCGTCTTTGACGATGGTGGCCAACTCGCGAACACCCTCGGTGGAGACCAGCAACGAATAGTGACGATGAGCCTTATTGATGTAAACGCCGAGTTCGGTTGCACCGCCCACGAGTTCAGCCTTCTCGCGCTGCTCCGACTTGATCTGAAGAAGCTCCGCGAGCGAGCTCGGCCTCAGGAAGGTCTCCCCGTTACTCTCATAGGAGAAGGCCGGGACCGAACCGTCATGCTTATTGAGCCGAAGCTGAAAAAGGTCCGGCGCTTTGGGCCTGGCCGCTAGCGCCTCGAGCATGGCCTCACGAATTGGCCGGTAGCCGGTACAGCGGCAAAGATTACCGTTTAGTTGGTCGCCGAGCTGCTGCTTCTGACGTTCGTCGGAGCCGAGGTCTTCGCGGTAGTAGGCCTCAAACATCGAGAGCACGAAACCGGGCGTGCAATAGCCGCATTGTGAGCCGTAGTTGTCGACCATGGCCTGCTGCACGGGATGCAGCTTCTCTTGATCGAAGGCGACTCCCTCGACCGTTACGACCTCACGACCAGCGACCATCGGTAGCAAGGTGATGCAGCTATTGATGGCGCGGTAGGTGCGCACGCCCTGGGCGTTCGTATCCACGAGCGCCACGGTGCAAGCGCCGCAGTCCCCCTCGGCACAGCCTTCTTTGCTGCCAGTGCGGCCGTTATTTCGAAGCCAGGTGAGCAGCGACACGTTCGTGGAAGCGCCCTCCACGCGAACTGGGGCACCGTTGAGGATGAAGTCGAAGGCGGTCTTAGCCATTGGCGGGATGATACCCATCGCCGAAGGCGCCGCCTGCCGCAAGATCACCAACAAAATGACTCCGAGATGGGCAACACTGGGGCATGCGAACGGTGCTGGCGGTGGTGGCGGGGCTCTCGATTCATTGCGGCGGCAACGTTGTGTTTGATCAGGGCGGGACCGGCGAGGGCGCCCAAGGCAGCGGCGCTCAAGGCTCAGGCACTGGACCGATCGGCGAAGGAGCCAACGGGCCAGCGAGCAGCTCGGGCACTGGACCGATCGGGGTCATTGGTTGTGACGAACTCTGGGCGACGTACGAAAAGGCTGTAAGTGCAGCTGTGGTTTGCAACCCAGCGATCTCGAGCCGCAGTGCGACGGTAGCGTCGTTGGACGGGATAACTGCGGCTGCCCGAACATTCTCCTCAATGAGAAGGACGCAACGCTCGCCGCTGCAGCGCTCAGTGCCTACGACGACTGGGTGGCCGCACAATGTGGGCCGTTCGATTGTGACCAACCCTGCGCCCCGGCCCAACCGGGAGGCTGTATCCCAACCAACGGCAACGGCGGAATCTGCGGAGTGTTCGGCCCAGACTGAGCTCTTACCCCTCAATAAATTGTCACCTCGACAGGTTGACGCGCTTGGAGCCGGACACTAAGGAGTCCTAATGACCGGAGATGATCGAAGGTTCAAGGCGCCGGGGCAGTCCGGCACAGTGTCATCTGTCGGCTCGCAACCAAGCAGCCGCTATACGACCATTGCTTCTTCCGCGCCCCCCTCCCAGCGGACACGCAAGGCCTCCTTCACCCGTCATTCCCACGGCCCTTTACGAACGCTGTTGGTCGCTCCAGACAACGACATTCGCCGCGGGGTAACCCGAATTCTGGAGAACCACGAGGGAGAGGTGCACGCGGCCGCCTCTTTCGGCGAGGCCTTTCATCTCGTAGAGACGATGGCTCCCACCAAGACGTTGCTGCTTATTGACCCGTTGCTTCCCGGGTTTGAACCGCGGCTCGTCAGCATGTTTCGCCAGCATTGGAACGTTGCTGGCGGACCAGCCGTACTCATCTCGGCGATCAGCGCTCCAGTGCTTGAAGACGTCATGCGAACGACGGGTGCAGACGGCTTTTTGGTGACCACCAAAGGCCTTCTCCATCTCGATACGGCGCTCGCGAGCTGGCTCGAGCGGCTCGACTTGGCGAAGGCCAGCACAGGCTGATCGCCGTCGTGCGAGTCCCGTTAGCTCTTATCGGGCTCGTACTGCTGCTGAGCTGTCGGCGTCACGAGCGGCAGCCGCAGGCCGACCCCCAGACCATGCAGCGTGAGAAGGGCGCCAAAGTTTCACTTCCGGCGCTGGAGGGATTTACTCGCACCCGCTACGGGGCCTCTGGCGCGGACCTCGAGGCCAACGGCGGATTGGCGCTGGTCAAACAAGGCGAAAAGCCGCTGGCTGTCGTGGCCGATGTGGACAACGTCCCAATTCTAAGCTGGTCAAAGCGAAGTTGCGCGAACGCGTCAGAAGACTCTGCCCGCGAGCGCCGCGAGATTGTGGCCGCGCACGAAGTAGCGGTGCTAGCGACGGGCGAGGCCTGCCACTACACGACCGAAGGGTCCGGGGTGCGTATGGAGGTCTTTCACATCGCAGGCCGCCCAACCTTTCTCGTCGCCTGTCGCTCCACGTCGGAAGATGAAGCATTTTCTGAGCTGTGCCGATACGCAGCTACCTGGGTTCGGGGTCGCTGAACCAGAACCCGGTCGACAACGGCTCGAGGCGATGATTGGCTCTGCCCATGTTCTCGCGACGTGAAGCGTTGGCGTTGATGGCGGTGCAAGCGACTGGGCTCTTTGCGCTCGGGTGCGGGCCCGACGCCGTTACGGTTCATCTGGTACGGCACGCCGAAAAGGCCGTTCCGCTCGACGGCAGCAAAGACAAGGACCCTGCACTTTCAGAGAAGGGTTCGGTCCGAGCAGCCGCCCTTGCGACCACCCTCTCTGCGGTAAAGCTGAGCGCGATCTTCGCGAGTGAATGGCGGCGCACGCAGGACACAGTCGCGCCCACCGCAAAAGCGCAAGGGCTCAGCGTGGAGATCATGAAGGCCGATGACACGCCGGCGCTGATCGCAAAGCTGAAGACCTATGGCGGTAAACACGTGCTCGTCGCAGGGCACTCGAACACGGTTCCAGAGATTGCCGCAGCGCTCGGTTTGGCTGAGCCGCCCCAGCTCGGCGACGACGACTACGGCGATCTCTTCGTCGTCAAGGCAGGGGCCTCGGGCGCTACGCTCGAGAGACGAAGGTTCGAAGGGTGAGCCGCGCTTCAGCGCCGTTTCTGCAAACTAGCGACCCGAGAATTCCCGCATCTGTTTGCAGATGAAGTGACCGCCCTCGAGCAGTTTCAATTCGAAGTCGAGCGCTCGAGTTTTATTTGGATCCGCAGGAGCGTAACGACAGTCGTTCTCGTAGTAGTCGGGACGCGCACGACAGTACGCAATCTCCGCGGTGCGCGTGATCTCTACCAGCTGGCGTAACGCCTTATCCGAGAGCACCGGCGCCTTGAGCGGCGGCTCGCCAGCGACCGGCGTTGCGAAGCGCGTAACAGCAAACGAGGGCGGCTCCCCTGGTTCATTGAAAGCCGCGATGACGTTCTCGGCCAAGGTACCGGGCTCGGGATTGGTTACCAGAACGTTGCCCTTCTGGTTCGCCAAGGTGTAGCCGTAAACGTTCTGCGAGTTGATGACCCGCGTGACCACCACCGAGTTTGCCGCTACTGGCTCCTCTAGTTCGTAGTCAGCGACGATCGCGAAGGCCATCAACGCGGTGGAGTGATCCAGCCTGGCGAAGGACCGCTCTTCGATCGCGCGCTTGTTCCACACGCTGCCGAACACTGCCTTCATGGCGCAAGCGAGCGTCTTCGGCTTCACCTTCGACTTCACCCCTTCCGATACGATCTTGCAAACAGCGTCGGCGTCATCCGACTTCTTGAGGTTGGCCGCAAAGCTCGAATAAAGGCCCGCTCCGTCGAAGTTTGGCATGTCTTCAGCGTTGGCGCTGGAGCGCACCTTGACCTTCGGAACACCCGGCAGGACTTCGCTGATTCGCTTTTGGACTCGCTCGACCATGCCCGGCGGAAAGCTCGACGCCAGGAACAAATCGCGAACCTTCTCCGCGCGCGCTGAGAGCTCCTTCGGCGGGAGGTCACCCTGCTTTGCACCTTCAATGAGGACCTTGAGCGCAGCCCGCAGCTCCTGATTGGGGGCATACTCAACGAAGTCCCGGTAAAACTTGAAGGGGACGCCGAGCCCAGCTGGCACCAGATCATAGCCGTAACGCGCACTCAGACTCTCAGCGTCGGTCGTACGACCCAAGACGTCACCGTTCGTCAGGAAGCCGAGGCTTGCGGCCTTGCCACCAACAATGGGCGTCAGGCGCACGCAGTCCGCTGGATCTTTGGGACACATGTCCGCGTAGGAGATCAGCTCATCCGACGGTGAGTACGGCAGCGCCAACCAAGGCCGTGCGGTGCGCGCAGCGTGAACGGCGCGGACCTTCTCTTCGCTGGCCGCCTCGAGCTTGAAGCCATCCACCTCGACGGTCAGGTGGACCGGCTTATCAACCCACTTAGCGAGCTCTTCATGCGTCGGCCCGGCGCTGCGCAGCACCATGTTAGGCGTACCGCGCTCCTTCGACTTGAGGTTCACGTGCGAGGTCGGATCTTGATAGGCGTGCGTGATGGTCCCGGCGACCACCGAAAGGTCGAGAGGGAGTTCATTGAAGACCGGAATGTCGAGCGGAGAGAGTGCGTCCGGATCCTTCGGGAACATGCGTAAGAAGCCCCAGGCTTCGCCGCGGTTGAGCGGGATGAAGTCGGTGGCACCGAGCACATCGTCAAGCGAGCGAAACGGAGCCCCCTCGCGCTCGAGCTCAGCAGCTATCTCGCCGCCTACGTGCTGCTGCAGCCCTGTCGCGACGAACGCGAGCTTAGCGCCCGGGATGCGAAACTGCGGTAACAAGGTTCGCACCGTTTCAGCGATCATCTCCTCGCGAGCGACGTCTTGCGGAAAGAACTGAATGCCGTAGAGCGGGTCGGTGTTGCCGTTCAAGTAGTAGGTTTGAATCGACCCTGCGACGTAGCGCTTGTCCTGGACATCGTAGGTCACAGCGCCAAAGGACTTCAGCGTCTCGGAAAAATTCGCGAGCACTCGTTCGGCGAACGGGAAGTGATACTTGGCAGATTCGGGCCTCTCACCGCGCGCGTCGGTGAAGTTTGAGTTCATGAAGTAGACAGCTGGCTTCTGCGGATCACGCCGATCGATCAAGAACTTCAGCGTGCGCCCCGGAAGCAACAGACCGCCATCGCGATAGGAGAACCTGTCGAATGCCTCGATGCTATCAATGGCGCTGATCCCGAGGCCACCGTCGAGGAGGCGTGGTGGCTGCTTGCCCGTTAGGTCGGGTGGGAGCACAACCGGGTCTGCGGGCTTGCAGGAGAACGACGCCAAAACCAACGCCACACCAAGCGTGTGCGCGCGTAGCAACCGACTCACGAGTACCTCGTCATGATCAAACCGAAGACAAACAGCGCGCCGCTTAGGCACAGCCCGACCAAAAAAACCAAATAGGCAAAGCGCAGCAGACGAAACTTGCCGAGCAGAACGTAACCAAGCGCGTGCATGTGCCGACTCAAATGCTCGTAAACGCGGTCATCATCGGCGAAGAGGTCCTTCATTCGCTGAACGAACTCTTCTTCCTGCAAACGACCGAAGTTGCCGAAGAAGAGGAGGTTGCCGCGCCCAGCATCGAGTTCTTGGGCGCCTATGTGGCGAGGCCTTTGCAGCTGTGGTCGCACCACCAGCACTGCGAAGATGATCGACAAGAGCGCGGTTGCGGCTAGGGAGGCGCAAGGAAGGATGAGCCAGATCTTGGTGTGAAGAATAATGCTGCTCGACGCCAACATGATCGACATGATGAGACCGTTGATCTGAATCATCATGTTGGCCTTGCTATCGGCCAACGTCGTGAGGTTCATCTGCTCTTGGAGCAGCACACGAAAGGTGGTCTCAGCGCTCGGCTTGCGCGTCTTGACCTTCACCGGCGCAGCTTCCGCGGATCCAGTCACAGCCGTCGTGCTTTGTGCTCCGAGCTGTGGCTCAGCCGTACCTTCATCCATCGAGTCGTTGAGAGTAGTCGGCCCTGGAGGCTTCTGGAAAGCGCTTGCCGATCGATTGGGTGAGTCCGACAGTCCTTTCTTGGCCTCCGGAGATCCCGCCGCGTTAGCATCGCGCGATGTCTGAGAACGAGGCCAGTGCGTCACCCCAAGAAGGCAAGAAGAGCCCGATCGATCTGCTCCTGTCGCTCTTTGCCGAGGTGATGCCGGGGGAAGGGCTCACGGCCTTGGTGCTGTTGGCCGACGTGTTCCTCATGCTGGTGGCCTACTACCTGCTCAAGACCGTGCGTGAGCCACTGATTCTGGAGGGCGGCGGAGTCGAGCTGAAGAACTACGCCACGTTCGTACAGGCGCTGGTGCTGATGGGGTTTGTCCCCGCCTACGCGTCGCTCGTGAAACGGCTTCCACGCATGACCTTGATCACGGTCACGCTAGTGTTCTTTGCCTCCAATCTCGTGCTGTTCTGGCTGCTCGCGCTGCTTAAAGTTCCATACGTCGGCTTTGCCTTCTTCGTTTGGCTCGGTTGCTTCAGCCTGTGTGTCATCGCGCAGTTTTGGTCACTAGCGAACGATCTTTACACGCCAGACCAAGGCAAACGGCTTTTCGCAATCATCGGCATTGGCTCGTCCGTAGGCGCCGTCGCTGGCTCTTATCTCGCGAAGTGGTTCGCGCAGAACTCCAATCCCGACGACAAGCTCAGCCCGCCCAACGTAAGCCCCTACGTTACCATGCTGGTTTCGGCGGGCATCCTCATGGTCTGCTTGGGACTTAGCTGGTTTGCTAACACTCGAGAGGGCTCGCGCAGACCTGCGTCGGCCGCAGCAGAGCCGCCTATGGCGGGAAAAAACGGCTTCGCCCTTCTACTCGAAGATAAATATCTACTGCTGATCGCGGCGCTGATTCTTTTGCTGAACGTGGTCAACAGTACGGGCGAGACGATCTTTGACCTAACTATTCTAGAGGAGGCAAAACGCTCTACGCCGAACTATGAGAGCCTCGATGAAAACGCACAGAAGGCCGCGATCAAGGCATTTGTCGGCCCTTTTCGAGCAGATTTCTTCTTTTGGACCAACCTGATTGGCGCTGTGACACAGCTCTTCTTCGTCTCGCGCATCTTCAAGTATCTCGGGATTCGTGCGGCTTTGCTTTCTTTGCCGCTGATTGGCTTGATCGCTTACGGGGGTATCGCGCTTTTCCCGGCGCTGGCGTTTGTTCGATTGGCCAAGATCGGAGAGAACGGCACCGACTACTCGCTCTACAACACGACGAAGCAGGCGCTCTGGCTGCCTACTTCTCGCGAACAAAAGTACAACGCCAAGATGACGATCGATTCGTTCATCGTCCGTATCGGAGATCTACTCTCGAGCGGTGCATCGCTTGGCTTCATCGCGCTCGGCTTTGGCGTACGCACCTATGCGGTGGTCAACGTGTGCGTGGTGTTGGTTTGGGTGGTGACAGCCGTGGTCATCGGCCGCGAGAACAAGAAGCGGACGGAGCTGGCAGCCTAGCCTCCGCGCAGGAGGTTGAAGGCAAAACGACGTGCCTCGACATCCAGCGGCTCAGGTTGTGCCGCCAGCAATTCGCGCTCGAGCTGCTCGAGCTTGGGTTTGCCTATGGTGAGCGCGAACAATGCATCTCGACATGCCGTCACGAGAAACAGCGACATCAAGCCCCTGCTCCTCGTAAGTTCCGGTCGCTGAGCTGCAGCTAACGGACAGTCGGCGCGCAAGCCTCTGCACAGCTTGGCGCCTTCGTTCTATATTCGTACTGTGACCGGCCTTTCCCCCGCGACCAGCCTTAGCCAACTATTACTTCTACTCAGCGTATCGGCTTGTATTTTGCCTGAATACACCGGGGCTTCGGAAAACGCGGGGGGCACGGGTGCGAGCGGCGGCGCGGGCGCGAGCGGCGGCGGCGGCGCCGGTGCGAGCGGGGGCGGTGGAACCAGTGGAGGAACTGGCGGAGTGGGCGGCGGCGCTGGTGGAGCAGGCGGTGGATGCCCAGAAACTACCTTCATTGGCCACTTCGGAGACGACGGTGCAGAGCTGCAGCTTTCGGCGTTGCCCGACGGATTCTTCTCCTTTGAGACTGGCAATACAGTTGTTGCTGGTACCTTCAATCAGTCGTTCACGTTTGACGGCGTTTCGCTGCCAGCCGCGCCGCAGGGAGCGTCCTCGTTGTTGATTGCTTCCTTCGATCGTAACGGCGCACCGGCTTGGAACTTACGCGTGGATGGGTCTTCAAACTTGCAGCTGAACCGCGTTATCGGCCTCTCTGACGGAGCACTGGTGCTATTTCACGACGTTCCAACGAGCCCCGGACAAGCGTTGACCATCAACGGGCTCGGCTCCTTCGAGATGGAAGGCAACGAAGACGGCTTCGCTCTAATGGTCGATCACAACGGATCGCCGCAGTGGGCCAAGCAGCTCACGGGGGCAGGCGCGGGTGTCTTTACTGGCGGAGTGGAAACGCCTGGAGGACTCGTGCTGGTTGGCTCACTCCGCGGCGACGTTAGCTTTGAGAATTTACCTCGCCATACAGGCGCCAATTACGCCCCATTCGCCGCACGACTCGATGCAGCCGGCGCCCTCACGCACTATCAAGACTGGGAGCTCCCGGGGAGTGACGGGCTATTCAACGATGTATTGTTGGATGACAAAAAGCTATACATTACGGGCGCCTACAAGGGAACCTTGCCGGTGGTTCCCATAGCGCCGGACGCTACAAGCAACTATATCTCCGTCGTCCTCCGCTTTGACGCTCCACTCCAGTCCACAGGCGACCTGGTCGGTCCACAGACGACGGCTATCTTTCACCCAACGCGCCAGGTCTTCGGCATGCGCCTAATCAAGGCAGCAGCGGGTGTTCTGGTTGCGGGCCGGGTTCACGGGGGGAGCGACACTACGCCGCTATTGTTCGGCTTACCTAATGGGAATCAGATGACCGCGCCGCTAACCACCGGCGCATCCAGCTACCTCAGCCTCCTAGACGTAAGCGATGGCGGTTGGAAGCCGATCTGGGGCAACACGATCAATACTGGCAACTCGGAGACGCACTTTCATCTATCGTCCTTCGCGCTCTTGCCGGAAGCACAAGGGAGCAGAATCCTTCTTGGCCACGCGGTTGACGCCGAGAGCACCACCGTCGTCAATACAACCGCCTTCGCGGCGCCTTCCTTGTTCTTGGGCCTCAACCCGACGGAGCCCAACGGCGGAATCCCAGTTAGCGCCGCACAAATCGATGCGGCCGGCGAGGGGCGGCCCTATATGCGACTCATCCCCACGGAGTGCGGCGCTCTTTTGATAGGCAAGTACAACGGCACTCCAAACATCGCAGCACAAGTCCAGGAGGCGCCTGTGGCTGGCTATCGCAACACCGTTGGCTTTTTGCCTCAGGGAATTTCCTTCTCTCCCCTCTAATGTTTTGATGGGAACTCATACCAGAGTTGACGCCAACCCTTACTCGACTAGGTTCACGTCCGTGAAGGCTCTTTACTGTCTTGCGCTCCCCACGTTCCTGGCCTGTCGGGGCGAGCCGTTTCAATCAGCCACGGGGGGCTCCTCACAAACTGCCAATGGCGGAAGCACGCCGAATGGCGGAGCTGAGCCCAGTGGTGGCGGCGGAGCCAATGCAGGCGGGGGCAACATCCTCAACCTCGAATTCGTCGGGAGTACCGGCGTTCCCGTTGCAGGGGCCTACGTATTGGCCAGCGGCGCAGACGGCGAGAGCCGTTACATCACTGACACCGATGGGCAAGGTAAGGCCTCGGTCGAGGTGGTCGCCGGCGGTTGGCTGACCGTCGCCGTCGAGGACCCACGAGTAGCAATTAGCGTAATGGTCACTGAGGGCGTTACCGAGCTGCGCCTGGTGGACCCATCCGACCAAGTGGGGCGCAATGCAACGACTGGCCAGCTAACGGTTCTCGGCAATTGTGCTGACTGCGATCCTACTGGGGAGTCCGTGGTCAGCGTTTCGTGCCGCGGGAGCATCGGCTACCCTTACGACGGCGTTAGCGTTCAGGCCCAATTCAGCTCCTACCGTGGCTGTCCAGGGGAAAGCAACTTCAGCGTGGTTGCCTTCTCGCTAACCTACGGTGGAAAGTTTGAGTACTATGAGGAATCGGGCCTTAACGTGCTAGGCACCGCTTCAGTGGACCTTGGCTATTTCAGCCCAGCCGGCGACCTTGCGGATGTAGGCCTCTTGCCAACGCAACCACTTGATCCGGATGCTTTCTTCTACGCGCTACTAAAGCGAGATAACCACATACGGGGCCAGTGGTCCCCAAACTACACGGAGCCCTTCCAAGTTCCAGCCGCATGGCTCCCAGGCTCAACAGTCGAATACAGCTACTCAGACACTCTGGGCTCCGTTATCTCGTTTGAGCCCGTCGAGGCATTGACCTCCTTCAATCCGGGCGCCGTTGGTCGGCCAGGGCAACCAAGCTTCGACAGCTCGACGAAGACAATCTCCTTCGACGTGGGTCAACCCAAGGGGGATATGGTGCAGCTCGTGATCGACGATGGGCGGCTCCACTACATGCTTGTTCCGCCCACCCTGTCCGAGGTGACTCTGCCAACCCTTCCCCCCGAATTCTTCGCTTGGTCAATTGACTCGGGGGACCTCACCGTCGAGCACGTCGACGCCTTCGACGTGGAGGGCTACCCGGCACGGCTCGCAGTTGGACCCGTGGCTGCTGAAGTGCGGGCTCGCCACTACCCCGGCCCCTGAGTCGCTCTGCGAGCGGGGTTGTTCACCCCCCAAGGCCCGTGTGACAATCGTGCACCAATGCGGTGCCTCTTCCGTTTCAACTCGGTGTCTGTATGTCCCGCCCTGGCCGCATTCGCGGTCGCCGCGCAGCTCGGCTCTCCAACCGCGGCTTTGGCCGGTGAACAGCTCGACCTCACCTGGTCCGACTGCGTGGTTGCTCCCGCGGACGCAGACCGCGACGGCTTGGATGACGAGTGTGAGTTCGCCGTCGCCGCGGCCTTCGAGCCGGAGATGGTGTTCGGCCTGGAGGAGACCGCGACTGAGCGCATTCCTTTTTGGGCGGCTCGTCCCGATGGTGAGTTCACCATGCGGATCTTCTATGCACTCGCTTACCGCGTTGACGCTGGAGACCCGACCTTTGGCGGAGTGTCAGCGCACGAGGGCGACTCTGAGTTTATCGTGTTGCGAGTGCACTATGACGGCAACGGCCTTTGGTCGCTGGTTGAGGGCTACCTCTCTGCGCACTATGGCACCGGCTGTGACGCCGGTGATTGGTTTGCCAACAGCGAGTTTCAATACGTTAATAGCGTATTTGGTCGGCCGCTCGTGTTCTCGGCCGAGGGCAAGCATGCAAACTATACCGACCTCGACCGCTGCGATTCGGGTGGCTGCTTTCAGGACCACTGTAGTGATGAATTCCGCGAGCCGCTTGGTATCGAGCCCGAACGCGACCTTGGACTTCAATCTACCCAATTGATTGACGAGCACGTTATTGATGGCAACTCGGAATGGTTCTGGACCGATGTCATTTTCTGCGGCTGGCAGCTCTCCCCCGGAGCAGACCGCTCCGAATGCGTGCCAGTAGACAACAGCTATTCACGCCAGCTGATTAGCTTCGAGATGGACTACGGCCCAGTCACCGGCGAGGCTGGGCTATGCGAGCCATGCCAACTAGACGGTGATTGTATGGATGGCGGGCTCTGCTTGGAGGGCGTTTGCGGCCAAGCGTGCGAAGCTGGCTCGTGCCCAGAGCTCGCCTATTGTGAAGGCGAAGGCGTTGGCCAATGCCTCCCAACCGCGGCCGACTGCACATGCTTTCTTGCATGCCAAGAGCGCGCTTGTGGAGATGATGGCTGTGGCAACTCCTGCGGCACCTGTCCGAGCGGTGAGTCCTGTGACGTCACGGGCCAGTGCCAACCGGCCGGCGCATGCGTACCCGACTGCAGCGGACGCACCTGCGGTGATGATGGCTGCAACGGCTCTTGCGGTAGCTGCAATGACGGTGAGACCTGCGACGCTAGCGGGCAATGCAGCGACTCCGGCTCGGGCGGCAGTGGCGGGGGCAACAGTGATAGCGAGGAAAGCGGTGGCGGTTGTGACTGCCAAGTAGGCCGCAGCAACGCTGTCAGCGGCTCGCTGCTCGCCTGCGCGCTGCTTGGTTTAGCAAAGGCACGTCGTCGCCGCCGTTACGTAACAGCATAACTCGGTTCTAGGCTTGGTATCCCTCGTGCAAGGGCACTTGCATGTGGAAAGTAATTCTCTTTGCTCACGACTTCTCGGAGTGTGCAGAGCGCGTTGAACCAGTGGTTATTCAACTCGCACGCACGCACTGTGCGCGTGTCGTCGTTTGCCACGTTACCCAACTGACCAATGGCCTTTCGCCACAAACGCTCATCTCCCCCCCCGGAGAAGAAGGTCCGATCACCGTTGGCGAATACACGATGCGCACCGGGCGAGAGCGTTTGGCGGCTATTGGCAAGCGCATCGCACACGACTGTGTCGAGGTAGAAACGGCCGTAATTCTCGACGAGATTCACACGGGCATTCTGCGCGCGGCCAAAGACTACCGCGCGGAGGTCATCGTAATGGGCACGCACGGGCGAACCGGTCTTTCGCATTGGTTGCTCGGTTCTGTAGCGGAAAAAGTCCTGCGCCAAGCCGAGGTGCCAGTGCTTACGCTGCGCAGCCACGTTTCAACCCAAGCCCCCGCAGAGGAGCGCGTTCTCGACGATGAAATGAGCGGTTGAAGCGTTCTGAGGAACGAAACGAGAAACGTTTCATTGTGTTTCATAGAGCGCCGAGACCGTAGGTAGCGACCTGGCACACCAACTGCAACGGACCTTTTGTGAACCTCCAGTCATTCGATCTCGTACCTCCGCTCGTTGGTGGCGCTCTCATCGGCGCATCGGTATCGCTCGTGCTTTGGGCCCACGGCCGGGTCGCTGGGATCTCCGGGATCTTCGGAGGCCTCTTGCGACCCAACCCTGCGGAGGCCAGCTTTCGTGGTTGGTTTCTAGCCGGGCTCTTGCTCGCAGGACTCGTCGTTCGCGTGGTTTGGCCGCAAGCCTTCGCCTCAACGTCAAATACAGGCCTGGCCACCGTCGCAACAGCGGGCCTCCTGGTCGGCTTCGGGACGCAGCTGGGGAACGGCTGCACGAGCGGACACGGCGTGTGCGGCATCTCTAGGCTTTCGCCCCGCTCCCTCGTAGCAACCATCACCTTTATCGCAACTGGCGCGCTCACCGTGCTCTTGGTGCGAGGAGTCGCATCATGAATAGCCGACTGGTCACCTTGCTGTCGGGGGTTCTCTTCGGGGTTGGCCTTGCCATCTCCGGCATGACTCTGCCTGAGCGAGTGGTGTCGTTCTTGGACTTTACTGGTGATTGGAACCCCAGCCTCGCATTCGTCATGGTGGGCGCTATCGCCGTCCACTTCGTGCTGTTCCGCGTCGTCATGCGCAGTAAGAAGCCGCTCTTCGAGGAGCGTTTTCACCTGCCAACGCGGCGTGACATCGACCCCCGCTTGCTCCTGGGAGCCGCCATCTTCGGTATTGGCTGGGGCCTTGGTGGCTTCTGCCCAGGACCTGCGCTCACCTCCGCAGCTGCGGGCTTTTTCCCAGCCATTGTCTTCATCGCGGCCATGACGGCGGGGATGCTCCTCGAGCACGCCACGTCCGCGAAGCTTTCTCGTTTGGAGTCTGCACCATGGAAATCCAAGAGTTCTACGATCCAGCCACCTTTACTCTGACCTTCGTCGTCTTCGACGCGAAAACGCGCGACGCGGTAGTTATCGATCCGGTCCTCGACTTCGACGCGCTTTCCGCCTCGACTTCTACGAAGTCGGTGGAAAAAGTGGCGGCCTTCGTGAAGGAGAAGCAGCTCAACCTTCACTACGTGCTTGAGACGCACGCTCACGCGGACCACCTGTCAGCCTCGCAATGGCTGCACAAGCATCTAGGCGCCAAAATCGCCATTGGAGCTCGTATCCGTGAGGTTCAAGACACCTTCAAGGGCGTATTCAACCTCGGCCCTGACTTCAAAGCGGATGGTTCACAGTTCCACCTCTTACTTGAAGAAGGGCAACCGGTCAGCGCCGGCACTATCAACATTAAGGTTCTGTCCACGCCGGGGCACACCCCCGCGTGCGTAAGCTTCCTAATCGATGACGCCCTGTTCACCGGCGACGCGTTGTTCATGGACGATTACGGAACAGGTCGATGTGACTTTCCACGTGGAAGCGCCAGCGACCTGTTCGACTCGATCCAAAAGCTTTACGCGCTCCCAGAGGCGACGCGAGTGTTCGTTGGGCACGACTATCAACCGCAAGGCAGGGCGGTGGCTTGGGAAACGACCATCGGTAAGTCGAAGGAGCGTAATATCCAATTACGTGCCTCCACCAAGAAGGAGGACTTTGTTGCAGCACGACAGAAGCGAGACGCAACGCTCGCTCCCCGCGACTGCTCTTCCCCAGCGTCCAGGTGAATATCGATGCAGGAAAGCTGCCGTCTCCCCAAGCGAACGGCATGCGCTACCTGACCATCCCGCTCAACATGAAGATCAAGACTGACGACGCAGGGGATCCGCAGGGCTGAAGCCGTTTCGTCCGCGTTTCACAACGTTTCAGCCCGCGCGCAATACACGAAAATCGCCGCACCGATCGCTGGCACGGTTTGAGCTAGGAGCTGCCCATGATTCTCCGTCAACTGTTCGACCACGAGTCCTCGACCTTTACCTACCTGGTTGCCGATGAAGCGACGAACCGGGCTGCGTTGATTGATCCAGTTGCAGCTCAGGTTGACCGTGACTTGAAGCTGATCTCCGAGCTCGGGCTCACGCTGGTGATGGTGCTTGATACGCACGTGCACGCAGACCATGTGACCGGAGCGGGAGAGCTTCGGTCACGCACGGGAGCAAAAACTGCGGCCTCAGCGCTGGGCGCTCCGTGTGTGGACGTAAAACTGAACGCGGGAGATGTCATCGCCATTGGCGGGCTCGAATTGAAGGTTCTCGCAACGCCTGGACACACCGATGACAGCCTGTCTTTCCTGCTTGAAGGGCACGTCTTCACGGGTGACGCCCTGCTGGTTCGCGGAACCGGGCGCACCGACTTTCAAAATGGAGACGCGCGCACTCTTTTCGACTCGATCACCCGGGTGCTGTTCGGCCTACCTGCGGAAACGGTGGTGTTGCCCGGGCATGACTACAAGGGCTTCTCGTCGACCACGATCGCCGAGGAGCAAGCTCACAACCCTCGCATTGCAGGTAAGAGCGCGGAGGAGTTCGTGTCTCTGATGCAGAGCCTCGCGCTCGCCCCACCCAAGAAACTTGATACTGCTGTGCCCGCGAATCGTGCGTGTGGGCAGGCTTTGCCGACTGTTTGAAGGAGACGCCATGACCGACTCACTCTTTGACCAAGCTGTTGCCCACGCAGATGGCTATCGCGATATTGAACCAAAGCAATTGAGCGAACATGCCGATACTGCGCGCCTGGTGGACGTTCGCGAGCCCGAGGAATACCTCGGGGAGCTCGGCCACATCCAAGGAACCGCGCTCGTACCGCTTGCGACCGTCTCCGCTGCGTCCAGTGGTTGGGATCGCCAACAGGACATCATAGTGATTTGCCGCTCAGGAGCCCGCAGCGGGCGAGCGGCCAAAGCGCTCGTCGAACTCGGCTTTACGCGGGTGATGAACATGAAGGGTGGCATGCTCGCTTGGAACCAAGCTGGGCTAGCCGTCAAACGGGTGCCGTAATGGACATTGCGCTTCCCACGCTCGTTCTCGCTCTCGCGTTAGCCGTCTTCGTCGGCATCTCGCTCGGGATGTTGGGAGGAGGAGGCTCCATCCTGACCGTACCGCTCTTGGTCTACGTTCTCGGCCTCCCAGCTCATGAGGCCATTGCCGCCTCCCTGTTGGTAGTTGGTACTACAAGCGTAGCCGCGTTGGTGCCCCACGCCCGCGCCGGCCGGGTCAAGTGGCAGACCGGCCTCTTCTTCGGATTGGCTAGTATGGTAGGCGCCTACTCAGCCGGCCGCGTGGCCAAGCTACTGCCAGCCACCGCCTTGCTGCTGCTATTCGGCGGGATGATGCTGATAACGGCGGTGTTCATGATGCGAGGTCGAAAGACCGATGACAAGCCGCAGACTGAAGTCGCTCAAAGCGAGTTTAAGCGCATTGCCTTCGTCGCGGGGGAAGGCCTCCTGGTCGGTGCTTTTACGGGTCTAGTGGGGGCAGGCGGAGGCTTCTTGGTGGTACCCGCGTTGGTGCTACTTGGTGGTCTTTCAATGCAGAACGCGGTTGGCACTTCGCTGCTCGTGATTGCAATGAAGTCTTTTGCCGGCTTCGCTGGCTACCTTTCTTCTACTCCGATCAATTGGTCATTGGCCGGGATGGTTACCCTTGCCGCCGTGGTCGGCAGCTTTGCTGGAGCCAAACTAGCCGGCAAGGTACCACCGGATTTGCTGCGCAAAGGTTTTGCATGGTTCGTCGTGGTGATGGCTGTCTTCATTCTCTCGCAAGAGGTACCCAAGGCCTTCGGACTAAGTTTTAATCTCGCGAAGAATTGGCCCATTGAATTAGCGCTCCTCGCGGTGCCGGTGACGGCTGCAGTGGTGAGCCTCTCGCGGGGTCGCCCCGTCAGTCCGCCACGCCAGGCTGCTCAGTAGTAGCAGCGTCCAACAAGCAACCGATCCTTAGAGTCGCGAACTTTCACTCAAACCGGCACAGAACCCAAGCAGTAGCGTTCAAGACTCACAACGACTGCTAGCTTCAACGCATAGCTCGTCCCAGGCGTAGCGAGCGCAATACGGGTCTTCCTCCACTACCAAGTTCACGCACCTATCGCACTCGCGCACGAGCGGTCCTCCAAGCCGAAGAGGACTATGTGCACAAGCCGGCTCGTAACGCGTAGAAGGCTTCGGAAACGGCAGCGGCTCGAGTATCAGCGTGGACAGGTCGAGGGAGAGCACCTGCCCCTGGTAGCTTCCCGACACCACTGCGCCGTCAAACGCAGTGCCCGCCCAGAAGGTGATGTCGAGCGTCGTCTCGCTACGGAGCCAGGCGTCCTGCTTGATTTCGTAGGCAATGATGCCTGACGGATGATTGAGAAAGTAGATGCGGTCCTCAATCCGAAGCAGCGTCGTGAAGGCATGCGCGGCCGCCCCCTCGAGCGAAAGCTGATAGGGTGTTACATTGACGGCGTCGCGAAAGAGCGCTCCCTCGTAGAGGCCCAGGATCTCGCCTTCAACGGCTGCAAGCCAAACGAACTTCGGGTGCGTATTGGGGGCCTTTTCGAGTGACGGCAACGTGATTTCTAGCGGGCGTTCTTCGGCCAACTCCGGCTTGAGCTGCATACCTCGATAGAGTTCACTGGCCGTACTCACAAGTGACAACTCACTACCCGGCACTTCCAACGATTCGACATGACCGTAAGGAAGATAGGTAGGCTGACCAGCTGCATCCAGGACGTGAAGCGAAGGGACCACCCAATCGATCGGCTTCTGCTTAGTGCGATCGACGATGACGTCCAGCGGGGCTAGACAATAGTCGTCAACGCTGGCTCCGGTGCAGCCATCCGCCGACTCCAAGAATAGCCAGCCCATCTGCGCATCAACGTTGCCTTCATCAAAACCGTGGTAGAGCCAGCTTGCCAACGAGGCTTCAAAGCTCGGCCGACTAAGTCGGTAGTGATGCAACGAAGGCACAGCAACCCCTTTGCGCGTGACCTCTACAAGCTGAAGGCTTCCGTCTTGGTCGATGCGGTCCAGAATCGATGAGAGGACGCGCAGTCGCTGCCCGAGATCTCGCGCCGGATTGAGCATCTCATTCCAGACGGCCACCGGCGGAGAGACTACGTCCTTGGCTGCGATGACCTGTGCGTAGGGCAAAAGACGGCGAAACCCTGGAACGTCTATATAGCTACCTAGTTCTGCTGCGGTCACAACCTCCGGCTCTCCAATCTCGCCCAACTCAAAGCGTGCCCCCTGCGGCGGGTGGTGCGACCGATATGGATAGTCGAGCGCATGCCCAACCATCCAGGAGTACTCCTCCCAGGCAAGATTCTCAGGGCTACCTGTCGTCGGGTCCAGCCAGGTTGGCACCAGCGTCATTCCTTTGATCTGATTGAGTTGCACACCCAACGGCATCGCCCTTACGGCAGCGTTGTTGTTTGCCGCGACCTCACGCTGATGTGCGGCATAAAGCAGAAGCTCCGGTCGCAAGCTGTCGCAGCCGATCTTGCGAAGCGCGTCATCGAGAAGCTCGAGGGAGAGGGGCTCCCCTGGGGCTGGTAGGGCGCCTGGTTGTGGGGCAAAGGCATTGGCAACGCTTTCGTGAGGCTGGCCCGTTCCGGCTACCGAGACAACCGACCCAAGCAAGGTAGCCAGCGGGCCGCGCAGATTGAACGCCTGGTAGTCCTCGAAGTTGAGCCGCTGGAAGAACTCCTCGACATCCCCGACCTCCTCCGGCTCGACCGAATCTCCCACGGCACCTGCGATGCGGACCCATGCGTCCTCGGGTAGTAGCCGCATATTCAGTTGGGACTGCGACGAAAGGGCGCGCTTCATTTCACCTCGGAGGAGCGCATTCACACTAAGCGCAGCCTCCTCCCGCCCAACCGACTCCCTCGGCGGCAGTTCACTTGAGGGAACACAAGACAAAGCGGTAACAACCAGAGCCGCTGGAGCGGCGCAACGAGGCAGCTTCATGCCTCCCTTTCACCCACTGAGGCAACGAGTTGCTTCCAAGTATGCAATTTTCTTCGCGTGATGGTCCGAGGCAGACACCGCGTCGTGGTCACGTCAATCGGATGGGTCAATCCATCAGTTCGATGCTCTCAAAGACGGCATGCACCTCGATTGCCTTTTGCGCGCGGGTAATGTTGCGCCGACCTGCGGGCACGCTTTTGGCACATAACCCAATATGGCCAGAAACCGCCGCTCGATGAGACTGCGCGATGAGTAAGATTCAGGGTGCCTGGTGGCTCTCATTTGGAGCCGTCATCGCAGCTTGGCTGATGGTCGAGCCAGACGTATTCGCCACGAGTGGATTCATCCCGTTGCGCAATCTGCTCGTGCAAGCGAGCGGATTGCTAGCGATCACCGCCATGAGCCTTTCTTTGTTTTTGGCAACGCGGCCCATCCGCTTCGAGTCGTGGCTCGGTGGGCTCGACAAGATGTACCGGCTCCACAAGTGGCTCGGGATCACCGCGCTTACGATGAGTGTGTTTCATTGGTCAGCGAGCAATGCTCCGAAGTGGGCGGCTGCGTTGGGACTGTTGGAACCGTCGACTCGCGGCCCACGCGCGGCGATAACGAACCCGCTGGCCCAGCGGTTAGCGAACCACCGTGGCGTGGCCGAGGCTCTTGGGGAGTGGAGCTTTTATGCGGCTTCCGCTCTCATTCTTATCGCACTAACCAAGTGGATTCCTTACCGCCTGTTCTATCGCACTCACGGACTATTGGCCGTCCTCTACCTCCCGCTGGTGTTACACGCCATCGTATTGACGAAGTTTAGCTACTGGCTCTCACCGGTCGGCCTGCTGCTCGCTCCGCAGCTCATCATTGGAGTTTGGTCGTCCATCGTCGTCCTCCGCCGACGAGTGGGCTTCAACCGCCGGGTACAAGGAACGATCTCGACGATGCACTACTACCAAGGCGTACACACGCTCGAGCTCACAATTGCGATACCGAAGGGCTGGAGCGGACACGCTCCAGGTCAGTTCGCCTTCGTTACCTCGAGCGCAGCCGAGGGCGCCCATCCCTATACGATCGCGTCGGCCTGGAACGACAGCGAGCGTCGCATTACGCTAATTATCAAGGCGCTTGGCGATCACACGAGCCACCTGCGCGAGCTGCTGCACGTTGGACAAGACGTCACTGTCGAGGGGCCGTACGGCTGTTTCACCTTCGAAGACTCGAGCAAGAGTCAGATATGGATAGGTGGCGGAGTCGGCATCACGCCCTTCATTGCGCGCATGAAGTACCTCGCTGAATCACGCCCGAGCGGGGAGCCGTCTATCCATCTATTTCACCCGACAGCTGAGTTCGATGAAGAGGCCTTGGCAAAGCTTGCGGAGGATGCCAAAGCGGCGGGGGTTATCCTCCACGTCTTGGTCGACGCACGAGACGGCCGGCTCGATGGCACGCGCATTCGCGCGGAGGTATCAACTTGGGCCGATTCGAGCCTTTGGTTTTGCGGACCGCCCGGACTTGGCAAGGCACTGAAGCAAGACTTTGCGCTAGCAGGACTGGACGTGAATCATCGTTTTCACCAAGAGTTCTTTGCTATGCGATGAAGGCATCGTTCAGCCCAAGAGCTCCAGTACCTTCACTAGCTCACCCGGCGGAAGAGCGTCGAGATCACGCTGCAGTCTTTTCTCGAATAGGCGAAAGCGCAGCTCGGTCAATTTGTGTTCGCGCAAGACCTCTGCTCGCGGTTCACCTTGCCACAGTCTCGAGCGGATCTTGGCGTACTGCTCAATGGTAAGACCATCCAAGGAGGAGAGGCCAGTAGCCGGGCTGACGACCACGGGCGGGATTGCCGCCAGGGGCATTGCCATCTCGGGCGGGATTGCCGCCACGGGCGAGATTGGTGGGGGTGCAATCGCCGGAGTCGCAATCAATGGCAGCACAGGCGCCACATCTGCTGGCATCGGAACCGGTGGCGCCGAAGGATGTCGAAAGGGCAAGCCGGCATCGGGTGGCATAGATGGCTTACGCGGCGAAACAGCCGCCCCGCTTTGAAAAGGCAGCGCTCGTCCAGCCGCCTCTCCACCGAGCATGGTACGCGAGGCAGAGCGCTGAAACGGCAGCTCCACCGGCGGCGCCTCGGACGAAGGTTGTTGCTTCGGCTTTGCGAACGGTAGCTCCGGTCCAGGCTGCAAAGCGACTCGAAGCAGCTGGGTCGATTCACTAGCAAACGGCAGCTCGGCGGTAGACAGTTTGGGTATGGCAAAGTTCACCACCGTCTCCTCAACGAGCGAGACCTTTGCAGTTGGCGCAAATGGCCGGTCGGGGCTTGTGGCAGGCGCAGGCACAACGACGTCTTGGCGATGAAACTCGGCCAGCGCGCTCGTCGGAAGCGTTGGTGCGACGAACCGTTGCGTAGCCTCCACCGCTAACGGCGCAACCGGCGCCGAACCGTCAAGAGGTGGTTGGGATGGCGTTGTCTGGAGCGAGCGAATCGCGGTGGACTCTTCGTCAAAGTCGGGCCGTCGAAGCTTCGTCGTAACGTCCGAGACTGCATCGGCGACGAAGGTTTCTTCATCGAGGTCATAGGCGGTCTCCCTAACGCTGCGAGCACGTGGTTCGAGTGCTTCGGCGCGAGGCCAGCGACGGGCCTTCTGCAACACGCGGGAGTCAAAGACGGTTGGACCGATGGCAACCATCGTGTCGGGGGTGTCTGCGAAGAACCCTCGAAAAACAAACTCGGCGACCTCGCGCATAGGGTCCACTAGCAAGGCGTCCAGGTTGAGCGGCACGCTCTTGACGGACGACCAATCGTCTCGAAGGAGGGCAGCGTACACCGGCGCCGCTGTGACGCTGAGCAGCGTGCGCGCGGCCGCGAAAACGACCTCTAGCTGCAACGGAAACTCCTGCAGCGGTAGCTGCTGGTTCGGCCAAGCAAAGGAGGAATCGCGGCCCGAATCTGAGAGCGGTACAGGACCGAGCAACCGAGGGTCCTCGGCGAACATCTGATGGCGGCCGACGCGCAGACGAACTGGGCCGAGGGCGTTCAGGGTCGCTCCAGCAATGACGACATCCAACGCGCTCTTGTGCGCTTGGAAGTCGGACGGGAAGACGCGCCGACCCGAATCATCAAGGATCATCTCCCGCAAGGGCGCCTGCGTCCCTGCCCAAACGTTGGCACCATCGAGTCGAAAGGTCACCTTGAGGACGAGGGTGTTCCTTCTCCCGCCACGCACGAGTCCAACGGGGCAGGGCAGTCCGCGCGCCACAAGCACGCAGGTCAATCTACACGAGCTACTGCGCATGCGGTTCTTCAAGTAGCCTGGCTTCGTGGACCTAAGCTTGAGATGCGACTCGGAGTGTTGGGCTACAGCGCGTGTCGAGCCCACCATCGACCGCCACGGCAACGACGTCGCCGTCGTGGTCGCGAAGATGGCTTACGCGGTGTCACAGCGCGGCGAAGTTCGGATCGCGTTTCGTCCAGTGCGCTGGAGTGAGGTTCCTGATGGACGAGGTGGAGTGCGCTTCCCCTCCGAGCTCTGCGATGAGCGACCGGGCACCGACGCGGCCCTTTTCGGGACCGCTTTTCCTCCTGGCGGCAAGGCGGTCAATCACTTCCTTGCATGGCTCACGATCACCGGCAACAAGGTGGCCCTTCGAAAGTCGGTAAACGTCTTTGGACCACGCACCTTCGTCGCAGGAAACCAGGGTGTGGTCGCCGGCCCGGCGGGCATTGCGGTTCCGACGCCCTTGGTCCCGGCAAACGCGTATGGAGGTTCAGAACATTACGACCAGCCTGAGCGTTTTGCGGAGGAAGAGCACAACCCAGTCGGGCGCGGCTTTAGCAGGAGTCCGGCTAGTCTCATTGGAACCGACGCACACCGGCTGGAGGTTGTCCCGGATCCTGCGCTGCCCTCGCAGCCACACCTCGCACACGGATTTTTCGCACCAATACCGGCCAATTGGGCGCCTCGACGCAACTTGATCGGAACGCATGACGAGAGCTGGGCCAAGACCCGAGCGCCTGTGCGGCCGAAGAACTTCGACGTTCGGCATAACTCTTGGGCCGTTCCGGGCCTTCATTCGGAGGTTCCACTGCAGGGTGACGAGGCCTTCGAGGTTGGCGGAGTCCGCAAGGAGGGCATTTGGCGCTTCTCACTTCCCCGCTACAGGCCTATTTTCGAAAGCCGTATCGGGTCGACGGTTCAGGTCCACAAGACCCATCTCGATTCGATCCTCGTGGATGCGGACGATGGAATCGTCGAACTTTCTTGGCGTGCAGCGGTGCTTCTTCCCGACCCGTGGGAACGACTGACGAGACTGCGCGTATGGAGTGAGGACACACTCCCGGCTGAAGTACTCCAGGAATCCATCCCCAACCCGAAATCCGCCTGACGCCACATGACTTTGGAGAGGTTCCCATGGAAGGGTTGAATATCGACGGCACCATCGATCTCTCGCTCAACATCGAGGGCTTCGGTTTTCGCGCCGTATCCTGCGACGTAGAGGAGGGCCTCTCGACTACACGGCCCGTTTTCGTAGAGATTGCGATGGCCGCCGACCACGACTTTGAGCCGCTGCTCGAGGCTGACGCGACCGTGGTGATCACCGTGGACGGGGTCGAGGTGCGTCGCTTCACGCGCAAGCTGATGAGCGCTGCCTTCCTAGGAATGGAGGAACAGGCGCTCCGCTACCGACTCGAACTTCGACCGGCGTTCCACCTGCTCACGCTCGAGATGGACACTCGGAAATGGCGCGACCAAACGACGGAAGCGATCATCAGTGAGGTCCTGGGCAAAGCCTCCGTCGACCACTCATGGCAGCTCGAACGAGCCTGCGCCGCACGCCCGTACTGTGTGCAATACCGCGAGACCACGTTCGACTTCGTTAGCCGACTGCTGGAGTACGAAGGGATTTTTTATCGCTTCGAGCCCGATGGGACGATGGTGCTCGCTGATACCTCGTCCGCAGGCCCGGAGATCCCCGGCTTCTATGAGCTTCGGGAAACGGCTGGGGCGGCTGCCCATGGGTCACTGGGAATCACCGAGATCCAAAAAGGCTCGGAAGTGTGCAGCGGGAAGGCGACGGTAAACGACTACAACTGGAAGACGCCGCAGGCGAGTCTGCTCGCAAGTGCCTCCGCCGCCCGCGACGCGGACCTCGAGACGTATGACTACCCCACGGGGTATCGCAGCGAAACGATGGGCAAGACGCTCGCGCGGCTCCGCTCTGAGGCACTCGCCGCCGAGCGAACCTGGGTCGAGGGCAAGAGCACAGTGCCGTGGTTTGCCGCAGGGAGCATCTTCAACTTCATCCACACGGAGGCAGCCGACTTTTCAGGTCGCTTCATGATCGTGCGGGTCAAGCACCTGTTCCGCTCAGCGGCTGGAGGAAAGACGAAGGGTTCGTACGAAAACAGCTTCTTCGCCATCCCAGCCAGCTCGCCTTGGCGTCCGCTACTCGCAACAGCTCGTCCCACCGTTGTTGGAAATCACACCGCGATGGTGCGCGGACCAGCCGGCGAGGAGATCCACACTGACACCTACGGCCGCGCCAAGGTGCAATTCCATTGGGACCGGCAGGCCACCGGAACGGACGCAGATTCGCGCTGGATTCGCGTCGTGCAGGAGACATCGTCTTCGCAGGTCCTGGCGCGTGTCGGCTGGGAGCTCGTCGTTGGCTACATCGATGGGGATCCGGAGCGCCCAATCGGGCTCGCCCGCGACATCAACGGCGAGATGGTTCCGACCTACGGGCAGCCAGCGCGCAAGAACATGCTGAGCGTGAAGACCGAGAGTTACCCGGGTAAGCAGGGCTTCAACGAACTACGAATGGACGACTCTGCTGGGCAGATGCGCATGGATTGGCACGCTCAGCGCGACATCATGAACTCGGTCGAGAACAACAAGACAGAGACCATCAAGAATCGACATGTGTCGCTCATCCACGGTGGCGTAGATCGGGTGGTCGAAAAGAACCAATCACTCCGGGTTGGCGCCAACGAAGAGAAGGACATCAGCACCAACTACAACGAGAACGTGAAGCAGAACCGCAGCGAGTCGATCGGCGGCTCGGAGAAGGTCCAAATCAAGACCAGCGGAGCTCGCAACGTTCACGGTAACGACAGCGAGAAGGTTGGGTCGCTTCGCCTCACCTTCGCGGGAATCCCATCCGTTTCGGTTCCTGGACCGAAGGACATGATGAAGACGCTCGTGCCCCACACCTTGGGCGCGGCGGCCGACGCAGTCGGAGGCTCGGGCGTGTTTGCGAGTTCGCTCGTTGATTTAGGCTCTGGCGCGCGGCTTGGAGACGTAGCGAAGTCCGCAGGCGAGTCGATGGCGAACGCAGCGATCGGCGCGATGCAAAGCGGTGGTGACGTTGGGCAGGCGGTGACCTCAGCGTTGGGCCTACCAACAGGGGGGGACCTTGGGAGCGCAATGAAGTCGCTCGTTCCCACAGGAGATCAGCTCGGGGACATGGCCAAAGGGATGGCCTTGGACATGCTGCTCAAGGGCACAATCACCCGCGACGTTCGCAAGCGGCTCACCCGTATGGTGGGTGGAGCGTGGGTCTCGATTGCGGGCGGCTCGATCATGAACAGCACCGGCAAGGTCTTCACCGAGGTCATCGGCGGACTCAAGCTGACGACCTCGGTCAAGAGCAGCATCACTCAATCGGCAAGCAAGTTCCTGGTGGATGCAGTGGGCGGGATGGTCATGCGCAAGTCGAAGGACGACATGAGCATGTCTTCCAAGAAGTCGGTCGTACGCATTGGAGGCGCGGCGACGCTCCACTCCGACGAGCTGATGGAGCTACGCGGGAAAGAGATCGAGATCGAAGGCCAAACGAGCGTAACGCTGCGCTCGGGGGACCTCCTGATCGAGATGACGCCAACCTCCACGACCATCAAGGGCACGCTCAAAGTATCGAGTGGCGACCAGATCAAGATCGCTGGCAACCCTGATGAGCTCACGGCCTGATCGGAGAGGAAAACATGAGCAACGAATCCAGCCGTAGAACAACCGCAGGCGACGTCGCAAACGTCGCGCTCGACGTGCTCTCAGCCGCCAAAGATGTGCCCCACGTGGAGCTCTTCGTCGAGGGCCTGATCTGTGAGGACGTGCTCGACCTGCGCGGCAGCGAGCGCATAGGCACCCTTTTTCGCTACGACCTCGAGGTTGAGCTCGTAGCTCCCGTTCCCGACTTTACGACGCTGATCGGGCAACGCGCCGAGATCACGCTGCGCAGCCAAACGGGCCAGTCCAGACTCGTAACCGGCATCGTCGCAGAAGCGTCGTTGCTCGCTCGTGACACAGGCCAAAAGGTTCGCGGCCTTTTCACGATCAAACCCGCGGTCTATCGCCAATCGCTGGGCCGCGATTGTTGGTCTCAGCAAGACGTTGGTGCGCTCGACGTGGTCAAGGAAGTACTGGCCGACTACCCAGGGCCCGTTCGCTACGACATCTCGGGGAGCTACCCGATCTACCCCTATCGCGTGCAATATCGCGAAGACGATTGGACCTACCTCGCGCGCCTGCTCGAGGAGGAAGGAATCTTCTACTTCTTCGATCACGGCGATGGGGAATCGGAGCTGGTGTTCGCGGACCGCTCGTCTGCAGCCGCATCGATCGACGGCATTCCGGTCCTTCCGTTCACACCAGCCTCGCAGATGCGACACGATCAGGAGTCGGTGATCGAGGTCAGCTTCTTCGCCGCCGCCACCACCAATCAGTTCTCGGCGCGCTCTTTCGACATGACCAAGCCCGGTTCGAAAGTCGAAGCCTCGCGCGGAAGTGGGCGACACGAGGTCTATGACGCTCCAGGTGCAGGCCCAAGCGACCCGGCGATCTTGAGCGAGCGCGTTCGTGTCGGGCTCGAGGGCGCCCAAGCCCATCGAGCCGGTATCGAGGGGTTGGCGACCAGCGTGCGGCTCTTTCCGGGCCGCTCATTCGAGGTCTTTGGTCACCCCGTAGTGCGACTCAATGGCCGCTTCTTCATCACTGGAGTCGAGCTGTCGGGCAGTGCCAAGGTTGGGCTCTCGAGTAGGTTCTCGGCCATCCCGAGCGACGTTCCCTATCGAAAGCTGCGTACCAGTCACGAGCCCAAACAGGCCGGCCTGCAGATGGGCTTTGTGGTTGGACCGCCCGGCCTGGAGGTGCACCCCGACGAACACGGTCGCGTACGCGTGCAGATGCACTGGGATCGGCTCGGACCGGGCAATGAGAAGGGCGGAACCTGGTGTCGCATCGCCCAGCGCGGTGCACCCGGCTCGATGCTGCTCCCGCGCATGGGCTGGAACGTCGCCACGTTCAACGAAGAAGGCGGCGTCGACGCCCCCAGCGTGATCTGTCGCATCCACGACGCGGATCATCCGCCCGAGTACCCGCTTCCAGCGAACATGACCCGCGTCGTCTACAAGACGGCCGTCACGCCGGGCGGCGGGAACCACAACGAGATCTACTTCGAGGGCGCAGCAGGCCGTGAAGAGATGTTCATCCACGCTTCGAAGGACATGAACGTCCGCGTCAAGAACCGCAAAGTGGAGAACGTCAAACAGAACTCCTCGCGTGACGTCGCGACCGAAAACGTCCTCCACACCAACGGCGATATGGTCGACCGTGTGCTGCAGAACCAGACGGTAACGGTCGGCGGCAACGAGGACGTCACGGTCCAAGGGCGCCACTCCAAGACCGTCAACCAAAACGAGACGCGCACCATCGGCGGCAGCCGTTCGCTCAAGGTTGGTGATAGCTACGTCACCACCGTCGATCAGAACCGCACGCTCTCGGTTGGTGCGGCCCTGCTCGACCTTACGCTAGGCACCATCAACACCACCGGCAATCACACGCTGGGCGTCGTGGGCGGGGCGATCGTACGGCTGTGCGCCGGCAACATCAGCGAGGACACCGCGAAGCTCGCACTCCAGCTCATCGGCGGCGCGCGCGTCGAGATCGCCAAGGAGAACCGCCCCACCGACATCGGCAAAGTGCTGACCGAGCTCGTCGGCGGAGCCATGATGCTCAAGTCGAACGGTCGCTACCTCGACAACGCTGACGAGACGAGCAACTGGACAGTGCTCGGCCCTTTGAAGGCCGACGCCCCCAAACTACGGATTGAGGCGGAGCAGCGGATCACGCTTCGCTGCGGGGAGAGCAAGCTCGTGATTGATGGGGACCAAATCAAGATCGAAGCGGCGAACCTCGACCTAACCGGCGCTCACATCGACGCCGATACCAGCAAGATCGTCCACAACTGAGGAACGCTGCCATGGCAAACCTACCTCTTACCTATTGGCTTGAGCTCCCTTCGGGACGGTACCCGCTTCGCGTCGTGCGCGGTGAGGAGGGGCTCTCGCGCACCTTCCGCTTCGAGCTGACCTTCCCGGTCGACGCCCAGGACGGGCTCGACCCAGAGGCCACCGTACGCAGCGAAGCGACAATCGTCATGCAGCGCGATACGGAAGTCAGGCGAGTCGTAGGCGTGGTGTCGCGCATCGCACGGCGAGCAACCCGCAAAGGCGAACCTGGCTCCGGTGAAATCACCATCACGGTTGAACCGCGCCTCGCGTTGCTGCGCAAACGACAAGACATCCGCGTGTTTCGCAACAAGACCGTGCCCGAGATCGTTCGTGAGGTCGTCGCGCTATTGGGCATCTCGCTCGATCGCCGGTTGCGCGGAAACTACAAGAAGCGCCCTTATTGCGTGCAGTTCCGCGAGTCAGACTACGACTTCGTGGCCCGCTTGCTCGAAGACGAGGGCATCTACTACAACCTCGATGACGCCGACCAGCTGGTGATCGGCGATAGTCCTCACGCATACGACGACTCGTATGGCGTGGTCGAGTTCAAGCACGGCTCAGGCCTCGATCAAAACGAGGACGCGATCACCGAAGTCGGTTTCCGCGGAGCGATGACCGCCGGGAAAGTCTCACTGCGAGACTTCAATCATGTGGCACCAAAGCGCAACATGGACGTCTCGGCCGAGGGGCCCACGGTAGGTGGCGCCGAGTGGTACGACTATCCCGGAGAATACGAAGAGCCTGGCGAAGGCGCTGCCAAAGCAGCCTTGCGCGCCGAGGCTCTGCGTTGCGAACACACCCGGCTATTCGGCAAGTCCTTCGCGCCGCTGCGGCCGGGAATAACCTTCGCCCTGGCCAGCGCCCCCGATGGCGTGGAGTCGCGCGACTATGTCGTAACGCGCGTCCGGCACGATTGGCAGTTAGCGAAGGGCGGCTTCCAGATCGAGTTCGAAGGTCTGCCAGCAGACCTCACTTACCGCCCGCCCGTCGTTACCAAAGCGCCAGTCGAGCCGAACCCGCTCACGGGATATGTCACGGGCCCAGCAGGCGCCGACATACATACCGATGAGTGGGGCCAGGTGAAGGTCCACTTCCCCTGGGATCGCCTGCAGCCTAAAGACGACGACTGCTCGCATTGGGTCCCGGTGCTGCAAGACAACACAGGCCATTCCTCGTCGATGAGTCGCACCGGCTGGGAGGTGCTCTGTCAGTTCATGGAGGGAGATCCCGACCGGCCGATCGTGATGGGCAGGGTCTACAACCCGAAGGATCCCTTCTACAACCCGCTACCCGATCGCAAGATGCGAATGGCGCTGCGCTCACTCACGAGCCCGCGCGTGGACGGCAACGACACGCCGTCGAACCTGATTCAGTTCGACGACTGGGCCGGTGCCGAGGGCATTCTGGTCAACGCCAACCGCGACCAGAACGTTGTCGTGGACAACAACAAGGAGGAGCAGATCGACAGCACCGAATCGCTCACCGTCAACGGCAACGAGACGATTCGAATCGGCACCGATCAGAAGCTTCAGATCAAGGGCAACTACCTTCCTGACGTCCTAGGCAACCAGAGTCGATCGATCGGCGGGAACCACTCGGTCGACATCGCCCAGGGTGACACCGAGACCATCGACCAGAACCACTCGATGACGATTGGTGGCTCGCACAAGCGCATCATGGGCACGGCAGACACCACCTACGTGACGGGGAACCTCAAGGAGACCGTTGGCGCGGTAATCCTCGAAACATCGGCCAAGACCAATACGTACATTGGCGAGAAGACGAACACCCTCGTCGTCGGCGGCGCGGTGATCGAGGTAGCCAAAGGCAACAAGATGGACGGCGCCGGGCTCGGCAAGGTTGCGGCCGTAGGCGGACTCACTTTCTCGAAGGCTGGCAAGGTCATGGCGACGCGCGCCGAGGAGCTGCGCAGCACCCTCGTCGGCGGCATCTTCTCTGCAACGTCGATCAAGTCGATGCTCGTCGCTGGTCTTCAGAAGCTGACCAAGAAGGCGCTCTCCGCGAGCTACGAAGGCGCGTCGGAGATCGTACTCAAGGTGAAGGAGACCGAGCTAATCATGAAGGGTGGCCTCATCGACTTCCACGCGGCGAAGTCGATCACCATCGAGACGAGCCAGAAGAACGCGCAGTCCAGCAAGAGCGCCACTCAGATCTAGCAAACGCGATGACCCCGCCCATCCCTCACTACTACGTCATTCTTCAGCCGCGCGGCATCGTCGCGCGCCTGAGCGTCAACGACATACCGTTCTATCGTCGTGCGGTGGATCACAACACCTCGCCCTCCGGGCCGTTCAACCACATGCTGATCCCCGGCGACAACGTGGTGACCGTGGAGCTCGCCGAGGTGCCCGGAATGATCGCGGAGAACGTCGTGCGAACGTTCGAGTTCCGCATCCTTCGCGAGGACGATGACGACAAGCTGTTCGGTACCAAGTACCCGGACTTCGCGTTGCCGCGTAAAGAGGAGGAGCGCGGCCTGCCAATTCGACACGACCAGCGCTTTCGCGTGGACTTCGCGACGCCTGAACCGGCGTGGATGAGCGCCGAGCCCGGCTACTTTCCGGAGTCCGGTACCCCGGAGCTGCATGACGCCTTCCGTGAATTCAACGACGCGTTCCGCAAGAAGGACGTAGGGGCGTTTCTCCACGCAACCCGGCTGCGCGTCGCGGAGCACCGCCGCTTCTACGGCGCACAGCCACATCTCGAGGACGCGCGCGCCAAGAGCGACGTGACCGAGCTGCTCGAGGAACCGTGGGCCGTCGATCCGGTGGAGCCGTCGGACCTCGTGTTCGAGCGGCATGCTGAAGGTCGCGTGGCGTATGTAACGAGAAGGGATGGCCGCCCAGCTATCTCAGCCAAGAGCACGCGGGACCCGCAAACGGGCTTCTCGGTGAATCTCTTGCTCACGCGCCATCAAGGGCGTTGGACCATTTTCGGTTGATAGCGGAGGGTTAGATGGCGACGACGATTTCCAACAACGAGCTCGGTGCGGTCGCGACGACGAGTGAGCACAAGGCCGCGACCAGCGGCGCCACCGACGTGAACTGGAACCCGCCGGTCAAGGTGCAGGTTCCTCACGCGAACGAGGCGAAGAGCGCGGACGCGACCGAGCACACCACCGACAAGACCAAGTTCCAAGACGGCAACGTGGTGCGACAAGGCGACGCGATCGGGCCGCCGTCTGGACCTCCTCATGGGGACAACGGCGCCGGTGGTGGCGTCAAGAGTGCCACCCACCTCAAAGAAGCGCGCGTGACCACAGGGTCCACAGACGTAAAGGTCGAAGGCAAGCCGCTCACGCGCTCCACCGATCCGACGACAAACAACACCGCAAACACGAACGGCACGATGAAAGGCGCCGACCCGACCGAGGAGGCGAAACGGCTCGAGCAGGAGAAGAAGAAGGCCTGCTCGATGGAGAGCGTCAAGGGTAAGTGCCAGCACGGTGGCACCATGGCCAAGGTCGGCGCCGCGGGGATGAAGCATGGGCTCTCCTATGGACCAGGAGAGTGTCCTGGCCGCGAACCTGGAAAGGACAAAGTTCTCGAGGTCGTTACGCCAGCGAGCATCATCGTCGAGGCGACGCGCAAGAACGCCAAAGAGGCTTCTAAACCACCTGAATGCGAGAAAAACGAGCATACGCAATGGCTCGTCTCCAAGTGGTACGGCGGCAAAAAACTGCGTGAAGAGAAGCTGACTGGAGACAAGCAGACGCTCGAGGAGGCCTGGTTCGATTGGGACATCCCCGGGTTCTTCGGCAGCTCAGGCGAGGCCAAGCCCGGGGACAAGACGAAGCAGTTCAAGCGTGAGGCCGTCGCCCAGGTCCAGTCAGAATACGACGCGAAGCGCGCCGCAGAAGGCCGAGCGCCTAAGACGTTAAAGCCACCCCGCGGGCGACAGCGGGCGAACCAGATGGCCGCCGCGTCGCAGAGCGCGCTCGAGACAAAAGGCACCCGCGTTGAGGGTGTGCAGGCGGCGATCGGAATGGCCGTCAACATCGCGCAGTTCATCCGTATCTGGAATGCCTACAACCAACCGATCGAGGTGAAGGTCGAGGCCCTCGCGTGCAGCGGCGGCGAGAAGTACCTGTTCCGCTCCGTCCCCGGAACCATCGTCGAGTTCCGCCTCGAGAAGGAGACGCTCGAGAAGGTTCGCGCTGCGTGCGCGACCATCGAGCGCTTCGTCAAGATCTTCGACAAACTTGCTTCCCTCGCCGGCATCTCCGGCGGCTCGGTCCTCAAGCTTTGCCACGTGCCCGACGTCGAGTTCGAGGTCGAGTGGCAGGAGCTGGGGGAGGACGTAGCTGCCATCAAGAAGTACAAGCACCATGTCGACCGCGCCTGGGAGCTCACCTTCCAATTCGAGAAGCTAATCGAGTGGAAGAAGGACTTCGGAATCCCGGTTGCTCCCTTTCTCAACTTCTTCGCCCCTGGCGCCGGAACAACCATTCACGAGTTCATGCGCATCATCGGACTCGAGGCCACCATCGGCGTGGAGATCGACTTTGGCTTGATGCCTGCGTTGTGGGCGGCGCGCGATGCTGGGGCCACTGTTGCTGAGTGGGGTGGCGGAGTGAAGGTCGCGCTCGTGCTTTTCTTCCGAGCGAAGATCAAGTGGGGCGACACCTTCGAGCTCGCGGTGGGCGCCGTGCTCGACTTCGACATCAAGGTCGGGGCCTTCGTCTCGGGACTCGACCTCTGGGGCTTCGAGCTGAAGGCCAAAGGCGACATCAAGGTTGGTCTCAAAGGTCACTATCGCGTCAACTTCTGGTGGAAGAGTTATGGGGACAACTTCGAATACTTCCCCGACGCCTGTAAGCTCAGTCTGCCGGAGTTCGGCTTCAAACCGCTCGCCCTCTTGAAGAGCTGAACCAGGAAGACCGTCGTGCCCAAACGCGCTCTCGTGGGTGAAGCGCCGCGCTGGATGCCCAGCGCCGCGCGCCCTGTTCAGATTCCCATCCGTGTTGCAGTCATGCCCTTCGGTTTCCCCGATCCAGGGCTTACCGTCGCAATCAAAGCCACCGTGGCGATTCCGCGGCTGGACCAGCCGCACGTGGTCGCCGAGTTCGTGGCGGCTCGCCCGTTCAACGTCGTTCCGGCGCAACCAGGCGCAGAGCGGCCGTTGCCCGACGAGCTTGCGCCGTTCAAACCCTTGGCGGACATCGTCGCCGTTGGCCCGGTCACGCTCGAACCAATGCCCTCGGGGATGGCGGTCGAACGACATTGCGCGATTCAATGGGGGGACACCGCTTTGCGCTTCGTGGTCGTGGCCAGCGGGGCCGGGCGCGCTCCGCTCGAGGCACCATGGCTTCGGATCTTCGCCGCTGGAGAGCCGCGCGTCGTCGCTGCAGCAACCCCTGATCCGCTCACGGTGGGGCCAAACTTTGCCGAGGACTTCGACTTCGCGGTCTTTCAAGCCGCCCACCCAAGTCTGCGAGCCGAGCTCCTACCAGTCAATCAGCCGCTCATCATCGCCGGGCTCGATGGGGTAACTGCACAGCGCTCGATTGAGCTACCTCCCTATCAGCCTGTCGTCGCTTTGGATTGGGTAGCGCCTGGCGAGGAATTCGAGGAGGTTCCGCTCGCGCTCGATACCGTCACCATCGACTTTCAGGAAGGCGTGATTGACCTGGTTTGGCGCGGCAACGTGATGTCACCGCTCGAGGGGTTGATGGACGTCGACCGCGTACTGTGCGGCTTCGTCTCGCGCGAAGAGGTCGAGTCCATCGCCGAGCCCAGCGCCTTGATGCAGGTCGCGCTACGTGAGTTACCGCGCGGCTCATTCCACTATGGCCTACTTCGCGAGGACGTCCGTGATGGGGTAGTGCCACCCCCGCTCACTCCGGAGGACGCTGAGTTCGCTCGTTATGAAGCGCTCGACCTTGCTCTCGCGCCGCGAATGACCATTAGCTTGCAGCAGCACGCTCTCATCTCCGCGCACTTGATTGAAGAGCGTGAGCCGCGCGCTGAACTGCTCAAGCGCTTTGGCTTCGATGATTTTTCCTGGGGCCTCGAGGACCGCGCCCTAGCCAGCGAACTCTCCGCCGCACCGGAGGAAGACGGCGGGGTGCCCGCGCGTTACGGTGAATACCTGATTCAGGCGCAGGAGAGCCTTCGCGCGCCGGAGGAGGAGCTCGTCACGAGCGAGCGCTACGCGTTCCTCGTCGTCGCGCTCGAACGTGAGAATCCGCAAGAAGCGCTCAAGAAGGCGCAGCTCTCGCTCGGAGCGTGGATGCGCATCGACCGTCGCTTCCAGGCTCGCATGGAAGCCGACGCGAGCCTCGCCGAACAAATCGCGACGCAGATCGAACAGGAGCGTGAACGGCAAGGTGAGCCCGTCGAGCCGGCCTACGACGACGACGGACGCGCGGTGGGCGCGTGAAGAAAGGTCGGCGAGAAGCGATCATCGGCGTCGGCGCGACCGGCGCGCTTGGCGCAGACGCGCTTTCAACCGTGCTCTTCGCACGCGCTGCGAAGAGCAGTCCGCGCGCCTTCGAGTTTGGGACTGCGCCTCGGCAACACGTTGGGACCATGCGCTCCGTGCGACTTGGCGATGAGCTCACCGGTCTCGATCGGTTGCTCGCGCTCGCAGCGCCTGCGCTGATTGAAGCGGCCAAGCCCGCGTGGGACGGCGACGCGCCACTGCGCGTCTTCCTATCCATCCCCTCGCCCACCGTATGGGAACCGAACACTCACGGCAGCGTGCGAACCGAGGAGTTTCTGTCGAAGCTCTCGCAGCAAACCCGGCTCCCGATCGACGTAGCCTCGAGCCAGATCGTAGCGATTGGGCATGCTGGCTTCGCCATCGCACTCGATCGCGCCCTTCATGCACAAGGGCCTGGCTGCGTGGTTGCCGGCGGCGTCGACACACACCACGAGCAGTTCCGCCTCGCGCAGCTGCTCGAGAATATGCGCCTGAAGAGCGAGACCGTGCACGGCGGCTTCGTCCCCGGCGAAGGTGCGGCCTTCCTCGCTTTGGAGCGCACAACCAGCGAGCAGCCTGCGTACGCCCTGGTGAGGCACGTGGCCTCGGGCCTCTGTGAGGAGCCGACGTTCGAGGAGCCCCGCGTCGCGGAGCTAGCCACGCTGCTCGTACGGCAAGCTGCAGCGAGCCTGAAGGAGCGACCTGTCGGCTGGATGTTGAACGATGCCAACGGCGAGCGCTCCCGCTCGAAGGAAGTCGACTTCCTCCGGCTGCGGTGCAGTGATCTTTTCCCGGCCGACCGCTCTCAGGAGCTCAGGCTCGCCGACGAATTTGGTGATCTCGGAGCCGCGACCGGTGCGATGTATACCGCCTACGCTGCGCTCGGTATGCGCCACGGCTTCGCTCCTTCGTCGAACGCAATCATCACCCTCGCCTCTGCGGGCCGCGAACGCGGCGTGATCGCCCTGGAGGCCTCGTGAAGGAGATCGAACGGTCGGAGCTCGCTGTTTCGCTGGTCGAAGAGCTCGAGGCGGCGCTGCTGCGCGAGGCGGCGGTCAACAACGAAGCGCTGCGTGAACTGTATCGAACGGCACACGCCGGGCTTTCGCGCATGCTCGGTCGAGACCCAGCGGATCAAGCTCGCATAAGCGACCTCGATGAAGTGCGAGCGCTGCTCGAGCGGGCCCAAGCAGGCCTGGACGATAGCGAACGGGCGCTCGAGGAGGACGTGCAAGGCGAGATCCTGCGCGCCGTTCTCAGCTTGCGCGACGGCGTGCTCGACTCCCTTCGTATTGCACCGCTCGCACGAGCCTTTTCGATACAGCAACCGTTTGCCACGAGCGCAGGCTCGCCCGCCGTTTTCGACCCAGGAGCTGTAGCACCGCCTCGCGCTCTCACCCGCCCTCCGGCTTGGGACAGCGGCATTGTGGAGGAGCCCCAGCCCGAACCGACTGTCAGCCTGGCGAGGCTGGAGCTCGAGCGGATGGGCAAAGACGCGCTCGAGGACCTCGGTCTGCTCGGCGGCCTACGTCGGCTGCATGAGCAGGAACGCTGGGTGGATGCTGCAGACTTCGAACGCAGGTTGCTCTGCAATCTCGATGCGCTCTGGTCTCTCGACCGTCCGTTTCACTCGGACGTCGCGCCGCTCGGCGTGCCTTCCGCGGCCTACCGCTACTTGACCGAATGGTCGGTACCCGATTGGGGCCGCACCTTCGCCTTGGCCTTCTCGCTCAGCTGCGCTGCGGGGCGGGATGCGCTCCGTTGGATCGCGCTCGCGCTTCGCACGACGCCGAAGGAGGTGCACGGAGCCTTCGTGGACGGGCTCGCGCTCGGGTCGAATCCGCTCCTAACTGAGCTGCTGCTCGAGCTGCTGCGTGACAGCGATGGTGCGGTGCTCGTAGTTGCATTGCAGGCTGCCGAGCGACGTGGGTTCTTCTCGCAAGGAGCCATCGTTCCGCTGCTATCGCACCCAGAACCAGCCGTCGTTTGTGCCGCAGTGGCCTGCTTTCGTCACGCGCCGCCAACCACCCGAGAGCTGCTCGCGCGGCTGCGCTTCGACGGTCGGCCAGAGGTGGTGCTCGCCGCAGCGCGAGAGCTCTTGCTGATGGGAGATCGGCTCGCGCTGGAGGATCTGCGTCACCTCGCCGATAAGCCCGCCAATGCCGACGCCAGCATTGCGCGAGAAGCGCTGCGTATTTTGTGTCTGCGAGCTGATCCAGGCGATGCAGATCGCGTGCTGCGCCGCGCGCACGAGCTCGAGAACACGCTGCACTTCTTGGGGCACTTCGGCTCGCCGCTCCACATCGACGTGCTCCTGGACGGCCTTTCTGCGCTGCGCGCGTTAGGCCCGGAGGGAACCGGAAAGGCGAGGCTGGTGGAGAACGCCCTGCACAGAATCAGCGGTCGAGCTGCAGGCGACGATCTCGCGCGCTTCAAACGAGAGACGCTCCGAAGCTATGGGCCCAATCCCCCCGTCCGCATGCGCCGCGGCGGTGCTTTCACAGCACGCTCCGTGATCGAGGAACTGCTCGAGCCCAATGCAGTGGACGAGGAGCGCCAGAACCTCGCGCTCGAGCTTGCGTTGGCCGCTCCAACCCTGCCACGCGTAACGACCTCAACCTGGGTGTCGGTGCAACGCGCAACGTTGCGAAGCCTGCTCGAAGAGGTGAAGTAGCCTCCCCCGCCTGCTCGCTCCGCTGGATAGGCCTCCCCCGCGTGCTCGCTTCGCTGGATAGGCCTCCCCCGCGTGCTCGCCGCGCTGGATAGGCCTCCCCCGCGTGCTCGCTGCGCTGCGCTCGCTCCCCCTCCTTAGCCGGCTTCTCGCTGCGCTCGGCGCGCGGCTGGAGGGGGCGGCCGCTTGGGCGTTATCGCCATGGCGGGGGGCCTGGCCGCTATTGACTGAACTTAGCCCGAGCGCGGATCAATAGCCAAACAGCGGCCGACAACAGCTGTTCTCGGCATGGCATGCCTCCGCACCGCCAAACGGCATAGCGCATTCACCTAGCAAAGCGCCTTGCCACCTTCTCCAGCAGGACCATCGAGGACCACGATACCGCCACAGGCGGATACCAGGATAAAGGTTAGGGCTTCCCGAAATCGAAACTCCATTCGACTAGGCTAACACGAGCAGCGCTTGCTACTCATCACGGTGAACGGTACCGGGCGAGAAGGCCGGCAGACAGATAGCGATGTACTCAGCGCCTTCCTCCCTCGGCGTGGAGTAGCGGACCCACTCGCCCGCTTCAGTGATCACGGCTTGCCCGGCCTCGACGTCGAGTGCGCCGGCCTCGTGCTCGACCCGCAAAAGTCCGCGCAGAACGACCGTGAACTCACGAAACTCTGGCCGCTGCCCCGGCTCGATCCAACCACCGGGGCTTCGCATATGCGCGACGCTCGCAGCCTCATCTCCAGAGTTCACACGACCAACGTACTCATCGATGAGCTTGGGCTTGTTGCCAGCAGAGGTGATGCGAGTGGGCTTTGCGATCAGCGTAGGCATAGCCGCCTAATAACGCCGACTGCGACGAATTGCCACTAGGCCGAGCAGGATCAGGCCCATTGACCAGCCGCCGCCGCTCGACTGACTGGTTGAGCACCCGGCTGCGGAGGACCCGCCCGTCGCCGACGACTCTTCATTCTCGCTTGAACCGACGTCAACCGGCTCGACGCCGCTCTCTCCGTCACTACCGTCTTGGCCATCGGCGCCATCTTGGCCGTCGTCGCCGTCGTGTCCATCGACGCCTGCGCTACCGCTCTCACCATGGCAGATAAGCTGCTTGCTATCGACCTCGTCGGCGTCGAGGACGCCATCGCCTGCGACCGCGTTCCCCTCTGCGCCGTCGTCGAGCCCGGTAGAAATTGCAATCCCGCCCGCTGGGCAATCTTGACCCGGCGGCACGTCTTCGACGCTGACGAGGGAGCTAAATCCTGGTGCTCCATTGCAGAGGTATTGCACCGTATCCTCTTCAGCACTCTCGAGAACCCCGTTGTCAGCAATGGCCTCACTGCCCCCATCATCGACCCCCGTCGCAATGCGGAGTCCTCCGGTCGCACAAGCAGCCGCGTCTTCACTTGGGAGGACGGCGACGAGCGACGAGTGGCCCGGACCGCCATCGTGGCCGTTACATACATATGTAACGGAGGACTCCTCTGCTTCCTCGAGCACCCCGTTACCCGCCGTAGCACCCGCTCCACCGCTATCGAGACCCGATGCGACGCGGAGCCCCCCACTGGCGCACTCGGCCGAGCTCTCCTGCTCAACAGTCGCAACCAGCATCGCGGCACCAGGACTACCGCTACACACTGGCATCGACGCATCAATCTCTTCGAGTTCTAACGTCCCATTTCCTGTGATACCGCCTGGCGCTCCGTCATCCAGGCCGCGCTCGACGACGACGCCTCCCCACTCGCACTCTTGCAAGAGGGCAACCCGAGCTACGAGGAGCTGCGTCGGGGGCGCAATGGAAAGCAGTGGCCCTGGATCGCCATTGAAGATGCCGCTGATGCGAACGCTGCACTTACATTGGCGGTAAGTCGCAGAACCTAGATCATAGGGCGGCACCCCCGCCTTGAACGCGTCGAGACTCCATGGCCCAGAGGCCGTTTCCGAAGAAACGGTAGCGTTAAAGCCCACTGGGTTGATGGTGGCTGCGTCAAAAGTGCTCGCGAGCGCTGGCGCTCCGGTTCCAACGATCGCATCGCCCGAGAGAGCCTGGCTTTGGTCCCCATCATAACCTACTGAGTCGCCACAAGTCCCCGTTGAGTAGGCAAGGAACTCGACCGCGAGCTGTGTCCCGGAGAGGAGCGTTACCTCGGCGTGCGCAGCGTACTCAAAGGACACCCCCTCTTGCTCCGGGGTTTGGTAGCTGAACGGCTCAAAGGTACAAGGGTACTCCTCGGCGACGTACACCTCCCCCGGTTCGAGATCATCAGAGTTGACCTCTCGCTGTACATTTCCCCAATCCACCGAGACCGGCACCGCGAATGGAGCGGCCAGAGCGGCACCTGGAACGGAAAGGATAAGCGCGAGGCTCGAATAAAGAGAGACGTTCTTCATGGGATTCTTTCCGCGTTGGAGGGTGCCAATCCATTGACACTCTCCCCAGTGCGGAACTGCGCCCCAGAGTCTTAAGGCGCGAAGTACGCCTCGGAATCAGCCCGCCTTGTTCTTCTTCTATCCACGAGTCATACGGGTGAAACCAGGCGGGGCCGAGGGCGGGCGCTCGCTCCGTTAGTTTATTGTTTAAACTGGGGAGGATGGGTGGCGTCCCTCGCGGGATCGGTAGTTGCGCTCTCATTGGGTGGGGAGGATGGCGCCGCCGAATTCAAAGTCGATGGCCTCGGCGATCAGCTCGCCGCTGGCGACGTCCACGGGGTGGCAGGTCAAGAAGCAAACAAACTTGCTGTGTTTGCTGCCTGAGGGGAGGTTGAATTTCTTGTGGGCCCAGCTGCTTACGCTCTTACCCCATTTGCCTTTGGCGTGTTTGAAGGTGCCTTTGAGGGCGCTGGTGGCCGCTACCATGTAATCAATGGCTTCGGGGCCACCGATGTTGACGGGTGGGCCACCGGGAATGGCACAATGGAGGACGGGAAGCTGCAGCTAATGACGTGGGAGAGTGCTTGGCTGGATCCGCCGAAGTTGACGGTCTTGGAGCCGGTTAGGATGGTGCCTTCGTTGTCGGGTGGGGTGCTCAAGGCCGGGCGGGGACGATCTCGCACAGCCCCTCGTGACAACGCGGGGGGTTTTGCGGCCCGCAGTCCCGCGCTGGGCAGGGGTGCTGCGCGGAGCCCTTGTGGTAGGCCTGGCAGGCGGCGTCGGCACGTTGCACCCAGCTCTTCGAGCCGGCCACGCTGTCGCAACCGTCACAGCAGTAAAGCCGCTCGGAGACGCCGTAGCGCGTTACTGCACAATCGGTGTCCCGCGTGCACTTCTTATCTACCGGTAAGAACCGAGCTTCGGTTGGGGCATTCGCCTGCTGGGCAACCACGGCAACGGGCGCAACCGAGGCGGTGGCGGTGGCCGTGACGGCCGCGGACGAAGGCTCGGCGGAGGGCTTTACGGTGGGCAGCGGGGCCGTTGGATAGGCAGGTAATTGCGCGCTGACCTGGCCAGACTGCTGTTCGCTCGAGGCCGAGCCGCAGCCCGCGAGCAGCACCATGAGCAGCGCAATCCCACCGCGGTTCCCACTATCCGTCATTGACAGCGCGTACCGGCTTCCTTGGAACCCGTCAACCAGGACCCCGGGCGAGCTGGAGCATCTTTCCTCGGCTAGCGAACCATCGTGCCCACGCCGGTCTCGGTGAAGAGCTCAGCCACCACCACATGGGGCGTCCGCTCATCGAGGAAGTGCGCGCTATCCAGCCCGCGTGTGAGAGCCTCACGCGCCGCCGAACAGCGCGCGATCAATGACGGCTCGATGCGACCTTGCTCCAGCCGAAGCGAGAGGTCGTCTACCGAGAGCTCCGAAAGCAGCGTGCCTTCCCGCACGATGCCGGCCGTCTCCCCGAGAAAGATAAGCTTCTTGGCGTTGCAAGCCACGGCCACCTCCGCCGCTACCCGGTCTACGTCCAGCGAGGCGCCACTCCCGACGATGCGCAGCGCCTCCTCGGTAAACTCAGGGACGATCACAGGCACATAGCCTTTGGCGAGCAGCGTCTCCACCACGTCAGGGTCGACGACCACATTGGCCAGCGGACCCTCTTTTACTTCGCTATGGGCTGAGGGCCAAGCCAGCAGGCCTCCGTCGGCTCCAGAGAGCCCCACGGCGCGAATACCCGCTTGGGCCAAGGCTGTAACGACTAGTTCACTCGAGCCCTCTTGCACCAGAATGGGCAATAGCCCGGCCGAAGAGAGCAGCCGGACATCCTCGGCAAAAGCCACGGCGCGCTGACTACTCTCCAACGTCGCTCGGCCATAACGAATCACGGCTCGCGTATTGGCGAAGCGCTCGATGTAGCGCAGAGCACTGATCAGGATCTCGGTCTTGAGCTCCGGCGTTTTCGTTTCTAGCCTGGTATCCCGGCGCACTGGCCCGTCGGGGTCTGCCAGCACCGCGGCGTAGTCGGCATTGATACGTACGTAGTCGTAGGTAAGGTCGCAGCCGTAGGCCCTACCGCTCGTTGCAGCGGGGCCAACCCGCACGGCGATGACCACCTCGCGCTGACGCAGCTGGGTGCGCAGGCCATCCCGGTCGAAGTCGACGGGCTCCCCTTGAGCGAAGCAAGTGACGCCTTGAATGGTCACCATCAGGTCCTGCTCAGCGAGCCGTATGCCGCGCTCTCCAGCGCGGGCGCCCACCGCCGCGAGAATGCGTCCGGCGCTTGGATCGGTGCCGAACAATGCGGCCTTTACTAGGTTATTGGCGACGATCGCCCGGGCGAAGTCGGTAGCAGCCTCATCGCTCGGCGCGCCGCGAACCTCGACCTCGACGAAGTGGCGAGCCCCCTCACCGTCCCGTGCGACCTTGCGCGCGAGCTCATCGGAGACCGAGAGCAGCGCCTGCTCGAAGGCCTTGCGCCCTTCGCTCGAAGCATCGGTGATGGGGTGATTCTCGGCGACGCCGTTGGCGAGCAGCAGCACGCTGTCGTTGGGCGAAGTCGAGTGATCCACGCTGGTTGCGTTCCAGGTCGAGGCGGTCACGCGGCGAAAGATGTCGGCCAGCGACGGCAAATCCACGCGCGCGTCGGTCAAGATGAAGCCGAGCACCGTCGCCATGTTGGGGTGCACCATTCCTGAGCCCTTGGCCACACCGAGCAAACGCACGCGTGTACCGCCGAGAAAGATCTCGCGCGAGGCGATCTTGGTTTCAGTATCGGTGGTCAGGATCGACTCGGCCAACGGGCGCACGTCGGCACCGAGCGCCTTCACCAAAGCGCCACTCGCTGCTTGCACGCGCTCAATGGGAAAGCGCACGCCCACCACGCCGGTGGTCGCAACCAGCGTTGAATCGACCGGTATATCGAGCTTGCCCGCCACGGAGGCGGCCATGCGCTTTGCGTCCTCCTCGCCTTGTGCGCCGGTCAAGGTATTGGCGTTCCCACTGGAGACCACCACCGCGCGAACATTGGTGGAAGGCAGCAGGCGCTGACACCACTTCACGCTCGCAGCCTTGAGCGCGCTCTGCGTAAAGGCGCCCACCGCCGTGCAACGCTCCTCCGACAGAATGAGGCCAAAATCACGTTTACGTGCTTTGATACCCGCCGACACACCGGCGAACGAAAAGCCGTCGGGAACCTTGAGGTCATCCGAGATGGTCACGTGGCACTGATAGCGCAGTCATTCCGCTCACTGCATCAACCTTCGGTTGAAAAGACGTCGGCTGCATGGTGCCACCTTGGGCTGATTGCCTTCGCGGTATTGCCGGGCTGCGCCTCGTTCGAGCTACGTGAACCGCGCGAGCCGCAGGTTGAGGGGAAGGCCGAGCAAGGCGAGGGGGCGCTGCCGCTGCGAGCAAGTCGGCATCTCGCGTTGGGCCTACCGGAGGACGAAGATCCGAGCGACGAGGTTTTGCTCGATCGACGAGAGTTCGTCCTGGCCTATTCCAGAACGCACAATGCGCCCAATTGGGTGGCCTGGCGACTCGAGGCCTCGGATCTCGGCGAGGTCGAGCGCGGTAGCAGCTTTCGCGCGGACCTCGGGCTACCGCCAGGGTTGACACCGATTGAGCCGGACGCGCTACGCAAGAGCGGCTGGGATCGCGGCCACCTGTGCCCTTCGGAGGACCGCACGGCCTCCGCTGCGGCCAACCGACAGACCTTCATCATGAGCAATGTGTTACCGCAGAACCCAACGCTCAATCGCGGCTCGTGGGCGCGGCTCGAGGCCGATACACGGGCGTTCGCGCAGGAAGGCCAAACGGTGCAAGTGATCGCCGGCGCGCTATGGCAAGACGGCGCTACCAGCGAAAGCAGGGTCGGCGGGATGACCGTTCCACCTCGCTTATTCAAGATCGTGGTGGCCTCGCGGGGTGACGGCCAGCCCGAATCCATCGATGAAACAGATACAGTGATAGCGGTGATCGCCGCCAACTCCGATGCGGCCAAAGGGCACTCGTGGCGCGAGTTCCAAACCTCGGTGGACGCGATTGAAGAAGCTTCTGGCTATGACTTCCTAGCCGAGCTGCCTGATGCGCTCGAGACGGCACTGGAAGCGCGGCTTGGCCAGTAGTGCTTGCCAGGCTAGGCAGCCTGGCGCGCTTTCGCCCGAGCTTGCGCGCGCAACAAAATACCCGTTAGCAAGAACGGCAGCGAAGCCAGCAGCCCCACGAAGGCCGCTAGACCGAAGACCACCAAGTAGGCTAGCCCCACCAGCAGCAGCACCAGCAAGATCCACAGCAAAGCGATGATGACCACGCCTGGCCCTCCGCCTCCACTCATGCTGCCCGAGGGCGTGAGCGCGGCTACCACGCTGTCCCAGATCGGCTGGTAAGAGAGCCACAGGGCCAACGCTCCACTGCCGCCTGCGGACAGGATAGTCGCATACAGCCATGGCCCCGCTAACCGCCATAACAGGGACAGCGTTGCGCATAGAAGCGAGCTTGCGAGCCCACCCAGCGTCGCTGCGGCGAGCAGCCACATCAGGCTTTGACTACCATAGACCGAGGCATCAAGGCCGTTGGTTTCCCAGACAGGTAGCAGTAGCGCAAGGGTGGGCGTTGCCGCCCAACCATAGGCAAACGCAACGATCGCAACCTCCCGCGCGCTACTCCAGCCTTCGCGCAATTCTGCGCGCAGGTGGTCGCTCAAACTGGTGGCGGCTGCCACAACAGGCGGCTGGCGAGGGATGAGCGGCCGGGCAAGCGACGCGCAAAAGAGCGCCACGCTCACACCGACGAGCCCGGCCAGCACAGCCGCATAACCGACAAGATAGAGCTGCAAGAGCGCGAGCTCACCCAGCCGTAGCTCGCTACGCGCCGACCACACGAGCAACGGTAGATAGCTAACGAGGAAGGCGGCCAAGGCAGACCGCCGTACCGAGCTCCAAAAGCGCTTCAATGATCGCCGCTTCGACGACGATCAGGGATTGAGGATCTTGCAGATCTGGACCTGATAGTAGACGCCGCAATCGCCGAAGTCCGTGCTGCCCGCGGGCAACGCTTGGATGCACGAGAGCACCTCGGGCTCACACTCGCGAGCGCCCCAGGTGTCATACGGATCGAGCTTGGTCAGCGAAACCGAGCGCAGCGCAACCTCGAGCGAGGCCTCCTTCACCCGTGACACATTGGGCTTGCTGAGCGTGAAGGTCAGGCCTGGCTCATGGGCGATGGCGTGCACCTCCGAGAAGGTCCAATCGAAGGAGTAGCTCTTGGGGCTGCGCTTCTGTACCGCCGGATCAAAACCAGCGTCGGCGGCGACCGCTAACGAGGAATAGACCGCTTTGGTAGAGGCACGCCCGCGGTAACGCAGATTAGTAACGCCGTCCTCGAAATAGACCGGGTCGATCAAGCGCTCGAGCGAGAGAGCCGTGGTTCCCTCAACGTCGGTCAGGGCGGGGCCGGTCACCATGCGGCCCGTATAGTTGATACCGCCAGTGGTTGGATTGAGCTGTAAGTAGACAGCGCCGCCAGCAAGAATGGTATTCATCTCCGAGCCGGATTCGGGAATGAGCACCTCGAACTTTCGTTTGGTGAGCAGATGCGCCTCCCCAAACGCATCATCGAAGACGAAGGAAAAAACGTTATCGAGGTTGCGGCTGGCCGAGCCGGTAATACGGAAGTAATTCTGCCCATCGCGCACGACTGGCTGCCACGTGGGCTGCATCGTCAGCTTGAGGTTGCCCGCCACTAAGGCCCGCCGAGCAACCGACCCAAAGCTTGACCCCTACCCGGGCCGCGTGTCGACGTCGCTTGTCTTCGAAGGCGTCGTACCGCCGAGCGTCCTACGCGCATTTAAAGCTTTGCGCGTGGAGGGCGGCGAGAACATGAGCAGCGAGGAATGGCTCACAATCGGCCAAGAGCTGGTTGATACCTACGCCAAGCTGCAGAAGCTCGCAGGGGCCTCCCGTGGCTGCTGATGGGGGTATCATTGGGCCCGTGGCGACCTCGAAAAAGGCGAAGCAGGCGATCAACGTTGAGCCCTCCTACTTCGACCGGCATCGAGAAGCCTACATGCTGATCTTGAACGGTAGCCCGGCGGAAGGCCTCGAGGCGCTTCGCAGTCTTGGCCATGATGACCTCGACATGGACGAGGCGGCCAATATGGCGCTTGTGTGGGGCTTTGCGACGTACGAGCTTGCCTCTCAAAAGGTCGACAACGAGAGCAAGAAACGCCGCCGCGAGCAGTTGCGAATGATTGCTGACGTAGTTCGCGAGACCACAGACCAAACAAAGAGGCTTGTTCGCCTGTACGAGATTGCAGATGGCTATTGGGCCATTCGCGCGCACCTTTCCGACAGCGACGCAGCGAGAGTTTGCCGGGCGCTTGCTAGGTCGGTCGATCCAAGTTTTGCGAAGGTCGATCCGCTTGAAGTCATGAACGCACTTAGGCGCGTAAAGGGCCCGCCAGCGCTAGCGGCTGCATTCGCCAAACTCGCAGGTTGGCGCGGTCGTAACGGACAGGCGATCACCAAGCAGGCAATCATTGCGGCAGCATCGCGGAAACGGCCGCAACTGAGGCGCTCGTCCAGCTAGGTCATACGTCGACGTATGATTGGACCGTAGTTTCGTAGGTAATCAGGATGCGCATGAGGATCACTCATGCAAACAGTCGATCACCGAAAGTCCATGCTGCTCGCCGCAATCGCTGGCAGCTGTCATCGAACCGCGCGCGACTACCTGCTTGGACGTGAGCCAAGAGGTCACTTCTTGCGCCGTCGCCTTGCTGACGCTTGTTCGCAGCTTGGCCTCGAACGTCTCTCCCCCGTCAACAACCAGCCGAAAACGGCTGCCTAGAAACGCGAAAGCCGCCCGGCCAGGGACGGCAAACGCAAGTCACTCGAAAGGGCATTTCCGAAATGACTCAGAAGATTTTAGCAGACGAAGTTGTTCATGTCACGGTCCCGATTCCACGCTCCGCGCTTCAGATCCACGAGCAGGCGGAGCTGGTGAGTCAGCTCACCTCCGAGCGAACGGTCGGAATGAAGCGCCGCACGTTTCTCGAGACCCTTCCGGCGTTCGAGGAAGCAGGCGGCAAAGTCGCGCGGCTTGGAAAGCTCCGCTTGGTTCGCGTTGCTGACTTCGCTGCGTTCCTGTTTGCGTTGGGCGCTGGCGAACGTCGCGCGCCGAGCTCCGTTTCATCGGTCGAAAGCGAGTTGGGTCTCGTGGAGGTGTCGCGATGACCGCCGAACAGTTCGCGAGTCTGAGGTGGCTGCAAAACCATCTTGTGAGTGTCTACGACTCGAACGGAGGCGGACTGGTAGGCGCTCAAGCTGCAATGCGGGTGCTTCTTTGGAGCGCTCCCGACATGGCGAAAATCGCCGTTGATGTATGGGATCGGCTCGTCCTGAACGAGCTGCATTACCACGGGTTTATCTCGTCGTTTGACGTCAGGGCCGATGATGCTGTGGAGCGGTACATGAGCATCCGCTTCGGTGAAACCGCCGGAGACGTCGACTATGCACAGTTCAAGTACCTGCTCGCCTGGAACGCATGGTGTCGGACCGTTCTCGAGGTCAAGCGCCCAAAGGTGGTGCACTGATGCTGCGCCCCGAACCTTGCGCAGAGTGTGGCTGCCCGGCATTGCTGACCGCGCATCCCTTCCTTTCGATCGGCACTGGCAAGCCGGCGACATTCGCGCCTCTGCGAGTCTGCGAGACGTGCTTACCCGTTCGCAGTCCGAGCCGTGAACGTCGCGTTCAAATGACCTTGTTCGGACCGGTGGTGCACACGTGAGGCGCGACAACCAAGCCGAGCTTCGACGGGTGGAGGAGCTAATCGCAGAAGCCCAGCGCAAGAGCGCACGAAGGGTCATTCGCGCGAAGTTTTCTTCGATCTGCGACGTGTGCAAAGAACCGATATCACCGGGCGATCCTATCGCTTGGCGCTCCGGTGTAGCGGCTAGTCATAGCGCTTGCTGGGTGGGGGGTCATACCCATGTATGACGTCGAAGATATCCGCCGACGTTTGAGCGATCCGCTGCAAGTTGTGGCGGTCCTTGGACTCACTCGAGGCATGCGCCGCGAGCGCGGTGGCGCTCGTGTGTTGTGCCCCGTCCACAAGGAACGCGAGCCTTCTTGCTCCGTGTCGACGGGCCGCGACGGAACGATCCGAGTGCATTGCTGGTCGTGCAGCTGGACGGGTGACGTTCTACACCTCACTGCAGCCGTACACGGGCTCGATTGCCGGACCGACTTTCGGAAGGTCGTGGCGATTGCTGCCGATCTCGCTGGGGTCTCGCCGGACCAATCGCCAAAGGGCACAGCTCGAAGTCGGACCGTTCGCGACCCGTTGGTTGACCTAGCGCATCGCGTCGACGTTGCAGCCGCCGATTGGCTCGCGGGCCGCACGGTCCGCCTAGACGCGACCATCGAAGCAGCAAGCGCCGAGCAGATTGCTGACGCCCTCGAACTACTCGAGGCGGCGGACGAGCTCACAGAGGAAGCCGACGAACGGCGGGCCGCATGAAGAGCATGGATCAACTCGCCGCTGCTAGGGAGCGCCAGCTTGCGAAGAAGGCGCAGCCGCTCCACGAACCAGTGTTCACCCTCACCAGGGCCAACGAGCCTCACACGACGCTCAACAACGCGATCGAAGCGTTGCGCGGGTGGAAGGGTATCGTTGCCTTCGACGCGTTCACCAACGAGATCGTGACGCTCAGTCGGCCGCCGTGGTGTTCCGCCGACGTGCCGCAAGATTGGGCGCCTGGTCCCTGGACTACACGCGAGGACGTTCTCACCTGCTCATGGCTGGCTCGCGTCCACCAGGTTCGCGTGAAGCTCGACGTTGTGCATCACGCGGTGGGAGCGATTGCAGACCTAACAAGGGTTCACCCGGTCATTGATTGGCTGAACACCCTTCGGTGGGATGGCGTCGAACGTCTGCCAACTCTCTTCTCGCGGTACTTCGGAGCCGAGTCGAGCGCCTATGTTTCAGAGGTCTCGCGCATCTTCCTGGTGGGCGCGGTCGCTCGCGTTCGCAGTCCAGGCTGCAAGCTGGATACGATGGCCGTTCTCGAGGGGCCGCAAGGTGCCGGCAAGTCCACAGGGACCAAGACGCTAGTCGGGGCTTCCTGGTTCAGCGACACGCCGATCGACCTTGGGAGCAAAGACCGGTTCGTCGCGCTCCGGGGGAAGCTTGGAATCGAGGTAGCGGAGCTTGATGGTTTCGACCGACACGACGCAACCAAGATCAAGGCGTTCATGTCTTCGCCGGTGGATACCTATCGGCCGCCGTATGCCCGCTCCGATGAACGGATTCCGCGTCAGTGCTTTTTCATCGGGACCACGAACGCCAAAGCCTACCTAAGCGATCCAACGGGCAACCGTCGCTTTCTGCCCATCGCTTGCACCACCGTCGACGTAAAGGCGATCGAGGCAGACAGGGCTCAACTTTGGGCTGAGGCGGACCATCGCTTTCGCAACGGGGAGACCTGGTGGCCTGATCGCGCATCCTCCGAGATGTTCGGCGCCGAGCAAGAGGCGCGCGCGGTTGAAGACTCATGGGAGGGCACCATTGCTGCCCATATGGCGCTCCGGTCGGAAACGACCATGGCGGACCTTCTGACGAAGGCGCTGGGCATCCTCGACGAAGGGAAGCACGGGCCAGCGGAGCAGAAGCGGGCCGCCAGAATCCTCACCCGACTTGGATATCAACGCGTTCAGCGCCGCAACGGCAAGGTTCGATCATGGGTTTATGTCACCACGTCACCACTAGAGGAACCCACCTGGTGACACTCTCAAACCGCAGCAAAAAGGCTCTTGTCACCACGTCACCACGTGTCACCACTTCGCGCCCACACATACACGCGCGCGCACGCACCAATGTTCTAGATCCTAATGGTGACAGTGGTGACATGGTGACAAGAGCCGAAACGATAGGGTTTCGCGTGTCACCACCTCTGTCACCAGTAGAACCACGTGGTGACAGGGGCCTAGTCGTTGAGCGCACGCCCGGCGGGCTTGTTGTCCGCCGACCATCACCAGCCGAGCAGCGACGGTTGAATCCTCCCGCGTGTCTTTGCACCCGCGCCGAGCTGGCGCGGTGGGGATGCACGTGCGTTGATGTACCCCCCCGTCCAGGTGCGACCCACGATCTGGGGCGCGCAAGAACCTATCGATGCGAAAAAAG
>CAITIQ010000290.1 GCA_903892415.1 uncultured delta proteobacterium | reverse complement strand
TGCGCTGACTGGTTGAACTCGCCACGGCTTTTTTTAACACGTCGCGCTCCTCGCGGAGCTGCTGGTTTTCCTTACGCAGCCGAACAAGCTCTGCCTGCATGGCTTCTGTTGGTTCCTGTGCAACCTCTGCGTACTTGTTCTGCCACTCGTAGAGCTGACTTGGAGTCACGCCCAAGTCCTTGGCTAACTGGACCACCGTCTTACCCTCGCGGTTCGACATCCGTCTTACCGCGTCACGCTTGAACGATTCCGCGTGCTGGCGCGGCGCCTTTTTCTCTGCCTTGTTCACAGTCTCTCCGATCTATCCGGTTTCTGGTGGCACCGAAAATCGGATCAAGTCCATTCGTAACCCTGAATATTAGACCGAAAAGGTCGAACGTCGCGAGCGACATGTGTGTGAGGAGGAGCGAGAAGCGAGGAGGAAGGCCCGCTCAAGTGGGGAACACGATCCGGAAGGTGGCGCCCCTATCGCTCGTGACGCTGAGCTTGCCCCGGAGCTGGTGGGTCAGCGTCTGAACCAGCTGAAGGCCCAGGCTGGAGGTACGGCCGAGCTGGAAGTCGGGCGGCAGACCTGGGCCCCAATCCCGGACGGACAGCTCGATCTCCCCGCCGCGACGTACAATCGTGACGACGACGTCGGGACGGCCGTCGATGGCAGCGGGCGGGGTGGCCGCTTCGGGCCGCTTCGTCCCGTATTTGAGCGCGTTCGTAATCAGCTCGTTCAGGAGGAGACCGATGGGCACCGCGTGCTCGACGGTCACCTCGACGGAGGCGGCCTCGACCTGCAGTCTGCACGTCGGGGCGAGCGCACCATGGAGCGAGTGCGTGAGCTGCTTGGCATAGGCGTGGAGGTCGATACGCCCCAATGACTCGGCGCCATAGAGTTGCTGGTGGATGAGGGCCATCGATCGCACGCGGTGGACGCTCTCGGCCAGCGCCTGGCGAAGCTTCGGCTCCTCGAACTGATCCATCTGCAGCATCAGCAAGCTGGAGACGATCTGGAGGTTGTTCTTCACTCGGTGATGGACCTCCTTCAGGAGAGTCTCTTTCTCCCGGAGGCTCGAGTGGAGCGCCTCTTCCATTCGTAGCTGCTCGGCTAGGGCAGCCTCGCTGGTTCGCGCCGTCACCTCGAGATCGTCCCGCTGCTTACGGAGCGAGAGCTCGCGCTCGCGCGCTGCGGTGACGTTGGTCAAGATGACGGCGAGTCGCCCGGGGCCGCTCCAGTCGACAGGGATCTTGCGGAGCTCGACGGACACGGAGACCCCATCGCGACGGACGAACTGTACCGGATCCTCGAGGTCCGTCGGCACGGGCGAAGCCTGGGCGAACCAGCGGAGGCACTCCGCGTCGGTGAACGCCGGATGGACGACACGGAGCGACCGACCCAAGAGCTCCTCGCGTTGCCACCCTAGCTCGGAGCAAGCCCCCTCGTTCGAGTCGAGGATTCGACCGCGATCGTCGATGACGAACAGCGGACCAATGGCCCCCTCGATGAGCGAGCGGAGCTGCAGAACGGCGGCGCGGAGATCGGCCTCGGCCTTCGCGCGGGCGGCCACGTCCCCCATGCGAGCGTCGAGCAAGGTCTCCAATCGATCGAGCCGCACCTCGGCTTCGCCCAGGCGGTCGGACTCTTCCTCGGTACCGCGGAGCCGTAGCTCCCTGACGATCGCGCGGGCTTCGTCGAGGGGCTGACCGATCTCGCTCCGCACCTCGGCCTGAACGCCCAATCGAGCCGAGGCCCGGCGCTCGAGGGACACGTCCCGAATCACACAGACGGCCTGACCCTCGACCCCCTGGAGTCTGGAGATACTCGTGCCGCCGACAACGAGATCTCCGGTCATGCGCACGAAGCGGAGCTCGCGGCGGGTCGGGCTCACATCGTCACGGAACACCTGGGCCACCATCGTGTTCATGACGGAAGCGTCGGCCGGAACGACGAACCGGGAGATCGGTTGATCGAGGATGGTGGCGAGCGGCCTACCCATCAATCGCGCGAGAGCAGAGTTTCCGTGGAGGCAGCGCCCCGTCCGGTCGAGCACGGCGAAAGCGAGAGGGGAATCCCTCCAGGCGCGGTGAGCGGCGAGCCCTTCGAGATAATGATCGACGACGCTCGCGAGCCGCTGGAGGTTCACCTCGTCTTCGCGCGTCCACGCGTGGGGGACATGGTCGATGACGCAGAGCGTGCCCACTGCGCTCTGCCCGGGAGAGCCGAGGAGGGGGATACCGAGATAGGAGCGCACGTGGGGCGCTCCGACGGAGAGCGGATTCTCTCGGAAGCGCTGATCGGCAAAGGCGTCGGCCACGGAGAGCGGCTGCTGCGAGGTCACGCAATGGCCGCAGAAGCTCTCGGGCCGGCCGGTGGAGGTAGCGTCGAGCCCTTGCCGCGAGAGGAAGAACTGCTTGCCTCCGGCGACCAACGACACGAGCGCGATGGGTGCGCGGAGGAGGCTCGCGGCGATCGCGGTCAGCGCGTCCAGGGAGGGGTGACTCTGGGACTCTTCGACGCCGAGGCGCTCGAGGCGAGACAGTCGCTCGACCTCGTCCGGGGGAATGGGGGCTGGCGTCCAGTTCGACATCGTGGAGACTCGCGCAACCGGAGCCGACTGCACCATCGCTCAATCGCGTCGACCGTGCAACCAGCCTGTCGATCCACGGTCGTCTTCAGCGTTGGCGCTCAGAGAGGGACACGATGCGGAACATCGCGCCGTGGTCGCTCGTCATCGTGAGCTTCCCTCGGAGCTGACGGGTGAGCGTCTGGACGAGCTGGAGGCCCAAGCTCGAGGTCTGACCGATCGCGAATTCGGGAGGGAGTCCGGGTCCGGTGTCCCTGACGGACAGGTCGATCTCGTGGTCTCGGCGCGCGATCGCGATCACGATGTCCGGCTCGGCGTCGGGTGCGCCGAACGCGGCAGGGGCGTCCGGCTTGGGGTGGTTCGTCCCGTACTTCAAATAGTTGGTGACGAGCTCGTTCAGAATGAGCCCAATCGGGACGGCGTGCTCGACCGTCACCTCGACAGACGCAGCGTCGACGTGCAATCGACACGTTGGCGCCAACGCTCCGCGGAGCGACTCGGCGAGCTG
>CAITIQ010000289.1 GCA_903892415.1 uncultured delta proteobacterium | reverse complement strand
GAGGCTCGAGGTGCTCGAAGAGTCGGACGGGCTGAAGCTGCGCGTCGTCCGTTCGGTCGCGACGGCCGACACGACCAACATGGCGGGAATGGTCAAGGCGCCATCTCGTGGTGTTCCTCGTAGCCTGGCGGATTTCGATCCCGCGTCTCTGCTGACCCGTTCGCGGCGGGGTAGATCATGAGGGCCCTGGATACGAATGTTTTGGTGCGATTCTTTGTCGATGATGCCGACGATGCACAGGCTGTCAAACAAAGGCCGGCGGCCGTCGCAGCGCTCGCCGAACGATCGTTTGTCTCTGTGACCGTGTTGCTTGAACTGGAGTGGGTCATGCGAGGGTTCTACGAACTTCCAGCCAAGGATGTTTCTCGTGTACTGCGTGCACTGACGAGCATTGAACACATCACACTCGACGATCGCGACGCGGTTCTGGTGGCGCTCGACGCATTCGACAAGGGGCTCGATTTCGCTGACGCGCTGCACCTTGCGCGTAGCTCCCGAGCTTCAGGATTCGCGACATTTGACCAAAGACTAGCGAGGCGGGCAAAAGCCTTAGCGCTGACTCCGAAGGTGGAGTTGCTTGGCTGAAGCGATTTCTGAACAACCGGCGGCCAAAGCGGAGCCTAAGTTGTCGGCCGAAAACCAGCCATACAAGGCGGGACGGCAGAGAAAATTCTGAGCAGGTCATCAACGACCGCTTCTGGCCGGGAACTACCGGTCAGCGCATGGCGGACGTTCAATCATTCCCACTCGATCATCAACGGGGTCTGTAAGACGTTGATTCCCTTGGCGTTCGCATCGAACCGCGCCGGTTTTGCCGTCAGATGTACCGTCACTTCGAGTGGTATCCCCGCACGCAGCTTTCACCATCGATCGACATCTATCGGGAACAGTCGGCGCTGTCACGATGGCCACCTTTCGAGATCTATCGCGGTCTATCGCTTCGCCGCACGCGATCGCGCAGGAAGATGCAGCACCTCGGGCACTTGAGCCGGAATCGAGAAGGGGGTTACATCAAACGGCATAACCTGTTGTCGCAACTAGCTTTTCGGGCGAACTTTTTACCGTCACGACACGCCCTTCACGGGAAACGCGCCGCTCGAAGGACAACGTCGCTACTGTTGGCGTGGCGAGGCAGCCCTCGCCGCCCGCGCCCCAGGAGACGTCGCATCTGATATTCGGGAAGATGGCGACATTCGCTGTGCAGCGACGATCAGCGGCGCCGAGTCGCGAGGGCGGGACGGTGATCACCTCTCGGTCGGGCGCAGCATCGAGCGCGGGCTGTCACGAAGCAACTGGCTGAAGGACTCGGATCCTCGGCGTCAGCTTCGCGCGCAATTTCCGGTCTGCGACCCGCATGTCGTACTCGGACTGCAGGTTCAGCCAGAACCTGGGCTCCATGCCGAAAAAGATCCCGAGCCGAAGCGCGGTGTCCGCCGTGATGGCGCGCTGGCCATTCACCAGTTCGCTGATCCGGCTCAGCGAGACGTCGATGTCCGCAGCGAGCTGGCGGGCGCTGACACCCATGGGCTTCATGAAATCCTTCAGCAGGATCTCGCCGGGATGAATCTCCTCGAGCAACTTGACCATGTTCGGCATACCTTTTGGTCGTCCACAACCGCGATACGATGCGCTCCATCCGCTGCCGAGTCAGGACGCCTCAGCCAGCAGACTCTCGTAGGGAATCTTCAGCCCGTCGTGCAGGCGCTTGACCATCCGCAGGCTGAGCGGCCGCTTGCGGTTCAGCACCTCGGACACCCGCCCGCTCGGACCAATGAAAGGCTCCAGATCGCGAGGCGTCAGTCCCTCCTGCTCCATGCGGAACTTGATGGCCTCCACCGGGTCCGCGGGCCCGAAGTCG
>CAITIQ010000288.1 GCA_903892415.1 uncultured delta proteobacterium | reverse complement strand
TGGCTCACGCAACGTGGGAAACTCCACGTTGATTCAGCAAACGCTGCCAGTCGTCCCGTTTTACGAGGTTGTTGGTCTAACCCCGCCACTCGGCACCCAATTGCGCATTAGTCTGCGTTTTCGCCAAGGCCTCGTCCAGGCGGCTGCGGCGCAATCCATCACGCTATCCCTCTATTTGACGAGTCGGACGCGCTTATGAATGTACAAGAGCTGGTGGAGCGGCTGAAGGCTCAAGAGCTTGCGTCCCTGGAAGCTGTGGAGCTGGAGGCGCAAGCCGCCGAACAGGAAGTTGACGAAGAAGACATCCCGCGCGAGGAGCGGGTGGAGATTGCGAGCAGCTTGGACTTGGCCTTTGATGGCCGGCTCGGCAGCTTCCAGACGGTGCCGCTAGCGGTGGGGGTGGACGCCTCCGCCTGGACCAGTGCTGTGCTGGTGCTGCTGGTGCATCGCACCGACGGGATGGCGGACGGCAGTGAACTCAGGGTCTCTGTGCAGTCTATTGTGCTCGACCCGATGGAGCCCTCGGAGATCTTCCAATCTGCCCGAGTGGCGCAGGCGATCTGGACCCGAGACGCCAAGCCGCCGGGGCTCGAGACATCCCCGTTGACGCCTCCTTGGGGTGACCAACTGCAAGTCACGCTAGAATATAGTCAAGGCCTCATCGCTGAGTCGGCCTTCCCGGAGCTAGCCACCATCTCGGTGTACTTGATTGGGCGCCTGGGAGCACCGTTTCGAGGGCGCTAATGCTGGTCGATGTGGGCCTCCAGAAAGCCGTTGATGCGACCGGCCAACACGCGCTTCGTGTCTAGCGCGAGCGACTGAACTCCAGCGCCTGTTGCTCGGTGGCTTGCACCAGCACCGGACGGCTGAACGCGAGCAAGGCGTCCTCGAGCGAGAGCGTGCCGAAGCCTGATTTGTCGGTGGCGCTGAAGCCGAAGGCATCGGGACCACGCTGACATACGTCATTGACGTTCACGCGCGAGACGAAGCGCGTAAAGCGCCGCACCAGCGCCCGAGCCGCACTCGGCGCGCCCCAAACAGCGGCCTGCTGCCCAAACGGCGAGCGACGTTGCCACTCGACCACCTCCTCCGGCTCATCGAACACAGCGATGGGCAGGATCGGCCCGAATTGCTCCTCGTGATAGAGACGCATCGAAGCGTTCACCTCGGCCACCACAGCAGGCCGCATCAGGGAGAAAAGCCCGCGGCCGCCATCTCGATTGCGAATCGTCGCGCCCTTCGCTTGCGCGTCGTCGAGCAACGCGCGCATCGCCGCGAGCTTGTTCGGCTCGGGCATCGGCGTAACAGTGGCCCCCTCATCCCAAGGCATGCCCAGCTGCAGCGCCTCCACCAACGCTACGGCGCGCTGCACGAACGGCTCGAACTGCCGCCGCGCAACGAAAACGATCTTCTCCGCCGTACAACGCTGACCGTTGAAGCCCAGCGCCCCTTTTACGATCGCCGCGCTGGCGGCCTCGAGATCGGCATCGTCGAGCACGACCGCGACGTTCTTTGCCCCCAGCCCGAGCACCTTGTGCAAGGTGAACGGCGTCGGATGCGCGCGCAAGATCGCGTTGGCTGCGCCTTCCCCACCGATGAACGCCAGCGCGCTGACCAGGCCTACGGCGTTGCCCGCGACGTCGACGCGGCTCGCGCCCATCAACGCCGGGAGGATGGAGTGGCCTTCCCCGGGCAACACCGCGACCACGCCCGGTGGGAAGCAATCGCGAAAGGCCGGGAACAAGAGCGCGTTGGCGAGCGCGCCAAAACGCGGCGTCTTGGCGATCACCACGTTGCCCATCAACAACGCTGGCACCACCGTGGTGAGGAACTCGTTGATCGGGTAGTTGAACGGCGCCACACACACCACGAGGCCCAGCGGTCGGCGATGGGTGTGCGCGAAGTGAGCGATGCCGCCGGCGCTCGCCGACAAGAGTTCGAGATCGCGGCTGCGCAGCCGCTGCAGCGCGCTGACCGTCTCGCGGATGTAGCTCACGCTGCGGCTCACCTCGTCGCGCGCCGACTTGCGCGGCTTACCGATCTCCCACATCAAGAGCTCGGCTACCGCATCCACCTTGCTCTCGACCGCCGCAGCAAACTCCAGCACAGCCTTCATTCGCTGCTCGATCGGCGTCGAAGGCCAGAGCCCCTCCCCGCCTTGGTAGGCCCGCTCCGCAGCAGCGACGGCCAGCGCAACCTCCGGCGCGCCGAGCAGCGGCTCCCGACCCAAGACCGCCGGTGAGAGCGTGCCCTCGCGACGAAGCGCGACGCGTGAAAGCACCTCGCGCGCGGCCCCGTCGGCGACGCGCACCTCCCCATCGACGAGCCAGGTCGGCTCGGCCGCCGCAGGTGGACGAGCAGCGTCCGCTTCCGGAAACATCGCGAGCAGCGCAGGATCGTCCCAGGTGGTCATGCGGCGAGTGTGGCAGCTACCTCCCCCGTTGACTCGTACAAAGTGATTACGAAACGTGGGTGCTGGGCCGGCTGATTGCTGAACGCGCAATCTAGGTCAGACCACCTTCCGATTCGGCTGCTGCGATGCTCAACTGAGAGGCTTATGGAGACGCTGATCTTCTTCGCCGTGCTCTTGGGGATCATGGCGATCGTCGTCGTGGTCGTGCTCAAGAAGGGCCCCGAGTGGGCTGCTGCTGCTCGCAAAGCGCACGTCGAGAAGTGGACCCCCTACGCTCAAGCCCGCGGCTTTGCCATCGCCGTTGACGAGACCTCACGTTTCGGTGCAAACGTCGTCAAGCTCCAAGGCCAATTCGACGGGGTCCCGATCGTGATCGACTCCTATTCGGTCGAGCACGCCGACTCCGATGGGCACCGCAGCAGCGAGACGTTCACCCGGGTGAACGCGCGAGCCTCCGCGCCGCTCGCGCTTCGCGCCTCGTTTTATCGCGAGAACGCGCTCTCCGGACTCGGCTCGTTGCTCGGCTTCCAGGACGTGAAGATCGGGGACGCTGCGTTCGATGCGGCGTACGTAGTCAAGGCCAGCGACGAGGGCGCCGTCCGCTACCTGTGTCACCCCGGCGTTCGGCAGGCGCTGCTGGCGCTGCCCAAGCCGGTGCGCAGCTCGTACGAACAGGGGGTGATTGAGATTTCGTGGTCGGGCCTCGAGACCGAGCCAACCATGTTCGACGCGGCCTGCCGAGTCGCCAGCGCGCTCGCCACCCCTGCGCGCGGGTAGCGGCCCCCTCTTCTCCGCCCCGCGCCCGTGCTAATTAGCGGCCACCATCATGAGCGAGACCAACGACTCTCGAAACGAGCCCAAGAAATTCGACCACGCCGAGGTCGAGCCGCGCTGGCAGAAGCACTGGGAGGAGACGCAGCCCTTTGCTGCCAAGCGCCGTCCTGGGCGCAAGAAGCGTTACATCCTCGACATGTTCCCCTACCCCTCTGGCGCGGGCCTGCACGTGGGCCACCCCGAGGGCTACACCGCCACCGACATCATCGCGCGTTTCGCGCGCATGCGCGGGGAAGACGTGCTCCACCCGATGGGCTGGGACTCCTTCGGTCTGCCGGCCGAGCAATACGCCATTCAAACCGGCACCCACCCGGCGACCACCACCGCCGGCAACATCAATACCTTCCGCCGTCAGCTCAAGATGCTCGGCTTCAGCTACGACTGGTCTCGCGAGCTGGCCACCACCGATGAAGAGTACGTGCGCTGGACGCAGTGGATCTTCCTCAAGCTGTTTCACCGCGGCCTCGCCTACCAAGATGAGATCCCGGTCAACTGGTGTCCGGCGCTCGGCACCGTACTAGCCAATGAAGAGGTGGTAGACGGCCTCTCCGAGCGCGGCAATCACCCGGTGGTACGCGCGCCTTTGCGCCAATGGATGCTAAAAATAACCGCCTATGCCGATCGGCTGGCGGCGGATCTGAGCAAGGTCAATTGGCCGGACGGCACCTTGCGCATGCAACACGAGTGGATCGGCCGCAGCGAGGGCGCGGAGATCAAGTTCGCGGTGGCCGGTCATGAAGGTTCCACCATCTCGGTCTTCACCACCCGACCGGACACGCTGATGGGCGTCACCTATGTGGTCTTGGCGCCCGAGCACGCGCTCGTCAGCGTCGTCACCACTCCGGCCAACAAGGCCGAGGTCAACGCCTACGTGAAGAAGACCTCGGCTCGCAGTGACCGTGATCGCATGGCGCAAACCAAGCAGAAGACGGGCGTTGCCACCGGCGCCTTCGCCGTGCACCCGCTCACCGGTCAGTCGGTCCCCATCTGGGTCGCGGATTACGTGATTGGCACCTACGGCACCGGCGCCGTGATGGCGGTCCCCGGCCACGACACACGCGACTTCGAGTTCGCCAAGGCCTTCTCGCTGCCCATCGTCGAGGTGGTCAGCCCCGACGGCTCGCTGAAGGATTCACTGAGCGAGGCCTTCACCGAGGACGGCGTGGCGGTGCGCAGCGGCGAGTTCGACGGGCTCACCACCGAGGCTTGCAAGAAGGCCGTCGTGCAGGCGCTAATTGCTAAAGAGCGCGGCTCCAGCAAGGTCACCTACAAGCTGCGTGACTGGGTGTTCTCGCGGCAACGTTATTGGGGCGAGCCGATACCCATCTATTTCCCGGTGGACCTACCGGAAGGCGGAGATCCGCGCCAGGGCGCCAAAGCGATTGTGCGTTACGATCAGCCGATCGCCGTCAAGGAGGAGGAGCTGCCGTTGCGCCTGCCCAACCTCGCCGACTACAGGCCCGGCGATGATCCGGCCGGGCCGCTGGCCCGCGCGCTCGATTGGCGCTTCTTCGAGAAGGACGGCAAGTTCTACGCGCGTGAGACCAACACCATGCCGCAATGGGCAGGCTCCTGTTGGTACTACCTGCGTTTCATCGATCCCAAAAACCAAGACGCGGCGTGGTCCAAAGAGGCCTACGAAGCGTGGATGCCGGTGGACCTTTACGTGGGTGGCGCCGAGCACGCGGTGCTTCACCTTCTGTACTCGCGCTTCTGGCACAAAGTGCTGTTCGACGAGGGCGTGGTCAGCCACGACGAGCCCTTCACCAAGCTGGTTCACCAAGGGATGATCCTCGGGGAAGACGGCGAGAAGATGAGCAAGGCGCGCGGCAACGTCGTCAACCCCGACGACATCGTGAAGGCCCACGGCGCCGACTGCCTGCGTCTTTACGAGATGTTCATGGGCCCGCTGGAGGCGGTGAAGCCCTGGCAGTCCTCGCAGATCCAGGGCGTGGTTCGCTTCCGTGACCGCGCCTTCAACCTGGTGCAAAAGCCGCTCACCGACGCGCTCGACGATGAGACCAAGCGGCTGATGCACCGGACCATCAAGAAGGTGACCGACGACATCGAAGCGCTCAGCTTCAATACGGCGATCAGCGCGATGATGGTTTTCTCCAATCACCTATCGGGGCTCAACCCGGTGCCCAAACAGGCGATCGAGGCCTTGGCGTTGATCCTCTCGCCCTTCGCGCCCCACGTTGCCGAGGAGATGTGCCATCTGCTCGGCCGCAACGGCGGTATCGCTACGGCGGATTGGCCCAGCTACGACGAAGCGCTCACGGTGGATGACGTGCTCGAGATGGCGGTGCAGGTGAACGGCAAGGTCCGCGGTCGCATCAAGCTCTCGCGTACCGCCTCCGAAGATGAAGCTCGCGCCGCCGCCCTCGCAGCCGAAGGCGTGGAGTCCTTCATCGCCGGCAAGCCGGTAAAGAAGTTCATCTACGTCGCTGGGAAGATCGTCAACCTGGTGATCTGAGACGGAGAACGTCGGGCCGCCTTGCGGTGAAGGTGGGCGGCCCAATCGCTTTTGTATGCTCACGGATCTCACCCGCGCTGGAACGACCTCTCCAGAAACGCAAGCAGCCCACGTGCTGCGGCGGTCAGCTTCCGCCGGGGAGCGTGGAGCGCGAGCACCGGTGCGTCTGGCAGCTTCCACTCCGGGAGCAGCACGCGTAGTCGTCCAGCGTCGAGCTCCGGCTTGGCGAGATAGCTCGGGAGCACCGTCATGCCCGCCCCGTCGACGGTGAGGCGCATGAGCATGTGCAGATCGTCGACGACGACCGTCGCCCGCACGTCGAGCTCGCACAACTGATTCGCGTTGCGGAAGGGCCAGCGAGTCCACGGTCGATCCGTGCGCAGCGCGAGGAGCCGGTGCGCTTGGAGGTCGCTCGGTGACTGCGGCGCTGACCCGCCGCGCAGATAAGAAGGCGCCGCGCACAAGAGATGCTGATAGGTCGTTAGACGCGTCGCGACACTGGTCACGCTCATCGGTGGGCCGGTGCGCACCGCGAGGTCCACGCCCTCCACCGAGGGATCGAGCCATCGCTGCTCGAGTACGACGTCGAGTCGAAGATGAGGGTTGTGAGCCGCCCAGCTCGCGAGCGGCTGGGCAAGGGCGATGGGCGCGTAGGCGCGACAGAGGCTCACCCGCACGGCGCCTCCCGGCGTACGGCCAAGATCGACAAGCTCCCGCTCGGTCTTTCGCGCCGACGTAAGCAGCTCCTCGGCGCGCGCGAGCAGCGACTCCCCAGCCGCGGTAAGCCGGAGCGCGCGTGGCGTGCGGTTCAAGAGCTGCACGCCGAGGGACCTCTCGAGCCGGTCCACGGTACGGCCGAGCGTGGTCTGGGCGACGCCCCGACTACGGGCCACGCGCGTAAGGCTGCCACCACGCGCGATGGCCACGAAGGTCTCCAGATCTTCTAGGTTGAGCATGTGCGTTGAACGCAGCATAACGAAGCGTCTCGCGCAGTAGTGCAAAGGCGTCGCGCAGGTTATGTCTCTGGCATGGACTACATCGCATGGCGCGCTGGTGGCTCACGCGTGCGTCTGTGCGGCCACGAAGTGTTCGTGCGCATCGCAGGCACCGGCACGCCGCTGCTCTTTTTGCACGGGTTCCCCACGACGAGCTACGACTTCGACGAGGTCATCGCGGCGCTGGAGACGCGCTGGCAGTGCATCTCGTTCGACTTCGCGGGCTTCGGGGACTCCGAGCCCCCCGTCCGCTACAGCTACGACCATCAGACCGAGCTTGCCCTCGCGGTCGCAGCCCATGCAGGCATCCGCCGAGCAATTGTGGTCGCCCACGACTACGGCGTGAGCGTCGCGCAGGAGCTGCTCGCACGTCGCCCGGAAGCGCTCGAACTCGATGGGGTGGTGTTCCTCAATGGCGGGCTCGAACCAGCCCTTCACCGTGCCCTCTTCATCCAGCGACTGCTCGCAGGGCCGCTCGGGGCGGTCATCGCTCCGCTCCTGGTGCGCCGCGCAACGTTCACCCGCTCGCTGCAGCGGGTGCTCACCCGCCCAGAGCGCTTCGACTTCGAGCAGCACTGGGAGGCCGTCCGTGCTCGTGGTGCTCACCTGCGCGCGCACGAGCTCCTGCACTACATCGCGGAGCGGCGCGTACGCCGCACGCGCTGGGTCGAGTCGTTTGCGGATCGAAGCACGCCGGTCGGGCTCGTGTGGGGCGCGCGAGATCCCGTATCGGGCGAGCACGTGCTCGACTGGGCGCGTAGTGCGCGTCCGGACGCCGAGGTCTTGTCCCTGCCTGTCGGTCACTACCCGCAGGTCGAGTCTCCCGCCGAGGTCGCGGCATTCATCGACCGCTTTGCCCGGAGTCACACCCCATGAAAGCTGCCGTCTACGACCGCTATGGCAAACCCGAGGTGCTTCAGATCCGCGACGTCCCTATGCCTCGCGCCGGGCGGAACCAGGTACTCGTTCGCGTGTGCGCCGCAGCCCTCAACCCCAAAGACGTGTTGATTCGACGTGGCAAGTTTCCGTTGCTCGACGGGCTGACGTTTCCGAAGCGCGTGGGATACGACTGGTCTGGCGAGGTCCACGAGCTAGGTCCGGGTGTCTCTTGGCCACCGGTCGGAGCACGCGTCTTCGGCATGATCCAAGCGTGGACGGCGGGGGCGTGCAGCGAGTACCTCGCCGCCAACGTATCGGAGCTCGCGCTGGCTCCTGAGAACTTGAGCTTCGAACAAGCCGCCGCGCTTCCGCTCGCGTCTCTCACGGCGCTTCAGGCACTCCGCGACGTGGCCCGTATGCCGGCCGGCGCTCACGTGACCATTCACGGCGCCTCTGGCGGCGTGGGGGTTTTCGCGATCGCGATCGCCAAGCAACTCGGGGCGCACGTGACGACGACGAGCAGTGACGGAAACCTCGCACTGTGTCGCTCGCTCGGCGCGGACGTCGCGCTCGACTATCGGCAAGGCCGGGTCGTCGATCCCGAGCGTCGCTGCGACGTCTTCTTCGATGTCTATGGCAATCAGAGCTTTCAGCAGGTGCAGCCGATGCTGAGCGCGCAGGGGACCTATGTCAGCACGGTCCCCAAACGCCATGTGTTCCTGCGTTGGGCGACGACCGCGCTGTCGCGTCAGCGATGCCGCCTGGTGATCGTCCATTCGCGCGCCAAAGACCTCTCTCTGCTAGCCACGTGGGCCGAATCAGGCATTTTGAAGCCGGTGATCGACTCGCGCTTCTCTCTGGCAGACATCCGCGAGGCGCAAGCGCGCGTGGAGACGAGACGGGCACGCGGGAAGGTCATCGTGACGATTGACTGACGCCCGACCGACCAAGACGCGCGGCTACTTGAAGACGAAGTACTCGACCACCAACACCGCGATCATCAGCGCAATGAAGCCGAGCGCCAGGGCTCGGCTGCGCGACGGTGCAGGCGCAGGCGCAATCGCAGCCGGCGGGCGATAGGTCGGTAGCTCGGCGGAATAGGCAGGTAAAACCTGGGCCTCTTCCTCCGGCACCACGCTCGACGTCGCGGTCGGCGGCTCGGGCTGGAGCTCTTGCGTTACGAGCAGCGGTGAACTCCGCCGAGACTCAGCGACCGCCGCTTGCTCCTGCAGAAGGACGAGCGAAGCGTCGGGCTGGCTTGGTACGCGCTCGGCCTGCGACTCGAGTTCGGGCTTGGAAGCACGCCGTTCGCGCTCATCCGGGCGGCTAGGCTCTCGTACGTCTGGGTTGCTCCCGGATCGCGCGAGCACGACCTCCGGGTTGCTCCCAGGCCGCGCGAGCACAACCTCGGGATTGCTCCCAGGTCGACCAAGCGCAACCTCCGGATTGCTCCCAGGCCGACCAAGCACGACCTCCGGGTTGCTACCAGGCCGCGCAGCTGCGGCTATCGGTGCGGAGGGGACGATTGGCTCGACCTCCATCACCAAGGTGCCCTGCTTTCGATTTGGAGGCTCGACCTCCATCACCAGCGTGCCTTTGGCGGTCGGCCGCGCAGGAGCTGCTTCCGCCAGCGGGGCTGGCTCAGCGAGGGGAACGCTCGGCGCGGCAGCCGTCGGACCGGTCGGCGCAGCTGGCGGCTTAACCGAAGCCGGCGGCGCGATCTGACCGAGCAGCCCCCAAAGGTCGTCGAGGCCGTCGAGATCCAGACCGAAGGCGAGCTCCGAAGGATCCGCCGTTGCAGCCTCCGGATCGAAGCGTCGCGGCTCGCTGCCCGAGCGCGTGGGAGCGGCGCTGGGACGAGCCTGAACGGCGATCTCGGTTGGGTGTTGGCTGGGCCCGACCGCGCCGGCCAAACGAACCTCTTTGTGTGCGTTCAGGAGCAGCCAGGAGGCCAACGCCGCGCGCATCGCTCGCGCGCTGGGGTAACGATCTTCGATCTTGAATTGCAGCGCCTTGTCCACCACCTCGGCGAAGCCGGCAGGCACCTCGGTGGCGACCGAGCGCAGCGACGGCGCAGGCTTGGTCGCAACCGCGAGCGCCAACTCACCGGCCGAAAGCGACCCATGCGGCGGATGACCCGCGACGAGCGAGAACAACGTTGCCCCAACCGAATAAACATCGCTCGCCGGGCCCACCGAATCCCAGCGGCAGAGCGCTTGCTCCGGCGCCATATAGGCCGGCGTGCCGAGGCTGGCGGAATTGGTGGTTAGCCGTGCGACCTTCTTGCGCACGCCGGCGTCTGCCCAGCCGCCATCGAAGGCCGCAAACGACACGCCGAAGTCGAGCACCTTGAGTTCACCCTCGATGGTGAAGAAGAGGTTGTCCGGCTTAACGTCGCGGTGCACGACGCCCATGAGGTGGCCTTCCTCGAGCACGTCCAAGAGCGAAAGACCGATCGAGGCGCAGTAACTCACATCGAGACGCCGGCCTTTGGTTTTGCGCGCAAGCTCGCCGACGGTGCAGCCCTCGAGCAGCTCCATCACGAAGTAGACGATTCCATCCTCGGTCTCGTCGTCATCGAGGATGGCGGCGACGCCCTTGGAAAAACGATTGGCTACGTAGGCCTCGCGCAGGAAGCGCGCACGGCAGGTGGCGTCCTTCGCCAGCTCGGGGTGGAGCATCTTGATCGCCCCGCGAAAGCCGTTGCGGTGCGTGGCGGTGAACACCATGCCCATGCCGCCGATCCCGAGCACCTCGTCCAGCCGCCACTTGCCTTTGAGCACGCGCCCAACGAGTCCAAGCGCGCGATCGAGCCGCGCAGCGCGACGCGAACCACCCTGCGAATTGCCGCGCGCTCCCTTGCCGAGCCCAAGCACCGTCTGTCCGAGCGGGAGCCTCGGCGGCGACGAGCTGGGAGACGGAGAACTCGCAGAATCCACCACGATGAGGCTCTACACCAAGGCGCGGCACGCATGAAGCACGTTCCGCGGAGGGGACAGACGAACGGCCCACTCGATAAGCGAGCCAATCGTCGAGAAGCTAAAGGGTCGGCAAGGGATCGCCGCTTCGAGGTGCGAACTCAGCTCGCTTCGCCGAGCAGCTGCGCCATGGCCGGCGCGACCACCTCACGCATCCCACGCAGCCGCTCGCGCAGCGCTTCCTGCGCGCTCAGCCGGCCGTGCGCGCGCAACGTTTCATTCTGCGACACGGGCCCGTTTTGCTCGGCGTTGGCGCACGCCTGCTCGAGGTTGTGCGCGCTCTCGATGAAGGCGCGGTGAGCCGCCGTGCGCACCGATTCTCCGCCCGTTGCGATCGCCCAAGCCACCACCGAGTAGGACAACGCTGCGTGCTCAGCCTCCTCCGCCGCGATCTGCGTCAGCACCTCGCGCACCACCGGATCGCTCGCGGCGTCGCGTTGCGCGTCGGCAACCAGCGCGGCCAGCGTCTCGCCACAACAGCCCTCGCGCACCGCGGCCGCAGCCAACTCCTCGAGCGAACCGGCGAGCACCAAGCGCGCAGCCTCCGGCAACGTCGAAGGACCAACCGGCTGACCGAGGTAGCTCGAGGCCAACGCGAAGCCCGCCTGCGCATGCCGAATCTCATCGGCCGCCGCGCGATGCGTGCGCTCAATCAAATCCGCCGGCGCACCAAACACCAGGAGTTCGAGCGCCAGCTTGCCGAAGCTGGCGATGCTCGCGTGTTCATAGGCTGCGTCGTGCGCCCACTCACGACCGAGTTGCGCGCGGAGCTCCGGCGTGAGACCGGCCACTACAGGCGTTAGCCCGGCTGCCTCCCAACGCCGATCTCCCGTGCGAAGCGAGGCCACGCGGGCTTGATTTTCGACCATGAAGGGACGTCCGATCGCCGCGCACTCACCGGCGTTCGGTGCCGAGACGTTCACCTGGTAGCAGCAGGTGCCATTGACCTCGGTGGGCCCCGAGATCCATTCGGTGACGAGCTCGAGCTGGTCGGTGCAGGAGCCAAACACGTTGACGGCCTCTGCAGCCGGTGGGCAAGGCGGCGCGCCGAAGAAGCAGCGCTCAACGTCGTTCATGCCTGAGCCGGAAGACCCGCCTGCGCCGGCCATTCCGCCCTGACCGCCGGCGTTGCTGCCACCTGCCGCCATTTGACCGCCCGCGCCGCCCTGGCCGCCTGCACCGCCCTGGCCGCCCGCAGCGCTTTCACCACCACCGCCGGCAGCTGTTTCTCCGCCCGCAGCGCTTTCACCACCACCGCCCGCGGCGCTTTCACCGCCACCGCCACCGCCGCCGGTACCCGAGCCGCTGCCGCTGTCACCACAAGCCGCGCTCGCGACAGCCGAGGCAACGAGCAATTGGCGCAATAGTCCGGTACGAAAAGCTAGTCGTTCATTCATTGGGGCCTCCAAGGTCAGATGGTGATGGTGCCCCCGATTGAGCGCTTAGGCGACTTAAAGCGCGCTTAAGTGCTCGTCAAACGCGACCAGCCAGAGCGACCCGTCGAAGCTCGTTGACTTCCTCGATCAAGCTGAGCGCGTTGACCTCGGGATGGGCTTGCTTCGCTAGCCGCCGCACCGCTTCGTCCAACTTCTCGAACACCTCGAAACGTGAACGCACCGGGCTCATCATGACGAGCGCGGCCATCGCCGAGCGCACCATCGACATGCGGAAGCTACTACCGGGATGAACGCCCACGTAGAACTCAAAGTAGGCAGGAAAGGTTGAAGCAACCTTGCGAGCTTCAGCGTCGGGAAAGGGAGATCGCTCGCCGACATAGGCCAACATGAAAAGGCGCGGATAGCTCGGCTTCAGTCGCTGCAACGCCTCGAGGATGCGCGTCATACGCGCCCCGTTCGGCTGGCACTCGGCCTCCCAGACTTGAACCATCGTCGGTCCAACCATCCCGAATGCGAACCCTGGCTCGACCCAAAGCACCTCAGCCATGAGACCCCTTAGCGGATCTCCGCCGCGAAGCTTCAACTACCGCCCCACCCCCTCGCATTGAGCGCCCCTCCAATCGCCGCTATCGTTGCGCATCCGTAATGCGCCGTACAGATTCCGCTCCGGCGAAGACCAACCTACTCGGAGACCTGACGTCCTTCATTGGCCGGGCAAACGAGCAGGCGGGCGTGCTCGCCTTGTTCGAGAGCGGCGCGCGCCTGGTGACCGTGACCGGGCTCGGCGGCATCGGGAAGACGCGCTTCGCGCTTCGTTTGGCGGCAACCGAAGCCGAGCCGCTCTCCTCTCACGGCGGCGGCGGAGCTTGGTTCTGCGATCTATCGGAGGCCCATACGGCCTTGGGCGTGAACGCTGCGGTGGCCGCAGTGCTCGGCGTCACGCTGAGCAGCAGCGAAGAGAGCACCACGGTTGCCCGCGCCATCGCACGGCGCAAACGCATCTTGCTCGTGCTCGACAACTTCGAGCAGGCCGTCAGCTGCGCAGCAGAGACGCTCGCGCAGTGGATGAAGGAAGCACCGCTCGCTCGCTTCCTGGTGACCTCACGGGTCGCGCTCGGGATCGCTGGTGAGCAACAATGGCCGTTGGTTCCACTCGCTACACCAGGTGAAGAGGAGCAACGGCCAGAGGTCCTGGCCGAGAGCGAAGCGGTGCAGCTGTTCATCAAACGAGCCACCCAGGTGCGGCCGAACCTCGCGCTTTCGCCTGAGGCCCTACGTTCGATCGCCACCATCGTGCGACGCTTGGACGGCATCCCGCTGGCGATCGAGCTGGCAGCGGCGCGCACGGCGGTGCTCTCCCCGAGCGCGCTCCTGCAGCGCTTGACTCAGCCTCTCGAGGTGCTGCAGCGCAGCTCGGACGCCGGAAAACACGGCTCGATGCGCAGCGCCATCGCCGACTCGGTGCGCCAACTCGGCGACTACGAGCAACGCTGTTTGGCAGCGCTGTCGGTGTTTCGCTCGGGCTTCACGCTGTCGGCGGCTGAGTCGGTCTTGCCACAAGGCGGGAGCCCGCTGGCAGCGCTGGAAACACTCGTAGCCCATTCGCTGGTGCGGGCGGAAGAGGCGCGCTCGAGGCGAACGGCAGAGGCCGAGCCAGCTGCGCAAGGCGAGCTCCGCTTTACGCTATTCGAGGCGATCCGCGAGTTCGCCCGAGGCATGTTGGAGTCGGAGCAGGCGCAGGCGGAGCTGCGGGCGCGCCACGCAGATTACTATCGAAACGCGGTGCAGACCTGGGCGCTCGAGTCGCCGAGCCATCGCGCCGCCGGTCTGGCTCGCATGGAGCAGGAGCTCGAGAACCTGCTGCTCGCCCATGCCACGCTCAAAGCCGACGCCTCGTCCGCGGCACGCAGCAAAGCGGCGCTCTTGGCGCTGCAGCTCACCCCGCTGCTTTCGCGACGCGGCCTCTTTCGGCTGCTCAAGGAGCTGCTCGACGAGGCGGTGGAGAGCGCACGGCAGCAGCCTGAAAGCGCGTTGCAGTTGGCAGAAGCGTTGGTCGCTCGTGGACAGGCCTCGCGCGATTTGGGCTTGCCCCAGGAGGCGCGCAAAGACCTCGAGCAGGCGGTGGAGCTCGCGCAGCGTGAGCACGCACCGCGCGTCGAGGCGCAGGCGCTATTGCGTTTGGGCGAAATGATCGAGACGGCCGGCGCCACCGCCGAGGCGCGCAGCTACTTTGCGCGTGCGCTCGAACTCGACGCCGATTCGCCAAGCGCGCAATTCCGCGCCGAGGTGGGCCGGCGCATCGCGCATGCCCTGCGCCGCGAGGGCGATCTCGAGCAGGCCGAACGACGCATCTTCGAAGCGCAGGTGCTCTATCGCGCCGCTGGCGACGATGAGGGGCTCGGCCTGTGCCTTTATGAAGCGGCCGTGGTGGCGATGTTTCGGCAGCGCTACGACGAAGCGTTGGCGCGCTTCGATGAGGCGCTTCCTTTGGTGCGCGCGCACGGCGCGCGCTTGGCCGAGGGCGCGTTGCTCTCCGGCTTGGGCATCTATCAGCAGGAGCGTGGCGAGCTGCCACGCGCCCTGGAGCTGCATCAGCAAGCGGTGGAGCTGTTCCGTGAGTTGGGCCATCGGCATCGCGAAGCGAGCGCGCTTTACTACCTTGGTGGTTGTTATCTCGAGCGCGCGCAATGGTCGGATGCCGCGCGCATTTTCGAGCAGTCGCTGCGCTTGTTGCAGTCGGTTTCGGCGCCGCGTTATGTGGCCTTGGTGCAAGGCGCCCAGGCGGTGCTGATGGCCGTGCTCGGGGACTTTGCGGCGGCCGAAGCGCACTTGCAACAGGCCGCTCAGGCGCTCGAGGCCTGCAGCAGCGAAGGCACGCTGCTCGCGACAATTGCGCTGCATCGACTCAACCTACAAGGCCGTAAAAACCCAGCCGAAGCGCGCGAGCGCAAGGCCGAAGCACAGGCTCTGGCGCTGGGCCACGCGGTGGACGACACGCGCTTCGCCCTGCGACTTTTGGAGCTCTCCGCACGAACCGAGCCGGCCCCCGGTGACACACCCGATGCCCTGCTCGTACGAGCGAACGGCAGCGGCTTCCGCTTGCCCGGGTCGAACGCGGACGTCGATCTCTCGCGCCGCGCACCGCTGAGGCGCATCCTGGTTGCGCTCGCGCAACGGCGCCTCGATGCGCCGGGCGAAGGGCTGGACGTCGAAGAGATCCTCGCCGCCGGTTGGCCCGGCGAGCGCGTGAGCGACCGCGCCGGCAACAATCGCGTTCACGTTGCCCTCACGACCTTGCGCAACCTCGGCTTACGCGGCGTGCTCGTGAGCAGCCCCGGCGGCTATTCCCTGCGTGCTGCGGAGAAGGTCGTACTCGAAAGCGCGCCCACGGCCGACTGAGCGCCACGCACTCCGTCCACTCACCGCAAGACGGTGCACGAGGATGCAGCGGCGTTATCGACGCAGACCAGCGCCCGGAGGGCCGCAGGGCTCCCGTCGAGGTTGCCGATCGCGAACGCCGTAACGACGGCCCCCGCAGGAACAGAGACGCCGGGTAGCACCAAGGCATCGCTGAAGCTGCCAGTCGCGCGTGCACTGAGCGTGACACCGGAGAGAGGGTCTGTCTGCAGATAGTCCCCACCCGCGACCTGCCCGACCGAGCCGTACGACACGTTGCTAAAGAGCGGGCTGAAGTCGGGCCCCGAACCGAGTCCGACATCGACATTGGGCGTATCAGGCGAGAGGTGGATGAAGCGCACGCTGATCTGGCCCGCTGGAACGTCCAGACTATCGACATAGACCTTCAAGGAGAAGCTTGCATCGCTGCCAGCGGGGCTCACCATTCCCGTCGCCGCTACCGTGTAGTTGGTGTCTTCGCTAACTGTGATTCCAGCAACGTCGGGGATACCGAGAGTGTCGTCGCAGCTGAGCGCGTCTGCCGACAAAAGACGCACTCCGTACGTCCCGGCGGCAACAGGCAAGTAGCCTGTGACATTGGGGTAGGACAAGCCGGCGTTCACGCCCACGGATTGCAACACCGGGCCCACGGCGGGTGCGCCCTCTGGGAGCAGGCAGAAATCGACAGCAGGTGCATCCGGCGAGAGATGCGCGACGCGAACCTGTGCGTTCCCCACGGCAACGCCGCCGCCTTCACCGCCGCCCCCTTCACTGTCGCCGTCATCCTCGCTGAACGTCACCTTGCCGCCGCAAGCAACGAGGACCGTAACGAACAAGCCGGAGGCGCACATACGAAAGAGCTTTGTGGTCACGATGAGCTTTCGCTGGCGAAGTCGGATCGGATTCGAAGTGCCAATGCCGCTGACTCGTGGAGGAGCAGGCTTCCAAATCCCGAGCACAGCTAGTCTCACCCGCCCTTGCGCCGACGGAACGTCTTCGGACAAGCAGCGCTGAATGTCAGGACCGCTAGGAACCACTACGCCTTGAAGCCAGCAGCATCACGACCGATCGGCTTGGACACGTCGTTCGGATCATCGGAGCTGAGGATGCCGCGGATCTCACTACGGGGACCGAGCGGATCTCTCGGGTGAAGCGTTGGACTGCGCAGCGGATCCGGAACCACCGAGTTACGTGAGCTGCTGGTAGGCGGGACCGAAGAACCGGTGACGGCGGGCATCACGCCAGAACTGCGACGCTCGGCCAAGAAGCCGGAGACCTCCAACTTGAGCGACTGCCAGGCTCGCTTCCACTCTGCAGCCGGTAGCGTCGCTTGCCGGCGGCTTAGCTGAAAGCAGCGATCCGCCAACAGCCGCGCGGCATGCGCTGCCCGGCGATCCAAGAGCTCGAGCACCTTCTCTCGGCGCAAAGCCCACTGAGCCAACCATTCCCCGAGTTCACGAGGCGAGCTGCTCAGAAGATTGCTAGCTCGGCTTCTTTCGTCGCTGTCGTTCAACTCGGACCCCTTCCCTTGGTGCACGCGCAGCAAAGCACACCTAGAAGCAGTCTGGTAGTGTGCCAGTTTATTTTCTTACTGGAGCCGTGCGCCACGCAGGAAAGACCGCGTCTGTCAGGGCAAATACGTACTCATCGTCCAGCGAAAGCTCGACCAAAGTACGCGCCAAGCCCACCAGATAGTCGAGGTTGCTGCCGCTCGGGCCGGACGCGGCTTGAATCTGCGCCACCATTTCCTGCCAATCCGCCTCACCCAACCAATCGGGGTTGTTCGGCAACGCAGCGTAGACGAGCGCATCGGTGGCCAAGTCCGCCCCGTCGCGATCGATCAGCGGTAGCAGCATGCGTGAATAACCACCGCGCTCACGATGGTCGAGCCGCGCCAGCACCGCCGCTTCGTGTTCTTCGGCAACCGAGTAGGCCATGCCCCAGGTGACACCCGGACTCGGCACGATCGTCACCACACGTCCCGGCGCCGAGGGCACACCGCGATGATCCCTTGAGCCTTGGAAGAAGCGCCGCTCAAAGCCAACGATGCCCGCGTCCACCCGTCGCTCAAACGGGAAGTCAGGTCGGAACATCAACGAGCCGTAGGCGAACACCCACAACATGAAGCCTCCTCCTTGGCACGCCTGCTTTGAGTTTGAGAAGTTTGTTGTGCGCAGGCCAACGAGACAGCCTCGCTCTGCAAAACAGCCTCACTGTGGCAGCGCACGGCCCTGCGTCCTCAGCCACATCACGACTTGAGCACAGGAGCCGCTGGCATAGCGGTTGCTGAGTTCAGGCTATGAACAGCGCACCCGCAAAGGGCACGAGCATGCACGCAGAACATAGTTGGCATATGGCGCAAGGCGCCTGGGAGAAGGCCAAAGGCAGCATCCGGCAAAGCTGGGGAGCCATGACCGACGACGACATCGCCGAGTGCAACGGCAGCCGCGAGGTGATGATCGGCAAAGTGATGCAGCGTCAGGGCGTCGACCTGCTCACGGCAACCAAGCAGGTCGATACCTGGTTAAAAGCCTTATGACCCCGGGCCCAGACTGTCACTTGCAGCGAGTCACGGAACCCACAATGCCCGAGAGGTATCTATGAATACGATTCAATCCGCACTTGCGGACGCTACGCAGGATGTCAGCGAGACGACGAACGCGGTCAACCACGAGGTCAAAAGATGGCTTCGCTGAGCTGATGGAGCGCGGAGGTCGCTTGCTGAAGACGGCGCGAGCGTTTGGTTTCCCGGAGTTGCTCAGCAGCATCGGCCTACGACGCAAGTCGAGCCCATGGGCGCAGTTCGGCATGTTCTCCTCCGGCGTGCTCGTCGGTACAGCCGCCGGCCTCATGCTCGCGCCCAGCTCCGGCAAAGAGCTTCGCACGCAGATCGTCACGCGCGCCAAGCGCACCCTGTTCCCGGCCAAACAAGTGCCTGGTACCCATCTAGCGCCGGTCCCCCCCGAGCCGGTGCGCATCGAGAGCAATCACGCCGACGAAAAGAAGCCGTCCGAGCATGTAGCGCCCAAAGACATGGACGGCGTGAACCACAACGGCGCAAACCACAAACGCGACGGCGCCGGGAGATGACCAACGACCCCGGCGCTCACGGCTGAAGCTTACTGCTCAGTTCGCCGACCAGACCACCCAGGCGCCTTGCGCCCAGTCGTCGTTGGCGTCGCGAAAGGCGCCGACGAAGTTGGCCGTCGTGTCGAAGAAGCTCCCCACCGGCGCAACGCCGTTCGACGGAGTATTGGCCGGAACGAGGTTGAGCATGTTCATGTTGTCGCAACCGGGGATTCCCGGGTCGGCTGAACCAACGTTGTTGGCAGGGGTTGCGAGCCAAGCCAGCTCGTCAAAGCCCGCGTCATCATCGTTGTAGGGCGCAGCGGCATTCTCCGGATAGGCGGCTAGCGTATTACCGAAGAGCACCGAGTTCTCGAACTCGAGCTGAGGACCGGAGCCATTCCGCACGTCCACCCCCGCCTCAAACCCAGAGATAAGTGCATTAAAAATGTGAGCACGCGTGTTTTTGCGCAGGAGCATCCCGTATTGCTGCCCTGCATTGTAATCTTGCCCACACAGCGTCACGTTGTAGATGGTTGGCTCGCTGAGAGGCAGATTGCCGGACCCGGCAGCGTCGTTGTCCCCTTCAAAGCCGTTCATATCTTGGGGAACGGGGTAGGCCACGTCCTGCTGCAGGACGAGGAACTGCATATTACCGCTGTAGCCCAAGTCCCAATCGAAGCCGTCATCGCCGGGCGCTTGGCAAATCAAGTGGCTAACGTTCACCGTCCCGCCGAAGAACTCAAAACAGTCATCGGTGGTTTGGCGAACCATGACGTGACTGACCACGGTGCCACTCCCAACACCACCAAAGGTGACGCCGTTTAGTTCGTTGTTGGGCGCAATCGCTTTGCCGCCGTACTCCACCCGCACGTACTCAAGCCTTCCGCTGTTGTCGTTGGGGAGGTTGCCGCCATACTTGGCGCCGTTCACGTCAACGATGCCTTCAACGGTCCCTTGAATCTCCATGCTGTTGGCATCCAGCACGTTGATCGGCGCGTTACCAAGGATCACCAAACCGCCCCAATCACCCGGATCGGAGAATTCCCCACCTTCACTGGTAAAAACAATCGGTCGGTCCGGCTCACCCACGGCGTCAATCTTGGCGCCAGGCCGAATCACCAAGGCCGCACCGGTCATCTTGTCTCCGAAGATGGTGGTGTTGGCCTCAATCGTGAGCACGGCGGGCGCCTGGACGAAGACCTCGCCGGTCAACTTGTAGTTCTTGTCGCAGGTGAGCGTGAAGTCCGAGGTGATCTCGCCTTCCACGGTCACGGTGGCTTTATCTTCAATCGGAAGGTCGCACGGGTTGGGGCCCATGCCGCCCATGCCACCCATGCCGCCGCTGGCCATTCCACCCATGCCGCCGCTGGCCATTCCACCCATACCGCCGCCGCCGTTGGTTGCACCGCCGCCGCCGTCGGCTCCGCCCGAGCCGCCGGATGCACCGTTGCCGGCCGTGCCACCACCGCCATCGAGACCAACGCGGTAGTCACCAGCGCCGATGATGAGATCGCAACCGGCGAGCGATAGAACCAAAACCAAGGAGCCGATATTGGAGGTGCGCATTTTCAGAAGCTCCCTTGCAGCGACAAATTCTGGGGTCCAATGAAGAGTCCCACCGATTCACCTGAATCGCCGGACGCGAGCCCAATTCCGAGGAGCGTTGCACCGAGGGCTACGCCCACGCCACCAATGATGAAGGTGGCCGTCGAAACACTGGCGAACGTATTCATGCTGTCGATGTCCGACTGCGCCGACGCAGGGCACAGGCCCTCGACGCAGATCTCATCCAGGCTTGATTGCTTGCCCGAAGCGAGTCCACCGAACACAGCACCGAGGATCAGGCTTGCGCCGCCAACACCGAGCGCGATACCGCCCGCCGGAATCAATGGGCTCGAGCCCGAGTCCGAAGGGGGTAGCGGTGGTTTCACCGGCTGCTCTGGCTTCGTCCCTGGGTCGCCTGGCGGAGTCACCTCGGGCTTAGGCTTCACGGCGTTCGGATCGGGCTCGAGTTTGAGCACCAACTTCTCCGTTTGACCGCTGACCAGGGTCACCTCCGCCGTCGCCGTGATAAAGCCCGGGGCAGACGCGCTGATCAAGTGTTTGGTCGGGTCGGCCGGGCGGTCTACGCCGAGCAACACGCTGTCCACCGGCTCGCCGTTGTCTGTGACAGTGATTGCGGTATTGGCTGGGGCCTCCACCTCGAGCTTCAGGCGGGCCAGCTTTTTGAGTGCCTCGGGCAGAACCTTCCGCGCGCGATTTTGCGCTTCGACAAAGGCGTCCGGCGCCCGCTCCGGAAGCACGGCGCGTGCGGCGGCCTGCAGGTTCTCGGTGCCCGCTACGACCTTGCCTAACGAGACCTGGCATTCACCAAGCGGCACGATGATCGAGGGAACTGGAAGTAGCTTCTTGGCGCGACTGAGCTTGTCAACCGCCTCTTCGCACCGACCCTCGCGCGCAGCGGTCACACCCTCTTGACCGAGGGTCCGTGCCGCGGACAGCTGAGCCTCGTCCTGTGCGAAGGCAGAAGCAGGAAGTAAGAGCCCGGAAGAAAGAGCGGCCAGCGCAACTCGGCGCCGAAGCGAAAAACTCATGCCGCCATGTTAATGTGGTACGCGGCAAACATGCCAGAGGCCTGCATAAGAAAGGCCTGTTTCAAAACTGTCACCTGAAACGCCCCATAAGCTCGTATTCTCAAGCCGAGGACCTGCATGACCACTCTCACGCCACTCGCTCCCGGAGGACATCTCGGCCGCTACGAGCTGCTCACTCCGATTGCGCAAGGAGGAATGGCGACCGTGTGGGCAGCGCGGCAGTCGGGCCTGCATGGGTTCCGCAAGACGGTTGCGCTCAAGACCATGCTCCCCGCGTTGAGCCACGATCCGCAGTTCGAGCGGATGTTTTTGGCTGAAGCCCGTCTGGCGATGCGGGTGCATCACCCCAATGTCGTTGAGACGCTCGATCTCGGTGAAGACGGCGGGCAGTTGTTCCTCGTGATGGAGTGGGTAGACGGTGAGTCGCTCTCGATGCTGATGAAAGCCGTCGAGAACGCCGAGGAGCGGTTCCCACTGCGGCTTGCGCTAGCCATCTGTACGAAGGCCTGTAGAGGACTCCATGCCGCGCATGAAGTGACCGACGACGATGATCAGCCTGTTGGCATCGTTCATCGCGACGTGTCTCCACAAAACGTGATGATCAGCTACGACGGCCACGTGAAGGTCGTGGACTTTGGCGTGGCCAAGAGTCAGACCGAACTCGGAGCAACGCAAGTTGGGCAGTTCAAAGGCAAGGTGCCTTACATGGCGCCCGAGCAAGCTGCGGGCGAAGCCATCGATCGTCGCACCGACATCTTTGCCATGGGCACGCTGCTCTATCGGCTCACCACGGGAAAGCACCCATTCATCGGCGGCACCGAGGGGCTCACCATCGCCAACATCGTCGGCGGAGTCACGCCCACCCTGCCAAGCCACCTCCATTCGCAATACCCGGTCGAGCTCGAGAAGGTCGTCATGCGGTGCCTGGAGAAAGAGCCTGCCAAGCGCTACTCCGACATGGCCAAACTGGCCCAGGCCCTCGACCAAGTCCAATTGACGCTGGGCACACCGGTGGCCGATGACGAGCTGAGCGCCTGCGCCAAGCGCTACCTTGGTGACATGCGCAAGCAGCGGCGCACGGCGATGCGAGATGCGGCGCGAGCGCTCGGCTGGGCGCTGGCGACCAGTGATTCGTTGCCGCGGATTTCGATGCCTGGCCCGCACTCGATGACACCGAGCAGTCCGAGCAGTCCATCCTTCGCTTCCAACTCCAAGGTTTCCTTCACTCCGAGTCTGACCGGAACGGGCAGTCTGAGTCATGTCGTGAGTGCGCCGCCCAGCGCTCGCAGGCAGCAACCGCCTCGCCGCAATCTGCTGTTACCACTGGCGCTACTAGCGGGAGCTGCTGTCGGAGGCGTGGTGCTCGCCTTCGTGGTCTCGAGGAACGGCAATAGTGGGACGGAGACGGCCCCTCCAGCCGTGGCTACGCCCCAACAACCAGCTTCGGCAAACGTCGCTACGCAAACGGCTGCGGCCGCGCCTCAAGGTGAACGGCCCGCTCAGACTGCCGCGCCCGCGACTCAGCCCGGCCCGCCGAGCGCCACCCCCAGTGCGCAAAGCTCCTCCCACGGAGCAAAACCTTCAAGCCACGGTAGGCCCCTCCCCAAGCCCACGGAGCCCACGAGCAAACCCCAAAGTTGGGGAGCAGGTCCCGATCTCGGCTTTTAACCACTCCGCGCAGAAGTTGCGCCCTTCTGCGCGCAGCTCCTACTTAGCTGCGTGCTCAAGTCCTCAATCGTTGAGCCGTCAACAATAAGCAGCTAGGGTTGTCAACAGACAATGGCACAATCACAACCGTTTGGTACCAACGCAGAAACAATGGCAACGCCGTTGCGAGTCGGTCCGAACGAGAGCGTTCCGGCCCTCACGACGGGGGACATTGTTGCTGGGCGCTATGAAATCGACGGCTTAGCTGGGGACGGCGGCATGGCCGTCGTGTTTAGTGCGAGGCACGTTCACCTCAACGAGCGCTTCGCGGTCAAGGTGCTTCGCCCAGCCTACGCGGCAAACCCGAACATAGTTTCAAGATTTTTGCAGGAGGCGCGCGCTGCGGCCCAGCTGCGCAGTGACTATGTCTGCCGCGTGTTCGATGTCGGCATCCACCAAGACATGCCGTACATCGTCATGGAGTTGCTAGAGGGCGAGGACCTTCGGGACTACCTCTATCGCGTCCAAAGCGCCTCCGCCGAAGAAGCTGTTGAGTTCATCATCCAAGCTTGTGAGGGCCTCGCGGAGGCTCACGCAGCGGGCCTCGTTCACCGCGACATCAAGCCGGAGAATCTGTTTCTGACGGTTCGTCGTGACGGCTGGAGAACGGTCAAGCTGCTCGACTTCGGCATCTCCAAGCTGATTGATCCGGAGACGCTCAACACCACGCTTCGGCGCCACGTAGACACCAAAGACCTGCTCGGGACGCCGCACTACATGGCTCCAGAGTGCATTCGCAGTAGCAAAGATGCCGGCCCAATGTCTGATATTTGGGCGATGGGCGTCGTGCTCTACGAGCTACTGTCGGGCAAGCTGCCTTTTCCAGGAACCACGGTCACCGAGATCTCCGCGTCGATCCTCGAAACAGAGCCAGAGAGCCTGTTGGCGATCAATCCGGAGTTGCCACCGGAGCTCGTGGAGTTGGTGCATTGGTGTTTAGCGAAGCAGCCGGAGCTACGGGTCACTTCGGCTAGCGAGCTTGCGGTGCAACTGCTGCCCTTTGCGCCGCGTCGTTCACGAGCGGTCGTGGAACGCATGCAGTCGCTCGCCAAAGCCCAAGGCGAGGTGTTCGATATTCCGCCCTCTGGCTTCCCTCCGCCGATGGACGCCCCGACGTCGGTGCTCAATCCAGTTGCCAGCACGCCGGCAAGTACGCCTGAGCCACGCTCGACAGCCTCGATCATTTGGTGGGCAGTTTCGGCGGTGTTGGCCTTCGCCATTGCGGGCACCATCACCTATATGAGCGTCAAGCGTGGCGATTCGAAGACGGCTGTGCCTGTCTCAACCGCCGAGTCCGCCGCCCGGCCGGAGAGCCCCCCAGAACCGCAGGCGCCCGCTGCATTGACGCAGAACCAAGGTGGCTCGCCGAGCCCGCAGGAAGCACCACCAGCAAAGGCGCCTGAGCCCCCTGCGCCGGAGCCCAAGCCGGAGCCGCGCGCGGCAAAGCCGAGCAAGCCGCAGGCTCAACCCGTGGCCAAGCCGGCTACGCCCAAGCCTGCGTCCACTGCCTGGCAAAGCGGCCCGGATCTAGGCTTCTAAGCGCGCTGCACCCTCGGTGCCGATGACCGCGGCCCGGTCTACCCGCGTTGCTCATTCGCGCGAAACCAGAAGAACTCGACGACCAGCACGGTTGTACCAACCGCGGTCGAGCCGAGCACCGGTAGGCCGCACAGCTGCACCAGCGCGGTAGCGCCCACAACGGTAGCGAGCATCAGGCTCAGCAGCCGAGCCAAGCTCAGCGGCGTTAGCGGCGCGGGAACAGGCGTCTTCAGCAGCCACGCGAAGGCGTTGACCAGGCCAATGGACGCGCGGCCCAGTGGGTCGCCTACCCAGCGCCAGTAGGTGCCGTTGGCTTGGATCGCCGTAACCCGTTGCGCGCGAGCCACGTGATTGGCGACCCAAGCTTCGCCCGCCTGAGCGACCTCGCCCAACTCGGCCTCGACCAGGACCTCCATGTTGGTCATCGACAAAGGGTCGAGATTGAAGCTGCCAACCAGCAGCAGCTCCCCGTCGAACACGCCGACTTTGGCGTGCAATACAGAGGCGCTCCATTCGTAGATGATGACGCCGGCGGGCAGCAGTCGACGGTAGACGCTGCGGGTCGCCGCGCGCGCTAACGGGATATCGCTGCGCCCGGCCAGCAGCAGCACGACCTCCACGCCGCGGGCTCGCGCTGCGACCAACGCGCGAACCATACCAGCGTCGGGCAAGAAGTAGCCGTGCGCAAGGCTGATACGCTTCTCGGCCTGGTGCACCGCCAGCATATAGCGGCGGCGGAGCTGATAGCCGCGCCCGAGGGCGGACAAATAGATACGCAAAGGGCCCACTTGCAGGAGCGAGCGCAAAGCGCGCTTCTTCGGCCCTTCTGCCAACCCGGCGCGCAGCCACTGGCCCAGATGAAGGCACTGCGGACCATGCAGCAAAACCGCTACGTCGGCCCAGCTCGAATGGCCGTTGCAGCTCAGGTTCTCGTCGCCGATGTTGATGCCCCCGAGGATGGCGACCTCATCATCCACCAGCAAGATCTTGCGATGGTTGCGCCCGAGTTTGCCGAGGAGCAGCGCGAACAAGCGATGATGCACGGTCGCTGTGCAGCCCATCCTCCGCAACGCCGCCACCAGCGAAAGCCCAAAGCGCGCCGAGCCCCAACCATCCACCGAGACTTCAACCTTTACCCCGCGCGCAGCCGCAGCCCCGAGCGCCGCCAGGAATAGCTGACCCACGCCCACAGTGGAGAACGCATACACCTCGAGATGCACGCTCACGCGCGCAGCTTCGATCGCTCGCAACATTCGCGGGTACGTCTCGGTCCCGCCGTCGAGCAAAACCACCGTTTCACTCGAGGGCGGGTTCACTACGCGACCAACTGAGGCACGTCCACCAGCACGGCCTCCGCCGAGCTCACGGCAGTAAGCGAGACCGAGCGTTCCCCCTTTATGGTGAGGCTATCCCCCGCCGAAAGTACGTGACCGGAGACGGACACCTCTCCCTCGATGACCTGAAGCCAAGCTACGCGCTCCGGTACCAGCTCGTGAATCACATGCTGACCCGGGTCGAGCAACGTACAGAACACCAGCGCCGCATGCTGAAGTCGCAACGACTGCTCACGACCGTCGGGCGAAGCAACCGTGCATAGCCGACCGCGGCGTGCCGAGACGCCGACCAAATATTGCTGGGCACCGGGCTTGAGGACGATCTTGGAGTGATCGAGTCCAATGCGAACGATATGAGCATCCTCCTTCTCAGACGCATTCGTTCGGACCACGCGCACGCCTGGGCGAGTCACCAGGCGTTGCCACTCGCCGCCACAAAGTAGGCCCGAGGCACCTTGAGAATCACGATAGGAGAAGGCCCCCTCACGAACGTAGGTGACAATCTCGCTGGCCTCTTCGTTACCGACCATCAGGTCCTCCCCCGGCGGTAGCCGGACCTCCTCGAGGAAGCTGACGCAGCCCATGCTGAACTGCTCCGCCCCCCGCTTGGGCTGCGGGAAGCTTCGCCATAGTCGCTGTTTGCGCCGAGTCTCATAGATGCGGTCGGCCGAACGCAGGAGCGCCGTTACCACGATACGAGGTGCGAGTTCACATCGCACCGAACCAACGCGTCGCGGCCAAGATCAGGAGAGCCCGCGCTTGTGGGCTGAAGGACTCATCACGCGGCAACTTGGCTTTGCCTTCATGCTCGTCGAGCGCACGAGCAACTAGATCTTTATCGAGAACACGCGCGAGCGGCGTTACCTCAGTCTTACGAGTACTCATTCGCTCCACTTCCTTCCACGACCAGCGACGTAATCATGGCCTGCGTCGTCAGCATTAGCGCTGTCACCGAGGCTGCATTCTCCAGCGCAACACGCACGACCTTGGTTGGGTCAATCACCCCAGCCGCGACGAGATCTTGGTACTGTTCGGTTGCTACGTTGTAGCCCAAAGCGCCGTTTCGCACCTTGTCCACCACCACCGCGCCCGAGGTCCCACCATTCTCGGCAAGCTGACGCAGCGGCTCCTCGAGCGCTCGCATCACCAGGTTTACACCGTATTGTTGTTCCCCGGGCACACGCAGACGCGCGAGAGCTGGCAGCGTACGCAATAACGCCACCCCTCCGCCCGAAACCACGCCCTCAGCGATAGCAGCGCGCACAGCGTGAAGCGCGTCCTCGACGCGGAACTTCTTCTCTTTGAGCTCGGTCTCGGTGAAGGCGCCAATGGCTAGTACGGCGACCCCTCCGCTGAGCTTGGCCAGCCGCTCCTCGAGCTTCTCCTTATCGTACTTGGAGGTTTCTTCACTCATTTGATGCCGGAGCTGTTTGATGCGCCCAGCGAGCTCTACTGCGCTACCGCCCGCCTCCACGATGGTCGTGTGTTCCTTGTCAATCCGCACGGTCTTGGCCGTCCCCAGCTGGGTGAGCGCCACGTTCTCGAGCGAGGTTCCCAGCTCGTCGAAGATGGCCTGGCCGCCACACATCACAGCAAGGTCCTCCAATAGCACCCGCTGGCGGTCCCCGTAGCCTGGGGTTTTGACGGCGCAGACATTGAGGGTCCCGCGCAGCTTATTGACCAGTAAGGTAGCGAGGGCCTCGCCCTCCACATCCTCGGCCAGGACCAAGAGCGGCCTGCCTGCGGCAGACACCAGTTCGAGCACAGGCATCAAATCGGCTAGCTGAGACAGCTTGCGTCCGCAGAACAGGATCAGCGGATTGTCGAGTACCACCTCGAGGCGCGCTTGATCGGTAATGAAGTACGGCGAAAGGTAACCGCGGTCGAGCTGGACGCCCTCGACGATCGAGAGACTGGTCGTTACTGACTTCGCCTCTTCCACCAGGATGACGCCGGACTCACCGACCTTCTCCATGGCGTCGGCGATCAAGTTGCCGATCGTGCTGTCGCCGTTGGCACTGATGGTAGCGATGCGCGCGATATCGTCCCTTCCCTTGACCGGCTGGGAGGCGGTCGCCAGCTCAGCCACGGCGCACTGTACCGCCGCCTCGATGCCTCGCTTGAGCTCCATCGGATTGATGCCAGCGCTCACCAACTTGATGCCCTCTCGGAAGAGCGCCTGCGCGAGCACGGTGGCGGTGGTGGTTCCGTCGCCAGCGATCTCGGCTGTCTTGGCTGCGACCTCCTTCACCATCTGAGCTCCGAGATTGGCCGCGCGGTCGGCTAGCTCAATGGGTGCAGCGACCGTCGCACCGTCTTTGGTGACCGTAGGAGGCCCGTAAGCGGCCTCGAGCAGTACATTGCGGCCTTTTGGTCCGAGGGTGACCTTGACCGCATCGGCCAGGCTGTCCAAGCCCCATAGGAGCTCGTCGCGAGCGGCCGCGTCGTAGAGGATGCTCTTAGCTGCCATGGACCACCTGCTTGCTCGTGGTGGCGGGCAGGCGCATACGCCAAATCAAATGGTTGACCGCACTGGTTGTTAGCCGCAGCTGCTCGACGGGGTCGTCGGTGAGACTACGGGCATTGTCGAATACGGTCGCCACCAGTTCCCCAACGTCAGTTTGAACTGTTTGCTTGTTCATTGTGCGGCCTCTTGTGCAACATCCGGGCCAAGCCCCGCTTCGGTCGGTTGTCGGTTATAAACCGCTTTGTCCCATCACGATGAAGTATGGTCCCCCTTTCAAAGCGACTGAGAGGTGGCCCATGCGAGCCGATGAATTGGACCACGGAGAGCTGCTCGAGCTCGATTCGGAGGCGGGGTCACTAAAGTTTGCGGGTCAGCGAGCGGTCATCGTCGACGCGGTTTCGATGGGGCTGTTGCGCAAATACCTATTTGAGAATTTTGGCGCCATCGCGGCGCGCACCGTGCTCACGCAGTTCGGCTTCTCGCAGGGTTGGCGCATGGCCGAGGCAATGAAGGCCCAGTTCCATTGGACAACCGACGACGATTGGCGCTTAGCGAGCATGCGCCTCCACACGCTCGAGGGGCTCTTCCGGCTCGAAGCAGGCGGCACCGATCCGAGCTCGGAGAAGGGCGCCATGTTGATTGGCTCCTATGAAGCGGAGCAACATTTACTGCACTTTGGTCGCTCGGAGAGCCCTGTGTGCTGGACCATTGCCGGGTTGATAAGTGGCTATCTCAGCTTTGTCTCCGGCAAGGAGGTCTTTGCTTTGGAGGGCCGCTGCGCTGGGCGGGGAGACGCAGCCTGTCACTTGATGGCGCGCTCGCGCGAGGAGTGGGGGCGAGAGCGCGGTGATGAGTTGCAGTTCTTCGAGGGCAAACGACTACAAGCATCCTTGGAGGTTTCACTTCAGCGGGTGGTTGAGTCACTGAAGATCGCCGAGCGCAAGCTGCTCTCTCATAAGCGGGTATTGGTGCGCCTCACGGATGGCGTGGAGGAGCCGCTGGGCATCGTGGCCAAGAGCTCGCTCATGCGCCAGCTACTGGACATTGCGCAACGGGTCGCCAAGGTGGATTCAACCGTCCTCATCACCGGGGAAAGCGGCTCGGGCAAAGAGCGAATCGCTCGTCTGGTGCATGATGAATCGACGCGCGCAGCCGGCCCCTTCATCGCGGTCAACTGCGGAGCCATCAGTGAGACGCTGCTCGAGAGCGAGCTCTTCGGCCATGCCCGCGGTGCCTTCACCGGCGCGACGCAAGATCGGCCGGGGCTATTCGAGGCGGCCAACGGCGGGACGCTCCTGCTCGATGAGGTGGGCGAGGTCTCCCCCGCTATGCAAGTAAAGCTATTGCGTGTCTTGCAAGAGCGCGAGATACGCCGAGTGGGCGAGAACAAGAGTCGTCGCATCGACGTGCGCGTGCTAGCAGCGACCAACCGTGAGCTGGCGCACGGCGTTGCAGGCGGCAGCTTTCGCCAAGACCTCTATTACCGCCTGAAGGTAGTCGAGCTGCATGTGCCCTCCTTGCGGGAACGCAGAGATGACCTGCTGCCACTAGCGCGCATTCTGCTGGCCGAGGCCGCCGTGCGTATGCGGCGCAACATCGCCGGCCTTACCCCGGAGGCCGCAGACCAGCTACTTCGCTATCCGTGGCCCGGTAACGTGAGGGAACTCGAGAACGCTATGGAGCGAGCGGTAGCGCTGGCTCGCGGGACGCGGGTCGAGCTCGAGGATTTGCCGGAGGAGGTACGAGAAATAAAAACTAAGCCGGAGGTAACCTTGGGCAGCGTTAGGCCGCTCTCTGACATAGAGAAGGAGTACATCCTCGCCGCTTTGCAGGTCAATCTAGGCAACCAGACCCGCACCGCCGAGCAATTGCAAATTGGCTCGGCGACGCTGTATCGCAAGCTAAAGGGCTGGGGCGTACTGAGCAAACAGTCCTCGGCAAAATGACTCGTGCCAAATCAACCCGGTCAATCGGGCCTTCGGCCGTTTTCTCGAAAAGGCCTCGAGTCATTCTTTTCACTCATCCACCTTCGGTGGAATCAGAGGACTGAAGGCAGCTTCATCGCGTGACTTCGCTAGTTCTCTATCGAGGCCGGCGGGACCAACTTGGTCCAGCAATGCCCGCACACCGAGGCGGCGCGCATACCAAAGTAGGAGCAATTGGGGCATTGGCGCAGCTCCGGCTCCGGCCCGAGCGCGAGCTGCGTTACTAAGCTGGAGAAAGAGTCTTGCAGGTCCTTGGTGCCTGCGGCGTCGCTGGGCAGCTCGTGCAGGGCCTTCTCAATGGAAGTAACCGTGGCGCGGAGCCGCGAGCGCTCCGGATCGGGACCGAAAAATAGTCGCTTGGACATGGCTGTACCTTGGCGGAGGAAAACCCCGCCAGCTCTCCGCCGAGGTCCAATGGTTGGTCGCGTTGCGATGAGGCTCTGCGCGACCGACGAGACCCTAGCACGCTGCACCAAACCGCGTTCGTTTAACGACGTCCCGGAGCAAGCGGCACACAAAAGCAGAAAGGCCGCTCTCGCGAGCGGCCTCTCTCTTCAGTCCGTCAGCGGGACTTACTTGGTTTGGACGGTGGCTCCGGTGGCCTTCTTCTCGGTCACGATGAACTGCACGCGGCGGTTCTTCTGACGACCTTCATCCGTCTTGTTGTCGGCGACCGGCTTATCCATGCCGTAGCCCTTGGAGGTCAGCCGACCTGCGTCGACGCCGCGCTTGATGAGAGCGTCCTTGACCGACTTGGCGCGGTCACCGGAGAGCTTGTCATTCATCACCTTGGCGCCCTTGTTGTCCGTGTGGCCCTGAACCTCGAGCCGCAGGATTTCCGGGTGCTCCTTGAGGACCTGAGCCACCGAATCGAGCAGCGGGTTGGAGACCGAGCGAATCGTCGCCTTGCCGGTGTCGAACTGAACCTGCTCGAGGATGACGATCTCTTGATCCGTCACGCGAACGAGCTTGGGGCAACCGTTCTTGGAGGCGTCTGCGTCGGGCTCGCCCTTCTCGCGCGGGCAAGCGTCCTTGTCGTCACGAATGCCGTCGCCGTCGGTGTCACCGGGGCAGCCGTTGGTGGCCTTGTCATCCGTCTTGAGGCCGGGAATTTCGACACAGGCGTCATCGCCGTCGAGCACGCCGTCGCCGTCCTTGTCAGCCGGGGGCGGACAGCCGTGCTTGCTCTTGTCTTCGCTGGGGATGCCGGCGACGTCGGGACAGGCATCGTCGTCGTCGAGGATGGTGTCGCCGTCGCGATCCTTGGGCGGCGGGCAGCCGTTCTTGGTCTTGTCTTCGTTGCGCGGGCCAGGAACCGTGGGGCAGGCGTCGTCCTTGTCGAGAATGCCGTCCTTGTCGGTGTCTCCATCGGCCGGGCAACCGTGCTTGGCCGGGTCGTCGCTCTTGACGCCGGGGACCTTCACGCAGGCGTCCACGTCGTCGTAGATCGTGTCGCCGTCGGTGTCAGCCTTGGGCTCTTCGATCACGGGGGTGTAGGCGAATTGGAAGACGCCGCGGAAGGCCGGGGTACCGATGCCGGTGGTGAGGCCGGGGCCGGCAGCAAGCCCGAGCTCGAGGAACTCCACCGACGGAATGCGGAGCTTCGCGCCAGCGAGCAACTCTGCGTTGGTGGTGCGACCGTCCGGCGTCTCGATGTCTACGCCGCCAGCGGTTTCAGCGCCGAGTTGCAGAATGCGGTCTTCCAGCAGGAGCACGCCGACACCGGCGCCCCAGTTCATTTGGTGACCGAGCGTCACCGTGGAAAGGGAGGTGCTGCTGCGGAAGGTGGGCCCTGCCATCATCGACCAAATGAAGCGATCTGCGCGACCGCCGAGCAGCAGTTGCGGCTGACCGCGCACTGAGCCGTCGGTCACGTAGCTGGTGTCTACGCCGGTGGGCAACCACACGTAGCCGCCAACGCCAAACTGAAAGGCCTCATGGTAGTCCCCGAAGATGCGGACGCGCGCACCGAGCCGCAGATCACCGACGGCTGCGCCGCTCGGCTCTTGGAACTCGATACCACCGCCGCTCGGCGCTTCACCGGAGCTGAGCACCGCGAAGGGCATGTCCGCGTTGATCGCGATGCGGTTGATGATGGAGAAGTTCAGACCGATGTGGACGAACATCTGGTCAGAAACGACGGAGCCGATGTCCTCGGAGTCCGTGCCGGTGTCACGCACGAGCACGAGCGGCTCCCGCGCGTAGTCGAGCAGGGCCATCGCGTGGAACGTCGCTTCACCCGCTGCGAAAGGCGAGGGCACGCCGAAGAACCGATCGCCAGCGACCGAAGGATTAAACTTCGGCAGATCGACCGCGGGGGTTTCCTGGGCCTCCGCCGCAGCGGCGCAGAGCAGGGCACAGGCGGCGGCACACAGCCCACCAATTCGCGCAATCCACACACGAGACCTCATAATGACCTCACGAAAAGTTTCAAAAGACGGGGCATCCTACTTTCAGCCTAAAGCGCAAAACAATTCTGCTGTTCTGCAGCCTCACTCACGATCTCGGTAGAGACCGTGTTCTGAAGGACGCCGGCACACGGACCACTCCGTCCGGCCTGGACAAACGTTGCGTTTCTCTGTTAGACGCGCTGGCTCCGAATGACAACCTCCACCAGCCAAAACCCCGCAGAAACGTCGTCCACCCTCGACTCGGGCGCTGACTCGCGCGAAGCCCGGTCCACCTTCGACCCAGTGCCGGTGCTCTCGGCTGAGCTGGGTTTGCCGGCAGCCTCGGTGCGGGCAGTCGTGAAGTTGCTGGCGGAAAACGCCACGGTGCCGTTCATCGCCCGCTACCGCAAAGAAGCGACCGGCGGCCTGGACGAGGTGCAAATCCGCGCGATCGAAGAGCGGCGCGCCTACTTGGTCGAGCTCGAGGAGCGCCGCGCCCAGGTGCTCGCCGAGATCCAAAAGCAAGGCAAATTGACGCCCGAACTCGAGGGCAAACTGCGCGCGGCCACCACCAAGGCCGAGATCGAGGATCTGTACCTGCCCTACAAGCCGAAGCGTCGCACGCGAGCGATGATCGCCCGTGAACGCGGTCTCGAGCCGCTGGCGGATCTGATGTGGGCGCAAGGCGCGGACAGCCCGGAGGCCGCAGCCGCTGCCTTCGTCGACGCAGCCAAAGAGGTCCCCGACGTGATGACCGCGCTCGCCGGCGCCCGCGACATTTGTTCGGAGCGCATCGCCGACACGGCCGAGGTTCGCGCGCTCGTTCGCGAAACCACCGCCCAAACCGGCGTACTGCGCGTCTCGAAGTCGAAGGACTTTGCAGACAAGCCCACCAAGTTCGACACCTACGCCGACTACGAAGAGCCGGTGTCGAAGATGCCCTCGCACCGCGTGCTGGCGATCCGTCGCGGTGAAGCGGAGAACGTGCTCTCGGCCGGCATTTCGATCGACGTTCCGGCGCTGCTCTCGCAGATGTCGGTCAAGGTTGGGCTCGGCAAGAAGGGCCCGTGGGCGGGCGAGCTCGAGAAGGCGCTCAATGATGCTTACAAGCGCCTGCTCGCGGTGAGCTCGGAGATCGACGTGCGCGTGGAAATGAAGCTGCGCGCCGACAAAGAGGCTGTGAGCGTGTTCGCCGCCAACCTGCGCGAACTGCTGCTCGCAGCACCGTATGGCACCAAGGCTGTGCTCGGTGTGGATCCGGGTCAGCGCACCGGTTGCAAGTGCGCCGTGGTGGACGCGACGGGCAAAATGCTCGAGCACACCACGTTCAATCTCGTGCTCGGTGATTCGTCGGTGGAGCGCGCGCGCGGCACGCTGCTGGCGTTGGTCAAGAAGCACGGCGTCGCGGCGGTGGCCGTCGGCAACGGCACGCACGGCCGCGAGACCGAGACCTTCGTGCGGGACACGCTGCGTGAAGCCGGCGTGCCCAACGTGCTCACCATCCCGGTCAGTGAATCGGGCGCCAGCGTCTACTCGGCGAGCGACGTCGCCCGCGAGGAGTTCCCGGATTTGGACCTGACCGTGCGCGGCGCCATCTCGATCGCGCGCCGGTTGCAAGATCCGCTAGCCGAGCTGGTGAAGGTGGATCCGAAGAGCATCGGCGTCGGCCAATACCAACACGACGTGAGCCCCACGCTGCTCGAGAAGAAGCTCGACGACGTGGTGGTCAGCTGCGTGAGCAACGTCGGCGTGGAGCTGAACACCGCCAGCGCGCCGTTGCTCTCACGCGTCGCCGGCCTCGGGCCTTCACTGGCCAAGCGCATCGTGGCGCACCGCAATGAGAACGGCGCCTTTGCTTCGCGGCTCGGCCTGCGTGAGGTCGCCGGCCTCGGGCCGAAGACGTTCGAGCAATGCGCGGGCTTCCTCCGCGTGGAAGGCGGCGCGCATCCGCTCGACGCGAGCGCGGTTCACCCCGAGCGTTATGCGCTGGTCGAGAGCATCGCCAAAGACGTCGGCGTACCGGTCGGTGATCTGATCGGCAACGTCGAGGCCATTCGCAAGGTGGACGTGAAGAAGTACGTGAGCGCCGACGTCGGTGAGTTCACGCTCACCGACATCTTGGAGGAGCTGAAGAAGCCCGGCCGCGATCCGCGTAAGAACTTCGAGCCGCCGGCCTTCCGCGACGACGTGCGCAGCCTCGAGGATCTGCGCGAGGGTATGCAGCTCGAGGGCGTCGTGACCAACGTCACGGCCTTCGGTGCCTTCGTGGATATCGGCGTGCACCAAGACGGCCTCGTGCACGTCTCGGAGCTCGCTGACCGCTTCGTGAAAGATCCGAGCGAGGTCGCCAAGGTCGGTGACAAGCTCAAGGTGCGCGTGCTCGAGGTGGACCACGCTCGCAAACGCATTCGTCTTTCGGCCAAGAGCGAGAGCGCGCAGAAGCCGGCTGGCTCCACCGCTGGTGCGTTTGGTGATCGGCCGCAACCGAGCCACCAACAAAACAACGCTGGCCGCAGGCCTCCGGTGCGCCAGGACAACGCGAGCAACAAGAAGCCGGCCGCGCAGCAGCCGCAGTTTGCCTACAATCCGTTCGCGTCGCTCTTGAAGCGGTAGTCACGGTCGAGGACACTCGCGCGGTGTCTCTCGGCAAAGCTCCAGACGAGGTGCAAAAGCTCCTCTCCCACCCCGGAGAGGAGCTTTGCGTTCGTTTGTTAGGCGCACTGCAGGGAGAGACGCTGCTGGTAGCTGATGGCGCGCGGTTGCGCGGCTTTTGGAAGCCGAGCCTGCTCGCCGAGCTGAGCGAGCTCGCCGCGCCGGTGGGCTTCACGCTCGAGCAGCAGGGGCTTCGTGACGTCGTACGCATCACCTCCGTCGACTTACCGGCAGGGCAGTTGGAGGTGCCGACGAGCAGCTGGGACCGAGAGAACTTGGCGCAGCTCAGCGCGCAGCTCGCACAAGCAATATCCGCCCACGTTGAGCCCGAGCACGCTGAGCCCGAGCACGCTGAGCCCGAACACACTGAGCCCGAACACACTGAGCCCACACACGCTGAGCCCGCGCACGCGGAGCCTGAAGCAACCGCGAGCCTCAATGGCGCCCAAGCCGAGCTGCTCACGCTGCTCGCGCGCCGCGACCAACCTACCTCCGAGCTAGCCTCGCTAAGGGTCGTTTTTCTCGGGCTCTTGGCCACCCAACTCGAGTCGAACGACCACGCTAGCGAGCAGGCGTTGGTAGTCGAGCTGCGCGCTTTGCACGAAGGGGCAAACGCAAAGGAGCGCGAAATGCTCGCCGTGGCGATCGAGCTCTGTCGCCGCGAGCAGATCGAAGCCCTGCTCGAGTACCTTGCGCAGAGTCGCGAGCGCACGTCAGTCCCGCTGCGATTGGCCTGGGCGCACGCCGTGCGGTTCTACGGGGACCCGAGCAAGGTTGCTGGCGCCTTTGAACGCGCGCTCGACGTTGGGGCGCCGAACGAATTTTGCAAGCCCTCGGCTCCGCCACGGCAGAAGAAGAAGCAGACGAACAAGCGGAAACCGAAGGGCAAGCTCGCGGAGCAACAACAACGTCGGAGTGACGCACGCGACCACGAAGTGAGCGACAACGCCACCAGCGAAGCGCCGGACTCGTCAAATCAGAGCTGGATCTTGCTGCTCGTCGCCGTGGCGGTGATCGCCTACTTCATTCTTCTCGTGAGCCGTTGACCTTGCCGGCGTTGAGCAACGGCATCTCGACAATTTCGGCGTCATCAGCGTCAAAGTGGCTGACGTCGCTGGCTCGCCCTACGCCGTCGAAGCTGACCACGTTGACCTGCACTCGGCCTTGCTCCGCCGCCCGCGCGAACCGCGTCGCCACGTAGGCAGAAACGCCTCGAGCGATCAGCCGGCGACTCGGCGGAAACAGACACAAGAGACCAAGCACGTCCGTCATCACCCCCGGCGTTGCCAGGAGCACGGCGCCCACCAGCACCAACGCTCCTGACACCAGGCCGTCCTCGGGCATGCTCAGTTCACCGAGCGCCCGCTTCCACTGCGAGAGCACCCGCAGGCCCTCCCGTTTGCCTAAGTAGCCACCAAGCAATGCCACCGCGATGGTCAGCGCTACCGTGGGCCAAAAGCCGAGCACATCACCGATCACCAGCAGCAGCCACAGATCCAAGAGCGGCAAAACGATGAACAGCAACGCCAGGTAGCCCACGGGCCGACACCATAACGATGGTTTGCGCTACGTAAAGCCATGGCCGCGCAATGATCGGCGGGCCGGGTCGCGGCTCAGCGATCCCGCTCGTTCTTGAGCATGACCGTCTCGCCGCAGAAGACGAGCGGCGAGCTATCCGGGTTCTTCGCCGCGAAGGCCTTCGCGAACGAATTGCAATCACTGCCGCTCTTGCAGCGAACTCCCACCGCCTCGGTGGTGCCGGCTTTACCGGGGTGGGCCAACTCCCAAGAGACCACCGTTACCTCGATGGGAAGCCTGCTCGCCGAGGCGAAGTTGCGGATTCGCTCGGCCTGCGCGTTGTCCCCCGTGCCGCCCAGCAGAATGGCGCGAGCGTTGCTGCACTCCGCCTTGGTCTCGGTAACGTTTCCAGCGAGCGCGGGGAGCGCAACCGCCAACGTCAACATGGAAGCCATCGCAACCCCGCTACGAATCTTCGAAATCATCGAGCTTTTTCCTCCCGCCCAGGAGCTGCGCTCGCCGGGCTCCCTCGATACGCCTGGCGACTGCTACCCCTTCCCGACCTCGAGCGAGCAGCGCAGAACCGCTGCGTCTTGTGTGTTCGCAGAGGAGGGCGGACAATCCACTGGTGAAGTCCACCTACTCCTGGTTCCTGCTGTCGTTGGCTTTGGGCTGTTCCAGCAATGTCGAGCGACAAACCGGTGGTTCGGATAGCACCTCCAATTCCGGAGGTGCCCCCACGGCGGACGGCGGCTCCAGCTCAATCTCGGCTACCACCACCAGCAGCGGAGGTTCGAACGTCGCCGGCAGCGCGGGGGACGGCGGCAGCGTTGGGGACGGCGGCAGCACGAGCTCGAGCCAAACCATCTGCAACGACTTCGGCACCGAGTGCACTGCCTGCGTTGCCGTGGAGTGCCCCGTTGATTGGTGCAACTGCGTCGCCAACCCCGATTGCCTGGCCTTATTTCCCTGCGCAGAGGATTGCAACGGCGACCAAGCCTGTAACCAACAATGCCTTATCGCTTATGAGGCTGGAGCGTCAGCCGCGTTGTTAGTCGCCAGCTGCAGTGGCGGCCCTTGCGCCGCGAGCTGCCCGAACGGCGGGGAACAGGCTGGCCCATGTGAAGAGTGCCTCTATCAACAGTGCGAAGGCATCATGAATACCTGCCTCGCCGAGCCGGCGTGCTTCGGACTTTGGAATTGTCTCAATGACTGCCCTGACGCCGATCTCGAGTGCCAAAACGGCTGTTACAACACGCATGAGCAAGGCATTGATGAGCTGCAAGCTGTGATCGATTGCGCTGGCGCGAGCTGCCCGCAGGCCTGCAGCAACTGAGTGGCACGCAGAGCTTGCGTCCCAGATGCAAGACGCGCGCGTACACCTGCGGAGCGACGACTTCGGGGGATTTATTCGGCTCGCGAGAATCCTTTGTTCATCGGGTGACTCTTAGCTGCAGACCCAACACGGAGGGTCTGGAGGCTGAGACCATGCTGGAGCGTATTTTCCCGAATAATGAGCACGTCGTCGAGCGCATGCTGCGCGTTGTGATTGGCCTTGCGGTCATCTCGCTCGCCTTCGTTGGCCCGCAGACGCCCTGGGCTTGGTTCGGCTTGGTACCGCTAGCGACGGGCGTGCTCGGGAGCTGTCCGCTTTATACGCTGTTTGGCATCAGCACCTGTCGGGTCCGCACGCGCTAGCGCAGCACTCCGGCACAGATGGTGCAAAGCGACAAAGCAATGAATGAGATGGATTCAGACGCTGGGGATCGCCAGGCGCTCGCCGAGGTTGCGATCCCCAACTCGCACGGGCTCGAGAAGTTGCTGAACCGTCACGGGCCTGCGCTATTGCGCTATCTGCGAACGTTTCTCTCCGATAGCGCGGCAGAGGATGCACTGCAGGAGACCTTCCTAGCAGTGTTTCGCTCGGCGCACGGCTATCGCGGGGAAGGCAGCGTACGCGGCTGGCTTTACACCATTGCTCGCAATACGGCCTTCAGGCTCCGACGCCATCAACGTGAAGAGCCCAAGGACCTCGATGACCTCGAGGCCCTTGGAACCGCCGCGGGCTGGGGATCGAGCGCGACTCAAATTGATAGGAGCCTTGCCGCGATGAACCTCAATCGACGCGTTGGAAATTTTACCTGTGGTGAGGTGCTCGCACGGCTCTCGGCCTACCTTGACGGTGAGCTTGCCGAGGCGGAGCTCTCGCAGCTGGCGGAGCACGTACAGGGCTGCTCCACCTGCGAGGCCTTCGGAGCGCGCTTTGGCCGCATCATTCAAGAGCTACGCGGGCAGCCATTACCAACCTTGGACGAGTCCGCAAAGGCGCGTGTCCTTCGGTTATGCCTAGAGAGTCGCCAGGAAGGTTGACGGTAGCTCGGCGGGCGCCTCTGATCGTGGCGTGAACTGCCTTGCGCGCCCCGAGCGACCGCGGAAGCACGCCAATCGCTGGAGCGCGCTAATTTCGGCTTTCAGCCTCATCGCGAGCATTGGCTGCTCCGCACTACAAGACCGACCGCCCGCGCGGGTGCTTGCACGAGCCGCGACCAGCGCGGACCTACCATCCGCCGCGACCAGCGCGGCCGCGCCATCGAACACGAATGTGCCGCCGCCAACAGACGCCGACGACCTGGCTCTCGATGCAGGGGTTGCACAAAGGGCGGCGCCCACACTGCGCTTCACCATCGAGACCGCCGCACAGGCGCAACCCACCTTCATCGAGCCAGGCCCAGAAGGCAGCGTTTGGTTCATCGAGAGTTCCGGAAGGCTGCGGCGTATTTCTGCCACGGGTACGGTCGAGCTCTCCGAGGTCTTTGCAACGGGCCAATGGGCACTCGCTGACGCCGCTTCATCCGCGACGGGAGAGCTGGCGCTCATTGGCACCTTCAACGAACTTCAAATCGGTCGCACCCGAGTCCCAAAGCGCAAAGACTTCTCGGATAGCACTGGATACCGCGGCGCGTTTGTCGCCCGTTTAAATAGCAAAGCAAAACCGTTGTTCGTGCGCTCGCTTCCCTCGGCAATGCGCGAAGTATTGGCGGTTGGTGAGACGACCGTCCTCGCTGGCTTCGGCGGTGGCAATGAAGACCTGAGTGACTCAGCAAAGGCAGACGATCTCGAGCGCCTCCAAGGCTTCTTGCTGGCGGGTCTCGACAATGATGGTTTAGCAAAATGGGCCACGAACACCGGCCCCGGACGGCTGCGCGCCGATGGTGGCGGCGGTTTTACGTATGTATCTTCGACGACCGGTTCGCACGTCGAGATCTCGAGCTGGTCGCGAGAAGGCGCGCAGACTGCGAGCCAACGGGTACCCTACAAAGCCCGCGTAGACCACGCAGCGGCGCACGACGGAAAGGTGGTCCTGGGCTTCGAGATGTTGCCGAGCAGCGGCCCCCCCGACTTTGGCACGGGGCCTCTTCCTCGCGGCTTTGGCTTCGGCGTTGCGCAGCTGATCATGGGGCCGGAGCCCAAGACCAGTTGGGTACGCTTGTTCGATGGGGAGGCCCCGCGCAGGTTCCAAGAGCTGCTCGACGTAGCTCGAGTGCCTGGAGGTGGCACCGCGATCGCTACGCTGTGGCGCCACGCCGAGCCGCCGGAGCTACCACCCGACACAGAGCCGACCGCGACGGGCGTCGCTGTCGACCTGGAGCTGCTCGAGCTGGACGCCCAGGGACACCTGGTTTGGTCCTTGCGCCAGCTCTTACCCGATAGCTGCCATACTGGACTTCAGGGCCAGGATACTCCCACGAGCAACGTATCGGCCGACGTCCTCGTAACGAATGATCGCGCTTACGTGGCCGTTGATTGCGGCATGGTCGAGACCTACGCCGGGAACTTTGGGAGCAACCGCGCGTGGCTCTACGGCTGGCAGCGAGAAGCAAACTGAAGGACTCGCCCTCGGGATCGCTCCATCTTCAGCGCAATGGCGCAGTCTTTCGCAGCGGTGATAGCTTGGCCGCAACTCTCGCCCGATAAGGATTCAGCTATGAAGCATGGTTTGGTTAAGAAGCTCGCAGCGACAATGCTCGTCGCTGCCCTTGGCTGTAGCTCCTCGACGCCCGCGGGCGAGTCACCGCCGAGCGCGAAGACCGCAGCGCCTGAGCAGACGGCGAGCCCAACCGCCGCCGCTACAGCGCAATCAACCTCAACCCTCGCCTCCGCTACAGCTGCCGCAACAACCACAGCAACCGCCGCCGAAGCAGCAACCCCAAGCGCAACGGCCGGTCTGTGCAAACTCGGTAAGAGCTGGGACGCCTGTGCAGACCAGCAGGTCGAGCTGAGCGGCGAGAAGGCCAAGATGGTCATGGAGCACCCGATGGCGACGATGCCAGGGTCCAAGCAGGTGCAAGACTATATCGACACCGAGGGGCGCCAGGTGGTCGTGCTCACCGACAAGGCCATTGCCTGCAAAGGAAAGCTAACGGCGACGGGTACCTTGCGCTCGGTCAAGCTCGGCGGCGCCCCTGGGACGCGTGGCAGCTATGAAGGCTACCGCTTGGACAACGCCGTGATCGTCTGCAAGTAGTCGTTAGCTTAGTTGGTCGGCAAACATCACCGTATCAATCTTAGCCGGGTCAAAGGGCAGCGCGAGCATCTCGCGCCGCTCATGCGGCCCTTCGTAAACCTCCACCCACTCCGAAAACCGAGTTGGGTAATAGTTGCGCTCGGCGACCAAGTACTGACCGCGCTCCCATAAGTCAGAGACGCCCTGAATCGCCTGCCGAGTTGGCTCATGGTTACACCCGGCGATGGCCTTCTCGACCGCTACTGGATTGAAGACGGAGCGTTCAAAGCTATCCGTTGCTTGTTTGGTCGGCCGCGGAAACCCACCTATCCAGATTGGAGCTTCAGCGAGCCCTTCGCGAGCAAAGGGGTCAACAGGCTGCCCATCCAACCAAACGTTTAAATGGATATGCGGGATGCCCCACGGGAAGGTGATAAAGCCGTCCAATCCGCTGTAACCCGAGACGGCAAAAGGCTCGCCAGCGCGCACGGGCTGTCCCACCTTCACCAAGCTCCGCGCCAAATGCGCAGACGACGTGGTCAGACCATTACCATGGTCAATAGCGACTTTGAGCCCTCCGCGATTGAACTCGCTCCATACCCGCGCGACGACGCCGGCGGCGGGTGCGCAAACCAGCGAGCCAACCGGAATGCATAGGTCTGTGCCGTTGTGACTATCGTAGGTGGAGGCGAGACCTCGGAAGTCCTCCACCTGGGTGCGCTTGACGCTCCAACCTTCGCTCGTTGGCGTCTGACGATGATTGAATAGATTGGTAAGAATGGCCGTACGCGGGACCACGAACTTGCCACGCCAGAGCGGGATGCCCAGCCGCGGCCGTAACAAGGCCAGACTCGAAAGGTCGTAGTGGGACTTTGGTAGTTGTTCACCGCCAGCGAGGGCTAGCAGCGCTTGCCGCGCGCGCAGTGGAAGCGGCAGGAGCCCCATCGCTTCGGCCAAGCTGGGCGGATTGACCAACGTAGGAGGGTCTGCGGGATTGGACATCAATCTGCAATTACTCGTTCGGGGTCGTGATCGAAATGGGCAACGACGACACCATTAGCTTGGCCAAACCAAGTGCCAATGTTGAGTCCACAGATGAACTGCTTCGCTGCTCTGGAAGGAAAACAATGGCAAATGCCGTTCCCGGAACTGCCGCGCTTCTTGAAGCCCGTCCCAGGGTATTGGGGACTTGGAGGTGCCCCCCGCAGTTACGAGGAGCGCCACCGCTGGATACAAAAGCACTTTCCAGCGGCTCGCGTGCGTCTGCAGATCATGATGTGTTTTGCGGCGCGGGCGCTTCCCGTTTTTGAGCACATTTTCCCCGAGGACGCTCGCCCGCGGCAAGCCATGCTCGAGGTGGCACACTATGCTCAACTGAAAGAACCAACGGCGGCCGATCGCTCCCGACTGCACAAGGCGCTCGATCAGGCCTACCGCGCCGCCGACGCAGCTCACGAGCAAGCCTATGCACCTTATGACGCGCTCACCATCGCGACGGCGTTCGCTAATGGGTTTGACCGCCGCATACGAGCAGGCATGGCGGCCTATGCCTGTGCCTCGCTGGACGCCTTCTATGAGTCATCCCCACCACCTGGAGCAAGCTCGACCTGGGCCGACGACGCGGCCCTCGCTGCGGCTGACCCAGCCGAGGAACGCCAGAACCAATCGCGTTTGCTTGCGCTCTTTCTGCCTGGCGGAGAGTGGTCAGCGAGCTGGTCCAGCGAGAAGATTCGGAGCCTTACGCAACTAGCAAGGCAAGACCCCAAGCGCGCCGGGGAGCTGGCCGACGCGCTCGAGCAAGCAGGATGCGAGCATGAGCTCGTGTTGTCGCCGCTAAGGCAGTGCCCCCAGCTGCTCACCGCCGGGACATGGCTGTGGAACCAGCTCTGCCCGACCTGAGCTCAAGGGTCTTTGCAGCAGCGAAAGCCGATATTTGGTAGGAGGGTCGTCTCCACCGCGCGCGGCACTAGATCGATGGTGCAGGCGAGCCCTAGCTCGGGGGATAGATAGGAGCCGCCGCTCAAGGCGAAGATGCGGTTGGGAATCGCGGCTACGTTGGTCTGGGTGCTCGTCCACTCGGCCAAGTTACCTGAGGCATCGAACACCGCCCCGGCTGTGGCGCAAGCAGCCTCGGCGCCGGTGGGCATGACCCCGCCAACGGCGTTGTCCACGCCGTTGCAGGTCATACCTACGTAGGCGTCCCCATACGGGTAATCGGTATCGGCCGTGCCTCTACACGCGGCCTCGAGCTCATCCAAGCTGCAAACGCGAAAGCCGGGGCCACGCGCTTCACAGCCGGCCTTTGCCTCCTCGAAGCCCGCCGCCGCCCAAGGCAATACGTTTGGGTTGGAGCAAGCCACGCTCTCCAGCAGGCCCGCGGACGCGGTCTGTGCGTCGGGACGGGAGGCTTCATAGCGATCAACTAACACCCCACTACCGCCTGGAATGGGCACCATTGCGAAGGCGCTGGGCAATAGCCCATTATCCACCAGCCCGTCGCAGTCGTTGTCGATGCCGTCGCAGGCCTCAGCTGCAGCCACGCCCGGGAGCGGCGGCGCGCTCAAGTCACACGTGGTCTTCTGCGGATCGGCCGGGTCACAAACCACGAGACCAGCGTCTTGGCACTGGCCCAAGGCCAGATCGGTGCAGACGCTGCCCAACGCTGTAAACCACTCGTCGGCCGTGCCATCGCAGTTACCGTCGAGGTTGTCGCACAGCGTCTCCGTTAGCCGAATGAAGCCTGAGACCGTCTCTACCTCAGGCGGGTACTCACACGACCAACCGGTTTGCCCGTTGCAGACCACCAGCGTGTTCTCGCAAGGCGTCCCTAACGTTGTATTGCAAAGGGTGTCGGGGACTTCCAGGTCGGGGTCGGCCGAGTCGATCAGCGAGTCGCAATCATTATCGACTCCGTCGCAAAGCTCTACGCCAGGCACTGGAACCGGACAGGCGTACTCACAGCCGTTCTGCGGCAAGCCATCAATATCGTATTGCCCTTCCAAACAAGCCTGCACGAGGCACTCTCCGGCGAGGCACAGCGGAATAGCGCCGGCGGGAGCACAGGGCACCCCGCAAGCCCCACAATTCTCGAGCGACATCTCGGTGTCGCCACAATCCATTCCTCCCCCACTTCCGCCGGTGATGAAGCCTCCACCAAAGGCGCCTCCGCTACCCGCAGCAGCGCCCTCCCCTCCGCTACCTCCGTTGGTTGCGCCGCCAACGCTCGAGCCGTCCTCACAATCGGAGAAGCAATAGGCCTTGATGTCGCAGCCTAGTGCACTGAGCAGCAAGAGCCCGAGCGCACTCGTCGCACGCGCTGAAGTACGGTTCACCGGCCACCTCGCTTGCGCGCAAGCGCGAGACCGAGCACCGCCAAGAGCAGCCAACCAAACTTGCTGTCCCCTGCAGGGCTCGTCGCACAACCGCCACCTCCGGTAGCAAGCCCCCAGTTGCCCTTGACGCCGTTGCCGCCGTCTCCGCCAGCGCCTCCCTCGCTGCTACTGCCTCCGCTTTGGCTCGAGCCGGCTGCACCGCCAGCGCTGTTGCCACCGGAAGCAGCACCGCCCGTTCCGCTACCACCCGCGCCGCCTTGCCCGCCGCCACCGGCCGCGTCGATGCACACGCCGCCTTCGCAGACCTCGCCTGGCTCGCAGACAACGCCGTTGCAGCTGATCGGGAAGCAGAAGCCCTCCTGACACTCAAAGCCGTTGGGACAGGGGAACTCTCCTGATTGGCAAGGAGCCACACACTGCGCCTCGATGCATTGGGTCTTGCCCGGGCAAGGCGCCAAGTCGTCGGCGATGCCGTCGCAGTCGTCGTCCACACCGTTGCAGATCTCATTGCCTGGCCCCTGGAAGCCAATGCACAACGGCCCGGCATTGATGCACACCACGGTCCCCAACTGACAGGGCGCCTGATCATTGGGCGGCGTCAGAACCCCGCACGGCTGACCAAAGATGTCTGGCTGGTTGGTCTCGACGTCGCCCTGCTCGTCAATCGCAAGGTCGCAATCGTTGTCGAGGCCATCGCAGATCTCGGTCCCGGGAACGCAGTTGGGACACGGCAACGGCAAACCTGCATCGTCCTCGTCAATGAGGCCGTCACAGTCGTCGTCCAGCTGGTTACAAATCTCGACGCCGGGCACGCCACCCGGATTGGTGATTTGGCACTCGGTGCCGCTGCCATCCGCCTTGCAGACGAACTCGCCGATACCGAGACAGACGCCAAGTTCACCATCGGTGCAAGGCAGCCCCTTCTCGGGGAAATCTTCGTCGACCAGCGTATCGCAATCATCGTCGAGGTCGTTGCACAGCTCGAACTTCTGATTCGCGCCGATGATCGTGGCCAAAGCGTTGGCCAGCTCATTCTCCGACGAAACGAAGAACGCTTGGGTAGTTCCGCCAGCAGCGGCGATCGCATTGAGCTGGGTCTGCTCCGAGGCCAACACCGAGAAGCCAATCACGTAGGTTTGGACCGGCTTGCCTGAGATACCGGCCAGCAGCGCTGCTGCCGAGGCTACAGGGGTATCACCGCAGCTCTCTGCGCCGTCGGTCAGCAGGATGACCGAGTACGACCGACAATCTTTGGCGGTGTCGCAGGAAACCACCGGAGTAAGAAAGTCGTAGGTCGCGTCGAGCGACCTACCGAGCGGCGTCGGCCCGGTTCCCCGCAACTCACAATTGCCCGTAGGACAGTGGTCGGCCGAGAGCGTACCGCTGTCAAAGGTCGCGTCGTTGTCCTCTGCGCCATCGAGCCAATCGAGATAACGATTGATGCTCTCGTTGAAGCCGACGAGCACCTGCGCTCCGCGGCGCGGTGGCCCGCATGAGCCTGCGTAGTTGATGCAATCGCTCGTCGGCGGATCCTCGATGCCTTCGGCGGCCCAGTCGATGCTGATATTGCCAGTAAAGGTTGGGGTCGCCGGGTAACCCGCTCCCGGGTAGATGCTCGAAAGTACGCAGGTATTGTCCGGGTAGTTCGACGGATAGCCCGGTACCAAGTTGTCGGTCGGGTCATCGTAAGAGCAACAACTGGCAGCGCACTCGAAGTTGGAGGCGGTTTGACACGAGCGATTGACGCCCACGTCTTGGTAGTAGCGAGCCAGCGCAAAGTCGCTCTCCGGGAACGCCGAGAGCACTGACGTCAGGGCGCGCTTGGCGATGAACAAGCGACTGTTGTTGCCCGCCACAGCGTCGGCATCGCTGGCCGTATCCACGCCGGGAAAGAGCACCGAACCGTCACCGAACGTCGGGTTGCCGCCGATATCGTTGAGCATCGATCCCGAGGTATCCACGACGAGGGTGAAGCGCGGGCGAGCGTCGGTCGCCTGCACGAGGCAAGGCGTTGGATCGCTGTAGTCGCAGAGCAGCGGAACGCCGCCCGCGCAGACGTTGATGGTCGAACCGTCTGGGCAGATCTGCACGCCCAGGTTCTCATCGACTTGCCCGTCGAAGTCGTTGTCGTAACCGTCACAGACCTCACCGACATATCCGCCGTCGATCTGAAGCTCACCGGCTCCGCCACCGGCCTCGCCCGCGCAGATGGGGCAGATGCCGCCGGGAGCTCCGCGAACGTTGAAGATAGCGAGCGGGTCGATATCGGAAGCGCGCGACTGGAGGTTGATGATGCCGCCGCCACCGCCGCCGGCACAGTCGTCACAGGTGCCGTTGTTTTGGGTAGCGACGCACTCGCGCTCGTCTTCGCCCGGGTCGAAAGGAGAACACTGATTGGCGGCATCCGCGCAAACGTTGCCTAGGTCTCCACCCAAATTTCTACAGGTCTGTCCCAGCAGGGTCTCGCACTGTGCGTTGTTGGTGCACGGGGTGCAGTTGCAGGGACCACATCGACCAGCTTGGCAGGTCTGCCCGGCCTGGCATTGGGCGTTGGTGGTGCAAGGCAAACACTTGGGCTGCGAATCTCCTCCGCGTCCACCGTGAGCGCTGATGCGTGCTGATGCATCGACGGTGATTTGGTCGGCGACGATCAGAATGCTACCGCCCGCTCCACCGCCAGCCGAGTCATTGCCGGATGAGCAGCCGCGATGGCCGTCCGCGTTGACTTTACCCGCAATTGAGATGGAGCCGGTTTGAGCCGCGTTGGCGGCGAAGAGCACGATGCGGCCACCCCCTCGACCAGCCCGTAGACTGTTGTCGAAGCCATCGCGACAGCCCTTGTCTCCGCCGGCCGCCCCAAACTCAATATCGTAAATGCTGTGCTCGAAGGACTGCCCGGCGACGCTTGGAAAGCCATCACCAGCGCCGTTAACGTTGGTAGTGCCATAACAAACAGCTGCGTTGGGGTCAGCCGCTGCAACGCAGCCGTTACCGGCGACATTGAGATTGCCGCAGTCTTCTTCATACTCCTGCGGGAATTGACAACTCGTGTTTGGCGCGACCAAGAAGCAGTCTTTGGTACCGCGCCCGCCGTTGCCAAAGTGTGCACCACCACCACCTGAATCGAGCACCGAGCAGCCACCGCGGCCACCCGAGAAGCCCGGACCCTCGCCTTCGTTGCAGAGGAATGCGCGATACCCGTTGCCCTTGGCTGTGATGCGGCTGCTCGCATCGACCACGATGGTGGTGAGGCTCTTGAGAACGAGGTTGCCCGTGTTGACTTCGTCCGTGCCGTTGTACGGGGGAACGCAGAGCGTCGCGCCGTTCTGCAACGTAATCGAGTCGAACTCATGCTCGCCGCCGTATAAGCAGCCTCGATTGACCGAGGCCGTTGCGTTGACCTGGCAGCTCGAATCAACCGGCGTTCCGCCAGGGCAATTGGCGGGCCCTGCGACAGCGCCATCGATCGAAAGCGGCACTGCCATGGCGGTCCCAGAGACCCCAAGCAGCGCACCAAGTACCAAGCATGAATAGAGGCCTAGCCAAGCAAGACCACGCGCTACATCAGAAGTTCGCATCGGGTTGGAGCTCCTCTGGCGAGGCTATCCGAAGTCCCAAGCCTCGTGCTCGCTACGCATTCATCGAATCGCAAAAACGTGTGAGAATGCGCACATGCGCTCCGCCTTTGCCGCTGCCCTGCTACTCGCTTCCGCTTGTGCGAACGGCGGAACTATTCCACCAGGCGATGGTGGCAGCAGCTCTTCTGAAGGAAGTGGCGCGACGACAAGCTCGAGTGGTGGCGGCGGAGAGAACGGCACAGGGGCAGGCGTCGCCAGCGGTGGCGCACCGACTTCGGGCGGCGGTGGTGCGATGGGCAACGGCGGCTCGGCCAACGGAGGCGCAACCAGCGGTGGAGGTGGCATGGGGGGCTCCATGCAAGGCCCCGTTTGTGGGGACGGCCAAACCGAGGGCGCAGAAGAGTGCGATGATCAAGACACCGGGAGCGGAGATGGATGTAGTTCAACCTGCACCATCGAGAGCGGATTCACCTGCGCTGGCGAACCAAGCGTCTGCACCCCAGTCGCCACCGATCAAGTGATCACCGTCGGACCAGGGCTGAACCTCTCAATCCCCGATAACGGTTATTCGGGCGCAATCAACTCGATGGCCTGTGCCACGCTCAACGTGCCCTCGGTCGCCAACAACACGATCAGCGCGGTCGAGGTCGAGGTCGGTGCGATTCACGGCTATGTGGGGGACCTCGTGTTCAAGTTGGTGAGCCCGGCGAACACCGTGATCACGCTCGTGAGTCGCCCCGGCGGGACCGAGCTCTTGGATGACGGTTCAGAGCTCATCTTCAATGGCGGCGAGCTCGTCGCCAGTAGCCCGATCACCTTTGTCACCGGCGCCGCGACGAGCGCCGAGCAAATGGGCGTCAACACCAGCGTCATCTGTCTCGACAATGGGATTTGCGACTTCGCGCCCAACAATGGAGCAGCCGCTGCGGGCAATCTCACTACGTTGAACGGGCAATCGGCTGCAGGCGCCTGGAAGTTCTGCGCTGGTGACAGCGCCGGCTCGGACGCCGGCTCGATCGACAAGGTTGTGCTGACGATTGCACACTGAACGGCTAGCCTTCGCGCATGCTGCCGATGACGCACGTGGCCGAGCAACTCGGCCTTACCAGCGATGATTTAGTTCCCTTCGGACGAGACAAGGCCAAGCTCAGCAGCGCGGTGCTCACCCGTCCCCGCAGCAGTGACAAGCCTGCCAAGTTCATCCTGGTTTCGGCCATCACTCCCACTCCCGCCGGCGAGGGCAAGACCACGACGACGATCGGCTTGGCCGACGCACTGAAACTGGCTGGCCATCGAGCCGTGGCGGTGTTGCGAGAGCCCTCACTCGGACCGTGTTTCGGCGTGAAGGGCGGAGGCACCGGCGGCGGTCGCAGTCGGCTGCAACCGACCGACGACATCAACCTTCACTTCACCGGAGACTTCCACGCCATCACCAGCGCGCACAACTTGCTTTCGGCGGCGATCGACAACGAGCTGCACTTCGGTGGGCAGCTCGGGCTGGACTCACGGCGCATCGTTTGGAAGCGCGCGCTCGACATGAATGATCGCAGCCTACGGCAGATCAACGTTGGGCTCGGCGGGGACACCGGCGGGATTCCACGGGAGACGGGCTTCGACATCACGGCGGCCTCGGAGTTGATGGCGATGCTTTGTTTGGCCGACGACGCGGAGGATCTGCGCGTGCGCATCGACCGCACGCTGATCGGCTTTACGCACAAAGGCGAGCCGGTGCTCGCCGGCAAGCTCGGCGTCACCGGGGCGATGCTGGCTTTGCTACGCGACGCGCTGTTGCCCAACCTGGTGCAAACCGAGCATGGCACGCCAGCGATCGTTCACGGCGGCCCGTTCGCCAACATCGCGCACGGTTGCAACAGCGTGATCGCGACGCGCGCGGGCTTGCAGCTCGCGGATTGGGTGGTAACTGAAGCCGGGTTTGGCTTCGACCTCGGCGCGGAGAAGTTCTTCGACATCAAATGCCGAGGAGCCAACGTAGACCCAGACGCGGTGGTGCTCGTCGCCACCATCCGGGCGCTCAAGATGCACGGCGGCATCGCGCTCGATCGTATCAACGAGCCAGATCCCAGCGGGGTTCTCGCGGGGCTACCCAACCTCGAGAAGCATCTCGAGAACGTGGCTCATTTCAACAAGCGGGTCGTCGTCGCGATCAATCGCTTTGGCACCGACACCGCCGAGGAGATCGCCGTGGTGCAAGAGGCCTGCGCAAAACGCGGGGTGCCGGTCGCGCTGTGTGAACACTTCGCCCAGGGCGCCGAAGGCGCAGCTGAGCTCGCACGCCACATCGTCGAGCTGACCAGCCAACCAGCGCAACCCTTCACACCGCTCTACGAGCTGAGCCAATCGATCGAAGACAAAGTGTTGGCTGTCGCTCGCAAGATGTATGGCGCTGAGGCGGTGAGCTTCACCAAAAGCGCCGAGCGAGATCTGCGTGAGATCAAGAAGCTCGGCTACGCAGAGCTCCCCATCTGCGTAGCAAAGACGCAAAACTCCCTATCCGACGACCCAAAGCTGCGTGGGCGCCCGCAGGGCTTCACGGTCACCGTGCGCAACCTTCAGATCAGCGCTGGAGCCGGATTTATCGTGGTATTGACCGGCGAGATCATGCGCATGCCGGGACTTCCGCGCGTGCCGCAAGCGGTCAACATCAACCTGGTCGACGGAGTCATCGTCGGACTCAAATGACTCTGAAGGGACGGGTTGGTCTCTAACTCAGACCGACCTGTGCCGGCGCCGCGCCGCTGCAGCCAACGCAAGCAGTGAAACCCAGCCGAGGTCAGCGAACGATCGGGAAGACGGTGTTTGCACGGCGCAGCTCGATGCAGAGGCCTGAGCGTCCCCACCACCGTTGCCGCTTGTATCGGGACCAGCGCCTTCCCCATTAGCGCCGGCTTCTCCCCCGGAGCCGTTCGTGCTTCCGCCCGCTCCGGTGGGGTCGGCGACGACCTGAAAGGTGAACGCAATCGCGTTATCAGGCGGGCCAGCTTGATCACCAAACCAAGCCACCGACTCTTCGACAAGACCAAAATGTTCGGTGTAGGTGCCGGGCTCGGCGGGCGCGACGAAGGTGAGTTCGAAGCTGTAGCTCTCTCCGAGCGCCACAGGCGTAGAGACCGCGGCGAGCCGGTTGTTGGCGGGCCAACTTGCGTCGGCGAACAAGCTCTCACGATCTCGAGGCTCGGTCGTTGCGAGCTTCGTAGCGGGGCCCCAAGTGGTTCCGCCCGTGTTGGTGACCGCGATCGATACCGAGAAGGACTCCGATGCGAGCACCGTCTTGGGCGCCGTCAGCGACTCCACGGTAGCGCCGAAGCCTCCCTGACTCGCATAGGCAACGAGGTCTTCGTAGCTGCCTTTGAACACGTTGGTATCGACGTTACCGGCGATGCCCGCGACCGAGCCCGAGGAGGTGTATTGCCAAAGCAACCAATCACTCCATTGATCCGCAATGTTGGCGCACGAACCGCACCCTGGAGGAGCGGCGGCAGGAGGTTGGCAAGCGTTGGGATATTGCGCGTGCCACAGCGGATAATCGGCGAAATCACTGGAGGAGATGTTGTCCTGCCAAAAGTACTTACCGGTGTAGATGATCGGCTTCTTGCCGGTGCCCGACTCGACGATATCCATCCAGGCAGCAATCGAATCGACAATGGCGGCCTTGTCCGTCAAGCCACTCGTGGTCTCCACATCGATGACGACCGGTAGGTCACCCGGGCCAAGTTTGCCTACCTTCTCGACCACAATGTTGGCCTGCGCCACCGGATCGTCCCCCGGCTCGAAGTACTGGTAGGCGCCTCGGATGAGCCCCACCTGCTTGATGCCCGCCCAGTTCGCGTCGAACTGCGGGTCCATGAAGTCTGCGTGGTTGATGCGCGTGATCGCGAAGGAGTAGCCATCCGAGGCGACCGCCTCCCAGTTGATGTTGCCCTGGTAGTAGGACACATCGATGCCGTAAACGACCTGCTCGGGAGCACAGACCACGAGCGCGTCCTCCGTCACATCGACCACCTCGCTGGACTCTGGCAACGTCTCTTCGACCTCGCAGCCGTGCGCAGCCAGCGATAGGACAGACATGCACGCGAAGCGGCGGAATCGCATGCGTCCTATCTCCGCACGGTCGCCTCGAGATCTCAAGGGCGCAGTGGCTGTCAGAAGGACACAGCGGCCGCATTCGTGTAACGTCGAGTCACTGCATGGCTGACGACAAGCCCAAGGATCGCCCCCCCACCTCCAGGCTCGGCCGCTTGGCCCGGCTCGCCGCTCTTGCGCCGAAGGGAATGCCGCTCGCGTTCGAGGGCGCCAAGCGCGCGCTCGGGATGCGCAACAAGGATGAGCCGCCGACGGTTGAAGAGAAGCGCAAGGTCGCCGCAGACGCAAAAAAGGCGGCGGAAGCGTTGCTCAAGACGCTCGGGGAAATGAAGGGCCTGCCGCTGAAGGTTGGCCAGATGGTGAGCTACATCGACGGGCTGGCTCCGCCCGGCTACGAAGAGCGCTTCAAAGCCGAGCTGAAGAAGCTGCTCGACAAGGCACCGCCGCTATCGCCCGAGGCCGCGGTCAAAGTCGTCACCGAAGAGTTCGGCGCGCCTCCTGATCAGGTCTTCGCCGAGTGGGAGTCGGAGCCTTTCGCTGCGGCCAGCATCGGCCAGGTGCATCGCGCAAAGACGAAGGACGGCGCAACCGTCGCTGTCAAGGTTCAATACCCCGGCATCGACAAGGCGATCGAAGCGGACCTCAAGAGCATCCAGTTCTTTCAGAGCATGCTCTCGCCGGTGGCCAAGAAGATTCACAGCGCCCAAACCCTCGACGAGATCGGCAAGGTCTTCCGGGAGGAGCTGGACTACGGGCTAGAGGCTTCGCGAGCCGACGCCTTCCGACGCATTCATGAGGGGGACAACAACGTGGTCATCCCGCGGGTCTTTCACTCGTTGACCACCAAGCGCGTGCTCACCACTGAGCTACTTGGCGGGCAGAGCTACGCGGACTTCGTTGCCTCGGCTTCCCAGGAAGATCGCAACGCAGCCGGCGTGACCATTTGGACCTTCACCTTCAAATCGCTGATGCAATACGGCCATCTCTACGCCGATCCGCATCCGGGCAACTATCGTTTCCTTGGCGGCGGGAAGATCGGCTTCTTGGATTTTGGTTGTATCAAGCTGCTTCCGCCAGAGCTCGTGATGAGCATGAAGCGCTACATGATCGCGGCGCTCGACGAAGACTGGGTCGAGTTCGATCGCGCCTGCGTCGAGGTGCTCGGTTACGATCCGGAAGACGAGACCTGGGAGCTTTACCGCGGCTACACGCTCGAACTACTCGCCCCGCTGATGTCTCGCGAGATTTGGGTCTGCTCGCAGGAGAAAGCCCGCGAGACTGTCTCCTACCTCTCGCGCGGCATCCGCAAGATCGCGCTCAAAGACGGTGAACTTCCCAAGCTACCGAAGGTGCCGAAGATGCCGCAGGACTTCACGTTCGTGAATCGCCTGCAGTGGGGCCTCGCCAGCGTCATGGCCGGGCTCGGAACGCACGCGCACTTTCGTCCGATGACCGAGCCCTGGATTCGAAGTCCCGTTTTGCCAGTGCCCTGAAGCTCCTTGCTAGCGGCCCGAGAGGAAGCGGAGCCGTTGGAACAGCGCCTCCGGTAAACTGCGCACTCCCAGCATGATGGGCGCCCAGAACCAAGGCACGTAAACGTCGTCCGGTCCGTGCTCGCGGGCTAGGGCGATGGTCTTCGCTACGGCACCGGGCTGAGCGAAGAGAGCGTTCTTGCGATGGGAGCGGGTCATCGGCGTGTCCACCGGCCCGAGCCGAATGGTCACTACGCGCACACCGCTCGAGGCCAGGCGAGAGCGCACGCCCTGCAAGTAGATGGCGAGCCCGCCCTTGGCGGCACCGTAGGTGTAGTTGCGCGGTCTGCCTCGATCTCCGGCGACGGAACCAATCACGACAAGCGAGCCTCGCCGCTGACTCTCAAAAAGGTTGGCCAGCGGAATCACGAAAGAGACGACCGACAACAGGTTCACGACGAAGGCCTCCTCGGCGGCGGCGAACGAACGCTCGGTTTCCTCCTGGTCCGGGAGCAGTCCGTGGGCGATGAAGACCGAGTCAATCGAGCCGAGGGCAGCCTGCGCCTGCGCAACCAGCGCTGTGCCTTGCTCGAGCTCGCGAAAGTCCGCGGCCGCGACGCCGACAACAGCCGCGCCCGCTGCCCCAGCGACTTTCTGCAACTTGACGGGGTCGCGACCAACCAGAAACAGCCGCTCGCCGCGTGCGGCGCATTCAACGCTCAATTCGGCCGCTATCGCCGAGGTTGCACCAATGATCAGCGTGTTCTTCACTCCGTTTGGCATATCGGCCTCCGCAAAGCTGCACAAGCCAAGGACTTCAAGGAATGTTGTGCTAAGATTCGGGCGAAGTTTAGATTCGAGGTTCTCGAACTATTGGCTGCTATGTCTTTCCGGAAAAAGCAGACGCCCAGACCGCTACTTTGCCTGGCGCGCCGCCTCGTAACGAGCTGGCTGGGCTTGGTTGCGGCCCTGCTAGTACTCGCTTTTTCCGGTGTTCCTGGGGTTGCGGCCGCGGCCCTAGCGGAAACGTCAACCTTCGCTTCTGGCAACCAAGAGGAACAACTCGAGGAAGCAGAGGCCAAGAGCACGGGTGCGCGGGCCTCGGCAACAACGCTTCGCAGACCTCCCTCGGGACGGCTTGTCCACAACTACGGAGACTGGCTCGGGGAGCTGCATGCAACAGCACCGCCCGAGGCCACTCTCATCGTCCCAGCTCAGCGCAAGACACTTCTTCGGTGGCTGAATTGAGTTGAGCGGCTTACCAACCGCAAGCCAACTCCAAGTCATTTCCAGCCACGATAAGGCGTGCTCCTCGGAGGCGCCGCGCACGGAGTGTTTCGCCAATGCAGAAGCTGATTGACGGGTTCCACAAGTTCCAGTCCGAAGTTTATGGACCGCGCCGAGACTTCTTCGAAGCGCTCGCGGATGGGCAACGTCCGGAGACGCTGTTCATCACCTGCAGTGACAGCCGCATCAACCCGAACCTGCTGACGCAGGCAGAGCCTGGTGAGCTTTTCATTCTGCGCAATGCTGGGAACATCATCCCGGCCTTCTCCCCTGTGGGAAGCGGGGAGGCCGCAACCATCGAATTCGCGGTGCAAGGCTTGGGTGTTCAGCACATCGTCGTGTGAGGGAACCCGACGCCACGTCAAAGACAACTACACGCACCTCAGCGGTGAAGCCTTGGAGACCGTCATGGTGGAGGAGAACGTGCTCTCGCAGCTCGAGTCGTTACGCACCCACCCCGCGGTTCGCTCTCGACTGTCGCGTGGGCAGCTCACATTGCATGGGTGGGTCTACAAGATGGAGACGGGCGAGGCCTTCCACTTTAGTGATGCCTCGGGGCAGTTCGAATCCTTCAACCAGAAGATTGCCAGCATTCCCCAGCAGCGTCGGACCTCCGTGCGACCCATGCGTTCAATCGTCGGTATTTGAGCGAGGAGCATAACCATGGAAAATCAAGCCTCTTCCTCTCACGGGACGCCCAGCGTAATCGAGAGTGTTCGATTCGATGTGCCGGCTGGCATAGTTGCCTTTCTCGTCGCCGTACCTTTGTGTCTCGGTATCGCTCTGGCCTCGGGAGCGCCGTTGCTGGCTGGATTGATTGCCGGAATGATCGGCGGGCTCGTCGTACCGTTGATCAGTCGCGCGGAGCTTAGCGTTTGCGGGCCGGCAGCCGGACTCGCCGCGGTCGTGCTGGCCGGCATCACGTCGCTCGGGAGTTTCCAAGCCTTCACGGTCGCCCTAATCTTGGCGGGCTTGATCCAGGTGGGGATGGGAGTCCTGCGGCTGGGCAAGCTTTCCGGCTGGTTCCCTACCGGAGTGGTCAGCGGCATGCTCGCAGCGATCGGCGTCTTGTTGATCCTGAAGCAGATCCCGCACGCGGTGGGCTTCGACCGTGACGCCTTTGCTGTGGAAGACGGAGCGACGTCACCAGCGGTGAATTCGCTGCTTGCGTCGATCAACCCAACGGCCATCATCGTCGCGGTCACGGCCATCGCCTCGCTCATCGGCTGGGACAAGTTCGCCAAGAGCCGTGGGGGCTCCCTGGTTCCCGCACCGCTCGTGGCAGTGCTCGTCGGCGTTGGCGTCAACGAAATCGCGCGGCTCGTAAACCCAACGTTTGGGCTATCAGGCGAGCATATGGTGGTCATTCCGCCGATCAGCTCGTTCACTGATTCGCTTGCCCTACCGAACGCTGCAACGTTCGTGCGCACGGACGTTTGGATGGTGGCTTTGACTGTCGCCGCAGTGGCCAGCATCGAGTCCCTGCTCAACGTTGAAGCGATGGACAAGCTGGACCCGCTATCACGCCGCTCTCCGATGAACCGCGAGCTGGTCGCCCAAGGGATCGCCAACACCATCTCGGGGCTGCTTGGTGGTCTGCCGGTAACCTCCGTCGTCGTGCGCAGTTCAGCGGCGATGCAAGCCGGCGCGCGGACGCGAGGAGCAGCGTTCTACCACGGGCTGCTCATTCTACTGACCTTCGTCGCGTTGGCCCCGCTCCTCGAGCGTATTCCGCTCTCCTGCCTTGCGGCGATCCTGCTGGTTACCGGCTACAAGCTGGCTTCACCGTTCGTGATGAAAGCCGCATGGAAGGAAGGCTTTGAGCACTTCCTACCGTTCGCTGCGACCATCGTCGGCGTGGTCGCCTTGGACCTGCTCAAGGGTGTTGCCGCCGGGTTGGTCGTCGCTCTCGCCCTCGCCGTTCGACGTGGACTCGGGCCGGTGGTCGAGGTCGCGCAGGAAGAGGGGCACTTCATCGTACGGCTCGTGCGAGACGTTCCGTTCTTCGCACGGGCGGAGCTTCAGGCAGCGCTCGACTCGATTCCACCTGCCGCGAGCGTGATCGTGGATGCCGAGCAAGCGACCAGCGTTCACCGTGACGTTCGTGAGACGGTTCGGGACTTCAAGAAGAACGCCGCCAAGAGGTCGCTCGAGGTTGAAGTTCGCGGCCTAGCCGGCGTGAGCTGATAGCGGGGCTTTCTCGTTTGGGCCGCGGAAGCACAACCGAAAGGTCGTGCCCCGCGGCAGCCGCGGACTGCAGCTGATGGTCCCACCGTGGGCCTCGACGATCTCGCGGGTAACCGCCAACCCGAGGCCTGTTCCACGCTCTTTGGTGGTGAAGAATGGATCGAAGACGCTGGCCCTTACCGCGTCTGGGATGCCTGGCCCATCATCCTCAATAAGCACCTCCACGCCCAGGTCCGCCCCCTTTTTTACGCTGATGGTGAGGTTGCCGCCGTCTTGCATTGCTTCGCGGGCGTTGCGCATCAGGTTGAGGAAGGCCTGGCGCGCGAGGCTCTCGTCGAGCGGTACGTCTGGAGCGTCGGACTCCACCACCAAGCTCACGTGCACCTTTGCACGCCGCATCTCCACACCCAGGAACTCCACCAACTCGGCTAGGAGTTCGGAGATCGACTCGTTGGCGAGGGTTGGAGAGGGTCGTCGGGCCAGGCTGAGGTACTGCTCCGAAAGACGAGCCAGTCGCTGGGCCTCGGCTTTGATCGCTTTGACCAATTCACGCTTTTCCAAAGCTGCATCGTCGACAGCCCCTTCGGAGAGCTCGCTCTCCAAGAGTTCGAGGTTGAGCGACATCGCCGACAATGGGTTGCGAATTTCATGCGTAATGTGGGCGGCCATCTTTCCAATTGCAGCCAGCCGCTCGGACTGAACCACCTCACTGCGAGCGTCGCGAATGGCGCCAACCATCTTCTCGAAGGTGCCGGCCAGCTCGCCTATCTCGCTGCCATCGTCGACCGCGACCTTGGGGGTGAGGTCGCCAGCGGCGACGCTCTTCGCTCGTTCGGTCACGAGCTTGAGTGGTCGCAACATACGCTGGGCGTAGATCGAAATACCGGCGCCCACGCAGAGCGTGGCAAAGCTGAGCAGTAGCAATAATTGCAACGCGCGCTGTTCTCGTAGAATGGCGGCCTGATCGAGCCGCTCAACAGCCGTCTCCGCTTTGCTTCGCACTGCACGAAGTCGCGAGGCGGTGTCTGCTTCAACCTTCACCAGCTCACTCGCTAAACGGTCAGCACGCTCGGAGTTCCCGGACAGGAGCGCCTCGAACAGGCGCGAATAGGCATCGGCCTCGCTGGTTTGTCGCTCTTCGATGGCGTCCATCTCGGAGCGCGCCTCGAGCCGCATGCGCTCGACCGCGGAGCCGCCATCCGCGAGCGCATCGAGCGCCTCGCGAATCGCGGCGAGCGTGAGCGGTCTCGAGCGCCGTTGCGTTTCGACCCAGTCACGCACGTCGCCGGGGTTCTTCGCTGCAGTAGCGTGGTTGAGTTGAGTGAGCAGAACGTTCTGTTCGGCCAAGGCCTGCCCAACCGAAAGCTGAAGAGGCACCAAGCCCTTGCGCAAAAGCGCCGACTCTTCCGCAGCGTTTCGCATATCGCGAACGCCCAACGACATCGTCACCGCGAAGGCCATCAGCAACAGGGCGTAGCCGAACAACAGTCGACGCGTGACGGAGAAGCTACGCATGAGCTGCCGTTACGACGTGAGACCGAGGCCCTTTGCGAGGAAGACCACCAGGTCGTCAACCTTTGCACCCGAACGACGGAATCGAGTCAAGCTCGATGCACAGGCCGTGACGAGGGGTCCCGAGTCGGCCTGGGCCAGCCGCTGCTCCGCCATCGTCTTTGAGGTCTCCGGCCGCACGACGGGTACGAGTCCACCAGCGCCTGAACAATCGGCCGCCGCACGATTGCGATGGAATTCCAGCGGAGCCTGACCGAGTACCTTGCCGAGGAGACGCCGGGGCTCTTCGTAGCGACCCAAGCCTCGGCCGAGCAAACATGGATCGTGGTAGCGAGGCAGCTCGCTCGGCTCAATCGCGATGGGCTTGAAGCGGTCCAGGTTCTCGAAGGCGAGGTCGAGCACGAGGCGAACGTCGCTCAGCGCAGGGCGTAGCGACTGAGCGCACCCAACATCGAGCACCAGCGGAGCGCGCCCAGAGCACGTCGATGCAAGCTCCTTCGACAGATGCGCGGAACCAGCTGCGTCGCCGGCCATGCGCTCCGGATAGCCGCAACAGCCGTCCAACAGCGATACGGGGCCTCCGACCAGCTTGGCGGCAACGCGCGCCGCGAGACCCGCGACCTCCAGGTGCTTCAGCGTGTATCCACACCCCAAGAGCAGCGGCGGACCATCGCCAACGACCGCGGGTCCAAGTTCTTGCGATAACTCGGCGACGGCCTGCTTGAGACGGAGTCGGCGCGACTCTCCGCGAGCGACGATGGCGGAACTCTCTTTCGGTTGCAGCCCGAGCTCCGCGAGCGGACCTCGCGCCTCGGAAAGTACGTCGGCCACCGGGTTCTTGTGGTCACAGCGCTCTTTGCACGCCAAACACCCGGTGCACGCCCAGGCAAGACTGGCGGTCTCTGCGTCCAGCGGAGCGAGCCCACGGCCAGCAAAGTAGACCGACGACATCTTGCCCCAGGGGGTCAGCGTCTCGTTGGGCTCGGCATTCGAGATCGGGCACGCCGCCCGACAAAGCTTCGGGCAATAGACGCACTTCTCGAGTTGGGAACTTCGCTGTTCCACCATCGGCAGACTGAGCCGCGTCACGAGCCTGACTTCCCCTCGCGTGGTAGCTCACGTCGCTCGCGAACCGTCGGAGCCGCGCCACGACTTTTCGATGCTGGGGGCGGCGCCGACTTACGTCGTGCCGGCGCGGATTCGACCTCGTCATCGATTGGCCGCATCACCAAACCTTCGGCTTCGGTCTGTGGCAACCGCACGATAAACTTCGTTCCGGCCGCCGATGACTCTGCCGAAACGGTACCGCGATGGTCGTCGACGATCTTCTTGACGATCGACAAGCCAAGTCCGGTACCCCCACGCTTGCCGCTGGTAACGAACGAGGCGAACAGCTTTCGTCGGACCTCTTCCGGAATGCCGCGTCCCGTATCGGCCACGGTAATGACGAGGTCATCGCCGTCGCGCTCGACGCGCAACGTAAGGGTGCCGCCGCGCTCGCTCATGGCCTCGATCGCATTGCGCGCGAGGTTCGCGATCACGCGGCTGATCTTCAACTCATCGAAGCGTGCGGTGCCGCGGTCCTTGAGCTCGAGCTGCATCTTGACCTTAGTACCCTCGAGATCTCGCTGCAGCTGCTGCTCGACCTCATTGAAGAACTTCTCGAGGAAAAGCCGACGAATCAGCAAACTCCGCTCGCCTCGAGCGAACTCGAGGATCTCGCGTTGCATCGCTGCGATGGCGTCAAACTGCTTGAGGATCACCTTGGCCTGCTCGCCGCGTGTTGCCCGGTCGTCGGTCGTCGCCATCAGCTGGGCGTAGCCGCTGATGACGGCCAGTGGACCGCGCAGGTCATGCACGATTCCCGAGAACAAACGCCCAAGCGACGAAAGCCGACGACCTTGTTCACGCTCGATGCGCGAGACGAACAGCCTTACCGCCGTCGAGGCGTTGGCCGAGATGAGCCGCAAGAGCGCCCGTGCGTCCTGCGAGAAGCCGCCCTGGCGTGTGGCGTTGTAAAGGGCCAATGCGCCGATCGGCGAATCGTCGGAGCCCTCGAGCGGCATCGCCACCGAACTCTTCACTTCGATGCCAAGCACCGAGCCCAAGCGCGATGACACCGGGGGCCCCGTCATGCGGGATGCGCTGGACGGCGGGAGATGTTGTGCCTCGTTCGTCCGCATCGCAAGGCCGAGAATGCCCTCCCCTCGCCGAACGCCCACACGCTTGACCTCAGGGTGTTTGCCCTTCGTAGCATCGACGAAATAGAGGAATACGCCTTCCTCGCCCTCGTCCACCATCATGCCACCGGCCTCTGCTCCACAGGCTCGCGCGGCTTCAACCACCACCGCTTTGGCCAAGTCCGAGAAGGAGGACGCGCGGGCCATCGAACTCTCGAGTTCGAACAGCAGCTTCAGATCTTGCACGCGGTGTTCGAGCTGCTCCTTCGTCTCGACCAGCTGCATGTTCTTCTGAATCACCGACAAAAAGAGCCGGGAGTTATCGATCGACACCGCAGCCTGAGTCGACAAAGCCGTAAGCAATTCTTCGTCGTACTGCGAGAACTCGCCGTCCCAGCCGGGCTCGTCGAAGGGAGTTGGGCGCTTCTTTCCTTGGCGCGATGGTGGAGCCGAGCCACTGCTCTGCGCCCGGCTAAACTCACCGCTTTGATCGGAGATAGGAGCACTCAGCCCGACTGTGCTCCGCTTGTTGAGCACTTGGATCACGCCGATGGTTCGTCCGACGTGATTTTTCATCGGAGCCGCAAGAATCGAGCGCGTTCTGTAACCCGTCATCTCGTCCCAATGGCGAGAGAAACGTCGGTCCCGATAGGCGTCTTTGATCCTGAGTGTCTGCCCGAATTTCGCCACGTGACCAGCGATCCCTGAGCCGACTGGCAACTCGATGCTCTTGGCCTCATCTCCGATGATGATGCGCGAAAGCAGGCGCTGACGTTGCTCATCGAGCAGATAGAGCGTGGCGCGGTCTGCCTCGAGGAGCTCGGCGATCTTCCCAAGAATCAACTCAAGGAGTTGGTCGAGATCAAGCGTCGAACCGAGGGCCAACCCGACATCGCGCAAGGCGCGCACCGTGCGCTCGGCTCGCCCCAACAGCGAATCCAGCTCGGCAACTTTGGCCTCGAGCTCGGACACTCGGCGGTTGAATTCGTCCTTGTCGGTCCGGCGACGAGAAGACGGCGGTGCGACGAGTGCTTCAGGGCGAACCGACTTCTTCGCCTCCGGCTTTCGAGGCTTACTTGGGGATTTGGGCAAAGCTCCGCCCTGGCGGCGAGCATCGCTCGAAGTCCCAGGTTTGGCCGTCTTCGCAGGCATCCACCTTGCAAGGTAGAGAAGCCTGGTCAATTGTTGAAGCTGAATTCCACCGAAGGTGGATGCAGCAGACAGAATGACTCGGGCCTCTTCGGGAAGTGACGGCCGAAGGCCCGATTGACCGGGTTGACTTGGCACGAGTCATTCCACCGAAGGTGGATGCAGCAATAAGAATGACTCGGGCCCTCTTCTAGAACAACGGCCGAAGGCCCCGTTGGACCTTTGACTTGGCACGAGTCATTCCACCGAAGGTGGATGCAGCAGACAGAACCGGAGTGGACAGACCACGCAGTGGCCCGAGTCATTTGAGGAGTTTTCGAGCGACGTGTACTCAGCCGTTGGTGGTCGCAAGCAAGCGTTCGCCGGGCTAGGCTGTGGCGCTTGGAGTCACCCCCGCGCTGGTCCCTTCATGTGTTGCGGTTCTTTGCCGCCTGCGGGGTGGCGTGCGGTTCAGAAGCCTCCAATGCCGTGGTTGCCGCGTGCGTTGAGCAGTGTGACCTAGCCAACGACTGCGAGGGGGGCTCTTACTCCTGCCTCGACAAGTGCGAAGCGGAATACGACACCGCGGAGCACCTCGGCTGTGAAGTTGAATACGAGAACCTTATTGATTGCTTGGGCGCATTGCCGAACATCTGCAACGTCAGCGACTGTGGAACTCCGGTCGGTAGCTACTCGGTCTGCGCAGGTTTTTTCTGCGGTGCAAATCCAGAGGATCCGCGGTGCACCTCGGACTGATTCGGGGACCTCGTTATTGTGGGAAGCGGCGAACGGTGTCAAAGCGTTAGCTCCACTTGACCTGATGATGCCCCTTGATCCCATGACGCCCCCTGGCCGACACCTCATTCCGCCGAAGGCGGATGCAGCAAACAGAATGACTCGGGCACTCTCCGAAGTATTCGGCCGCAGGCCCCTTCCCCTTTCAACCTCGGCACGAGTCATTCCGCCGAAGGCGGATGCAGCAAACAGAATGACTCGGGCCCTTCTCGCCGCCCTGTTGCTAGCTGCCCTTGCGCCCCAGCCCGCGCTTTCGGGCCCCAGCTCCCCCGGCGCCGAGTCAAGCACCTCCCTGCCGAAGCCGCCGCCAGATGGCGAACTCCCTGCACTGGCAGTGCTGCCGCCGATCAAACGACTTGAGGCCGAGCAGGAGAGTACGCGTGAAGTCGACAAGTTGCTAACGCGCCTCACCTCGGAGAAGTCCGACATTCGCGAGGCGGCCTTCGCGGACCTCGACAAGGTGGACGCTAGCCTGCTGCCCGCCGTGTATGGACGCATTCAGACCATTCGCGAGTCGCTTGACCGCGACCAAGCCCCGCGAACGATAGCGGCTGCGCGCAAGTCGGCACGCGACGCTCGAAAGGCTGAAAAGAAAAGCAAGAAGGCGAGTGCGGTTGACGAGGAGGAGAGTGATTGGCTTCGGTTCGTGCTCGATCAGCCGCGTCCCAAGGATGAAACCTGGCGTGAAGTCGTAGAGCTCTTGGCCATCACGCGAATGCTGCGAGTGATGGGCACGACCGCCGCCGTGCGTGAGTTGCTGGAGTTGCGCGCGAATTTCGGTGAAATGCTGCGGGTTGACCTCATGCGCCAAGTCCTGGCGGTGAAGGACAAGTCGGTTCCTGCGCTCTTAGAGGCCAAGAAGCATGACGCCAGCGTGGTCCGTGAGTTCGCCGACAAGGCCCTCGATACGTTGGGAAAGGTGACCCCAGGTGAGGCCGTGAGCACCACGGACCCTGAGGTCCTCGCCGACACACTGAAGGCGTTTGGCTACGTGCGCGAGGTGGAGGCGGTCGACGTCCTGCTCTCCTTCGCCAACCATGACCGCCGCAAGGTGCGCGACGCCGCACGCCAAGCAATTGCCGCGATTGGCGAGGCAGGACGCTTTCGTTTGCGCGACGCCTACCAAGATCTGACCGGTGAGAAGATCGACAAGAGCGTTCCCTGGGACACGCTCGCAAAGCGGATGTTTTGGCTCTACGACAACGCGCGAGCAGCCGAGGTCGTGCGCACGTTCGAGACCGGTACGACGCTAGCGAAGGCCAACGACTACGGGGGCGCGGTGGCTGCGTACGACAAGGTTCTCGCCGTCGACCCGCAGTTCGACCGACGAGCCGAAATGAGCCCGGCGTACTTCGAGCTTGGAAAGGCGACTTCGTTCGAACAACCCGAGGAGCGGCTCGCGCGGCTGCGCAAAGCCCGTCGCTTGCTCGGCCAACAGAGCGCACCAACCATCGATGCCGAGATTGCCTTCACCGAGGCGAAGATGCTGCTGGCCGAGGGAAGGCCCGACCGCTTCCTACTCAAGCGCGCTGTCGAACTCGATCCCAACCATGCCGAGGCCGCAGCACTGCTCGCAAGCTTCGATCAAGAGGCGTCACGCGAGGCACAGGCAGTTCAGCCCAAGCCGCCCTACGTGCTGGCGGGCAGCATTGCAGCAGGAGCGGCCCTCCTCGCCGCGTTGATTGCATTGCTACCGTGGCGAAGGAAAACGACAGCACTAGCTGCCGGCGGGGCCCCTGGAAAAGCCCCCCAACCAACCAGCACCGAACCAACAACCCGCTAGAGGGTTTCTTCCTCGACCGAGATCACCCGCCCGTAGCCGTCGAGTTGGTAGCAAAACCGAACTTTGCCTCCGCCTTGAGCCAACTTGCAGGTGCAAAGCAGCTGGCGTGCTCTATGAGGAAATCTGCCCTGATCCGTCAGCAGCTCGGGCATCTTGGGAGTGGCCGGGCTTGCCTTGAGCATGCCCCCTGGTAGGAGCTGGCGCTGAAACATCGTCGCCGTGGTTGTGGCCTCCACAAGCCGCACGCCGTCGGCGCCCACGAGTTCAATCGTTACAGTGCCAGCGAAGCGCTTGCCAACCTCGGGAACGGGCGCAGTGGGTGGCGGCGGAAGCTCTTTGGCCGGCGACCAACCATCCGCTTGCTCTTTCGCCACGAGTGCCTTCACATCGTCGGCATCCAGCGTTTCTCCGAGAGCCGCACCAACGTCCTCCATGAACGCCACGAGCCGCTTCACACCCGTTCCTGAAGGGACAGAGAGCTTGACCCCGAAGCGGTGGAGCTTCACGGTTAGGACCCCCAACGAACCAACGAGAATCTCCTCGTTCTCGTCCTCGTCAATAAACTCTTCGCGCTCGCAGGTGACCCCAAATTCGCGGGCGCATTCCTGCGCCACAGCGAACACTTGCTTCAGGGTGCGTTGCTGCGTCTTAACGTAAACGGAGTGGTCCCGCGACATCCTCACGTCCTCCCAAACCCGCAGATTTCATTGGTGGCGCGCCGTCCCCTTGACCCACGACAGCCCGCCCGCCTTCATGGAACGAAAAAGGGCGCACGATCGATGAACGTGCGCCCAACCACTCCCAGCAACCCTCAGCCAGCTGCTTCAGCAGCAGCTTCAGGCTCCTCGACCGGCTCTTCAACCGGTGCGATCTTCACCTTATCGACCGGTGCCGCTGCATCTACAAACTCGATCATGCTGATCGGCGCATTGTCACCGCGGCGGAAGCCAACTTTGACAATTCGCGTGTAACCGCCCGGCCGTTCCGCAAATCGCTTGGAGAGGTCGACGAGAACCTTCTCAACGATATCAACGGTCGAACCATCGGTCTTCACACCAAAGCGCGGAAGATAGGCCGAAAGCAACCGAGTGACGTGAAGCCGCTTCGCCTTGCCATCGGCGGACAACTCCGTCTGCGGCGTGTAAGCGACGGGGCCGAGTCGACGAGCCTTCGTGATGAGCCGTTCGGCGATCCGCCGAAGCTCCTTGGCCTTGGCGTCGGTCGTCTCAATCCGCTCATGCGTGATGAGATTCGCCGCCAGGTTGCGCAGCATCGCGCGCCGGCTCGAAGTGTCTCGACTGAACTGCCTGCCTGCTTTCTTGTGACGCATGACGAAAACCTACTCTTTTTGAAAACAACGCGAAAAACGAAAACCGTTGACCGAGCGAATCAGGCCTGCGCCTGCTGCGTCTTCCAGCGCTCGAGCAGCTGAGACCAATTGTCAATCTTGAGTCCAAGAGACAGACCCATGCTTGCGAGGATCTCCTTGATCTCTTTCAGAGACTTGCGGCCGAAATTTTTGGTCTTGAGCATGTCTTGCTCCGAGCGCTGCACCAACTCGCCGATGAGCGTGATGTTTGCGTTCTGGAGGCAGTTAGCCGAGCGTACGCTGAGCTCAAGCTCCTCAACAGAACGGAAGAGGTTCTCGTTGAGCGGCTCATCCTCGCTGGAGGTGGACTGGTAGCTCGTCTCCTCGGTCTCCTCGAAGTTGATCCAGATGCTCAACTGCTCCTTCAGAATCTTGGCGGCGAACGCAACCGCATCCGCGGGCTTCACCGCACCGTTCGTCCAGACATCCAAGGTCAGCTTGTCGTAGTCAGTCACCTGACCGACGCGAGCATTTTGAACCGTGAAGTTCACCTTGCGGATTGGGGAGAAGAGCGCATCAACCGGTATGGTGCCGATCGCCATCGTTGCCGTCTTGTTGCGGTCGGCAGCCGACCAGCCGCGACCAACATTGACCGTCAGCTCCATCGACAACGGACCCTTCTTGTCGAGCACAGCGATCAGGTGGTCGGGGTTGAGCACCTCGAGACCGTCGACGGCCTGAATGTCCTTTGCGTAGACCGGGCCAGGGCCCTCCTTCTCGACTCGAACCGTGTAGGTCTTCGCCTGAGCAGCCTTGAAGACGACCTCCTTGAGATTCAGGATCAGGTCGCTCACGTCCTCGACGACGTCGGGAACAGTGGTGAACTCGTGCAACGCCCCTTCGATGCGAACCGCGGTGATTGCAGCCCCTTGCAGCGACGAAAGCAGTACTCGTCGCAACGAGTTGCCAATCGTCGTTCCGAACCCTCGCTCAAGCGGCTCCGCTACGAAGCGGCCATGGAATTCGCTTGCACCTTCCGGGTCCAGCGTAATGCTCTTCGGACGAATCAAGTCACGCCAGTTACGGGAAATCATCGTCATGTTCGACATCACAGGCTCCATAGACAAGGGTTCGAGCTAGGTCCCGTCGGCTGCTCCGCACTCGAAAGCAGCCGACCGCCATCACCCGTTAGAAACATGCTGCCAAGCAAGCCGCTTCACGCGGCCAAAGCTCAGCGTGAATAGTACTCGACGACCAGCTGCTCACGAATCTCAGGCTCGTTCAACTCCTCGCGAGCGGGCGCGCCCTTGATCGTGAAGGAGAGACCGGCCTTGTCGATCTCAATCCACGATGCCGGATTGCGCTTCTCAGAGGCGGCTACCGCAGCCAGAACCTTCGCGAACTTCTTTGCTTCCTCGACCAGCTCCAGCTTCTCGCCATTGCGAAGGACGTAGCTGGGGATATCGACGCGCTTGCCGTTGATCTTCACGTGACCGTGACGAACCAATTGGCGAGCCTCAGAGCGAGACCCCGCGAAGCCTGCGCGATAGACGGCGTTGTCCAAGCGGCGCTCAAGCAAGGAGAGCATTTCCTCGCCCGTTCGGCCTTTGCGACGACTCGCCTCCTGGTAATAACCCTGGAACTGACGCTCAAGGACGCCGTAAACACGACGAACCTTTTGCTTCTCGCGAAGCCGCACGGCGTACTCGCTAAGTTTGATGCGGCCTTGCCCATGCTGCCCGGGCGGGTAGGGGCGACGGGTGAACGCGCACTTCTCCGAGTAGCAGCGCTCCCCCTTGAGGTAGAGCTTCATACCTTCGCGACGACAGAGCTTGCAGACCGGACCAACGTAACGAGCCATAACCTAACTTCCTCACAACCGCAGAAAAGAGCTACCGACGAGGAGTCCTCGTCAGTTGCAGAGCAAGCACCTAAAGGTGAACCCGGGGAGAAACCGATGCCTCAGACGCGCCGACGCTTGGGCGGCCTGCAACCATTGTGCGGAATCGGCGTTACGTCGCGAATCAAAGTCACCTTGAACCCAGCCGTTTGAAGCGCTCGCAGCGCGCTCTCGCGGCCAGCTCCCGGACCCTTCACGAACACGGCAACTGAGCGCATACCGTGCTCCTGCGCCTTACGGGCAGCTTCTTCGGCGGCGAGCTGAGCGGCAAAGGGCGTCGACTTGCGTGAACCCTTGAAGCCGCGAGCACCAGCCGAAGACCAAGCAACGGCGTTGCCGTTGATGTCCGTGATCGTCACGACGGTGTTGTTAAACGTGGATTGGATATGAGCAATCCCCGCAGCGACGTTCTTTTTGACCTTCTTCTTCTGCTTGGTCTTAGCTGTTTTCGGCGTGGCCATGACGTTCCGCTTCCTTCTCTTGACTCGAAAATTACTTCTTCACGGGGGTGGGACGGCGGGCAACCATGCCCTTGCGCGGCCCCTTGCGCGTGCGCGCATTGGTGTGGGTACGCTGTCCGTGGACCGGCAGCCCCTTCCGGTGCCTGAGGCCGCGGTAGCAACCCAGATCCATCAATCGCTTGATGTTCATCTGAACCTCGCGACGAAGATCGCCCTCGACCTTGTAGTCCGCATCAAGCACTTCGCGGATGGCTTTCACGTCATTGTCGGAAAGCTCCTCGACCCGCTTGTTCTCGGGGATGCCGGTCTTTGCGCAGATCTCCCGTGCCGTCTTCGGACCAATTCCGTAGAGGTAGGGAAGCGCAAAGGCCAAGTGCTTTCGTCGGGGTAGGTCAACGCCTGCGATACGTGCCATTTCCAGATTCCTTCGGAGCTATCGAGCGAGGTTGAGAGCGATCAAGGCAGAGCCCAAGATCTCAGTTGCCCTGCCGTTGCTTGTGGCGGGGGTTCTTCTTGCAGATGATGCGCACCACGCCCTTGCGGCGCACAACGATGCAGCTGGTACAAATCTTCTTAACGCTGGGTCTGACCTTCATGACTGCCTCTAACAGATGAGCCGGTTCGCAAGTGGTTGTGCCCGATGCCACAAAATCCACCGCGCGAATACTGTTCACTTATGCCTGTACGTAATTCTTCCGCGACTGGGGTCGTAGGGCGAAACCTCGACCGTCACCCGATCCCCCGGGAGGATCTTGATGTAGTACTGCCGCATGCGACCGGAGATGGTCGCTAACACGTCGAGACCGTTGTCGGCCGAGACGCGAAACATCGCATTAGGCAATGCTTCTTGCACCACGCCGTCGAACTCGAGCTTGTCGCCCTTGGGTTCTTTCGGCCCGGTACTCGTCCGGTTGGCCTTACCGCGCTTCAAGTTGCTTTCTCCTCGCCGGAGGCAGGAACGCTGCCCAAAGCTCTCTCGATTCGTTGAGTGATATCCGCCGCGGCACCAACACCGTCGACCCGCCGAAGCAGACCTTTTGCGTCGTAATAGGGCAGCAGAGCAGCGGTTTGAGCCTCGTAGGCGTCTTGACGGCGGGCCACCGTGGCCGGCTTGTCGTCCTCCCGGTGCTCCAGGTCTGCGTCGGCCGGAGGCGGGTTGTAAACCAGGTGATAAATTCTGCCGCTCTTTCGGTCGGTCCTTCGATTCACAAGGCGTTCCTCAAGTAGGTCACGCGGGACATCCAGCTGAACCACAGCATCGAGCGCAACTCCGCGAGTGGCCAGCAAAGCTGCCAATCCGTCTGCCTGAGGAACCGTCCGCGGAAAGCCATCGAGGAGGAAGCCGGCCTTTGTGTCCGCCTCCTCCAGCCGACGCTCAATGAGTCCAAGAATCGCCTCGTCAGGAAGGAGGCCGCCAGAGTCCATGATCGCCAGGTATTTGGGATCGAGCGTTCCGGCGCGCTTCGCCGCACGCAGCATGTCACCGGTAGAGATCTGAGGGATACCAAAACGCTTGCAGATAAACTCTGCCTGCGTGCCTTTGCCCGATCCGGGAGGGCCGACGAGAATGACGATCATGTTTGTTCACCCCCCGACTCCACAAGTCGTCGAGCGCGGAGGCGCCCACCGCCGCCAGCGTTGGTTAGCCCCTCATAGTTTCGAGTGATGAGGTGCGCCTCAATCTGATTGGCCGTATCAAGAGCCACGCCACACACGATCATCAACGAGGTGCCCCAGTAGGTCATCTGTTGATCAAGTAACCAAGCGGCGATGACATCCGTCGCAACGCAGATGGCTGCTACGTAGGCAGCACCACCAACCGTTATGCGCTGCACCACGGCGTAGATGTAGTCGGCAGTCTGTTTACCGGGTCGAATGCCCGGAACGTTGGCCTGCTGTTTCTTGAGATTCTCGGCAACGTCCACCGCTTGAAAAGAGATGTTCGTGTAGAAGAAACAGAAGAAGACGATCAGGATCACGTAGAGGGTATTGAACAGCCACCCTCCTCGATTGATCACGCCGATCAGCCGATCGACACCGGGAATCTTGAACGATGCGAGGGTCGCAGGGAGTTGAAGCAGAGTTGACGCGAAGATCGGAGGAATCGTACCGGCCACGTTAACTTTAAGTGGTAGGTGGGTATTCTGAGCGCCGTACAGCCGCTGACCAACCTGTCGTCGTGAATAGACGATGGGTATCTGACGACGACCATTCTCGAAGAACACGACCGTGGCAATCAGACCAACCACGCACACAAGGAACAACATGACCGGGAGAGGCTGAAAGTCCCCACTCTTCGCCTGGATGTAGTTGCCTGCGGCATTCGGGATAGCAGTTACGATGCTCGCAAAGATAAGCATGCTGGTCCCGT
>CAITIQ010000287.1 GCA_903892415.1 uncultured delta proteobacterium | reverse complement strand
GCCTTGATCGCGAGCGCAAAGGCCTGGAAATCAGCGCCCGGGTTGAGCGACGAGAGCGCGTCCCAAACAATGCGGTCGGCCAAGTCGCGACCGACCTCCTCACGAATCGACCAGCCCAAGCTGCCGATGATCTCACCGTCCGCGTGCACCTCACCGATCACGTCGTCGGGACAGACCTTGCTCGTGTCGGTCAGATCGCGACCTGCACCGAGCGGCGCTAGCGACGCCTCTCCCAGCTGCGAATCGTCGTTGTCGCTGCAGGCGAAGTAGTCGGCGATACCCTCGTCGATCGAGCCGGAGAACGGCGACTGCCCGAATTCGTCGAAGTTGAACTGGCCGAGGTTGTAGCCGATGGCGTTGTTCGAAACGTAATGGCCGAACTCGTGCTTGAAGACGTCGGAGTCGTAGGCGAAGTCCCCCACGCTGCCCTGCCCGATCACGATCATGTTGTTGGAGCTGAACTGCGGTTCGGGTGCACCTGAGTAGAAGGCGTTATCGAGCGGTTGGCCGTTCTCGCGCGCGTTGGCCACCGCGGTGAGGCTCCACGACGAGGCAGTCTGGTCGACCCCGAGCGCGCTGAACGCATTCCGAATATGGGTCAGGTGGTAGTAGAGGTTGACCTGCGCGAGCTCGTCGGTGGCGGAAAGCAAGTTCGCCGGGAGGTCATAGAGGAAGTCGTTGCCGACGTTGGGGCCGAGGTCCTGCGAAAGCTCGTAGCCGTTCTGACTATCTCCGCTCACGTAGTTGGCGACGTTGAAGAGCCCGTCCCAACCGCGCAACCGACGGGGTTTGGTTACCTCGTCGATCAGCGGAAGATCGCGATCCACGAGCTCCGGCGTCTCCACCGAATTCATCTCGTGCACGCGACCAAGCACGTGGGTCGCCAGCGGCCTTGAGGTCACCAGCGAGCCGGTGTGCGCGTTGACGAAGTAGCGTGTTCCGCCAGCCTGATCGTTCAGGTCGAAGGCGTAGGCTAACGTGGCCTGGCCCTTCTGCGTGTGGACCCGCAGGATGAGCAGCTCGCTGCGAAAGGGCTGCGCTGAGGTCACAAGCTCGCTTTGCAGCGCCGCGAGCGCCTGCTCCTGGCTGAGCTGCGGCACCGGATCCACGTTCACCTCGCGCACGTCCACCGAGGCTCCGCCGAAGGTGCCGTCTTTGCGCACGATCAGCGAAACACCGCCCTCCGCTACGCGCACGCCACCGACCGTCTGCGCAAAGCGCACCACGCTCGAACCGCCCAGTGAGCGCGTCTGGCGCTGCAAACGTAGCTCGCTGCCAGCGAGGCCGAAGCTCGAGCTGCGCGCGTTCAAGAAGTCTTGCGCTGCGGCTTCGACCGAACGCCCGGGCGCCGCCACGAGCTCCTGAGAGCCAGCGACGCGTTGCTCGGCGTAGGCCGGCAAAGCACAGAGGAGGCAGAGACTGGTGAGCAGCGGGCGGGCGAGTTTCATCGCCGCGAAGTGAAGCTCAAAAGCTGACGCGGCGCATGACAAAACGAGGAAGATTTCGAATCACTGTCATGACCGCACCCCAGGCGCGCGGCGCGTACACCTCGGGCGTCCCGCGATCGATCCCTTTCAGCACGAGTTCGGCGACCTCTTCCGGTTCGCCGGCAAAAGGCGGCGGTTTGAGGCCCGCGGTTAGACCTGTTTTGACAAATCCTGGCTTGACCGTGACCACCTTGAGACCCTTCGCCCGGTAGCGATGATCGAGCCCCTCGAGGTAGTGCGAAAGACCGGCTTTGGCCGCGCCGTAAAGCACCACCGGCTTGCGCCCGCGCTCCCCAGCCACCGAGGAGAACACACACAGCGTGCCCCCTCCCCGTTCCATCAGCCGCTTGCGCGCCTCTTCGCAGAACATCACGGTGCCGGTGAAATCAACGTCGAGCACGCGCCGCAGCAGCGCTGCGTCCGACTCGAGCGCGTCTTGTGTATCGAACAAGCCGGCGGTCACCACCACCACGTCCACATGCCCACCGAAGGCCTCAAAGGCGCGGTCCAGCGCCTGTGGGAAGGAGCTCGCGTCGGAGAGATCACAGGCGTAGTGCCCGAGTGGCCGCATGCCGTCTGCGCCGAGATCCGCGCTCGTCTTTTCGAGGTCCTCAGCGTCCCGGCCGAGCAGAAACAGCGCATCTCCGCGCGCCGCCATCAGCCGAGCGAGCGCACGTCCCATGCCTTTGGTCGCACCAAGAAAGACAACGTTCATCATCGCGCTCTACCAGTCCGCTCTGCCGGAGGGAATGACTTGGCGGGCATGGCGTCGTTCACGTGGCAGCGCGGTCGCCGAACAGCCGCTCCGACTGACGACTTCGAACCTTGCGCTGCGGGTCCCAGCGATCGCGCGCCTCGAGGAAGCGGCCGAGCCGAGCCTTCTCCATTTCGCGGAAGTGCTCGGGCCGGGTGAACTGATCTTTGGCTAGGTAGATGCGGCCGCCGTCGCTCAACACCTGCTCGTTGAGCGCGTCGATCAAGGCTTGCGTGTCGTCGCGCACGGCGATGTCGAGCGCGATGCTGATGCCTTTCATCGGGAAGGAGAGCAGCCCGCGATTGGCCTCGCCGCAGTCTTTGATCACACACAAGAAGCTCGCGCCGCCTCGTCGGCTGAGCAGCTCGAGCACGCGCCGCGCCGCCCCGCGCCCAGCCGCATCGGGCAGCACGCACTGATACTGCGTGAAGCCTCGTTTGCCGTACATGCGGTTCCATTCGCGGATCATGTCGAGCGGGTAGAAGAAGGTCTCCCAATGCACCAGGCCGTTCATTTTGCGCGGCAAGTGGCGCCAATAGTTGAGCGTGTTGAAGGCTTGCACCGTCGGGCGGGACAGCGCCCAACTCGGTAGCTCCATGGGAAAGGTGATGCGGCGTTTGGGCTCTGGAAAGCGCCGCGGCGCCTCTTCGGCCGAGGCCCACTTGCCGGCGATCAACGTGCCGCGACCGAGGTTCTTGCCGGTGGAGAGGCAGTCGATCCAGCCCACGGTGAAGGGGAACTCCGCCGCTCGCTCTTTCAACAAGTCGATGTACTGATCGATGTCGTCCACGCGCTCGGTCTGCTGCGCGATCCACGGCGAAGGAACGGCCTTCATCTTCACGTCCACCTCGAGGATGTGGCCAAACAAGCCCATGCCGCCGACGTTGGCCCAGAATAGATCGCTGTGTTCGCCGTCGGGCGTGGCCTCCACGAGGCGACCATCCGGGACCCGCAGCTTGAGCCGCAGCACGTGCGAGCCGAAGCAGCCGTCGACGTGGTGGTTCTTGCCGTGCACGTCGGCCGCGACAGCGCCGCCCATGGTGACGAACTGCGTGCCCGGCGTGACCGGGACGAAGAAGCCTTTGCGCAGCAATCGGCGGTTGAGCTGCTCGATCGATACGCCGGCCTCGGCCCGCAACACAGCGCTCTCGGGATCGAAGCCGAGGATGCGATCGGCCAAGGTGGTGGTGGCCACGGTGGGTGCATCAGAGGGCGGGATGGCGCTGTCGCCGTAGGAGCGTCCGAGCCCGCGGCTTAGCACCGCGCCGACGCTCAGCCGTTCGAGGTCTTCCGAGAGAATTTCTGTGCCCGGGGTGCCGATTCGTCCCCATCCCGCAATGGTCTGCATTGAGCGCGGAACGTGGGCCATGGCCTCGAGCTGGTCAAGGTTTCGCCTCGGCTTCCACGGTATCTCCACGCCAGCTCCAGGTTCGTGTTGCCGAGCGGCCAAAAGGCGAACATGAACCGCCGATGAGCACCAGCCGCCCCACCAATCGTCTTGCGCAGGCTGCAAGTCCGTATCTGCTTTCGCACGCTCACAACCCGGTGGATTGGTACCCATGGGGCCCGGAGGCGCTAGAGCGCGCGAAGCGCGAAGACAAGCCTGTGTTCGTGAGCATCGGCTATGCGGCCTGTCACTGGTGCCACGTGATGGAGCGCGAGAGCTTCGAAGATGAAGCGGTCGCGCAGGCGCTCAATCGCGACTTCATCGCCATCAAGGTCGATCGCGAAGAGCGCCCGGATGTAGACCAACTTTACATGACCGCGACCATCGCGATGACCGGCTCCGGCGGCTGGCCGATGAGCGTGTTCATCACGCCCGATGGACGGCCTTTCTTCGCCGGGACGTACTTCCCCAAAGAGTCGAAGTACGGTCGGCCCGGCTTCATCGATCTGCTCTCGCGCATCGCCCAACTTTGGCAGAAGCAACGTACGGATGTGGAGCGCCAAGCGGACACCCTGCTGCAGGCGTTGCAAGATGAAGCGCGCACGGCGCCGCCCGCGGCGTTACCGCCTTCCCTCGAGAAGGACGCGATCAAGAGCGTGCTTTCGAACTTCGACGAGGTGCACGGCGGCTTTGGACCGGCGCCCAAATTCCCAGCGCCCTTCACGCTCGCGCTGCTCCTTCGGCACGCCGTCGAAGAAGGCGATGACAACGCTCGTCACGCGCTCACGGTGACGCTCGATCGCATGGCTGCCGGCGGTATCTACGATCACGTCGGCGGTGGCTTTGCCCGCTACTCGACCGACAAAGAGTGGCATGTCCCGCATTTCGAAAAGATGCTCTACGACAACGCGCAGCTCGTTCGGGTGTACGCCGAGGCCTTCCGCGCCTTCGCCGATCCGGCGTACGCCGGCGTGGTGCGCGAGACGCTCGACTACCTCCTGCGCGAAATGCAGGACGCAGGCGGCGGCTTCTACAGCGCGACCGACGCCGACAGCGAAGGGGTCGAAGGGAAGTTCTTCGTCTGGAGCAAGGCCGAGTTCGATCGCGTTTGTGGTGACCAGGCCGAGCTGCTGGCGACGGTGTTCGACGTCAGCGAGGCCGGCAATTGGGAGGGCCACAACGTGCTGCGCCGCAGGCGCTCGCTGATCGCTTTGTCGCGCGAGGCGAACCTGCCCTTGCCCGAGCTAAACCGTCGCATCGACGAGGCCAAGGAGAAGCTGCGAAGCGCGCGCAACGAGCGCATCAAGCCGCTGTGCGACGACAAGATCCTGACCGCTTGGAACGGGCTCACCATCGGCGCTCTGGCCGTCGCGGGCGCCCTGCTCCAGGAGCCTCGCTACCTCGAGGCAGCCCAACGTTGTGCCCGCTTCATCCTCTCCTCGCTGCGCGACGCCGACGGTCGCTTGCTGCGCGCCCATCGCGCTGGGACCAGCCACATCGGCGGCTTCCTCGAGGACTATGCGTTCTTCGCCGAGGGGCTGATCGAGCTGTACGAGGCGACGGGAGAAGGCGAATGGTTGCGCACGGCCCTTGCGCTCGCCGAGCGCGCCGTCTTGGACTTTCGCAGCGAACAGGGGCCGTTCTTCAACACCGCCAGCCATCACGAGCAGCTCGCGGTGCGTATGTACGAAGGCTCCGACGGCGCCACCGCCAGCCCCAACGCTGTGTTCGCCCGCGTGCTCGTGCGCTTGGGTGCGCACTTCGGCCGCGAGGATCTGCGCGAGCTCGCGCAAGAGGCCATCGTGGCCTTTGGCCGACCGATCACCAGGCTGCCGCGCGCCTTCATGACCTCGCTCGATGTGGCACGCAAGCTCGCCTTCGCACCGCTCGAGGTCGCGCTCGTCGGCTCGCCCACAGACCCGAATTACGCTGAACTCAACGCGGCGCTGCTCGGTCATGCGCGCGGCTTCAAGATCGTCGCGCGCGCTAGCGAAGCGAGCGTGTTTCCGTTGCTCGCAGGCAAAGCGCCGCTGTCGGGGGAGAGCCAGGCCTTCGTGTGTCGCGACTTCGCTTGTGAAGCGCCGGTACGCAGCGGCAAAGAGCTAGCGGCGCTGCTCGATGAGGCCGCGCGCAGCGCCACCGCCTCGCGCGGCGTTGGGCGTCGGCTGCTGGCCGGCTCTGCTACCGCCGAGGCAACGAAAGCCTTCGCACCGCTCGGGACGCAACTCGGCGAGCTCACGGTCTCGCAGGTTGGCGTGATGGTCGGCAGCCTGCTCGAAGACGATGCGGCGCGGACGGTGGAGCTTGCGGTGCAGGCCGGTATCAACCTGTTTGCGTTCGATGCGCCGCGCGCTCCTGCGGTGGGCGAAGGTGTACGGCGGGTGGTGGCTGCGGGCACCCCGCGCGAGGCGCTGGTGTTGATCGGGCTGCTCCCGGGCAACGAGGCCGAGGGCGTGCTCACGCTCACCGCGCGCGCGGGCGTGCAGCTCGACCTGGCCTTGCTTCCGACCGAGGTGGCCTCGGTCGAAGCGGCGTGGGAGATGCGGCCCAAGGTCGACGCCGCGGTCAAACTTGGGCTCTATCTGAAGAGCGCCTTACCCAGCGAGAGCACGGCTGCGCTGGTCCATTCGCGAGCTGCGCAAGAGGCAGCGCTGGTTGCGGTACCGTTCAACGTCTTGACCGGCGACGTCGACGCGCCCTCCGCGCTCGCGGCCGCAGGTGGCCGTTTCGTGGCCCTTCGTCCGCTCGAATGCGCCTTCCCGCCGCACACGGCAAACTTCCTCGAACCTGCGCAGCCCAACGCCGACACACCCACCTTCGCTGCCGCCCTCGAACGGCTGGCGGCGCTCGAGGCCGAGTTCGGCGTGGCGATCGCCCCGCGCCTCTCCGCAGCCGGAGGCGGCGGCGACGCGAGCACGCTGTTGCGCTTCTCGGAGGAGCTGGTGCGCGCCGAGCAGGTGCTCGACGACATCGCCGAGATCGAGGCCTTCGTCCATCAATCGCTGGCTCCGGCGATAGCAGCGGCATGGGGCGCACTCGAGGAGATCGGCGGTGAGCTCGGCGGTCAGATCAAGCACCTGCGCGAGCGCTATTTGGACGCGCTCGACCGCAGCCTGCGCAGCCTAGCCAACGCCGTGATCGAGCGCCAAGCCAAGTACGCGGCGACCCTCGCCGAGACGCTCTCCGTGCCGGTGGAACTGCTTGCGGGCACGTTGCTCGGCGCCGTCAGCAGGGCGCCCGGCGTTCAAGCCACGCTGGTTACGATCCGTAAGCCCGAGGACGTACAGCTGATCAAACCCGCCGAAGAGCCGTGGCAGCGCGAGCTATTCGAGAACGCGCGGCGCAGCTGAGCGACTCTGCCGCTTAATGACTCTGCGCACCATGTAGTCATGAGATGGGGTGGACCGAAGCCCTGGGACAACATGGATCCACAGCGGCTTCAACTACAGTGTGCGCCCATTCAGATCTTCGACTGATTTGCTTGGTCCGCGATGGCACAGCAAGTGCTCTACTTGGGAGTTCATGCGTGCCTCTAACTTATTCCGACTAGGCCTCTTGCTCTCGAGCATGGCGGCGGCCGTCGCCTCCTGCTCCAAGGACGAGCCCTTCGTGCTCCAAACCAGCGGTGGCGGCGGAGCGGGTGGTAACGGCGGAGAAGGCGGCGCCTTCGTCGACAACGGCAAGCTGCTGTTCGAGGCGCTCGAGCCGGACCTCACTGCCGCCTGCGCCTCTTGCCACGAGCCCAACGGTCTCGGTGATGCTCCCTTCTTGGCTCTGCCCGACCGTTACAGCAGCGTGCTCTCGTGGCCCGGCGTCGTCACCGCAGACCCGCAACAAAGCCTGTTTCTCACCTACTCCGTCGCTGGGGCTGGCCACACCGGGACCAACCTCGACGGCGATCCTTCGCTGATGGCCAAGGTTGAAGAGTGGCTCACCGCCGAGTCGAAGGCGATCGTTGCGCCGGTTGAGGAGGGCACTCCCACTCTGCCGGCGTTCACGCCAATCCTCGGGCTCAACGTCGTGTACCTCGCGCCGCTCGACAAGGATCTCGAGGGCGTGGCGATCGCGTTCACGGCCTCCAAGTTGACCGAGACCAGCCTCAAGCTCGAAGGGCTCGAGGTCTACACCACGGCGACCACCGGCTTGCACGTCGTCCACCCCGTGTTCGCCGTTTACCCGAAGGGCGAGGACCCGACGGCGGATCCGGCCGACAGCTTCTCTGGTCTCGACGCGCGTTTCGATGAGGGAACGGTCGGACCCTTGGGCGTGGGAACGCTCATCCTCACCAACTGGAAGGCGGAGGCCAAGCTTGGGCTCGGCTTCGAGCTCGCCGAGCCGTACGTTTCGAGTGCGGGCACCGGTGGCATGGGTGGCGGTGGCGGCACGGTGGAAGGTGGCTGCGCCGACGTCGCCTCCTTCGACGCCAACGCCCTGCCCGCCCTCACTAACTCCTGTGTGAACTGTCACGGCGGCAACAACGGTCAGGCCACTGCAGCCTTGGACCTCTCCGATCTTGCCAACAACTCGGGTGCAGCCTGCGCCCAAGTAAAGAATCGCGTGAACTTCGGCAACCCGCAGGCGAGCCAACTTTTTATCACCACCGACCCAGGCGGAAATGCCGGTCACCCCTTCAAGTTTGGTGGCAACGCCGGAGCCTTCCAGGGCTTCCGCGACAACGTCACCGTGTGGATTGAGAGTGAACCATGATTGAGAAAGGCGAACGAACCATGCCCAGAGTCACTCGCGTAGCCCTCGGGCTAGCGGCGGGCCTTTGCCTTGCCGCATGCCAAGATCCCGGCCCCGTGTTCAACGTCGGTGACGACGGCTCCGAGAACGGCGGCTCCTCAGGCACCGGCCTCGGCGGTGAGGAGAACAACGGCGGTGGAAACGCTGGACCGCAGACGGATCCGGCGCTCGAAGCCCGCGTCGTCGACTACAACGAGGCTCTTCGCAAGGCGTCGATCAAGCTCGTGCGCCGCCTACCGACGCTCGATCAGATCCGTCGAGTGGAGCGCGCCGAGGACCGCGCCGCAGCCTACGAGGCCGAGCTCGATCTGATGCTCGCCTCGCCCGAATTCACGAGCCGCAGCTTCAAGTTCTGGCGCGACACCATGCGCATCGGTGGAGAGGGCCGTGACACCGCCCCGGCCTTTGCAGCCAAGCTCATGGCAGAAGGCCGGGACTTCACCGAGCTCTTCACCGCGGCTACCGGCAACTGCCCCGGCTTCGACGCTGCTACCGGCACCTTCACCGAGGGGGACTGCCAAAGCGGTGCGCCCGTGCAATCGGGCATCCTCACCAACCCCGAGGTGATGAAGCAGTTCTACGGCAACATGGCCTTCCGCCGCGCGCGCTGGGTGCAAGAGACCTTCTACTGCACGAAGTTCCCCGCCGAGATCGCCACTGAAACCACGCAGATCGACGGTAAAGACTACGTCTCTCCGTGGGCCTTCGAGAGCATCGCCTCCTCGCCCATCAACTTCCTGGACACCCAATCGGTGCTCTGCGCCAACTGCCACGGCACGCTCAACCACATCGCACCGCTGTTCGCTCACTTCGACCAGGAGGGCATGTGGACCGACGGCTTCGGCGTGAATACGCCCATTGCGCCTGAGCCGATTCCGTCCGAACTCGCGCACTGGTTGCAACCCGGAGAGACGCTGCACTGGCGTGAAGGCTCCCAAGAACTCACCTCGATGGCCGACCTCGGCGTCGTCCTCGCTGAAGACCCGCTGGTCAGTGAGTGCCTCGTCGCTCGCGCGTGGAACTTCGCCCTGTCGAAGGAGGACATCGTGACCGACTTGGCAACCGTGCCCTACAAGGTTGCGGCCCCCCACATCGAGAAGTTCGATCAATCCCGTGACCTCAAGGCCACCCTACGCGACATCTTCCTCAGCGAAGACTTCGTGAGTTTCTAAGGAGCGCACCATGAAAAACTTCAAGCTCGCCCTCCTGTCCCTTCCGCTGCTCGCCTTCGTCGCCTGCGCCGAGCAGCCCACCCAGCTAAACCTGGTCGACAACCACAGCAAGAAGCCGAATGAACCGATCGGTGACACGCACACCAAGCCGGGCCGCACCCCGGGCGGAGCGGTCGGTGGTGAGAAAGGTACCTTCGATCACCAAGCTGGCCTTGGTGTCGACGGAGTCGATGAAGATCCCTTCGTGATCGCCGAGCGCCGCGAAGCCGAGGGTACGCCCGAGACGCGCGCTCGTTTGCACTCGTGCCAGAAGCTGCAGATCACCACGCTCCGCAACATCCTCACCGGCTTCGGCGTCAACCTCGACGCCACCGGCGACCCGCCGGCGGCTGGCCAACTCCTAGCAGGTGGTGGCACCGCGCTTGGCCAGTCCAACTACGCTGCCCGCATGGGCGAAGACATCGTGTGGACCGCGGCTGGCGCCGCCAAGACCTTCGACATCTTCGTGCAAGCCGCGCCCGAAATCATCGCGGCCATGCCGAACTTGCCGCAGTGCCAAATCGATGGCGTCGGCTCACCGGTCTTCAACGAAGACGGAACCTGCAACGAAGACGCCGTCAGCTGTCTCATCGGCCGGCCTGCCACGGCAGACCACCTAGCGATTTGCAAAGACCTGATCGACAGCGCGAGCGATGTCGAAAAGGGTCGCAACATCGCCGTCGCTGCGCTCCTCAGCGCCGCTCACACTTGCGAGTGATCAAAGGGAGAACAGACCATGGCAAACGACCTATTGAAGCATCTCGAAGGTTCCTCCCGTCGGCGGTTTTTGCGCTTCGCGACCGCTTTCGGCGCCGCTGTCGCCGTTGACCGCTCCAACATCTTGAACGTGGTCAACGACACGGCCGGGTCGGCGATGGCCGATGAAGCGGCATGCGCTGCCACCAACAAGTCCTTCCACATCGTCGCCGGCGACGGCGGTTTCGCGTGGTTCCAGCTGCTCTGGCCGCACAATGAGATCGCGGCGGCCAACATCGACGACTTCGCCTTCCATGCCTTCGGCCAGACGACGATGGCCGGTGACACGGACAAGCCGATGACCTTGGGGCCGGAGGCACCGTGGCGCGAGTACGACAAGTCCAAGCGCGTCAGCGCCTTCATGGCTGGCAACAATGAGACCCACACGCCCACGCCAACGGCTGCAGCCAGCGTCGGCAACAACCAAAGCATGCTTGCGGTTTGCGCCGCGATCCAACGCACCACGCCCTCACTCTTGCCGGTGATCGCTATCAACCCCGTGGCCTTCGGCAACGCAGCCGGCGCACCCGTTGCGACCAACGTTGCCGACGCCGACGGCATGGTTCAGCTCTTCAACAGCGCCGCTTCGCGAGCCATCCTCGAGGTGCCGCAAGATGCAGCGCTCTACGAGGCTTACTACAAGGCGCTGCTCGGGCTGAACAAGGCCGCCGCGCGCCCGACCCAACTGCGCGGTCAGAAGATCGGCAAACAGGCCGCGAGCTTCCTCGGTCAAAACCTCGCTGCCCAGCTGATGGTCCAGGACGAGGACCTCGTCCGCTACGGCATCAACGGCGGCACGCCCAACAAGCTTTCGTCGCTCGCTCGCGCTTGCATCGTCGCTGTGAAAGCCTTCCGCTTGAACCTCACCCAGTCGGTGATCGTGCCGGCGCTGCGCGATGATCCGCATGGCGCCTTCGGCGATATGGCGAGCCTTCGCGACACCACGCAGACCCTCGGCGGCATCTTGGACGCGTTCATGGGCGACCTCACCGCCGCTGAAGATCCTTCGTGCTCGGCTCGCTCGTTGGGCGACAACGTGGTGATGACCATCCACGGTGACACGCCCAAGGATCCGCGCGTGAAGAGCGGCTGGCCCGACGGCACGCCCAACGACTCGAACTGGATTTACGCGATGGGCAACGGCTTCATCAAGACCGGCTGGCACGGTGGCGTTCGCGCTAACGGCGCAACCGACGTCTTCGACCCGACCACTGGCGAGACGGTCGCCAACGGCTCCTCGCAGTCTGTGTCGGCAGCCGCCGGTGCAGCAGTAGCCTTCGCCGTAGCGAAGGGCGACATGCGGCGGGTGCAGGATTTCTACACCGGCCCGGCGATCGACGGCATCGTCAACATCAATCCCATCCAGTAACGCGACCCATCCAGTAACGCGCCTCGAAAAGCGGCCGGAGCTTGCGTTTAAGCTCCGGCCGTTTCGCGTCGTTGGGAGTTAGGTGGAGCTGCGCAGTCGGTGGACAGATGGACTGGTCGTCCGACTGCTCCTGATCCCACTTTCAATCTGTGCCCTGGTAGCGGCCTTGTTCGTGGGCGTATCGCTCCAGGATGACCTTAATCTCGCGGCTCTGCGGCGGTCGCAACAGAGTTCGCTTCGTCACACGGTGGCCGAGACCGTTCGCCTTCGGGGTGTGGTCTACGAGAACTTCGCCGCCGATTACTCCCACTGGGGAGAAATGGCTGATTTCGCAGCGCAGCCAAGCGCTGAATGGGCCAAAATCAACCTTGAGGGCTCGCTCAACAACTTCAAGTTTGACGGCCTGTGGGTATTCGACGCGCAGAGCAAACAAGCCTACGCGCTTGGAGCGCACTCTTCGCTCCCAGTCCTGCTGACCCAAGAGAACGTCGCGGACGTTGCTGGCTTGTTCCGTTCGGGCTCCTTCTTTCAAGCCTTCGCGCTGAACGATGAGGGCAGCCTCCTCGAGTTCCGGGGAGCGAAGATTCAGCGCGAGGAAGACGTCAATCGCAGCGCACCAGCGCGCGGCTTCCTGCTGATCATGAAGGTCTGGTCGCAGGACTATGTCGACCAGTTTGCGCCCGTCATCGGCGGAAAGCTGCGAGTCGAGAGCGCAGCTGGCTCCTGCAACCACCACGGAACAGCCAGTGATACCGTCGCAGGCTTCGCCATCAAGTCGACGGACGAGGCCTCGGTTGGTTGGCTGTGCGCCGTGGTCAACAACCCACTCAACGAGCAGTTCAGGCAACACCGCGAACGGACGGGGATCATCTTCGCGTTGTTCGTTGGGTTGCTGCTCGCGACCCTTGGTTTCTCCCTGAGCCGCTTGATCCTGCGACCCCTGGGTACGATCACCGAGGGCATTCGCTGCAACGAGCACCCGGACCTACTCGCGTTAGGCGGCGCACGTACCGAGTTTGGCACCCTCGCGAAGCTCGTGATCGCTCACGGACATGCCGAACAAGAGCGCGCCAAGCTCCAGGCGGAGGTCGCACGAGCGGGAAAGCTTGCGTCGCTTGGCGTGATGGGCGCCGTGGTCGCGCATGAACTCAACAATCCGCTCGCGGTCGTCTTGGGCTACGCCGACCTGCTCGCCTCGAAGCCCAGCACTGCTCACGACGCCGAGACGCAACAGGCGCTGGAGGCCATCCTCTCCCAGGCCGAGCGTATGCGGCGCGTCGTCGATAGGGTGCGCGACTTCTCCTTGGAGCAGCGGCGAGGTCCACAGAAAAAGCCCGAGGACCTCAACCGCATCGTCAATCGCAGCCTCCGGCTGCTCGAGCCCGACCTGCGCAAATCCGACATTGCACTGCAGTTGCACCTCGACCTCGATCTCCCACCCGTCGATTGCGACCAGGTGCAGATCGAAACGGTGGTGCAAAACCTAGTCAACAACGCGCGTGAGGCTCTCGAGAGAGCCAAGCCCGCTGTTCGCGTGATTGAGCTCAGTACGCGTGCGGTCGAGGACGAAGTGATCGTCGAGGTCGCCGACTCTGGACCAGGTTTGGGCGATGAGCCCGAACAGTTCTTTGCGCCCTTCGTTTCGTCAAAACCCGTTGGCTCCGGCAGCGGCCTTGGGCTCGCGATCTCGAATGGGATCGCCAAGGAACATCAGGGAAGTCTGCACTACGAGCGCTCGAAACACGGCGGCGCGCTCTTCCGCTTGAGCCTGCCGCGTTCGGAGGTTTTGTGAGTACAGCAACACGTAGAATTTTGGTGGTCGACGATGAACCGCTGCTCTTGCGGCTCCTTTCAACCATGCTCAGCGCCGAAGGCTTCGACGTCACCCTCGCGCACAATGGCCAAGAAGCCCTGCAGCTCGTGGAGTCGAATGAGTACGCCCTGGTTGTCACCGACGTGCGGATGCCGACCTTATCAGGGCCGGAGTTCGCCAAGCGCATGCGCTACACGAACGCGCCCAAACTGCTCTTTATGTCGGGCGCGTCCTCAGAGCCGCTAAACGAGTTGCTGCGCACGGGCGCGAGCTTCATCAAGAAGCCCTTCCGCTCGAATGAGCTGCTCAAAGTCGTGACGAAGTTGCTCGGCAGCTAGTAGGCCGCTGCCTTGCCGCCGCTGCGCGTGGTGTCTGCCACGGCGCGGAACCCGCGGGTCTTGGGGTCCACCTCGATGCAGTTGGCGTGACCAATGCGACCGCGCGACATCAGCTTGTGCCCGCGGGCCTCCAAGTCGGCCTTCACGTCCGCCGGGACGTCCCCATCGAGCATGATGGCGTCGGGCATCCACTGATGGTGGGCACGGATCGCCGGGACGGCACGATCGAGCGGGATGTCGTAGTCGATCAGCGCTCGGGTCAGCTGCGCGACCGTAGTCGAGATGGTTGAGCCTCCCGGCGAGCCGAGCACCGCCCTCACCTCGCCATCCTTGACGATGATGGTCGGCGTCATGCTCGAGAGCATCCGCTTGCCCGGCTCGATCTTGTTCGCTTCACCCTGCACGAGTCCGAAGGTGTTCGGCTTGCCGGGCGCCGAGGCGAAGTCATCCATCTCGTTGTTGAGCAGCACGCCCGTCCCATCGACGATGTACTTCGCCCCGTAGCCGGTGTTGAGCGTGTAGGTCGTCGACACGGCGTTGCCAGCCTCGTCGAGCACCGAGTAGTGCGTGGTCTCGGTCGACTGCGGCTTCAGCGACGCGCCTGCGCTGACAGCCGAGGACGGAGTGGCCTTCGCTCGATCGATGGTTTTCGCCCGCGCAGCGAGGTACTCGGGGCTCAAGATCGTCTCGAGCGGCATCTTGACGAAGTCGGGATCACCAAGGAGCTGATTGCGATCGGCGTACGCTCGACGCATCGTTTCGGCGAAAAGGTGAATCTCTTCGGCTCCACGCCAAGGTGATTGCTTGAGGTCGAGCACCTCGCTCATCCCGAGCATCTGTTGCAACACGACCCCTCCGGCGGAGGGAGGCGGCATCGTCACGATGGTGTGGTTGCGATAGTTGAACACGACCGGCGTGCGCCACTTGGCCTCGTACGACGACAGGTCTTGCAGCGTCCAAATCCCTCCACCCTTCTTCACCCCCTTCACGAGCTTCTCGGCGACCGGCCCCTGATAGAAGCCCGGTGGGCCTTCCTTCGCGATGCGTTCGAGCGTGGCCGCGAGATCGGGTTGGAGCCAAAGCTCCCCCTCGTTCAACGCACCCTTCGCACCCTCGAGGTGCTTGGCCGTCGACTCGTAGCCCTCTTTGCGCATGCCCTCGGCTGCCTTCTTGAGCGAATCGGCCTTCAGCTTGTCCAGCAGCACGCCCTCTTTGGCGAGCTTGATCGCCGGCGCGACGAGCTCAGCCCAAGGCAGCTTGCCGAACTTCTGATGGGCCAGCCAAAAGCCCGCGACGGTGCCGGGAATGCCCGCCGACTTGGGCCCAACCGTGGCGTCCTTCGACACCTCGCCCTTCTTGTCGAGGTACATGTCGCGCGAGGCGGCCTTCGGAGCGCGCTCACGAAAATCGGCCGCATGAACGTCCCCTGCTGCGTTGCGGATCAACATGAAACCACCGCCGCCGATGTTCCCCGCGGAAGGATGCGTGACGGCCAAGGCGAAGCCGACGGCGATCGCCGCGTCCACCGATGAGCCGCCCTTCTTCAGCACCTCGAGCCCCACGTCGGTCGCGAAGTTCTCCTGCGATGCCACCGCGCCCTTGGTCCCTAGCGCGACGCGGTTCCCTTCGGCGCTGCCGCCTGGCAGCCTTCGCTCACCGCTCTTCGGCGACGCATCCGGCAGCGAGGCGAAGATGTCGGGCTCGGGCAACGTCGGCCCGATCGGCAAGCCGGGGAAGGCCTGCGGCGGTGCTCCTGAACCGCAGGCAAGCGCGAGGAGTAGCGCCGAGGAGAGAAGGTGACGAAGCGACGAACGCATTTTCATTGGGACTCTCGAGTAGCTCTTCAGGCCAAGGCCGCCGCTTGGTTCGCAGTTCGGCCGCGATCAAGATCGCTGAGCAGGTCCTCAGCCGTTAGCTCGGGCGCTGACTTGCCCAGCATGTACTGGAGCAGACCAGCGCTTTCGTAGCGGCGCAACATCCGCTCGGGGACGAGGCCAAGCTCGCGCAGATTCGGCATCAAGCGGCTGAACATGAGCGAGCGGAACTCGTTCATGCCGGGAGAGTTCATGACCACGCGTCGCCACGCCTCGCGCGAAAGCCGGCCGCCGGCGAACCACTCATCAAACACCTCGTAGGCCATGAAGCGGTTCTGCATCAAGAGCGAGACCTCGAACGTCCACTCTTCACGTTCACGCCGCTCTGCATCTGTGAGCGCGCTCTTGAAGTGCTCGCGCAGCGCGACCACGCCGTAGTGAACGTGACGTGCCTCATCCATGATCACGCGCTTGAGCAGCTCGCGCAGCAGCGGCTCGTTGGTTACTCGGTAAAGCGTGCTGAACGCACCCAGCGCCAGCCCCTCGACCATGATCTGCATGCCGAGGAACTTCATGTCCCAGCGACCATCCGCCATCAGGGCGTCGATGATCACGAACAGGTTGTCGTTGACCTGATAGAGCCGCTCGAGTTTCTCCTGCAAATAGCGGCTGAACACCTCGACGTGTCTCCCCTCGTCCATCACTTGCGTCGAGCCGTACAGCTTGCCGTCGAAGAACTGCACCGCCTCCGTCACCTGCGCAGCCGCGAACAAGGCGCCTTGTTCGCCGTGCAAAAACTGACTCAGCATCCAGGCGCAGATGCTGTAGTCGAGCTTGCGGTGCTCGAGCTCGCTGAGGCGAGCTCCCTCGCGTTCGAGCGCCCCATGGTCAATGAAGTTGGCCGGCAAGAGCCTGCGCTCAGGATTGAGCGGGTCCACGCTCGTGTGCCACGGCAGATCGCGATCCGAGTCCCATTGGCCGGCCTTGGCTCGCTGGAAGAGCTCCCGCATTTCGGGCTGATCATTGGGGTACGTCCAGTCGAAGTAGGCGCTGTGCCGCGCCGGCACCGTAGTTGGAATGCCCTGTTTGCCGCGATGCAAGAGCAGCCCGCGCACACCCGACGGGCCAAGCGAGCGGAGCACGTTGGGGTTCTTGACCTGCGCCAGCACGTCTGCGGCCTCCGCGAGCGCGTCGAAGTGGTCGCGTACACGCGGTGGGAGTGCCTTCATCACAAGGTCTTTGAACATGCGACGGCTCAACTTTCGCTGGGGTCCTCTTGCGAGGCGATGGGCTCGAGCGCGAAAAGGTCGCGCGCCTTCTGAGTGTGCAGTCTTCCAAGAAATTCGGCCAGGATCGGCAGCGCGCGCTGAATGATGGCGGCGACCTCCTCGGCCCGCTCGTTGGCCAGCCGCTCGAGCAAGAGGTCCCGCTCCTTGGCAAAGAGCTCGTTCAACGCCTGGTCGAAAAGCACGAGATCCGCAGGCGAGAAGCCACGTTCACGATTGAGGCCGGCGCGCGCAAGCTGCCCCCACGAGGAAACGATCCAAGCGTCCTGCCGAGATACGGCGCGCTTGGGACCTGCGCCGGTGGCGTGCAAGAGCCCGAGCGAAACGAGCTCCTCAACGTCTTTGACCGTAAGGTTTGCCTCAGCGGCTAGGTCCTTGACCAGCACCTGTTGGGAGTTGCGAGCGGTAAGCGGTTCACTCGCGAGTAAGCGCAGCTTGACCTCGCTGATCAGCTTGCGTTGCGCGCTCGAGAAGCCCGTTGGCCGGCCACCGAGGATCGCCTTGATCGCCCGCAGCGGTAGAAAGCGCTCCTCTTGCAGCCGACGGATGAGACGCAGCCGCGAGAGGTGCTCCTCCCCATAGTAGGCCATGTTGCGTCCGGTCTTGTGACCGAGCGGCAACAGCCCCTCGTGGATGTAGAAGTGGATGGTCTGACGCTCGAGACCTGTGAGCTCACACAGGTCCTTCATGCGATAGCCGCGCTCCGAAGCTTTGGCGCGGCGAGGCCTTCCGCTTCGCAGCTGCTCGCTGCGTGCTAGCGGTCGGCCCTCGGCTCGCATCACTCAACCTCGACCTTGCACGGGCCCAGCGGACGCGAAACGCAGGCCAGGATGTAGCCTTCCTTGCGCTCATCCGGATCGAGGCAGTTGGGTTCACCGAGCGCAACCTTGCCCGCGACCAACTTCACGCGACACGAAGCGCAGCCGCCGACGGTGCACGAGAAGGGAATCTCCACGCCGGCGTCCTGCGCAGCCTCGAGGATGGTCATGCCCGGTTGAACGGTGACGGTGAAGAGATCCCCCTGGACCGAGACCTCAACGTCCTCTGGGCCTTCCGAGCCACCTTGCGAACTGTCCGAGGGGCTGACGAAGCGCTCTTCTTTGATGCGCGACGCTGATACGCCTCGCGACTCCAGCGCCGCCTTGGCCTCATCCATCATGCCCACCGGGCCACAAAGGAAGAACATCGAAGTCGCCGAAGCGAAGCTCTCCAGCGCGTCGAGCTCGGCCAGCACCGTGGCGCGATCCAAGCGCCCAACGTGTGACGCGATTGGGTCTGCGTTCTCGAGCACGTGCCGAACGCGGAAGCGCCCAGCGTGCTCCTCCACCAAAGCGCTCAGCTCCTCGCGGAAGATGATGTCCTCCTTGCCGCGGTTACCAAACACCAGGTCGAGCTTCAGCTCCGGATCGAGCGCGAGGTGGGTGCGCGCGATGCTCATCAGCGGCGTAATGCCGCTGCCGCCACCGAGCAACACGGCGTGCTTACGACCCTTGGGCAGCGTGAACTGCCCGCTCGGTCCAGCGACCTCCAACGTCTCTCCGGCACTCAGTTCCTTCACCAGACGTGGCGACACCAAGCCGCCCTCGATCTGCTTTACCGTGACGCGCACCTCCGTGCTGACCGAAGCCGAGCTCGACGCAGAGTAAGCTCGACGAACCTCCTTGCCGTCGATCTTGCGGAGCAGCGTGAAGAACTGGCCGGCCTCGAAGTCGAGCGGAGCGCCGCTCGGGTCCGTCAGGACGAGCGTTCGGGCGTCCGGCGTCTCGACGATGACCTCTTTGACCAGCAAGGAGCGCGTGGCTTTTTTGGCCTCCCCGCGCTCCCCCTTCTTGCTCGCAAACGGCGCAGGTTTGTCGGAGAAGATGCCGGAGACAAGCGACTTCATGTCGTTCTTGAGGCTCGAGAAAAATCCCATGCGCGGGGGCGTAGGCCCAGCGCAAATCAGCGTCAAGTAGTACTGTACACTTTGTCTGATAAGCTCCTCGCCGCCTATGCATACGCTGGTGGTCGGAGCAGGCTCAGCTGGGTCGGTGATCGCAGCTCGGCTCAGTGAGACGGGTAGTCAGCAGGTAACCCTGATCGAAGCAGGACCTGACTATCCGTCGATCCAAGAAGTACCCGAGGATCTTCGGGACGGCCGTCACAACGCCGATCTGGATCGACATGATTGGGGCTACCGCTTCCGGCCGGCCTCTCAACGTCGCAACACCTTTTCGTTCCCGCGTGGACGCGTCGTGGGTGGGTCTTCCGCCGTCAACACCTGCATCGCCTTGCGAGGCCACCCTTACGACTACAACGACTGGGCCGACCTCGGGCTGCGCGAGTGGTCGTTCGACAAGGTGCTGCCCTCCTTCAAGCGCCTCGAGCATGATCTCGATTTCGACGACGAGTGGCACGGGCAAGGCGGCCCGATCCCTATCCGACGGCACACCGAGTCGGAGTTAGTGCCCTGGCAAGCGGCTTTCTTCGAGGCGGCACGGCGCGTGGGTTACGCCGAGACCGTCGACCACAACAACCCCGAGCTGCCCTGCGGTGTGGGCCCGCACGCGATGAACAAGGTCGCCGGCGAGCGAATGAGCGCTGCACGCTGTTACCTCACCCCGGCTGTGCGCCGACGTTCGAACCTCAGCATCATGGCCGACACGCACGTGCTCAAGATCGAGTTCGCCGGCGGTAAGTTTGCCGGCCTGCTCGTGCGCGATGCTCAGGGCGTGACGCGCACGCTGCGCGCGGACCGCATGGTGCTCTCGTCGGGGGCGATTGGTTCGCTGGGCATCCTATTGCGGTCGGGCATTGGACCGAAGGCCGAGCTGGAGCGATTGAAGGTGCCGGTCGTCGTGGACTCGCCGACGGTGGGCGCACAACTGCTCGACCACTCCGGCACCGGCGTGCTCTTTGCGCCGCGCACGAGCCTGCGCCCCAACGTCGAGGAGCCGCTGATTCAGGTGATGGCCCGAGCAACCTCGGTTGGGAGTGACTCCGCTTACGACCTGCAGATTCAAGCCGGGTCATTCGTCCCATTGTTTGGTCTCGCCATCCCCTTCTTCTCGATCATGGCGCCGATCGGTAGGCCTGATGCGCGCGGAAAAATCCATTTTGCGAGCAGCGCGCCGGATGAAAAGCCGAACATCGAGATGGGATTTCTGGACCATCCACGAGACCGGGCGCGGATCACCGAAGCGATCGAGCGCATCTATCAAATCGCGCGACAGCCCGAGCTCCGCACACTCGCCTATCCGGTGATTCCGACCGCCCGCGTGCTCACGCGACGCGAGGATTTGCAGGCCTATTTGCCGAAGATCACCGGCTCCGGCTATCACCCGTGCGGCACCATCCCGATGGCCGCTTCGTCGATTAGCGAAGGTGCGGTCGACGGCTACGGAAGGTTGCGTGGTGTCGAGGGCGTGTTGGTAGCGGACGCGAGCATCTTCCCAATCATCCCAACCGCCAACACGAACTTGCCGACCCTGATGGTTGGTGAACGGATCTCGGAGTTCCTCGGCGCCGGCATGAGTTTCTGATGAGCTTCGCGTTTCTGGCGGTGAGCGCGGTGATTCCGAGCCTGCTCATCATGCGCTACTTCCATGCGCGCGATCGCTACCGCGAACCTCAGCGGGTGTTGTGGACGACCTTCGGGCTCGGCGTGCTCTCGGTGTTCGGTGTAGCGGTGGTGTTCATCTATTCGCCGCTGGTGGACGGCATCGACAACCCGCTGCTCCGCGGACCCGTGGACGCCTTCGCCTCTGCCGCCATTCCAGAAGAACTGCTCAAGCTGTTGGTGCTCGTCGCCTATTGCGCAAGACACAAGGAGTTCGACGAGCCGCTCGATGGGCTGGTGTACGGGGCGACGGCCTCGCTCGGCTTCGCGACCTTGGAGAACGTCCTCTACGTAGTGCAGAACGGGCTGGGCTTGGCCGTGATGCGAGCGTTCACCGCTGTCCCGGGCCATGCCTTCTCGGGGGCGATCTTGGGATGGCACGTCTCGCAGTGGAAGTTCCACCACAAGAAGTACGCGATCCCTTTCGGCTACGTGGTCGTGGTCCTGCTTTACGTTGGCTTGGCCGTCGTATTGATCTCGCTACCGGCGCTGTTGATCGAAATTGTATGGGCGCGTCGACTGCTTCTGCGCGCGCGTCTGGAACAGGACGGTCCGAATACACGTGCACGTAACGCCTGGGCTGCAATGCAAGCGGCGCTGACCTCGAACTCCGTTTGGGACTACGTGCTGCTCGTTGTTGGGGGTGTGTTGGCCTCGCTTGGCGGGCTACTTGCGTTGGGGCTCGGGCTCGGTGCGTTGCTCGGCTCAGAGACAAACCCTGCTCTGCTTGTTGGTGGCCTGATCATCGGCGTTCCCCCGCTGCTCGTTGGAGGGCTTATGTTCTCGCGCGGACTGTCTCGCCGAGCTGAGCGGGCGCAAGCGGAACATGCAGCTCGCTGGTACCGCCGCTAGCGTTACTCCCTAATCTCGAACTGCGTGCGCCCAACGATCTGCTCGTTCGCCGTGATCACGTCGACCGTGTAGATGCCGAGCCGTTCGGCCGGTAAGTCCTGTACCGGGACCTTCGAGGCAACCCGGACGAGTCCGGCTTGTTGTGCCGGAGCGGCTGCCGCCGATTGGTGCTGGAGTACGGTTCCACCTTTGCGCCAGACGTGTCGGAACTGCTCTCGCTCTCCCACCACCGACACCTCGGCGACCGAAACGAGCTCGCTGCTCTCGCTGAGCGAGGTCGCGCGGATTACGACCAACTCAGCGTCCAGCTTTCCATCCGCTCGAAGGCTGGTGCCGACCCCGGCCTCCACCAGGTGAACCGGCACCGGGGGAACGATCGAGCGGGCGCTGTACAGCCCCAAAAGACCGATCGTCACGAAGGCGGCGAAGGCCCCGAGCGCGATTGGACGCCGCAGCGCAGCGAGCGAGACGTGGAACAGCACCAAGGTCGAAAGCGCCAATCCACCGGCGACCATCAAGGTCATGATGATCGGCGTGTTGGGCATCAGGGCCGGAATCACCAAGTTCGCACAGCCAAACAGGGTGAGCGCGAAGAAGAAGCTGGCCACCAACTTGAAGCGCAGCAGCACGCCGTCAAACACGACGTCGAGCGTCGAGAGCACAGCGCAAGCAGCGAGCCCGACGAAGACGGGATAGGTGCCCGCAACGTAACTCGACGACTTCCAATAGAAGGGCAATAGGAAGAACAACATGCTCTGGAACAGGTTCTTCATCAGGTAGCTCATGATGAAGAAGCGCCTGCGCGCCCCAGGCCACGCGGTCATGAAGTCTTGCTGGGTGCCGGTTCCAAAGAAGCGGAAAAACAAGACCACCAGCACCCAAGCGAAGGTGAGCGAGAGGGCGAGCAGCCGAGCGCGCTCGAAGCCCTTCTGAGCGAAGGTGGCGACAAAGGCTCCGAGCGCGAGCGCGTACGCCGTGTGGCCCCACCACATCAGCTTTTCGTTGCGCTTGATGAAGTCCTTCGCCAGTTCGCGCAGCTCTTGAAAGGTTGATGGCGGCGGTGGTTTGGGCGCCGGCACTGCACCGGGCGCTGCTGGAGCGCTGACGTAAGCGCCAGCGGACGGCCCGCCGACAGCGGGAGCCGTGGGGTTCTGTGGATAGGCGGCCGAGGTGTAGGCCCCGGCGCCTGGCGCCGCGTAAGCACCAGCAGGTGCTGGCCCAGCAGAAGGGCTGGCTGGCGCCGCGTAGGCACCGCCCAACGCAGGCCCGGCGGCGGGAACTGGGGCCGCGTACGCACCCGCTGTTGCAGGCCCAGCAGCGGCCGCTGGCGCAGCGTGGGCAACTGGGGGTGCCGGCCCAGTCGCGGCGGCTGGCGCCGCGTAGGCGCCGCCTAGCGCGGGCCCAGCGGTGGGCACGGGTACGCTGGGCCCGAAAGGTCCCGCATCACGAACCGTCTTGTCGTTGTCTGCCATTCAGAGCGTCCAGCGTGCACGCTGCGCTGAAACTAGTTGAGCCGCAACATTCGACCGATGATCTTGTGCACGCCCTCGGCGCGCGAGACGATCCGCTCGGCGTAGGTTTCAATCTCGCCGACCGCCCGGACTGCCATCGCTGCGAGGCCGGAGCGAACGACTACTTCGCGCTTTGCGTTGAGCGTGATCGACTCGGCCTCAAGGTGAATCTCGCGCATCTTGTCGATGCCAGGGGTGGCCTGCAAACGAAGACCCGCAACAACCGTCGCCTCGGCACCGTGTCGCTCGACGAGCACCGGCTCTCCGCGGTCCAGTGCCGTACGCAAAACCGAGAGCTCCAGCGTCGGCTCGAGCTTGGCCTGAACGAACTCATCGCCGATGCGCACGCTGATGCCGTCTTCGCTGATCGACATGATGCGCGCCAGCGCGAGTCCACTCGTGGCGACAGGTTTTGGCGCAGGAGCCTCTCGTACTGGAGCCATGGCGGCGATCGCTTCGAGCTCCGCAGGAAGCTCCTCCGTCGCCTTCTCCTGCGCTACCTCAGCCGCCTGAACCGTGGACTCAAGACGCTTTTCCATGCTGCGCTGATTTTCCGCCGGCTTCGGCACGCGCGCAAGGCTGTCAGTGCGTTTCCAGCCGTTTCTTGGCGCGAGTCTCCATCTCGTCCGCCTCGGCCTTTAGCTGCCCCTGAGGAAAGCGCGTCTTGTAGGCTTGAAGCCGGGCGAGACAGGCCTTTGCGTCGCCGGCGAGCAGCGCCTTGCGGGCCTGATCAAGCAGCTCGACTTCCCCGCCGAGCGCCGTCTCGCTGCGAGCGGAACGCAGCGTCCGAGCTTGGGCAGGATCGCCTTGTGCGGCGTCGCTAGGCGCAGCCTTGTCCCGAGCAACCTCGCGCTGCTGAGCGGCGCTGGTCGGACCGGAACGCAATAGCGGTTCACCGACAAGCTCCGGGCCTCCACCCAAACGGTCGTTCTTGGCCGAGCCCGCGAGCTCGACGCGAGCCTTCTGCTCGGCCTCGTGCGCGGCCATCCAATAGCCGCCACCGAGCGCCGCACCCGAGAGCGCAACCCCGACTGCAACCTTGGCCAGCCCGAGGCCCAGAAAACCGCCTTTGACGGCGCTCGCCCCACCCAGCGAAGCGGCCGGAGCCGCTCCGCTCGCCAGTTCCACCGAAGCCGAGGCCGCGCCCAAGGCGGTTCCGCCGGCCGCCGCAACGACCGACCCAATGCCCAAGGCGGCTAGCGTTTTCTCCACCGAGCGCGCGGGAGGCTGCTCCGAAACGGCGGAGGAAAGCAGCATCCGATCCATCTCGGAGCCCTCATCCAAGAGTCGCTTAAACTCGCTCATTGTCCCTCACCTTCCACCAACCTCAACTCACCAGATGGGCGTTCCCGCGCGATGGGAGCCGAGATCCGGTCTCCACTCGAGTTCGCCAGGCGCGCCTCGATACGACTGCGGTGCTCTGCGAAAATCGCCCGAGCTCGCCGCAGCCGCGAAGCCACCGTTCCTTGCGGAACGCCGGTCATTTCTGCAATCTCCGCCATCGTTAGTTGTTCGAGCTCAAACAGCGTAAACACCGCCCGCAGCTCGATCGGCATGGCTTGGAGGATGCCCTCCAAGAGCGCGCGCGCCTCAACCCGGTCCAGCTGTTCATCCGGCCGAAGCCCAGGATCGACGCGCTCTGGACCGTACTCCACCTCGCCCACCTCCCGACGTCGGTCCCGGGTGCGTCGCGAGCGCGAGGCGATGCGAATGCACACCCCGTAGAGGAAGGAACGCTCGGCATCGACGCGAATGTCGTCGATGCGCCGCGTGGTCACCATGAAGACCTGCTGCAGCGCATCCTCGGCATCCGAACGAGGCACGCCGAGCCGAACCAACGACCGCCAAACAAACCCGTGGTGTTGAACCACGAGCTGCTTGATTCGGGCAGCCTGCTTTGCCGTCAACTCGCCTGGGAGCATGGCGGAAGGCCGGTCATAGTCGACCTCTTCCTCCTCCTCGGGCTCAGCAAAGGGCACGTGATTCAACGCCAACGAGGTTAGCACTTCAGTGTCATCTCCCCGAGGACTGCGTTTGATCGCAAAAAGCGCCAAGCCCTCAGAACTCGGTAACCAGACCCAGTTCGGCCTCGAAGGCAGCCGGGCCGCTGGCGACGATCAAACGAGAATCGTTGGTAAATTCAGCGGAAGCCAGCGGGGCTTGCAGCCCTACCCCCAGGTCCAACCCCACGTGCGGAGAAAAGAACCACGCGGCTCGTCCGCCCACGCCAAGGCCCGCCCACGGGCCCGCTCCGCTGGTCGTGGCCTCCGAGGAAACGTTCAAGAAGGTAGCTTGCAACGCTCCCGCACCGAAGCCGAGGCACGGGAAAAAACGGAGACTTTGTATCGGCGACCAACCCGGAAAACAGAGCTCGAGCTCGCCCCGCAGCAGCTCCGTCGTGGCTTCCAGTCCCAGCGTTTGTAATGGGGCGATGCTGGTGGTGTACGAAAAACCAAGTTCGATCGACCAGAGCAGCCCGCGGCTCTCCGCAAGCCCGCCGGATAAATGAAAGCCGACGAGCGGGTCGGGCGTAAGTCCGGCGAGCAGGTCGGCGCGGAGCGCAAAGGCGGCATGAAGCGAACGCGGTTTTGGCGCAGGCCGCACGACCCAGGCGGGTAGCGGCAGCGTCCAAAGCTCCTCCACCCGACGGCCTGTTTGTGAGAGCACGCGAGAGTCCACTGGGCGAGCCACTCCGACGGGGCCTGTTTCTGGCGTCGGGGGCGGCAAAGGCGGCGGATCTGTCGGTGGTGGCTGCGGCGCAGGGAGACTTGCGATCGGCCGTGTTTCAGCGTTCGGATCAATGGCGAGCGCGGTGACCAAGGCGAGCGCGCTAACGACCTCGGCGCAAGTGTCGCTCTTGAGTTTGCGCTCCTTGAACTTGGTGCCGGTGGTCAGCTCGAGGTGCCCCCGAAAGCCAGCACCGTCTTGCGCCAGGGTCACGTTGGCCACGACTTCGGGTTGTTGGCCAGGGCCCACCGGAACGGCGATGCGACTGCGCCTTTGGATTTCGGAGATAAACTCCCCCCGGTCCGGGCAGTTCTTCGGCCCAGTCAAACTCACGCTGAAAACAGTGCGGACGGCGGCAGCGGGCTGACCGGGCTCGGTAGCGGGCTGCGCCTCCAGGGGGCGCGCGAAGCTCGTCGCGAGCGCACCAAAGAGCATGGCAACGCCCAGATACCGGCGGGAAAAATTGCACGCAGGCAAGCTCAGCGCTAGCCATTGGCTCATGCTCCCGCTGCGCGTTCTAACCATCAACATCTGGAATCGACAAGGACCGTGGGAGGATAGGCTGCGACTCCTCACAAAGGGAATCGCTGAGCTGAACCCCGATATCATCGGCGTTCAGGAAGTCATCCACAAACCGCGCGGGCGCAGAGACCAATGCCAGGCGTGCGCCTTAGCCGACGCTTGGTCAGCAGCTGGGGGACCGGCCGAGACCTTCGTGTCGTTCGGGCCCGCCTTCAGCTACGAGAACGGCGACCAGTTCGGAAACGCCATCATTTCGCGCTTCCCATTGCACCAAGATGAGACCTTCACGCTTCCCGGGAGCGACGCACGTTCGGCGCACTTTGCCCGGGTCGAGACGCCGGCGGGCTTGGTACCGTTCTTTGTCACTCACCTTTCGTGGAAGTTCGACGAGGGTTTCCTGCGTGAGGAGCAGGTTCTCGGGCTCGCCGATTTTGTGCCGTCCGTCGTCCGCGCCGGCGACCTACCGGCGGTGTTGGTTGGGGATCTCAACGCAGCCCCCGACACCACGGAAATCCGCTTCCTACTGGGCAAACACGCGCTCGAGCGCCGCAGCATCCACTTCACCGACTGCTTCGAGCGGGTGGGCGTCGGACCGGGCTTTACGTTTCACCCGGAAGAAAATCCTCATGCCGGTCTGACCTTCGAGGCGCCAAGACGAATCGACTATGTGTTGGTTCAGGGCCCCGACTCCCAAGGCCGTGGCCTGCCCTTGTCGGCGAAAGTCTGTCTCAACGAGGTGGTGGAGTCCGGGGATCGAGTCGCGCCCTCGGATCACTACGGTGTGCTCGCTGAGCTTCGGATGAGCTAAGGGGTACCCATGGTGCGTTTGGGTAGGGTTGGCTTGGTGACGGCGGTGGGCCTCGTGCTCGCGCTCCCCTTTCTCCAACCGAGGGTGGGAGGCGCGCAGCCTGCTGGCTCCGCCAAACCATCCGGGAGCGCGGCAACCGCCACGGCGTCGGCTGCCAAGTCAACGAGTGGTTCGAACTCGAGCGGGGCAAGCGCGCCCTCGAGCGCCTCGAGTGCAGCCCCTTCGTCGAGTGCAGCTCCTTCGTCGAGTGCAGCTCCTTCGTCGAGCGCAGCTCCTTCGTCGAGCGCGGCTCCCCCGCCCAGCTCGGCCGCCCCTTCCGGCTCAGCGGACATCCCGCCGGCGCCGGTGGAGAGCAGCGAGCGACCCAAGCAGCCGCCGCCCCCAACCGAGCCCCCTCCCCCCGCGGTGGACGCCAAGGGTGGCCCGCTAGCGAAGGACATCGACGATGCGCGAAGTCGGATGGAGAAGGGCCAGCGCCTGTTCGCCGACGAGAAGTTCGTCGAAGCGGCAGCCGAGTTCACCGCCGCGTACGAGAAGCATCGCTTCAGCGCCTTCCTTTTCAATGCAGCGGTCGCGGCTGAACGCGCCGCCGATCGCGAAAAGGCGATCGACATCTACACACGGTTCCTCAAGGCCGAACCCAACGCGCCGGATCGCGCCGACATCGAGAAGACGATCGAGCGGCTGAAGAAGGAGGCTGCGGCGCAGACCGGAGGAGAAACCAGCGCCAGCTCCCAAAAGGCCGAAATCAAGTCGCTGATTTTCGTCGAGAGCGATCCTCCGGGGGCTCCCGTCAGCATCTTCGAGAAGGTTGATCCCAAGGCTGGGATGCTCGATCCGAAGAAGCCGAATGCTCCTGGATACAAGCGCATCGTTAGCGGCCTGACTGCTCCCACCAACCTTTCGGTCAGCTCCGGGACCTACTTCGTGATCGTGGAGGGCTTTCGCGATTACAACCCCACCGGCTCGCAGTTCACCTTCGAGGACGGCCGCGTCTACGTGTACCGTGCCGGCCTTTCCCAGGGTGATTTCGTGGGGCGGATGGAGATCACGATGCCGATCACCAACGGCCAGATCTTCGTCGACGACCCGCCGCCTCACAAAAACGCGCCCCGCGCAGTCGGACCCAACTCGATCGAACTCACGCCCGGGGAACACAAGCTCTGGATTGAAGCGCCCGGCTTCGTGACGCTCGAGAAGACGGTGAACGTGGTGCAAGGCCAAACCGTGAAGGTGGACGCGCCGCTCGAGCGCGTCGGGTACGGCTACGTGCTCATTACCGGTGACGCCGATGAGGTCGAGGTCGAGGTCGACGGCAATACGATCGGGACCTACAAGAAGAACGGCGATCCGCTGCGCATTCGGCTTCCTGCTGGCGAGCACGAGATTGAGATCGATGCCTCGGGCCGCAAAGCCTACGAGAACTTCATCCAAATCCCGCGCGGTCAGGAGATCCCAATTCGCGCCAAGCTCGAGGAGGCGCCGGGCAAGGGCGCGGCCGTCATCACGACGCTCTTGGCCGCTGGCTGCGTGGGCGGCGGTATCGTGCTGAATCGCTATGTCGAGGGCTCCGTTGACCCTGCCGACAGCCTTCACGATCCGCTGCTTTACACGTCGTACGGGATCATGGGCGCGGCCGGCGTCTTCGCCGGCCTATCGATCTTTCTGTTCATCTACGATCCGAACGAGGACTCCACCGCCAAGCTGCTTCCAGCGCGTGAATTCAGCGGCGAGACAGAGCTTACGCTGCCGAAGAAAGAGGCAACGCGCGGCCTGCAGATCGGCTTGGGGCCGAACCTTGCTCAACCACTTCCCGTTGGGACCTCGGCCGCCTTCTCTCCTCCGTGGCTCACGGTGAGTGGCACCCTCGATTGAAGGCCGTTGGCTGACCGCTGCTACGCGCACACGGCGTAGCTAACGGAGCTTCGACCGTCGCCGCTTCATCACGGTTGAGGGCGACTTGCGTTGCGCCCAGGTCGCGATCTCCGGCAGGGGCGGCCGCGCGGCTGGCCTCGCGACGAAGTACCCCTGAGCGAATTGAACGCCGGCGTCGCGCGCTGCCAGGAGCTCGTCACGCGTCTCGATGCCCTCGGCTACCACCTGCGCGCCGAGGTCGGCACAGAGGCGCGCCATCCCGGCCAGAAGCTTTTGCCGCCGTGAATCTTGGTGCAGCGCAGTCACGAGGCCACGGTCCACCTTCACGAACTGCGGGTGGAGATCGGCGATGTAGCTGAGGTTTGAATAGCCAGCACCGAGATCGTCCACCACGATGCCGATGCCTTTGCCGCGCAGCTCACTCAAGACCGACTGCACCAGGGCGTGATGACTAAGCGGCACGCTCTCGGTGATCTCAAGAAACACGCCGGGCTCATGCATGAACAGCGGGTCGTCGGGCTGAACCAGCCAGTGCTCGGCCAGCTCAACCGGATGCACGTTGAGAAACAGCGCGTGCGCCGGACAACTGGCCGTCGCAAGCTCACGAAGGTGCCTGCCCAAGCGTCCAACTTGCTTCTGAGCAACGGCGGCATCGAAAAGGGCGATCGGACCGTCGAATTTGCTGGTTCGCGCGAGCGCCTCGTAGGCGAATAGACCCCCGCTGCGAATATCCACGATCGGTTGGAACACCACCTCGACGTTCCCCGCGAGCATTGCGCGCGACACCGTTCTTATTGTGGTGCTCTTGGCCATTCACCGCCGAGTTTACGGTGGCGGCTTCTCAATTCCTATGCACGGCTTCTTGGCCTCACCGATTGAGCGCTGAGCTTAAATTGAGCTGCGTCTGCGTCGCGCGATCAGTCGGATTTACTTCGGTGGGCAGTCGCGGAGGGTTCCGTCGATGTCGCGCAGTTTGCAGGGCGCAGGCTCGGCGGTGGGAACCGTCGTGACCGCAGCTGTTGCGGTTGGTGCCGCACTCGGAGGGGCGGCGATTTGACTCGGCGTTGCTGTCGCGGAAACGCTGGGCGCAGCCTTCACGGTGGCGTTGCTCACGGCCGAGGGCTTGCTCGTCACGCTGGAAGCAAGCTCGCTTGGCGTAGCCGACGCCGCGCTGACCAGCGGCGCTGAATCACTTGGTCGCGGGGAGCTATCGGCGGCTCGCTGCTCGGCCGAGGCGGCCTGAGCGTTACGGCCCGCTCCCTCAGGCTCAGCAGGCGATCGCGTCAACACGAAAGCCGCTAGCGCTGCGGTGGATAACACGCCGACCGCGACGCCCCCACCAAGCAGGCTGCGACTCTTGGGCACCGTCATCACGCTGGTCGGCCCCATCGGGTCCAGCGTGGTCGCGTTCTTGTTGGACAAGCCGAACGTATCTACGCCCAGCGACGACGGAGTGGGCAATGAGGGCGCGAGCGGGATCCGCAGATCTCCATAAGTCCCAGGTGGATAAAGGCTCGGCGAGGAGTTTCTTGAGTTGTTGCCGTAGAGCGCCGAAGGTCGCAGCGACGGCGCGCGCCCGCGCCTTGTCTCCGTTCGAGCGAGGGCCTCGATGTTCTCGCGGGTGCTCGGCATTGCCCAGGGGCTGAGCGCCAGCGCGAATTCCCCCATCGACTGATAGCGGTCCTCGGCCTTCTTGGCGTACGCCTGCTCGATCACCTCCGCGAGCTCCTGGCTTACGTCGGCTCGCAGCGAGGCGAGCGGCGTCGGCGGTTCCATGTTCACTTTGATCGCCAGCTCAGCGAACGACTCGGCGGTAAAGGGCTGCGTACGGGTGAGCAACTCGAACATGGTGACGCCAAGCGCGTAAATGTCCGTTCGATGGTCGACCGCTTTGCTCGACTTCATCTGTTCGGGCGACATGTAGAGACCCGAGCCGAGGATGGCTTGCGTCTTTGTCACCTCGAGCGAAGACGCTTCACTGACCTTGGAGATACCGAAGTCGAGCACCTTCAGCAGCGGCGCGCCGTCCGGTCGCTCAACCACGTAAAGGTTTGCGGGCTTGACGTCGCGGTGAACGATGCCGTTGGCGTGCGCCTCGGTCAGCGCGAGGGCGGCCTGAACCACGAAGTCGATCGCCAGCTCGATCGAGAGCGGACCACCGTGACGAAGTCGCCTCGAGAGGTCCGACCCCTCAAGGTACTCCATGACGATGTACGGTCCGTAGTTCTGCGAGAAGCCCGTATCGAAGACGCGGACGATGTGCTCGCTGGCGATCTTGGACGCGGCTTGCGCTTCACGCAGAAAGCGTCGCGTCGCGTCGGACGAACTCGCGAACTGGGGGAGCAAGAACTTGATCGCGACTGGCGTGCCGAGCGACGTGTGCATCGCCGCAACCACCAGCCCCATTCCACCGATGCCCAGCGTGCTAACCACGCTGTACTTCTCCAGAACGATCGTTCCAGCGGCTATGGACGGAGTGGAGTCCGCCATCGAAGATGGCGGACCGTGTCCGGAACCGCTCGCAGGGTGCTCGCCTGAAGTCACGGCGTTACTCTACCTGGTAAGTGACGCGTACTAAAGCAGAGGCGCCCGTGCTCACGGGAAAGGCGTGCAGGTCGTCGCGGCGACGTCCGCGGCATCCCGCGGCTCGAGCTTGTAGTTGTTGAAGCTGTAGGCCAAAACGCCGGTGAACGAGGTGAAGTTGCTGGCGACGGCGCAGGTGTTGTCGATCGCCGGGAACAGACCGTCGTTGATACGCAGCTCGGTGCTACCGGCGCTGGTCACGCCGAACTCGTCGAAGTCTTGCGGGTTGTCGACGTTGAGCGTGGTCAGGCTGCAAGCGCCGACCGTTACGAGCATTGACTCGAAGGGCTCTGCGGTGGCAGCTGTGGAGAGCGTGCCGGTTGCAGCCACCGGGATAGGAGCGAACGGCAAGGTCGTCCCGGCGTTCACGACCACCGTCTGGGGCGACGTGAGCTCCGAGTAATTGAAGAATTCATCGTAGACGCCAGTCACCGTGACTTGGTTGCCGCGAACGACGCCCGGCGATTGATTGCCGGTGAAAACGAAGATGCCGCTGAAAGGATCCGTGCCGTCCTGGATCATGAAGCCGCGCGAGCTGCCCATGTCGGGCTTCACCGCGGTTACGTAGCCAGTCACGACGACCGAGGTTCCGACCGCCGGGTGGCCCGGGGCTGCCGGGTTTCGGACCGTGGCGATATCGAGTGCGCAAGCGGTGGGGCCGTAGTTCGGGTCGTTCGGGCAGGAGTCGCAATCATCGCCGTGTCCGTCGCCGTCGGCATCGGCTTGGCTGCCGGCGAGCTCCGGACAGACGTCCACAGCATTGGCAAACCCGTCACCATCGATGTCATCGGCGGAATCAGGGGTGCAGCCTTCACCAGACTCGGTCGGGCACTTGTCGCACGCGTCGCCGATTCCGTCACCGTCACCGTCGGCTTGCGAGCCACCGTCCATCGGCCGGATCGGATCGAAAATGGTGGGGCAGATGTCAGCGCCATCATCGATTCCGTCGCCGTCGCCGTCGCTGGCAGAGATGCCGTTCGGATACTCGGGACGGAAAGGAACGCACGTCGGCTCCTCTTGCGGAACCGTGTCGTTGCAGAAGAACAGGGGGTAGAAGGCCTCTCCGGCTTGTCGAATGCCCGCTAGCGTTGCGCCGCCACCGAGATCCTGGGCAACGCAGGCGCGCTTGGCCACGCCGCAAACGTCGAGCGCCTCACACCCAGCCGCACCCAGCTCGGTATCGTCGAGCAGGCTGGTGTCACCGTATAGAACTTCACCGGCGCGCATCACTAGCACGACGTCCTCGACACCAGCACCGATCACAGCTCGGAAGTCGGAGCGAACCGAAGCATCGAACACCGCGATGTCGGCGATGTAGCCCTTCTTCAGCATACCGATCGCGTCCTGAGTGCCCGTTGCGAAGGCAGCGTTCTCGGTCACCATGCGCCAGAGGGCGAGGTCGGAGAAGTGACCGTTGAGGTAGCTCGCGTTGAACTCATCGGCGCAGTGAAGCTCACGCAGGATGTTCATCGAACCCGACGGCATCCAGTCGGTTCCGAGGGCAAGCGGCACACCCAGCGAATCGATCAAAGAGACGCGGGCCGTGTCACCGTAAAGCGAAATGTTGGAGCGCGGCGACCAGATCACCGAAGCGCCCTCTGCGCGCATCAGCGCAACGTCGTCCGCGGTTACAGCGACGGCGTGAATGATTGCGCTCTGCGGCTCGATCACGTCGTTGGCGTCCTGCACGGCCATGCTCGAGGTACAGACGAACTCGTTCGCAGCCTCAGGCCCGATGCCCTCGGCGATGTGCGGCAGGTACCCGCGTAGGCCCTCGATATCCATCGCCGTGGTCGGCCCGTTGCCGTAGTTGCAACCGCTAGCGTTCATCGTCCCGTCTTGGTCGTTGAGCGGGAAGGTGTCGCTGTCGGCCTGTTGCGCGGGCAAGCCGCCGTTGTTGTTGCCGTCCAGGTTGCGCAGGAGGCCAGCGCGACCACCGGCGCTCGCCGCGCTGGTCGCGCCGCTCATGATGAAGCGAAGCTCAGCGAAGGAGACCACCTCGGCCGAAGCGCCGCTGTTGGTGTCGATTTCCGGTTGGCCGTTGGCGCCGGTGCGCCATTCATGACGGTGGTCGTAGCGGGTGTTGCCCCAATCGGCGGGGGCGTTGTTGGCGAAGGTGATGTGGTCGTGCGGGTTGATCAACCCTGGGCTGATCACGCCGTCCGGACAGTCGACCACGTCGGCCTCGGCACCTGCGCCGGTGTCACAGTCACAGCCGACGCACTGGATGATGCCTGCGTCGTCGATCAGCACGGAGCCGGTGCGGTAGATAGCGTCAGCGCCGAGAACCGTTCCGCGCAGCAGCGTGCCGCTGCTACCTGGCGTTGCTACGCCACAAACACCGCTCGCGGGCTGCGCGAGCGTCTTGGTGCATTCGATCTCGGCGTAGCTGCTGCCGCCGGAACCACCGGAACCACCGTTTCCGCCGCCGCCGCTGGCGACGCCGCCCGTACCTCCAGTTGCACCGCCGTCCCCTCCTGCTCCCCCGGTGGTGGCACCGCCACCTCCCGTCGGGTTGTTGGCGCCAGAGGCGCCCGTTCCGGTGTCATCCCCGCACCCAGCGGTGGACACGATTAGGGCGGCAAGAACGGTCGTGAAGCTCGGTCGCAAACGGCTCGTGCGAAGCATGGGCTCTCTCGGCGCGCGAGGTCGAAGAGCCGTCAACCTGCGCGGCTACGCCCCGAACGCATGACCCTCCTAGCCCAGTCTCAAGCCGGGGAGAAAGGTCATTTCGCCTTGGCCTCTTCCCAATAGCGATCAAGCTCCTCGAGCGAGAGCTTTCCCTTCGTTTCTGGGGTCGGGAAACCACCGTGAACCTCGTGAACACGCTTTTCTACGTGACGGAAGCGTGTCGCGAACTTGTCCATCGTGGAGCGCAGGGCAGCCTCCCCGTCCACGCCCACGTGGCGCGCTAGGTTCGACAACGCAAACAGCACATCGCCGAACTCGTCTTCGATCTTCGCCTTGTCACCTGAGGCGATCGCCTCATCGAGCTCGGCCAGTTCTTCGCTCACTTTTGCGCGTGAACCCGAAGGGTCCTCCCAATCGAAGCCCACGCGGGCCACCTTCTCTCCCATCCGTTGTGCACGCATTAGCGCCGGCAAACCGCGTGGTACCCCATCGAGAATCCCCTTGGTTTTGCCGTCACTTCCCTTCTCCTGAGCTTTGATCAGCTCCCAGTTGGTGAGCACCTCCGACGCCCCGTCTACCTTCGTATCGGCAAACACATGGGGATGTCTGCGCACGAGCTTCTCGCAGATCGCCGCCACCACATCGTCCGGCCCGAAGCTCCCCTCTTTGCGTCCGAGCTCCGCCTGAAAGATGACCTGCAGCGCCAGGTCTCCGAGTTCGGCGCAGATCTCTTTGCGATCGCCGCGATCGATGGCGTCGACCACCTCGCAGGCCTCCTCGACCACGTAACGGCGCAAGCTCAAAAAATCCTGTTCACGGTCCCAAGGGCAGCCGTCTTCAGCGAGCAGCCGCTGCATCAGCTCGACCAGCCGCACGAAGCTGCGGCCGTCCTGTTCTGCGAGCGGAGGGGCGATGCAAGGGTCGAAAGGTCGGGTCATGGCGCCTCCTTAGACTCGGACGCGCCGCACTGGAAGTCCCGTGCTAGAGGGGCGCTATGGCGAACGAACCGGCCACGCTCCACCCCGTCGCGCGACTCCCCGAAGAGTGGAACCGGATCGTTGCGGAGGCCGGCGAGCGGCCCTTCCGAGCGAAGGAGATCTTCCGTTGGATCCATCAGAAGGCCATCACCAACCCTGCGGAGATGTCCAGCCTTCCGACCAAGCTGAAGACCCACGAGTCGCTGCAAGGCGCGCCGATCGGCGAGGTCGAGCGCGTGCACCGCTCCGCCGACGACACCCGCAAGCTGCTCATTCGCATGAAGGACAATGCGCCGGTGGAGACCGTCTTGCTGCCACGGGTCTCGGGTCCTGGATCGGCCGCGGACTTGGAGTCGGAGGATGACGATGAGGACGATGAGCTCGCTCGCGAGCCAGCGAACGGACCGATCACTCGCGTCACGCAATGCATCTCGACGCAGGTGGGTTGTGCGATGGGTTGCGTATTCTGTGCGAGCGGGGTTGCCGGCCTCACTCGCAACTTGGGACCCGAAGAAATCATTGGCCAGATCCTGCTGGCGAAGCGTGAATTCGAGCCGAATGAGCGCCTGCGCGGGGTCGTGTACATGGGGATGGGCGAGCCGCTGCACAACTACCCCGCGACCAAGCGCAGTCTCGAGCTCTTGACCCACCCCGACGGAATCAACCTTTCCAAGCGGCGCATTACTGTGTCGACCTCCGGTCTCATCCCTGAGATCCAGAAGCTGGGAGAGGACTTTGGCGGCCAAATTGGGCTGGCCATCAGTCTCCACGCGGTGACGGATGAACGGCGCAGCGCGCTGATGCCCATCAACAAGCGCTATCCTTTGGCCGAGCTGATGAAGGCCTTGGCCCGCTATCCGCTGCCGCCGCGGCGACGTATCACCATCGAGTACACGCTGATCGCTGGCGAGAACGACACGCACGAAGACGCTCGGCGTTTGGTGAAGCTGCTGCGCGGGCTGAAAACCAAAGTGAACCTTATCCCGATGAACGGTATCGAGGCCTCGAGCCTCGGACCGCCGAGCTTCGAGCGGGTGCTCCAGTTCCAGGAGATCGTCGCGGGGGCCGGTATGTCCTGTTTCGTGCGGCGAACCCGTGGTGACGAGGTTGCCGCCGCCTGTGGTCAGCTCGCGCTGCTTGGTGCGACGCGAAAAATCCGCGCCCACCGCAAACCGCTGTAGCGCAACGCGACGGCACCGGAGCATCCTCGGTCGCTTGCACGAGCGAAGCTTCGGAGCTTTGCAATTCGTGATAGTTACGCGGCATGAGCCGGACTCGTCTTGACCCCCGTGCCGAGCGCGCGACTCGACCCTCGAGTCAGGCTCAAGACCCGATTTCTCCCAGCCTCGAATTCCTGGTCGAACGCGAGGCCGGCGTGCCCACGCAGAGGAGCTTGGTGCTCAGCGGAGACGTGCTTCGCATTGGCTCAAACGCAGGCAATGAGCTGGTGTTAAACGACCCAACGGTGTCGCGGGTGCACTGTAAGATCCGCACCAGCACTCGGGGCTGGCAAATCGTCGACACCGGGTCGCTGAACGGGACGCTGCTTGATGGCGTTCGCGTCCGTGACGCTGATCTGGCTCGGTCGGAGTGCACGTTGGTGCTCGGGGAGTCACAGCTCCGCATCCGGCTCCTCCCAGCGAAAGAAGGCCTCGCACAGCAGCAGAAGACCACCTTCGCGCTCGGTGCGTTGTACGGGCAAAGTCCGATCATGCGGCGCGTGTTCAGCAAGATTACCAAGATCGCCAAAGCCGATGGCGATGTGCTGATCGAGGGTGAGAGCGGGACGGGTAAGGAGCTCGTGGCGGCTGAGATCGTCCGCCGCAGCAGCCGAGCCGACAAGCCGTTCATCATCATCGACTGTGCTGGCCTGTCGCGTGCGCGGGTGGAGCTCGAGCTATTTGGTGCGATGCCAGGGGCTTTCCCAGGCATCAAGGAACTCACCCCGGGCGCGTTCGAAGCTGCAAAGGGCGGGACGGTGTTGCTCGATGAGGTGGCCGACTTGCCCGTCGACATCCAACCGATGTTGCTGCGCGCGCTCTCCGAACGCGAGGTGCGAAGGGTGGGAAGCCATAGCGTGGTTCGCTTTGATGCACGCGTGATCGCTACGACCAACCGACGGATCGAAGACGCGATCAATCACGGTCAATTCCGAGAAGACCTCTATTTCAGGCTCGGTGCCCTGCGTATGGACATTCCGCCTCTGCGCGAGCGAACGGAAGATTTGCCGCTGCTCGTGGGCGCAATCCTGGACGAGCTTGGGCTCACCGAGAAGCTGCCGCTGTTCACGGAGGACGTCTACCGCGCCATGGCCGAGCAGCCGTGGCCGGGCAACGTTCGAGAGCTGCGCAACTTCGTTGAACGTCGGGTGATCACCGATGAGTTCGATGCCCAACCAGAACCCGCGCCGAGCCGGGAGGAAGAACCCGGGGCCAGCACAGCCTCGACCAAGGTGGTTGAGGAGACGTTCCGCGCCGGCAAAGACCGCATCGTTTCGGAGTTTGAGCGTCGCTACTTGAAGGCGCTATTCGAGTGGTCGGGTGGGAACGTGAGCCGCGCAGCGCGCAAAGCGGGCCTCGATAGGATGTACCTACACCGTCTGCTGCAGCGGCACGGTATCAAGCGGGACGCCGCGCTCGACTAGCGCACCTAGCTGCGCTCGCCGCGCAGTCAATGCTCGCGGTGGCGCAATCGGTCTTTGCTTTGGCGCGCGAGGTCGCGCGCAGAACGGTTGGCTTCACTAGCTTCTAGGCTGTGAACGACAGCAACCCCAGCGCTTCTCTCCGTCGAAAATGGCTTTCCCTGGCAGGGATCGCTCTGCTCCTGACGGCGACGTCGGTCGCGGCTGCCGCGAATGTTCGAGCAAGGTCAACGCCCGGTTCAGTGAGCCGTGGAACTGCGGTGCAGCCAAGCTCGCGCCCGCTTTCCCCGTTCGCAGCAGTACCGGAGGCCCCTGCGCCGGAGGAGCTCGCCTTCGTCGGTGAGCTGCGCGAGGTGCAGCGGGCTGGCTCCTATAGCTATCTGCTGGTGGTCCCCAGCCACGGACTGCTCGGGCCGCGCTGGGTCGCGACAGCCAGTCAGCAAACGCCCCCAATCGGCTCCCAGGTGAGCGTGCGCGCCTTCGCTGTGCGCACCGCCTTCGAGTCACCTCGGCTCAAACGCTCGTTCGACCGGCTGCTTTTCGGCTTGGTCGCAGCTTCCCAAACTGCTTCTGCAACCCCCGCTTCACTCTGAAAGGACCCACCAATGATTCAACGTTCGCTCCACTTGTTCACGGGCCTCTGCCTCGTTCTCGCAGCTTGCTCCGATTCTGACTCCAGCACGGGCACTGGTGGCACCGCAGGTGCCGGTGGCACTGGAGGGACTGGCGCTGCCGGTGGTGGTGGCGGCAGTCAGTACGCGGCGCTCTACGATTGTGAAGAGACCGCCTTTGCCGAGGCAAAGCCTCTCTCTGGACCAAACTTCGATCTCTCGATGGGCGGCTTTCTCACCGAGCCCGCGACCGACACCTTCGTTGTTCACGCCACACAGATTTACTTCACCGAGGAGCAGTACGATCCGTTCTACGCCATGGCCGGGAAAGTGATTGGCGAGCTCGCAAGCACTGAGGGACTGATCGCTTGGACGGTTGGCGGCGACGACGCCTGTGGCGTCGCTCGAACCATGGGTCTCTGGGAAAGCGAGGAGGCGCTCTACAAGTTCATCGCCACCGGCGCGCACGCCGAGGCCATGGCCAAGACCACCGAGTTGAGCCTCACCGGGCGCACGACGCATTTCACCGTGAGCAAAGAGGAAGCAGAGGCACTGTCGTGGGACGTCGCACGGCAGAAGCTGGAGGCTATCGAGCCCTCTGCGGTTTACGAGTAGTCAGTCCGTCGGCGCAGCCTGCGAGCGCTCGCGGGGCGCTCGCCCATACCAGCGGCGGTGGGCTCGTGCGAACGCGCTCGCCTCCGAGAAGCCCAACAGAAACGCGACTTCGGTCACACTCAAGCCCTCCTCGGTTAGGTAGCGCTTGGCGAGTTGGGCGCGCACCTGGTCGAGCTCGGTCTGGAAGGCGGTGTTCTCCTGAGCGAGCCGCCGTTGCAAGGTGCGTGCTGTGGTCGCGAGCTTCTTTGCGATCCTTTGTACCGTAGGTTCGCCGCCGCGCAGTTCACTCACGAGCTCACGGCGAACCTTTGCTGCCGTCGAATTGCCGCCCAGTTTCTCCGAAAGGAGCTCCGCCGCGTGCGCCTCGAGCGCGTTGTGGAGTCGACTATTGGCGCTCGGTTGGCGCATCCGCCACAGGCTGAGCGGCAAGACCATGCCGCCTCGCTGCTGCGCATACCGGATCGGGAAGGCCCCGATTGTCTCGATACGCTCGATCATTGGTGCAGCTGCGCTCGAGTTCGGACGCTGAAGATCGAGCCGGAGCGGGGTGAAGCTTGCGCCCAGCGTGCCTCGAAAGCCGCGGATCGTCGCGCCCAGCGTCCACTCCTCGCTGAACCAAGAAAGCGAACCGCTCGCGTTGACCAAGCCGATCTCCACGGAGTCCCCGCCGACTGTCCACTCGAAGGTCGTCTCGTTGGTAACGATCGGTAGGTACTTGGCCAACCTCTCGAAGCCTTCCTCAACCGTGGCCGCACTGGAGGTCAGAAAGTCCACCAACTCGTAACAGCCGTAGGGCAACGACAACGAACCTGCCAACGCGGTTAGCGGCGGCAACTCGCGCGCGTAATGCTCATCCCAATTGCCGTTGCCAGCGCCATCGAGCGTCACCCCGACGAGCGAAAATCCGCGCCGGATGGTAGCGACGGAGCGGTCTTCCGCAGGGTCCTCATGCACGGGGTGCGCTGTGCTCACTGCCAGACCATCGTCGCGTTCTTTCGGTCGCGAAAACCAAGTCGCCAATACAGCGCTTTGGCCCGTTCATTGGCCTTCGTCACTTGCAGGCTGAGGGCCACCGGCGTTGGCGCCCACAACCTCGTGCCGCCGTGTAATTCCGAAAGCAGCTCGCTCGCGAGACCGAGGCCCCGCAGCTCTTTGGCCACAAACAGCTCATCAACTTCAACCGTCTCGCCGCCGAGCTCGTTCGACCAAAAGGAGACCAGCAGCGCGTAGCCCAAGGCCGCGTCCGACCCTCGTGCGAGCGCGAGAGCCCGCCCGCGGACAGGCTGCGCACGGAACGCCGCGAGAGTGCGCCGCATGTTCTCAGGAGGTACCTCCTGAGTGCTTGGATCCTCGACGTAGAGTTGAACCGACAGGGCCACGAGCGCCTCATCGTCTTGACTTGTTGCGTGGCGCCAACTCGGGCGCACAGCGGGGGGCATCGCGGGTTCTCCTAGGGCAGACGGCTTCGTAGTATAGCCGATTGAAAGGCGCACGGCTCACCTTCGTCAGAAGCGTGCTACTGACCAACGCATGTTGGACCTCGCGAGCAAGAGCTTCGTAATACCCGGGGCGAACACCGGGATTGGGCGGGCCAACGCGCTTGCGCTAGCGCGCCTCAAACCGAAGGCCATCGTGCTCGCCGCCCGCAGCCTCGAGCGCACCACGCCCGTACTCGACGAACTCCGAGCGCTCGCCCCCGACTGTAATGTGCGCTTCGTCGCGATCGACCTTGGCAACCTGGCCAGCGTACGAAAGGCCGCCGACGAGCTACTGGAGCTTGACCAGCCGATCGACGTCCTGATCAACAATGCGGGTCTCGCGGGAGTCCAAGGCGAGACCGCCGACGGCTTCGAACTAGCGTTCGGCACGAATCACCTCGGTCACTACCTGTGGACCGAAAAGCTGCTGCCCCTCGTCAAGCGGGCACCTCAAGGGCGGGTGGTGATCGTGGCCAGCCGCGGGCACTTCCGCGCCCGCGGCATCGACTTCCACGCCGTTCGTAAGCGGTCGGCGACGCTCAGTGCATTTCCAGAGTATTGCGTCAGCAAGCTCGCCAACGTGCTTCACGCACGCATGCTCGCGCGGCGGCTAACGGGGACGAAGGTGACGACGTACTCGCTGCATCCGGGTGGAGTCGCCAGCGACATATGGAGTCGCCGGCTGGGGCCGTTTGCGATCTTGCTGCGGCCTTTTCTGATCAGCAACGAGCAAGGCGCCAAGACGCAAGTTCACTGCGCAACAGCGCCCGAACTCGGCACGCAGACAGGCCTCTACTATGACGAACAGAAACCCAAAGCAGCGTCGGCCCTGGCGCTCGATGACCGCCTATTGGGCGAACTCGAGGTCCACAGTAATGAGTGGGTCGCGTCCTTCCTGAAGACCTGATCATGGTTCAGCGTTCCAACCCCGGCGAGAGGGATCTCGCACAGCGACTCGCGAGCAACGTGCGCGCCCTGCGCGAGGCGCGCGGGCTTACCCAAGGCCAGTTGGCCAAACTCGCGGGCCTACCCAGAGCCACCTGGGCCAATCTCGAAACGGGCACCGCCAATCCAACGCTCAGCGTCTTGTTCCGTGTCGCAACAACCTTGCAGGTCTCGATCGAAGAACTCACCAACGCTCCAGCGGCAGCGGCTCGTCACTTCAAAAGGAGTGAGCTCAGCGAGCGAGTGCGCGCGGGAGTCGTGGTGCGCTCGCTGCTGCCTCACAAGGTGCCCAACATGGTGCTCGAGCGCATGGAGTTTGCGCCGCGGGGCAGACTCACCGGAACGCCCCACATGGCCGGGACACGGGAGTACTTCACTTGTGAACAGGGCAGCGTCGAACTGATTGCGTCGAGCGAACGCTTCGAACTCGCTCAGGGGGATGTGGTTGTATTTCGCGGAGACCAGAAACACTCCTACGCGAACCTCTCGGAGCGCCCAGCCGTGGCCTATTCAGTGGTTGTGTTGCGCCCAACGGACTAAAATTTCGCTTTGTCTCGGCGGTCACGCTGCTTGATGAAGGTCAGGGTTGTGGCCCACCCCCAGCAACTCTCCGGGCAACAACCGAAGATTGATGCCGGACCACGGATGTGAGCTAAGCTCAGGGAATAATGAACTTAAGCTTACGATCGTGCTTGTGTGGTGCTCCCAGCACCGGAAAGGAGCGGGCGCGGCGGCTCTGCCTCGGAGTTGGGCTCGCGCTTTCCACGGCCCTTGCCGGCTGCAGTACCGAGGCTATTCCCAACGACCCTGTCGGCGGCGGAACCAGCGCGACCGAGCTGCATTTCACGCACCCAGGGACGCTTGAGTTGGAACCAGGCCAAACTATCGAGGTTGAGCTGGAGGGCGAGCCGGGAGCGAGCGTTCGGCTGCTGTTGCTGGGGACGACGCTCGACGCCTCGTTATCACCGGCTGAGGTCGTGTTGGGGGACGATGGAACAGCCGTCGTCCAACTGACCGCGCCAACCACCGCAGCAACCTTCGTCATGCGTGCGCAATCGGATGATGCCTCGGCGGAACTCCCGGTCGCGGTCAGCCAACAGGGCTTTTTCTCACTTCGCGTCG
>CAITIQ010000286.1 GCA_903892415.1 uncultured delta proteobacterium | reverse complement strand
TGTAGGCCTAGGCGAAGAGGACCCTCGTGCGCGCAGCCCCCAGCAATGGCGTGGGCTCAATCTTCTCGGCTTCGCGCTAATGCACGCACGAGCTCGGATCCTCGGGGAGGGCGCGGAGGGAGAGCCAAAGGGTGCGCTGTAAGGTGTCTAGCAAGTTGAACGAGCGAGCCTTATGACGTCAATCGGCTGATAGCGGTTATCAGCCAGCTGTACGAGACCAGTGTTGTAGCCTAAGTGCATAAGCTGACTTCCGTGACCAATCGCTGCCCCTCTCCCCTGCGATTGAATGCGTTTACTGTCAGCGCCGTCGCGCGTCAGGCCCACTGGACGCTGCAGCTGAACGGCAATACGTTGGTCTATCTCGAGAACACGTGGATTGCGCCGGTCTCACTCTCCTTATTCCTGAGAAGCCCGACCTCGAGCGGGATGAGGTCGCACTCGCCTTTGACAGCGCGGGCGGTACGGTTCTGCGGCTCGGCCGTTTCTGGGATCCGCCACCGCTGACTGTCGAAGCTGTTCGCGTCTACGGCAATGAGACCTTTTGCCTCGTGTTGCAGGAGAGGCTCGGGCTCGCGCTTCAAACACCTGCTGATGACCTCAGCACGACTGTCCCCTCCAAGTTCCTCCGACGCAGCTTGAGCAAACGCCGTCTCGATCAAGTAAGCGGCGCCACGTTTCCGCTATTCATCAAGTCGCTGGTCCCGAAGCAAATACCCTCGCGTCTTTACGCGACAGCGCATGAGCTGAGCGACGTGTCCTCTGGCATGCAACCAACTAGCGAGTTGCTTGTGTCAGAGCCAGTGTGCTTTGTCGCTGAAGTGCGCTCCTTTGTCCTTGATGGCGAGATCTTGGACGCGGCGCTCTACGAGGGGGTTGCATCTCTCGAAGACGCCAGAGACTTTATTCGCCAGCTCGTGGCGGCCGTACCCCAGCCCCGTGCGGTCGTCATTGACGTAGGTCTGCTCGCCGACAACAGCTGGGCGTTAGTTGAGTTCAACGCTGCGTGGGGAGCCGGACTCAACGGCTGCAACGCCTCGCGAGTGCTACCAGCCATCGTCGCTGCGTCGGTACTCGACAATCGAGACCCGGGCTCTTCATCTTCCAAGTCGAGCCAGCGGTAAGACGCTCAAAGTAGTCTAGGATTTGCGAGGGGAAGAGTGACTTGCTGCTGCAAGAATGAAGCTTCGGTCGAACGAGCATCCGCCAAGGGGGCTGCTTCTTGGTGACAAAGTTAGGTTCTTTCGCGGAGGCCTAACACGTGCTCGACCTATGGCTCATCCGCCACGCCGAGAGCATTGGCAATCTCGACGGCACCGCTGCGGATACCGGCCTCTCGGTATCGGGCCGCGCCCAAGCACAGACGCTCGGTGTTCGGCTCTCCGCTGTATCCTTCGCTGAGGTCCTCTGTTCGCCACTTCGGCGCGCGCAGGAGACCGCTGCACTCGCCCTCCCGCTCCTTCCGAGGACAACGGTCCATGACCTGCGTGAACTCGAGTCGTCGCGCACGCCCACCTTTATCGATCCCACCGACAGCGCGGCTCTCGATGCTCTTCTCGCGGCTCCGCTCGACTCGACCGAGTCTGGGCCCGCATTCATGAGCAGGGTAACCTCCTGGTTGCAGGGGCTTCCTCGTGAGGGGACGGTCCTCGCGATTACACACTTCGCGGTTATCCGAGAGGTACTGGCTCGGCTGTTCGGCTTCCGCCGCGCGCCTCAAAGCATTGGTCTTCAATCGGAGTAAGCTATGGCGAGATTGCTTGTCCTCTCAGCAGCTCCCTCCGACGAGGAGATCCTGGCTGCCCTAGAGGTTTGGATTGATGACCTCGCTGCAGGGGACTACCAGGCCGCCTTCGATCGTACGGCACACGATCCATACTATGCGTGGTCGGCGGATCTCATCCGCGCGGTGGTTGCCGGCTATGGGCTACCCGAGGCGCACCCCTCGGGTGAAGTCTTCGCCGTGTC
>CAITIQ010000285.1 GCA_903892415.1 uncultured delta proteobacterium | reverse complement strand
TTGGCGCCACCACCTACGTCAGTGGCCACGGCGGAAAGAACTACCTGGACCACGGGGCCTTCGAAGCGGCGGGTATCGACGTTCAGTATATGAACTATGAGTGCCGCGAATATCCCCAACTTCACGGCATTTTCACCCCCTTTGTGAGCGCGCTGGACCTGCTCGCCAACGTTGGCCCGGCTGGGCGCACGCAAATTGCATCGCGCAGCTCGACATGGGCAACACCTACAACTCACTAGACGGCGCCTCCAACGCTCGAGGCGAATCATCCACGCAAACAGCCCCCTCGGACGACTCTGCTTCCTTCGAGGCGCAAAATCGGCTGGACATCGAGGCCATGAAGCGGGACCGCGACCTACCCGCGCTCGCGAGACACTGGGCAAGAGCTGTAGGTCCCTATCGCTACCCATATCACTTTAAGTGGATGGGGCGGCCGATCATTCAGGTCCCACAAGACCTGGTCGCTATGCAGGAGCTCATCTGGGAGATCAAGCCGGAAGCTATTGTTGAAACTGGTGTAGCACGCGGCGGCTCCCTCGTCTTCTACGCGTCCATGCTGCACTTGATTGACCAACCGGCAAAGGTCATTGGGGTCGACATCGACATCCGTAGCCACAACCGCGAGGCAATCGAAGGTCATCGCATGGCGTCACGCATTGAGCTGATCCAGGGCTCGTCCATAGCGCAGGATACCTTCGCGGCCGTCAAGGCCGCTGTGGGAAACGCCTCCAGAGTCATAGTGTGCCTCGACTCGCACCACGAGAAGGGCCATGTTCTTGAGGAGCTGAGACTGTACTCCTCGTTAGTACAGAAGGGCAGCTACCTCGTCGTCTTCGACACTCTCTTGGAGTTCCTACCTGAGAGCTACTCCCAAGGGCGACCATGGGGACCTGGAAACGGTCCCTTGTCGGCTATCGACGAGTTTCTAAAGGAGAATGACCGGTTCATTGTCGATACAGACATTGACACCAAACTGCAAATCACAGTTGCCCCCCATGGGTGGCTTCGGTGCGTTGGAGACCTGACATGAGACTTCCGCTTCAAGGCGCGCTCCCGAATCGTATCCCAGTCGCTGGGCCCGACATATCTGACTTGGAGGTATCACTGGTCGCAGACGCTGCGCGGGGTGGCTTTTATCAAGGCGCCAATCAATACCAATCCAGATTCGAGCAGGAGTTCGCTGGCTACGTTGGTGTTAGCCATGCGGTCGCCCTGCCCTCATGCACCTCCGCTATTCACCTAGCTCTCGCGGCGATGGGCGTTGGACCTGGCGACGAGGTCATCGTTCCGGACATCACCTGGATCGCGACAGTTGCCCCGGTATTGTACTTGGGAGCGACCCCGATCTTCGCCGACGTCGACCCAACGACCTGGTGCATTGCACCAACCAGCGTTGAGCATTGTCTTTCAAAGCGGACCAAGGCGATCATCGGTGTCGACCTTTATGGCGGAATGTGTGACTGGGCGCGCCTGAGGGGGCTAGCCCGTGCGGCCAACGTTCGGCTTATCGAGGATGCGGCCGAGGCCATTGGTAGTTCGTGGATGAACCAGCGCGCGGGCTCGCTTGCCGATATCGGCGCATTCTCATTCCACGGCTCTAAGACGATGACCACTGGTGAGGGCGGTATGCTCGTTACCAATGACGGCGACCTTCTGGCGAGAGTACTCCGCCTCCGAGATCACGGGCGCGCGCCCAATGACTTCTTCTTCGAGAACGAGGAGGTCGGCTTCAAGTACCGAATGAGTGCGGTCCAAGCGGCAATGGGTCTTGGTCAGTTGTCTAGGCTGCAACAGTTCCTGGATAAGAAGCGTCGTATCTTCTCACTCTATTCGGAGCACCTCGCTGGACTGGACGGAGTAACTCTCAACGCAGAGCCGGCAGGTCTTTATAACTCCTACTGGATGTCGACCGTAGTGTGGGACGAGTCCTACGACATCCTCAAGAAGGGGGTTATGGCACGCCTCGCTGCTCGCGGTATCGACAGTAGGCCCTTCTTCAACCCCCTGTCTTCGCTGCCGGCGCTATCGAACATCGCGAGTGCAAAGCCCGCGCGCGAACGGAACAAGGTCGCCTACGGGCTGTCGGAGCGCGGGATCAATCTACCCTCGGCACTATGCCTCGAGGACGATGATGTTCTTTGGGCAGCGTGCGTCCTTCGAGCCGCGTTGGAGTCAAGTCGTGTAGCCCCCGTGAGCGCACGCGAGCGGCCCGCTGCCGCCGTCGTACCGGCATCCCCAGAGAAGGTGGCCATACCTTCACGGAGCGCAGCCTAATGGACCTTACTCAGGTGGTATCGAGCATTCTAGAGACCAACCCGAGGCAAGCCGCCATGCTTGCTCGCGCACAAGAGACACTGCGCGAAGATGAGCGGTCCGAGGTTGAGGCATATCTGGCCCTGGAAGCAGACTTCGGCTTCACACCCAAGGACCTATCCAGCGCCTATAACCTCGTCGTTCTGGACACTCTCCGCGAGCAGATGTTCTTTCGACGCAACGGGCGATATCGACACCAACGCTTCAGTGACGTTGCATCTTCGGTCTACTTCTCGCCTGACTACATGCGCCAGTACATGCAAGGGCTGGCCCTTACTGGCTTTCTCTGGCCGAATCACGTCAGCATTCGACGCTACTTCAGCGACTTCCTGGAGAGCGTTGTACCGGGACAGGCCGACTACCTCGAGGTTGGACCGGGCCATGGCATCTACATGGCAAGCGCAGTTCGATGCGGCAAATACGCTCGCTATCTCGGCGTCGACATCAGCCCCACCTCGCTCGAACTTACGCGAAGAATGCTCACCCACGCTACCGGAGCGGGCGAGGAGCCAGCGCGGTTCCAATTGCAACTTGGCAACTTCCTCGAGACCTCATTCGACCGCACCTTTGACCTGATTGTGATGGGTGAGGTGCTCGAGCACGTAGAGGATCCAGCGAGCTTCCTCCGTCACGCTCGGGAGGCAGTCAGCCCCTCGGGCGCTATCTTTATATCTACCTGCATCAATTCTCCCGCCACCGACCACATATACCTCTTTAGACACGAATCAGAGGTTGAGGAGCTCGCGACCCGATCAGGCCTCAGTGTGCAGAGCAGACTGGTCGTTCCATATCACGGCACTGATCTAAGCCAATCCTACGCTGAGATGCTTCCCATCAACATTGCCATGGTCCTCTCGCGGTGAGCTCGTTACCATTCAAGTTTCACCATCTTGGCCTTGCGGCCCGGCGGGTGAACCCAGCAAAGTGCTTTGCGCAGGCACTCGGTTACCAGATTGGCCCTGAGGTCTATGACCCGCTCCAAAACGTCAATCTTGTCATGTGTACCCACGTGACAATGCCCGCGATGGAACTTGTAATCCCGACGGACCAACCGGGGCCACTCAACTCCCTGCTACGTCAATCAACAGAGCTGGTATATCACCTTTGTTACGAGGTACCTGGCATTGAAGCTGCCCTTGACCTCATTCGTGGCACGGTTGCCTCGTTTCGCTGCGTGGCTGAGCCAAGACCCGCCATCCTCTTTGAGCATCGTCGGGTTGGGTTCTACCTGCTCCCCGGGGCGGGGCTCGTCGAACTCTTGGAGGCCAGCTAGTGGAAGCCCTACCCCGACAGGAGAGCCCGCTGCGTACTGGGACACGAGAGCTTGCAGTAACCGTCTATCGGACTGCAACCCTCGAGGCGCTGGCCGGCCCTCTTGCCCGCTGTACAGATAGACTTGGACTCAAGCCGCTCAAACTCAAGTTCTCGTCCCTGGACCCCCTGCTCGAGGTCATCCGACAAGAACGCGTGCCATCGAGTTCCACTACCGCCATCGTTATCCTTACGCTCGACCGGCTGCGCGAGGCCTGGGATGCTTCCGGGCGCTTTCTAGGGCAACAGGCGTTCGACTACCACGCTACGCTGCTGAAGCTCCTATTCCAACGTGGCGCGCAGCAATGTGTACTAGTTGGCCCGCTACGCCCCATCGAGAACTCCTTCTCTAACGCGGACATCGCGGAATACTACAAGCTACTTAGCCAGCTGACGGAGCTGGCTCGCGGCGATCGTCGCATAACGTTCCTAGACGCCCCCGCCCTTGCCGCCGAACTGGGAGAGGCAAAAGCAATCGATAGGCGCTTCTGGTTTCACTACGAGGCACCATTCGCCCCCGCGCTCCTGGAACGGTTGGCGGAGACGGTTGCATCTACCCTCAGCCAGAGTCTTGGACACATCAAGAAGGTCGTCGTCTTGGATTGTGACAACACCTTGTGGGGAGGAGTTGTCGGGGAGGATGGGCTAGGCGGCATCAAGCTTTCGCCAACTGACCCCGCGGGGCGGCCTTACTACGCCTTCCAACGCCAGCTCGTTTCCCTGAGACGACGAGGCGTGCTCTTGTGTCTGTGTAGCAAGAACAACCTGGCCGATGTACGCGAGGTTTTTGACTCCCACCCGCACAGCGTTCTCAAGTCCGGGGACTTCGCCGGGGAGCGGGTCAATTGGGCCGACAAGGCGAAGAACCTAAGGGAGCTGGCGACGGAGTTGAGACTGGGGCTCGACAGCTTCGTCTTTATTGACGACTCTGACGTAGAGTGCGCGCTAGTGCGCAGTGAGCTACCTGAAGTCTTAGTGCTTCAGGTTCCTCGCGTCGTCTCCGACTTGCCGGGCGTCATGCAGAAATGCATGGCCTTCAACGATGATTACTCGACGAAGGAGGACGCGTTACGCGCACAGTCCTACGTCGACGACAAACGCCGCGAGCTGGAACGGGCGCGGCACACGGACATACTCAGCTTCTTGCAGTCGCTCGAGATTGTCGTACAGATTCGGCTTGGCTCAAGCGCCACACTCGCTCGCCTCGTGCAGCTATCGGCCCGCACCAACCAATTCAACCTGACTACACTACGTTACAGCGAAGCTGAGCTGGCAAGCTTGCTAAGCTCCCCAGAACATATCGTTCTCGAGCTTGATGCCAGAGACCGCTTCGGGGTGCAGGGTATCACCGGACTGTGTGTCGTCTCCTTGACTGAGGCGCGTCTATCGATTGACGCTTTCATGTTGAGCTGTCGTGTCCTAGGCCGAAAGATTGAGCAAGGGTTTCTATCTCAGGCGATCACAGTTGCCCGCGCAAGGTTTGGCAGACTTCCTGTACGTGGTCGGTTTATTGCTACGCCGAAGAACGAGCAGACCCGCTTCTTTTTCAAGGACGTGGGGTTTGAGGTCATTGATTCCGATCAGGGGCAATCAGACG
>CAITIQ010000284.1 GCA_903892415.1 uncultured delta proteobacterium | reverse complement strand
TGAACCCGTCGGTTCGCGCTCAGGTCGCGCCTCGCGGCGCTCCCTCCCGCGCCCGCGGGTTAACGCCGGCGTTCGCCGTTGAGGATGCGCGGCCCGATCTCGAATGCGGGCCGTGGTGTTCTCTCACTGGCCGTTCTTGTCGTCACCGTCGTCGCTCTCGGGCGCAGGCCCAATGCCCGCGTTCACCCGCGGAGCAGAGGACGGAGCGCCGGGAGGCGCGAGGGACGAGGAGCCGTCGGGTGCAACGTCTGATTGGGCGGCCCAGTTGGTCAGTGCATCCGCTCGAATCCACCGTTCACTGCTGAAGATACCCGCCTCGTCAAGGATAAGCTCGTCAAGCAACCCTCCCAGGATCCCCGCTGCCACGGCAAGGAGGCGGAGAGAAGTGTCGCCCCGTACCGCCACCGCTAGGATTGCCCACCTGCCGGATTCATCACCGTGGACGACGGGTGACAAGTGCGAGTCAATAACTATGCTCGAGCCGTCCGCAGACTCAAATGTCAGTCCTTCTAGGCTGTGCCGCGAGCGAACCTGCAGCGGTGGTTGCTCGATCGAACTCCACGCTGCAGAAACGCAGTCAACAAAGCGCGCGAGATCAAGCGCGGAGTCTCTCAAACGAATCTCTAGTTCAACGCTCATTACATCCTCGCCACAAAACGCACCCACCCATTCGCCGTGAGAACATTGATTGCACTGACGGTTCCTTGGCTCGGAATCTGTCCCAGGGGACCACTATTACCAAAATCAAGTAGGCTCTGAGTACTCACGTTCGGTGCCTTAATGAACACCTCGACGTCCGAAACACCTGCCTTTCTCGCTTTCGCTTCTGCTTGGCTCGCGTGCCGCAGTACCGCGCCCAATCCACCCTGAGTTTCCTTCAGGCTCATCGGCCTGCCATCGATCGTGCCATCAATCCCGGGTTGGCTCTTCTTCAACGGCCCGACGATTGTTCCTCCGCGGTGCTCGAGAATCTCTTCAGCAAACGCCGCCTCGTGAGGCTCAAACTTGTTTTTGATAAGAGTTTTGCCGGGCCCGGCTGGCAAAGCCGGGGGTTTTGTCGGCTCCGGGATCTCAAACTTCGGCTTCAGTCCGAAGTCGGGGTCCTTTCCGAAGTCGAGATCGTCAGCCCACTTTCCGACCCCAAGAGGGTCGTCGAGGTGCTCTGCCAACGTCTTGGGGCCACCGCCTCCACGTGCTACGCCCGCAATGGCTGCGATCGCGTCGGCCAAGTCGAGCAGGGCCCCCGTTCCAAAAAAGCCTCGCTCCTCATCGTTCTCCGCGTTGGCTGTGCCCTTGGAGTTCTCGACGAGGGACCAACCCAGACCGAACCCGGCGCCCGCGCCACCGACAATTGCGGAGCCGACTACCCCCAATCTATCCAGAACATCCATTCCGGATAGCGGATGACCAGCCTCAACGAGTTTCTTTAACCCCTCACCACGATTCCCAAGCTGCTTCCCCGCACCCGTCGCAAGCTTTTGCTGTCGTTCATCGGGCAAGACTTTGCCAATGACCGCGCCGGCCGCACCGCCCAAACCGAGGTCGAAGGTCCCGCTTATGAATCCGCCGACCTCACGATCAATGTCATTGATGACCGGCTTCTTCGGCACCTCCATCCCGCCCGGGTCCTTCAGTACAACCGGAGACCCGCGAGTGTAGTTGTATATCCCCGGCCCATCCGCCCCTACGCCCAACGGATCCGCACTCGTCCACCGCCCGAGCCAAGCGGCGTAGTACCGCGCCCCCATCGAATCCAGGCCCGTTTCACTATCCCTCTCGAGCCCGACGTAGCGATACCGCCGTGCGCTAACGTCCACCCCGCTGCGGCTCGACCGGTAGGCGCTGCTCCCGTACGGGGAGTACTCTTCGTAAAGTATTTCCAGACGCGAGTTTTGACGCTTAAAACACGCATCTCCACCGCGCGGAGATGGATGGCGATGGATCGTAGATGTGGAGTACAGCGACAAGAGCGTGGAGCATTTGTGCAGGCGCTGACGAGCTCCGCGGCGGTTGCGTCCGCGGGCGAGGAGTCCGATTCGCGGTGAGGCTGGCGCGCCTCGGCGGGTTCCGTGACGGCGGCCGGGCGTGATGGCGAAGGGCCTGGGGAAGGGCCGGGAAGGGGCGCTCTCGGAGGTCGCAGACGCAGTGAAGGGCCGCTTCGCGGCAGGTCGCCGCGGGGCCCTTCTTGTGTCGCTGAGCGCCGCCTCCATCGCGAGGTCAGCCTATCAAACCGTGGCCGCTACGAGAGCGACGTCTTCTTGTCGAACCGAGGTTGTTCCTCTTGGGCCGTGCCGGTGACGCGAAGCACCACCACCACGCCATCACTCACCGCGTAGTAGAGAAACTTCTTGCTCGTTCTCGTGTTGAGACGACGCACGGTCTCCCCCTCCAAGACACTGTAAAGGACGCCGCTTCCCGGCAGCGCTGCCGCCTGCGCGATCGCAGCATCAAGCTCGTTCATCAACAGATCGGGAGAGCTCGGTCGATTCTCTCTCCACCATGACGATGCGCGAGCCATGTCGCGGCTCGCGGCTCGGGAGATCCGAAACTTCACTTCGAGGCTCGAAGACTCGCCATGAACGTCGGCCCATCAAGCGTGTCGCCGGCGTGCATCTCACGGATTGCTTCGACGAGGGACCGATTGAGTTCGGCGCGTTCCTCGTCGTCCAGGTCGTCCGACATGAGCTCGACCTCTGCGCCTTCGGGCAGATTCGTCGGCTCATCGAGGACAAGTCGACCGTTGCGGACGCGTGCTTTGAGGGCCTGCATGGTGCTGTCAGCGTAGCACGTGCGAGTGCTCACGAGGCGAGCCCCGGATCTTCGTCAGCGGCTTCAGCGGCTAAGGAAAGAAGCAGCAACTCGCTCTCGCTCGGGGCGCCTCGTGCAAGCGACGGCCGCTCCTCGAGCTCGTCGTCGGTCAGCTCCTCAGCGACAATCGCGCCGCGATTCTCTTTCGCACCGGGGTGCGTTGCGTCGTGGACGCGCTTGAGATGGCGGACGGAAACGCGCGTGTAGATCGCGGTCGTGCTCAGCTCGGCGTGGCCCAAGATCTCCTGGATGAGTCGGACGTCGGCGCC
>CAITIQ010000283.1 GCA_903892415.1 uncultured delta proteobacterium | reverse complement strand
CTCGCGGTCGGCGCGCCGGGTGAAGCAAGCGCCGCACGTGGAGTAAACGGCGACCAAACGAACAACGCAGCGAAGGGCAGCGGCGCCGTCTACGTGTTTGCACGCAGCGGGTCGGTTTGGACGCAGGAGGCCTACTTGAAGGCGTCGAACACCGACAATGGCGACGAGTTCGGTCATTCGCTGGCGCTCGAAGGGACCACGCTGGCGGTCGGCGCGCGGGATGAAGCAAGCGCCGCGCGGGGAGTGAACGGCGACCAAACGAACAACGCCCGGAGCCTCAGCGGCGCAGTCTACGTGTTTGTTCGATCTGACGCCGGCTGGGCGCAGCAGGCCTACCTCAAGGCGTCGAACGAGACCGGCGGGTTCGGCGAGTGCTTGTCGCTCGACGCGGACACGCTCGCGGTGGGCGCGCCACGGGAGAGCAGCGCGGCCCGGGGTGTAAACGGCGACCAAGCGAACAGTGCCGCCCTCCTGAGCGGGGCCGTCTACGTGTTCGTTCGAACCGCTGCCGGCTGGACGCAGCAGGCCTACCTCAAGGCGTCGAACACCGAGGCGGATGACGCCTTCGGCTCTTCGGTGGCGCTCGAAGGGGACACGCTGGCGGTGGGAGCCCCCGACGAAGGCAGCAGCGCCCAAGGCGTGAACGGCGACCAAGGGAACAACGCGGCGAACGAGAGCGGGGCGGTCTACCTGTTTGTTCGAGGCCCCGCCGGGTGGACGCAACGGGCGTACCTGAAGGCCACGAACACCAACGAGGGCGCCAAATTCGGCTACACCCTGGCGCTCGACAAAACCACGCTTGCCGTCGGGGCGGTGGGCGAAGCCAGCAAGGCCCAGGGCGTCAACGGCGACCAGTCGAACAACGGAGAGAGAGACAGCGGCGCCGTCTACCTGCGGCAGATTGCGCACTGAAAAGCCGCTGGCTCCTCATCTGACTCGCTAGCCGAGGTCGGACTCCGACTTCGTCGCCTCCGGAGTTCGCACCTCCACGAGATCTCCCTGGAGCGCCTCGAGCTTCTTCACCTCGGCCTCGAGCTTCGTCCCCTTGTGCTGCAGATAGAGCCACACCGCGGGCAATGCGACGGCTGCGAACACGAGCCGCGCGACGAGCCACGGCAGATTCGCCACTTGAGCTTCACGCGTCGTCATCAAAAAGTACGGCAGCCACAATCCGAATGCGACCGTGAACAGGCCCTGAAACAGGACGCCAACCTTATGGATCTTCAGCTCGAGCCGCTTGCGGTCGAGTTCGAGCGCTACGTAGCCGGCGACCGTCGGCGACTGCGCTGCGGCGCGGCCTTGAACGTGCGTCGCGTAGAGCAGCATGGCGAAGAACCCTGCCATGCACAGCGACGCAAACGGCCAAAGTGCGGGCGTACGCGTTACAAGCACCCCGAACGCCACAAGACCGAAGATCGGGCTGCCGAACTGAGCGACGCGCGCGAGCATCGTTTTGCGGCGGCTCTTCTTGATCAGACCGTCGAGCACCGCCGCGTCAATCGTGCGGCGCGGTGGCGACCGAAAGTCACTCTCCCACTGGGCCCACTCATCCTCGAGCTTCATCGCGAACCTCCTTGCATCCACTCTCGCAACTGCGCCCGCGCGCGACTGAGCCGCACCGCAACGCTCCCTGCCGATACCCCGAGCACCTCGCCGATCTCCTCATGGCTGAGCCCCTCGAGCGCCAACGTGAGCACCATGCGCGCCGGCGGTGCCAGCGAACGGATGCCGTCCCAAAGCGCGTCACGGCGCCGGGCCTCGGCGAGCGAAGTTTCCGGGTCGCCAGGGCCGGGGATCGACTCGTCGAGCTCGTGCGTTGGTCGTGCGCGCCGCCGCTCGGAGAAGGTCCAGGCGCGGTTGTGAGCGACGCGGAAAACGAACGTCCGCTCCGAACAAGCCTGGCGAAACCCCGGCAGCGCCTGCCAGATCGCGAGGGTGATCTCCTGAAGCAGGTCGTCAGCTTCCGTGCGCGAATACGCCCGCGCTACCCGCGCCAGACCAGGGCCGTGGCGGGCCATCAACTCGGCGAACGCGGCCTCTGAGGGCGCCTCCGATAAGTCTGCTCTCGCTCTCGGCTCCAAGGGCACTCCATCAACCATGCCCCCGTTAGTCTCGGGCGCGGGCGAAACCTTACGTCGATCGTGGCGATTGTGAGGGCATGCCGTCAGGACCCGAGGGGCGCCGAGCGCATGTAGCGGCGCGAATAGCAGGCCCGCGTTGCGACGACCTGCCCGCTCTGTTAGGGCTGCGCAGTGCAACGCGTGACGTATCGGAGTTTCGCGTACGCCGCCTTGATCGGCTGTGTCTCCCCTTCCCCGGCCGCGGCTCCAAGTCCAGTCGTCGTTCCGGTGACAGCTTGGTCGCTGGCAACCTGGTTCGAGACCGAGGGCGACGCGAGCCTTGAGGTCGTCGCGCTCCGCGCCCGCGGGGACGTCTTCGATGTCGTGTTCAACGACCTGACCTTCTCGCTGCGCCAGCCAGGTCTCGCTGTCGCGACGCAGGGCGAAGACCGCGTTCATGTCCACTTTCCCTTCCTTGGAATCTGCCGAGGCGGAGAGCTGATTGGAGGTCGGGCTCCGTTCACCGTCGGATGCGTCTACGGGTGGGGCGTACTGCTGAAGGAGGACGGGCAGTTGGTGAAGCTCGATGAGGCGCCGACCCTGCCACCACGCGCTAAGGTAGCGGACCCACGCTGTCCATCCCTCCAAGGCAAACGCCTCTCCAACGCGCATCTAGTCGAGCAGAAGACAGCCGAACTCCGCACGGCGATCACGGCGCTCGTGCTCGGCGAGGGGTTGGATGACGTGTCGGCGGCGGAGCCTTTGCCACTGACGCTCGTCCGCTGCACGCCCGACACCGGAGAGGAGACTGTGTTGCGGCTCGCGGAGCGGGTGAGCTCGGCGGCAGTCGACGTCGGGCCGGGCGGAGAGCCAGTCGTCGCCTTCGTCGAGGACGAGGATGGGCATGTACGCCTTCGGGTCGCACGCCCCAAAGGAATGACGGCTCCAACGCTGAAGGGCGACCAGCGTGTGACCGACGCGCTGGCAGCGTGCGCGACCCTACGAATCGAGTACGGGCCGCTGCCTGCCGACCACCTCATCGGCGAGGACGCAAACTCTCGACGCTGCGCCATGATTGTTTCGGAGCAGGGTCTGCGCGCGCAAGCGACGGAGGCCGCCGTCGGTCGCTGTCGAGACGGTGACGCGCGCAGCTGCACCGTCGCCGGCGGGCTGATGAGCGACGTGTGTGTCGCGCTCCAGTTCCAGTTCGACGCCGCGCAGCCAGGCAAGCCTTCCTACGACATCAAAAGGCGTTTCCTGCCTATTTCGCGCGACGCCCGCAAGGATCCGCGCTCCCTCGAGTTCTTCGACCTGGGCTGCAGTGGCGGAGACGAAGACGCCTGCACGCGCTTGCTCACCGCGCAGCCGCCAGAGGCCGCAGCCCGCAGCGGTCTCGCGAAGGCGGCCTGCCTTCGCGGAAACCCCTTCGCTTGTGATCTGAGGCAGGCTTTCAGCGTGCGCTAGCCTGCGCGGAGGCCGTTGTGCGGGAGGCCCATCTCGCTACGCTGGACAGGCCCTGCGATGAGACGCTCCCTTCCCTTGCTTGCAGCGCACACAGTACCAGCGCTAGAGGCACCTCGCCCGCGGGATGGCGCGGTACGTCCCTTCATCGCGGTTTGGGAGATCACGCTGCGCTGCGATCTCGCCTGCCATCATTGTGGCTCGCGTGCGGGCAAGCCGAGGGACGGTGAGCTCTCGACGGACGAGTGTCTCTCGCTGGTCGAGGACTTGGCCGAACTCGGCGTGCGCGAGGTCGCGCTGATCGGAGGAGAGGTCTACCTGCGGGAAGATTGGCTCGACATCATCGGGGCCATTCGCGCTCGTGGCATGCAGCCGACCATGGTTACGGGGGGGCGGGCGCTTACACGCGAACGCGCGCAGGCCGCACGTTCGGCCGGGCTCGCTTCGGCCAGCGTTTCGATCGACGGCGACGAGAGCAGCCACGACCGCCTGCGCGCGCTGGCCGGCTCCCATCGCGCAGCGCTCGAGGCGATGACGAACCTTCGAGCGGCGGGCGTTCCCTTCGGCGTCAATACGCAGATCAACAGTCTGACCTGGAGGAGTCTCCACGCCACGCTCGAGCGTATCGCAGCAGCAGGCGCGCGCAGTTGGCAGCTGACCTTCACCGTGCCGATGGGGCGCGCCGCTGACGATCCCGAACTCTTGCTTCAACCGTTCCAACTGCTCGAGGTGTTCCCGCTGCTCGCCGAGCTCAAGCAATGCGCCGCCGAGCTGAGCGTCGACCTGGTGGGCGGAAACAACGTTGGCTACTTTGGTCCCTACGAAAAGTTGCTGCGCGAAGGCACCGAAGCGGGGTACGGCGGCAGCTGCGGTGCAGGCATCCTGACGCTCGGCATCGAGTCCGACGGTACGATCAAAGGTTGTCCGAGCCTGGCGACGCGCGCGTGGTCGGGCGGCACGATCCGCCACGCGCCGCTGCGCGCGATCTGGGAGCGAGCGCGACCACTGCGACATATGCGCGACCGCACCGCGAGCGAGCTCTGGGGGTTCTGCGCCACCTGCTACTACGCCGACGTCTGTCGCGGAGGCTGCACCTGGATGAGCGACTCGCTCTTCGGTCGGGCCGGCAACAACCCGTACTGCCATCACCGCGCCCTCGAACTCGCGCGCGTCGGAAAGAGAGAGCGCGTCGAACGCGTCGAATCCGCGCCGGGGACCCCCTTCGATCGTGGGCGTTTCGTCATCGTGGAGGAGTCGACGTCTGTTCCCACGGTCGACCACCGTGGCGTAGGCTGACGAGCGCCTATGCCGTGTTTTCGCCCCTGTCCGTCGTGCGATCGCCACATCCGGAATGACGAAGGGGTCTGTCCCTTCTGTTTGACGGCGACGCCGGAAGGCTTTGACGTCTGCAAGGCTCGCGGCGCCACCCCTGCAACCTCGCGCGCGGCCGCGCTATTCCTTGGCGCGTCGGTCGTCACCAACGCGGGCTGCGGGGATCAAGCAGGCCCGCAAACCGACTCGGCCGGCTCGGCCAGCTCCGCCGCCGCCTCGACGACCACCGCGACCGGCGCTGGACCCAGCTCACAGCACGAACCCGCCTATCGCAACATACCTCCGTACAGCCCGGTGCCAGTTCGTGAGCGGGATTGCAATCCGCCCTTCACCGTGGACGAAAAAGGGAAGAAGGAGCCAAAGCCCTACTGCCAGTGAGCGATGCAGGTCCACTTGGTGCGATGCCTTGAGGCATCGAGCTCAACGGTCGTAGTCCCGGCATTCTTCCCTGCGGCGCATGGATCGAGTCAGGTCGACTCCTCCCTGTTCTCACGCTCGAAGGCGGGCCCCAGCCGTTGCTCCAGCACGCGCACAAATTGATTGTAGGTGCTGTGCTTGTTCTCGCTGCCACCGAGTGTGTGCGCGTCGATGATGCGGCCATCGGGCAGATGAAGCTCGGTCTTCCAATCCGTGCCGGCCGGCTTCCGCGTGCGGACCTCCATCGCGGAGTTCAGATTCGAGTTCGGAATCTCCCACTCAACCTTCGAGGAGAGCCGCGCGCCGAATAGAATCCGAGTGCGAGTGAGGCTGAGCTTCTCGCTTTCGAGGTCCAACCGAAGCTCTTCGTTGCCTCGGAGGTAGAGCGATAGAGGCAGCAGCAGAAATGCGGAGCACAACGGAACCGCGACCAAGGGCACGTCGGAGAGCGCTAGCGCGGCGCCAATCACCGGCACAACGAGCACGATGGAAGCGCAGCCCGCTACAACCCACCCTTGAGGTGGTTGGACGAAGGTGTCCCCGGCCATGGCGCTTCCGCTACCACGGACGATATCCAGCTGCACGCCGTCAGCGATACGGCGAGGGCATCCCGTCCAATAGTCGCGAGGCGAGCTCCGCCGCGGGTCCGCCTTTGCGTGAGACCGACTCCAAGAATTGGCGTCCGTAAGTGTCGACACCACGCGCGAGGAGGTCCCAGGCTTCATCGCTTTCGCCGCGTCCGGCGAAAGCGACCAAGCGGACTTCGAGCAGCGTCGACGATAGCTCTTGGAAGCCGAGCTCCTCGACCTCCGAGGCGAGCTCCAGCGCGAGCGTATGTTCGCCCTCCAGCGCTACCAGCAGCGCACGCGTGCCGTTGAAAAACGCGCGCGTCAGAGGGTCGTCGATCTCGCTGGGGGCCCTAGCGAGCACTCGGCCGGCGCCAGCACGATCACCGAGGTTCATCCGTGCGACGGCGTGGTTGTTGGCCGCTATCGTGATGGCGGGCGAGTTGAGCCCCCCAGCCCAGACCAAGTCGTATGCTCTCGCGGCGCGGGCGAACTCGCCGATATGAAGGAGCGCGGCACCGACCGGAAGCAGGGTTGCTCCCTTCCGCGGTGACTTGACCTGCACACCGATGGCGTTGTCGACCTCCAGCAGCGCGCCCGGTCGCGTCGCTGAATTTACGAGCCGAGCTGCGAGGTGGTTGTTCGACCCAGCGCGTCGCAGCGCGGCCGTCATGGCCCCGACGATCCCCACCCCAACGCCCAGTGCCGGAGTGAACGCGAACGCAGCCTCCGCAAACGCCCAGCCCGTCAGCGCCGCCGGCACCGCGACGAGCAACGAGAGCGGCGCGCACACGCCAAGCATCCGGATCAGCTCTGCTCCCGTCAACGTTGGGCCCCGCCACCGGAGCGAGAGAGAATTGGCAACGGCCGCCACGACCAGGGCCGCGTACCCGACGCCAAACGTAGTCGCGATTGCCGCCCACATCGGCTTAGCGATGGCACAATACTCGTGAGGAGGGAAAGCCCACGTGCATCGGTCATCCGAGCGCCTCGCCCAGCGCAGGCATACACTCCGTCAATGACGATCCACCTCAAGGCCCTTGGCGGCCTGCTGCTCCTCGCTGGCCTCTCGGGCTGCGCGACGACCAGCACCACTGACCGGCTCGGACTGCCTCCGCTCAAGACGGTTCCCAAGGTCGATCTCAGCCGCTATCTCGGCACCTGGTACGAGATCGCCAAGTTCCCGCAATGGTTTCAGGCTGGATGCACCGGCACCACGGCCACCTATGACAAGCGAGAAGACGGCGAAATTGATGTGACCAACCGCTGCTATCTCGAGGCGCTCGACGGTGAGGTGGAGCGCGCTGATGGCAGAGCTCGCGTCCTCGACGACAAGACCAACGCGAAGCTCGAGGTGACGTTCTTCAGGCCGTTCTGGGGCGACTACTGGATCATCGATCTCGCGCCGGATTATTCGTACGCGGTCGTTGGTAGCCCTGGGCGTGACTACCTTTGGATCTTGAGCCGCAGCCCGACCATGGCCGCGGACGTGTACGAGGGGATCCTCGCGCGATTGCGCGCGCAGAAGTACCCGCTCGACCGCCTGGAGTTGACGGTGCAGCCCGGTGCTGTTCGGCAAAGCAAGCTGACGCCTCCTGCCAGCAACTGAATACTGCGCGGAGGCGCGGCCTCGAACGCGCCTTCGACATTGTTTCCTCGCTTCATGCGTGCGCGCTGCACTTCATCGCGCGGACCTAGCCGCAAGCCATCACGCTTCGGAGCGCGTGCGTTGTGACACCCTTGCCATACCCATTCGGCCAGCGGACCTCGGATTGAAGCGACTATAAGGTGGCAAGCGAATTGCTTTAGGCGCCGGTATGCGAACCGACGCTCGCCTTATCTTCGCCCTCACTTGCGCTCTCACCGCCCCCATTGCGGCCTGCAACCTCGACGACATCGACATCGACGTTGACCCCCTCTTCGACGAGCTCGCGTGCGAATTCGAGAGCGGCGCCCTCGTCCCGTATGAGTCGTCCGGTGGCTATGGCGGCTTCTCTGGCGGAGGCGGAGAAGGCGGAGAAAGCGCCCTCGGCAGCAGTAACGGCGTCATGCTCAACGGCATTAGGAACAGCCCCCACGCGCCGGTGCCGATCTCCTCCGAAGCGGAGTACACCCTAACCTTCAACGAGCGACCGAGCTTGTTGCAGGTTCAGGCATCAGGGGCGCTGGAGGTCACGCACGTCGGTGCGGTGCAATGTGGCCCCAATGACTCGAACTCCAGCCTTCCCTTCGTCGTGAACCTTCGCGTTCGCTCGTCGGAGACCGTCGGAGACGCATCGCTGGCCGTTTCGCTCGCTGGGGAGGAGGTGGCAACATACGACCTGAGCGTCGCGCGCGCCGAAGACATTGAGACCGCGGCGCTCGACCCCGCAACCGCTGAAGAGGTCACTGAGCTCGAGTCTGGGCGCGAATACCTATTCGGCGCAGCGCCGCTCACTGCCTCCGGAGACTATCTCTACTTCCACGGGCCGGCGGATTTGGAGCTGCTCGCGGGCTCCGCGGAAATCAACCCTTACCTGTTTTCGGCTTCGGGCTTTGTGGCGTGGAGCCTTCGCCCCGTCGAGGCAGGCGAGCTCAAGCTCCGTGTCACCACCTTGGGCCTTACGAAGGACCTCACCTTCGCGGTCGCCGACCCGATGTGAGGCACTCCGAGCAGCTTGCTCGGCCTACGCCCAAGCAAGCCGGATAGAGCCTCCCGCCAATGCTGCGCGGAGACGCGGTCTCGAGCGCGCCCTTCGACATTGTGGCAAACAGCCGCTGCCTCGGAATCGGCGCGCGTCGCCTGCGGTTCCACTCGGCAACTGGAGGGACATCAATGAATCGTTGGCTCGCATTCGTGTGTGTCGGGGGCGTGAGCGTGTGCGCGGAGTTCGAGATCTTCGCGGAGGACGCGGAAACCAAGCAGGAGGACGCGCAAGCGTCGAAGGAGCTCGAAGCGCGGGAGGCCGCCGAGCGCGACGCGCAGGTTTTTCGCGTGAACGCCGGCGCCTCGATGGCGACGTTGAGCGCGGGAGTTGGCAGCGCGGGTTCGCTGGGCGGGCTCGTCCCGAGCGTGAGCGTCAGCGGGGGCCCGCGCATCGCCGGACCGCTGTGGATCGCGTTTGGGCTCGAGGGCTCGGTCTACCAAACGGCGGCCGAACAAGAAGACGTTCGCACGACCGCATGGAGCGTCGGGGGCTCGGCCGCGCTGCGACTCGACGTGCCGATTCTACCGAAGGTAGAGATCGGTGGCTCGATCACGCCGCGCATCAACGCGCAATTTGGGCCCTATTGGGAGCAGCTCAGCGTGAGCGCACATTTCGGAGTGGGGCTCCACCTCCGGCCCACGAACTTGTTCGGCATCCGCACCGCCGTCGAGCTGTTCCGCGCTGGTTACTCGCGCTTGGAGCAGTCGGAGGGAGGCGTGTACGAGACCGTAGCCGCAGAGATCTATGCGGGCCCGAGCATGTCGCTCACCTTTTCGTTCTGACGCGTCGTTACTTGGACTGATAAAGCGCCGTGTCCGCGAACACGTACATCCGGCCGGCGTCGCCAAGGTTTAGCTCCGGGGCAAAGGAGTGACCGAGCTCGAACAGGAAGTCGTCGACGTCCTCGGGCTCCTGCAACCAGTGCGGTCCGTCACCGGGCACGAGTTCCATGCGGTCGAACAACTTCCGCAGCTCGAACAGAGGGCCCGCCTTCTTGCCGTCCTGGAAGACGCGCTCGGGCACTTGCACCTTGATCGCCTCCAGCGCGACGCCATGCTCGCGACTCGCCTCACCCGGCGTCGCCTTCGCCTTGGTCGCCTTGGGCAGCTGCGCGGACGAAATCGATACGATCGCCGCCGACTCGAAGCCCTTGTCGATGCTGTCGACGAACACCGCGATCGCCGCGACGCCCTCGCCGAGCGACGCGCGCGCGATCGCGCTCAGCACCGAGGCCTCGAGCGTGATCACGTGTTCGAGCTTCTTCTTGCCCTTCTTCGGCCAGCGCTTCGCATCAACGCCGATCGGCTCGCCAAACATGCGGTTCACGGTGGTCTTCGCCGGCGCGCGGGCCGTACGGACAATGACCGTGCGTTCGACCGTCTCGGCCAGCTCCGCTTCCTTCGCGCACTCGGCGATCAAGCGCGCGAGCTGGGTCGCGACGGGCTCGACCAGCGAGGCGTCCTGGTCATCCAGATACGGCCGGAGCCAGTCCTTGAAGCGGGCATTGTTGGAGCCGCGATACAGCTCGCCGGCGGCCTTCCAGACGCGGCCGGACTGGTCGGTCTCCCGCGCGGCGGTGAAGCCGCGATCGAACCGGCGCGGAAGGCTCTCGCCGTGACCGATCAGCCGCTCCAGCGCGGCGCCGTCGGGAGCCTCGGGCGTGTAAAGCTTCTCCAGCCGCGCGAGCGCCGCGAGGTGTTGCTCGCTCGTGAGCGAGCGCGGGTCAACCGTCCAAGCGTTGAGCACGGCGACCGGGTCGTCGGAAACGAGCCCGGCTGCGATCGCCGCCGCCGGGTCCTTGAAGGTCGCGAGCAGCTGGCGCGCCCGCTCATGATCCGTGTGTCCCCAACCGATGGTCTCGCTGCCAGCGAGCAACGCGCGGCTATCGGCAAGCTTGCTCCTCGCCTCAGCGATCACGGCAGACATCGTCTCGCCGCCCTTGGCGCCGTCGAGAGCAGCGAGCACCGCACCTTCGTGCGCTGAGCCCATGAGCGCGTTGACGATCGCCCGCACCGTCTCGAGCTGCCGGTCTTTCAAGTCAGCCGCCGACGCCGCGAAGTGCGGGCTCGCGAGCGTTTGGACCTCGGGGTTCCACGTGACCGCGACGAGCAACATCATCTGCTCGTTCCGCAAAAGCGACGGTCCCAGACGCTTCGGAGCATTCTTGCTCAACCACGCGCGCAAAGGCTCGACGAGAGCGACGACATTGCGGTGAAACCTCTGTCGCGATGCTGCCTCGTCCGCTGGCGATGCTCCCCGCGGATCTCGGGCCCACGCGTCGGGCGAGAACCGATCGTTCTCGACGATCTGGAGATAGGCAGCGAGTGAGTCCAACGTCAGGATGCCTCGCTGGATCGCGATGTAGATCAGCTGTGGAGCTGTCGACTTCCCGGCTATTACGCCGGCGACCAACGCGTGCACTTGTGCGTCGGAGAGAGCGCGTAAAAAATGAAGATCGTCTCCGGTGAGCCGAGCCCAGAGAGCGGTCAGATGGGCTTCGCTCAAACGGGCGACGAGCCGCCGTGCGACCGGCTCGCTGGAGAACGTCACGCTCCGCTTCTCGTCGGCGATCATGGCTTTGATGAAGGCATCGATCTCGGCATCGGTGAGGTGGGCGAGTTCGTCGCGCAGTTCGAAGCCTGCGATCGAGTCCGCAAACTTGAGCTTGAGCTTACGCAGCCGCGCGAACGCCATCGTCGCAGCGTCGAACTGGTTGACGACGCTGCTCGTGAAGAACTTCGCCGGCAACGCACGCAGGAACTCGATATGGAGCGACGGCGAGCGCTCCGTGTACTTGCGGAGGGTCTTCGCCTGCTCGTCGTCCTGCACATGATCGATGGCGACGCGAACGCTCGCCGCATCGGTGAACGAGGGCCATGGGCCATCCCAGGCCACGAGCTCGGCGAGCGTGGCCGCCACCACCTGCTTGTCGAACGCCGCTGGAATCGCCACCAAGAGCTCGGGCTGCTTCGTGAAGTACGTTTTGCTCATCGTTGATCATCCGGACGCATGGGGTTGCGTCAGTCAGTTCACGATACCCTGGCCGAGCACAAAGTAAGTTCGTGATCAGGCCACGTGTTTCGGCATGGTTTGCGGCACGCGGGAGCCGGCCGCATGCTAGACGTCGGCGATGATCTCGACCGCCGTCTCTCTCCTCGAGCTCCGGGTCCACATGCTGACGTTCCACCTCGTCGTGAGCATGTCCGAGTACTACGCGTCCGTTGCTCTCCCAGATGGAGATGAAGTCCGAGGTGTGCTCTTCGCCAAAGAGGGTCTCTTGCCGTGGCCCAACGAAGGGGCGCTCTCCTACTCCGATGGCTGCGGTCAGAGGATGCTGGTCGGGTGGGACCGCGTCGGCGTCGTCGGGCTCGTGTTCGAGAACGATAGCTCGAACAGCGAGGCCCGAGGAGGAAGGGTCGACCCTGCGGACTATCAACCGCTGCAATGGTTCGACGCGCTCCCCGAAGCGTTGCTACCGCTCGCAACACGGCTCGCGCAGCGCATGGGGGACCTCACGACGGCGGGCTTCTATGCGCTCGAAGGCGGGCCGCTGCTCGTGACCACGCGGGACTCGTCGCACACGCACGACTGGTTCGGGATTCTCGACGGGCAGTTCGACGCGGAGGTTCACTCACTGCTACCCGAGCACGTTGAGGTCTGCGCTCGAGTCGCGCGCGATCTCGTGAACGGGCCGCGCACCCTAACGCCCGAGGAGAAGGCCGTCTTGCTGACCGTGCCCCCCGAGTGGCTCGACGGCGGACGGGCGATCGAGCCCGACCCGGCCCCCCTCGCGCAGACGCTCGAGCGCGTCGGCGTCGCTTGGGGCGACTGAGGCGAGTGCGCGGGCTCAACCGAACCGTCGACGAAAAGGCGAGCAAGACGCCACCGCCTTATTGTAAGTAGGCGTCCGATGTCCACCTGGTGCGGTGCCTTCGTCGAGGTCGGTGAGCGCGATTTTGCCGTTCTCGCCCCGAAGTATCGACTCACCATGCTCGGGCCGCAGGCGGCCTGGGTGTACATCCACGCGGACGTCAACTTCGCGAGCATCGAGCCCCCGCGCTTTGCAGCGGCGCTCTCGGCGGAACTCAAAGGGACGGTCCTTGCGTTCATGCTGCAGACGAACGCGAGCTGCGAGGTGCTCGAACACTGGGAGCGCGGCGAGCTCGTGCGGCGCCTCGTGTGCGAGGACCAGCACTGGAAAAGCGCCAAGGGAACGCCCCAAGCATGGGAGTCGACCTACTTCTTTGGTCCGTCCGAAGAGACTGACAACGATGATAAGTGGCCGCCAACGCTGGATCGCGAGACCTCGGAGGAAGACAAGCAGCGCTATGAGAAGGCCAAGCGCGCGAACGCTCCGAGTGCCGTCTTGGACCTGCTGCGCGGCGGCAACGTCGATTCACTCCATCGCCTAGCGAAGCATTGGGGCATCGATGTGCGCGCTCCTACCGCGCGCCACGCCGCCACGTGGAAGCTGCGGACGGTACTCGCGCTCGCGCTCGCGCTCGTGTGCGGCGCTGCACTGATCGGAGCACTTCTAGGCCGAGCGTGAGTCGCAGCCAACCACGGCATCAAGGCGTCGGAGGCAGCTCCGAGAGGCCGAGACCGCCGTTGCTCACCCTAAGTGAAATTGTGCCGCTGTCCTTGCAGAGCGAGTTCACGGTGGCCGTGAGCGCGGTGTTGCCCGCCGGCAAGTTGATCAGCATGACCTCACCGGAGTCGTCCGTCGCGCCGAGATCCAGCTGGGCGGCGGACGGGTAGACGATCTTCGTCAGCTCGTCCGCGGTGCTCGCCGACAACGTTATGCCCGCCGCTGGGAGGCCCTTGCAATCGACGATGGTGATCCACAAGGAGCCGCGCCCGGGTTGGCCAAGCTCGGCCCCGCAGCGCCCGAGCCGGGCGAGAGCGACCTGGCAACGCGCGCCGGAGGATTGCTCGGAACGCCGAGCTACATGTCGCCGGAGCAGGCGAAGGGCCACGCCGTTGGGCCGCCCGGAGACGTGTTTGCGCTCGGCATCGTCCTCTACGAGATGCTTACCGGCAAGCGCCCCTTCGTCGGCGTCTCGGCCGCGGAGGTCTTCATCGCCATCGACCGCGATCAGCCCGCCCTGCCCTCGCGCGTGAACCCCCAGGTGCCAATCGCGCTGGAGCGGCTGGTGATGCGTTGCCTCGCCAAGAACCCCGCGCATCGCTTCCAAGATGGCCGTGAGCTTTCACAGGCCATCACCGCGTTCCTCAGCGGTCCACGCAAAAGCCCATGGCGGAAGGTTGTTTCCTTCGCGGCCGCGCTCGCTGGCCTCACTCTGGGCGCGTGGCTGCTGCTAGCGCCGCCGAGCCAAAAATCCGCCGCAGAGCTCTCAGCGCCGATCGAGGCGGACGTCGTTCCGTCGACCAAAGAAGCTGCGGAGAGCGCGCTGAGTGTCGAGGTGGCTCGACCCGCTTCGCCGACTTCACAGACGTCGATCGGTGCACCGCCGGCTTCGGCTTCTGCGGCAGCCTCCGCGCCGCTACGTCCGGCCGGGACTGCGCGAACGAAGCCCAGCGCCAAAGCCGTGATCGACCCGCTGGCCCGCCAAAAGTAGAAGCCTCGAAGTTCAGAAGGCGACGCGCAGCGTGCCGCCGCCCGCGCCCGGGGACAGCGAAAGAGTGGGCGCGCCAACCTCCGGCGAGAGCATCACGAACGTGACGCCGACGCCTGCCGCCACAGCCCCAACGATGAAGAGCCCGGTGCTCACGTCGGCTGCGAGCTTGGCCTCTTGATTGAGCTCGTAGCCCTCCTGATCGCAGCTCGGCTCGCACAACGCATCACTCGCATCGTCTTTCACGAACGTCACGATGCCCGACACGGTCGCGGCGCCCAGCGCCGTGAAGCCAACGCTCGCGACGGTCCAACCGGCGATTCTTCCGGGAGGCATCGAGGGAGGGACGGCAGGCGCTACCCGGAGCGCAGCAGGCGCAGCAGGCGGCAACTCCGGCGGCCGAGGTATGGGCTCTACGGGAGCTTTCGGCAGCTCGATCACGGGCGGCGGCGGAAGTGCTTCGAGCGGAGGCACGAGGATATCGTCGCGATCGGCGTCGGGGCCCACCTCGATCTCCACCTGCCACGGCCGGTAGCCCTCGGCCGTGACGGACACCACATGCCGACCTGGATCCATTGGCATCGCGGTGCCCCAAGCCACCCGCGCAACGGGCGTCCCATCGCGCACGATTAAAAGCTTGGGGTTGTCCGACTCAGGAGGGACGCGCACGACCACGTGCGACAGCTTCGGCCCCAAAACAGCGATGCGCTCGGTCGCGAAGGCTATCCGCTCGCTTCGTCCTTCGCGTTCGGCGATCGCGAGCGCCTCGGTGAACTCGGTCCACGCGGTTGCCGTTCGCCCCTGCTGCTCGTGACACTTGGCGACGTTCAAGAGCGTGCCTCCGCCCGGGTCGAGCCGCTGGCTCTCTTCGAGCTTGGCGCAGGCGCTCGCCACCTCACCGCGCTCCAGCTCGGCTCGGCCCTGATTGAAGAGCTGGGTTGCGAGCGCTTGATCAGCGGGCGTCGGCGCGGCGAGGACGTCCCGCGCGTTGAGCACGGTACTCACACCGAGGACGGCGGCGACGAGGCGGGACGAAACCAAGCCAGGATGCTCGCATGAACGGCGCCACCGACAAACCTTGTCTGGCCAGCCCCACTCACCGACCACTTTCAGTGGATGGTTTCCGCTCCCGGGAAATGTGACCCTCCCCCGATGCGGAGAGGAGAGTGCAGCAGAACGTTGCGGGCGGGGCGAGTGCACGTCGTTCGCGTCCCCTGCCTTCTGACCGCGCTCGCCATCACCGTCGCCTGCAGCGTGCCCGAACGAAAGCCTCAAGAGACTCCGCGCGCGAGCCTCGCTTCTTCGCCCAGCGCGGCAACCGCGGCGACCGCGACCGAGGCCACCACCCCGGCCAACGGCTTTCTGTGCGGGCCCGAGAGCCGAGTGGAGGTGCTCCATCACGCGATCGATCTCGACCTCCACGACGATGGCCGAACGATCTCGGGCAAAGGGTCGCTTCGGTTCCGTGCCCGCGCACGAACGACCACGGTCTCGTTCGACGCCCGCGCGCTCGAGATCTCCAGCGCCGAGAGTGCGGGCAAGAACGTCGCACAGGTCGCAAGGGACGGCGTCCTGTGCCTAGATCTCGGTCGCGAGCTCGTGCCGGGCAGCGAGACCAGCGTCAACCTCGCCTGGACCGTCCACAGCGGCGAGCAGACGCCGCGCGCCAACGACGCTCAGGTCTGGGCTGGCTACGACACGGCGGCCTGGATGCCGACGGAGTTCGATCCAGCGGCGCGCGCGACGCTCGCTCTTCGCATCGCCGCACCGGAGCAGCACAAGGTGGTCGCGAGCGGACGCTCCACTTCATCGATGCCTGCCGACGCTGGGCGTCGCGTTCACAGCTTCGAACTCGAGCGCCCTTCCCCGCCCTTCCTGTTTGCCTTCGCCGCTGGGGAGTTCGAGGAAGCGACGCTCGACGTCAATGGCGTCAAGCTGCGCGCGCTTGGTCCCAAAGGGAGCGATCTCGCGGGGGCCCTCGCGCTCACCGCGCCGATGCTTCGCTTCCTCGTGACCAAGACCGGCGCACCGCTACCGTCCTCCGAATACACGCAGGTGTTCGTGAACGGCGACGCGGCGCAGGAGGCAGCAGGCTTTGCGCTGATCGGAGCGCAGTCGCTCGCCGACGTGCGCACCGATCCAAAAGAGGACTGGGTGTTCGCGCACGAGCTCGCGCACCAGTGGTTCGCCTGGCTCGTCCCGTGCAAAGACTTCGCCGACTTCTGGCTGAACGAGGGCTTCGCGACCTTCCTCGTCGCTGCCATCAAAGAAGAGCGTTGGGGACGCAAAGCCTACGATCGCGAGGTCGAACTTTGGCGCTCGCGCTCGCAGCGTGCACACGAGCAGGGCCGTGACGCAGCTGTCTCGCTCGCGCCGCCGGGGTTGCCGCGACCGTCGGTGAAGGAGTCGGAGCTGCAAGCGCGCGCGATCACCTACTCGCGCGGAGCGTTGGTGCTCCACAAGCTGCGCCGCGAGCTCGGAGACGCTGTCTTCTGGGACGGCGTGCGTCGCTATGTGGCGCGCCAAGCCAACAAGGGCGCGACCAGCGAGGACCTTCGCTCCGCGTTCGAACTCGCCAGCAACAAGGATCTCGTGCCCTTCTTCGCCCGTTGGGTCTACGTCGCGGCCCCCGACCTGTAGCGAAACACCCGGTGGCGCGTTGGCCGCTCCACAGCTTACCCTGCGCGCATGTCGATTGCCTCTCGCTACGTGTCGCTGCTTGGTGCGGTTCTGCTTTGCCTCACCGCCTGCGGGCCGAACGAGAACGCGGCGCGAAAGAGCTTGGAAGACGACGGCTACACCGAGATCGTCCTCACGCGTGAAGGCGACGGCTTTGCGTTCACGGCCAAGAAGGGAACGCAGTCTTGCAAAGGCAACGTCTCCGCGAGCCGCAACTCCAGCTCGCTATCGAGCTTCTGCACCGATGATACGGCCGCTGCTGCGCCCGAGCCTGTCTGCGCAGCCGCAACCCCAGGGGTTTGCTTCCGGCAAGGGCTCGCGAAGGACAAGGCGGGCGATCACGCGGCCGCGTTGGCCCTCTACAACAAGGGCTGTGACTTCGGCGACGCTGGGTCCTGCACTAACGCGGGCGTCGGCTACGACCACGGTGAAGGCGCCGCACTCGACCGAGTCAAGGCGGCCGCGCTCTTCGACAAAGCCTGTAAAGGAAAGCACGCCATCGGCTGCTCGAACTTCGGTAAGTCGCTGCGTCGTGACGGCAAGCCAGAGCTAGCCATCGCCGCCTTCGAGCAAGCCTGCTCGCTCGAGCTCGCTGAGGGCTGCTACCTCGTGGGCATGATGCACATGAACGCAGCGACCCCGAAGAAGGACTACGCCGCCGCCAACGCCGCGTTCGAGAAGGGCTGCGCATCCAAGGAGCCGTCACAGAACGCCTGCGGGGGGCTTGGGGTCGCCCACGCAACCGGGCAGGGCGTCACGAAGGATGCAAAGAAGGGCGCGGCGCTGCTCGAGGCCGCGTGCGAGAAAGGCTCGGCCGAGTCTTGCAAGAACCTCGGCGTCCTGGTGCGCGATGGTCTGGTGGGCCCGCGTGATCCCAAGCGAGCCAGCGAGCTATTCGAGAAGGCTTGCCCAGACAACGTCGGCGCGTGCAACGAGATCGCGCTGGCCTACGAGCGTGGCGTCGGCGTGACCAAGGACCTGCCGAAGGCGCTCTCGCTTTACGCCGCAGCCTGCGAGGGAGGCTTGGCGCTCGGCTGCATGAATTACGGCATCGCCCTCCGTGACGGCATGGGACTGCCGGCGAAAGATCCAAAGAAGGCGCGCGAGGCCTTCGGCAAGGCCTGCCAAGCCGGAGAGCAACGCGCGTGCGCGATGGAGAAGGCGATCCCGCCGTCACCGTGAAGGCTCGTGTAGCCTGCGCGCGTGGCACAGACGTCAGACGGCGAAGAGGGACAAGACGCAGGAGGCGCTGATTGCGAGGGCAAGTTCGGTGGCCCGCCGCCCCCGCGCACGGAAGCCCAGCGCTGGGTACTCGCGACGCAGGCCGTGCTCGTGGAGCTCAACCGAACGAGCCACCTGCGCGTGGGCGGAGAGCCTCGTCCGATGTGCTCCTGGTACAGCAGCCTGCGCCTGCGTGACTTCTGGGGCGTCCGCTCTCCTCGAGAGGCGCGAGAACAGATCCGTTGGCTGCTGAAGGAGGGTCACCGCTTCGACTATGCAGCCGATACAGGCCGGCCCGCCGACGACTACCTCGCTTGGGATCTCGTGCGCGCGTCGTGTGTCGCCGGCTGGTCCTACGTCGCGTACCTGCTCGAGCTGGAAGAGGCTTGGAGCTTGCTCGTCGAGTCCGCACGAGGTCTGCAGGCTCAGTTCAATTCATGGCGTGAAGTGGGCCTTTCCTACGCCGCTGGCAAAGATATTTGGGGCGCGGGCGAGGACGACATCAAGGCGCTGACGGAGCTCTTGATCGCGCCCGGCGGCGCCTGGGATCTCCCCTTTGATATCGATCTTTCGGGAGACATCCCGGCACCAGTGCCCGACGTACTACCCGAGTTCGTCGTAGGACCGGCGAGCGCTGGAGGTACCTACGCCACCATCGGAGAGGCGCTCGACGCGCTCGAGAAGCCGAGTCGGATCCGCGTGCTCGCAGGCGTGTACGAAGAGAGCGTCAACCTTTGCGAAGCGGTCGAGTTGATCGCCGAGGGCGAGGTCATCGTCCGCTGCAATGAAGATGCGCCGCTCGTGATCGAGAGCAACTCGCTGGTGCAGGGCTTCCAGTTCGAGGCCGGGCGCGACGAGGACGGCGAGACCAAGCAGGCCGTTTGGCTCGGCTCGGCGTACGCGCGGCTCGTCGATTGCGTGATGAGGACCAGTCGTTGTGGCGCTTATGCCGCCGGACCGAGAGCCGACCTGGTGCTGGTCGGCTGCCGGATCGAACGGGCCGGCGTGCACGGCGTACTCGCAGAGGCCGACTCCAAGATCGTGCTGATCGACTGCCACGTGGACTCGCCCGGAGGGGCGGGCCTCGTCGCAAAGGACGACGTGGAGCTCTTCGTGGAGCGCCTGCAAATCGCGGGCGCCGGCGCCTCGGGCCTGAGCTTGGCCAATCGCTCGGTCAGTGAGATCGTCGATGTTTCGATCCGCGCGACCAAAGGCAACGGGGTCGACGTGCTGCAGAGCGCACGCCTCGTCGCACAGAACCTGGTGATCGAAGCGAGCGCGGCCTCCGGAGCGCTGTTCATGACCACCTCCTCCGCGTGCGCGCTGCATGGTGGTTCGATCACGCGCAGCGCAGGCAACGATCTCGGGATCGTCTCGGGCGCGGTGACGGTCGAGGGCATGGCCTTGGGAGGTGGCACCGGCTGCGCGGTCGTGGTGCAAAACCAAGCACGGCTCGTGGCCTCGAAGCTGACCATCGCGAAGACCAGCTACCCTTCGGTCTGGCTGATGGGCGCGTCGTCTACGACGTTGCTCCATTGTCAGGTGCAAGGAGACGGCGAGAGCGCGATCTTCGCCGACGACGGAGCCGGGCTGAAGCTCGTCGACTGCGACGTCACTGGGGCGGGCAAAGCCGCGGTGGTGCTGCGTGGAGCCGGAGAGGCCAGCTTCGAAGGAGGTCGACTGAGCGGTAGCCCCGGCGTGCTCCACCTCGATCAGGGCCGCCAGCTGCGCACGCGCGGTACGAGCTTTCGCGCGCACGGCGAAGGAGAAGCCGCGTGCGTGAGCGTCAACGGGAACGCCGTCCTCACCGTCATTGAAGGGCGCGTCGAGGCCGAAGCTACCACCGGTCTGCGAGTGACCGCGGGCGCAGCCGTCAGCCTCACCGGAGTCGACGTCTCGGCTGCGCGTTCCACCGCGCTCCAGCTCGAGGACGCGTCGCTGCGTAGCCTCGGCGGTGCACTCGCAGGGCGTGACGCTGTTTCGCTCGAGGGCGCTGCGGTGCTCGAGACCAAGGGCACGCGTATCGAGCCGCCGCCGGCCAACGCGCGAGAGCTCGCTCTCGAGCCCGCCGCTGTCGAGCCTTTCTCCCTGGCCTTGGCAGGTCGCGAGGGCCTCACCTTGCTCATCGAGCGCGACCAGCTGAAGCCGGTCCTCTCCGGCGTCGACGAGCCACATGGACCACACATCCTTTCTACGGCGCTCGCCGAGCTGCTCAAGGATTGGAATTCCGGCGGCGAGTTTCGCTTCGCGATTGTGGGCGCGCGCATCGAGCTCGATAGCGACAGTGTCGACACCGTGACGCAGCTCGCGAGTCACCTCAGCGCCAAGCTGCGCGAGCCGGAGCTATCCAGCGTTCGATCGCGTATCACCGAAAGGTTCACCGTCGACGACGGTGACGACGACGCGGAAGATGATGACGACGATGAGGAAGACGAAGAGGAAGACGGCGAAGATGATGACGACGACGCGGAAGATGATGACGACGACATCCCGAGCACTTCGTAACCTCGCGCTCACCCTCATCCTCAGCGCGTGCGGCTCCTCGGCGAAAGAGCCTGTGGCCGTTGCCTCCGCGCCCAGCCGCGAAAGCGCGCCGGCCGCTCGCACCGAGGTTTCCGCTCCTTTCCGCGGCTGGATCGAGGAATTCGAACGGGCCTCCGAGTCGCGCGATCCGAGTGAACTAGCCAAGCGCTATGCGCCGAACGCGCAGGTGCTGAGCTGGGGTGACGAGCCGGTGAGCGCCCAAAGCCACCTCGAGTCGATGTTGGATGGGCCGGACAAAAGGTTCGTGCTGCGCGCGATCGAGTCGGGCTCACGTGCCGTCGTCGAGTGGGGCGTGCGCGGCGAGCACCCGGCGGGCCTGTGGGGTGTGCTCGGAGCGAGCGTGCTCGAGTTCAGCGACGGAGGGCTGGTCACGAAGGAGACGCTCTACTTCGACCGTGCGACGCAGAGCGGCCAAGTGGGCGCTGGGTATCGTCATTGCGTGCCCAACCGCAAGCCGCCGGCTGCACCTTCGACACCGCCGCAGCTCCTCGTAGGTACGACGTCGTCCACTTCCGCAACCACGCTTTCACGTTGGATCGTTGGCCCGGCCACCCCGGGAGCAAAGCCGGTCCTGGTGTCGAACCAGCTCCTGGCCGAAGACGCACCGGCGCTGTTCGGGACCGCGCCGGAGCTCGCGCAGGGCCTCGGGATAGCCCCCGACAAGACCACCGTCAGTGGGTGCCTGGGCAACGACACGATCGCCGTCTGCGCTGTGGAGCGGCGCGCGACGTTTGTTGCGCCGATGCTCGGCATCGCGCCCTCTCGCAAGGCAGGGACGCTCCACTTCCTCGTCGTCAGCGAGCTCGAGAACGGCGAACTGCGCCGCGTGGTCGAGTACGGCGGCGCCGAGCTGAGGAGCCTGCTCGACTTGGACGAAGCTGGCTTCCTCAAGCCGGCCGATGCGCCATCCTGCGTGAATCACTGACGGCAACCCACCCTGAGTTCGGCTCCGGCCGCTCGGCCGTCAGATTCTTTACGGTCTATCGAACTGTGCGAGGCGACGAGCCGTTTCACCGCACGATTTTGCTGGCGCGGTTCCTGCTCAGCGGGCGCCATGCGATCGAACGTTGGGTTGGCCTTTTGGGCCTGTTTCATAGCGGTTGCCACCGCATGTGATGATGGCCTCGAGTCCGCGGGAGGTACGTCGCAAGGCGGCAGTGGCGGCGCTGAGTTGGGCGGCGGCGGTGGTGGTGGTTGCCCCGCTGGCAGCCACGAGGAAGGTGGGGCCTGCGTCACGACCCTCGGTGCTTGGCAAGCAGCTCCGAGCCTCGCGCACGCGCGCGACCATCACGCGACCTTCATCGCAGCGTCCGAAGCTGGTCCTCATCTCTACGTCCTGGGTGGCGTCGTGGACATGGAGGCCGTCGTACCGGAGATCGAGCGCGCGCCGATCCTCGAGGACGGCAGCCTCGGCAACTTCGAGACCATCGGGAGCTTAGTCACGCTCGGCCCCGGCGTAGCGCAAGCGGGGTCTCGCGTGTTGATCGCCGGCGGTATTCGCTCGAACGGTGGGCCCAGCGCAAAGACAGATCTGGGTGCCGTTCAAGCCGATGGCTCCATCAGCTTCGAAGCGGGTCCCACCTTGAACGCCCCGCGCTTTCACGTCGCCCTCGCCACAGCCAACGATCACGTCTACGTCGTCGGCGGTATCCAAGCCGACGGAACCAGCCAGGCGTCCGTCGAGCGGGCGACCTTCACCGAGAATGGCGTTGGGAGCTGGGAGCTCGACACGCCGCTGCCCGAACCCCGCAGCCACCACGCGCTCGTCGCCCATGACAACGCGCTCTACGTCATCGCCGGGCTGAACCGTTTCGACGGGGACCCCTTCCCTTACGAAGACGAAAACTTCAGCGACGTGCTGCGGTCGGAGATCGGCGCCGACGGCTCGCTCGGCAGCTGGAAGGTCGTCGGACAAGTGCCGAATACGCTGGCGGTCCACGCTGCCTTCGCGCACGACGGAGCGCTCTACCTGGTGTTCGGTCTCGAGGGCACGAGTGACACGGGCGACTTCATCGGCCGCGTGCAGCGAGCACCCTTCCAAGCCGACGGGACGATCGGTGCATTCGAGAGCCTGCCGAAGGAGCTTCCTCTCACGAGAGGGCACTGCCATCAGGCGCCGACTTTCGATGGCGTCGTGTACAGCGCCGGGGGCGCCTCGCTCTCGGCAGCCCACATGATGTCGCAGCCCGAGACGTTCTTCGCTCGCTTCGAATGAGAGCGCGCGGCGGACCTCGATGCGCGATGACTGAGCCGAAGCAGAACAGCGATCCGGGCAGGCTTGCGTGATTGCTTGGCTCGCCTTCCTGCGACATCAGGGCCTGGCCACGGCAACCACCCTCGCTCGCAAAGCCTTCGGGCTTGGCCCCAGCAACTCTGTGGTGAACCAGAACACGGCGAGCGACGTACCCCGCACGTGGGTAGGCGCTTCTTGCGCCACAGCGAGCAGGCTAACCGGATCCGGGGCGTCTTCAGCGAGCGGGAGAGAGCCCACGGTGCCGTTCTTGTCGCTGAAGAACACCGTACCGTCGAACAGGTCGAAGCTGCGAAGAGTGGGGAAACGGAGGTCGGGCTGAGGCGTCGATCCAGGGGAAAAACGGCTGAGCTCGAAGCCACCCAGGCTGAGATGAGAGTAGAGCGCGACGTTGGGGAGGACGACGATCCTCGGGACGATCAACTTGGAACTAGCGCCGATCATGGGGAACAAAAACCCCTCCTCAAGGCTGAAGAGCGCCTGCCCGGGCGAGATTGGCATGAGCCAAAACAAATCGTCGTCGCTGGCTCCAACCGCGAGCGGAACCGCTGGCAAAGACACGAGCTCCTCTGGCGCGGCAGTTCCACCGAGCACGAGGCGGCCGATATGGTGTGGAGGAGCTGGAGACGCATCCGAGCTAACCACATACCGGAGTTCGTCGCCTGCGAGCTGCATCAGGACGACGCGCTGACCAGCTGGTGTCTCGAGCAGCGTGCCCGACGGGCTGTGGATCCCCGTGACGTCCGACCATAGGGGCATTCCTTGCCACACCACGATGGTGAGAGCCTCCTGCTCAAGCTCATGCACGACCTCAACGCTGGGCGACGTACCGGCCGTAAGTCTCGCCCTCAGGATCTCGTTCGACGTCGCGAAGAACACCGAGTCATCGAAAGCGTCGAGGGCTAGGCTCGCCACTTCGAAGGGCTCGGGGGTCAGCACGATAGGCTGGCACAGGCCGTCAAGACAAGCGCCTCCAAGGCAGGAACGCCCGCAGGACCCGCAGTGCTCAGCATCAACCTCAAGCGTAACTTCGCAGCCGTCTCGCGACAGGTCGCCATTGCAGTCCGCCCAGTCGAGCTCGCATTGGCATGAGCCTGCCTCGCACACGAGATGGGGAGCTGCCTCGCGCTCCGGGATCTCGAGCACCTGGGCGCAGCCGGCCATGACGAGCGCGAACGCTCCGAGTAGAGACTCGAGTCCAATGAGCACCTTCACTTCTTGTCCTCATTGGAGCGCAGCTCCGACAGCTCAACCCCAGCTGGCTCCAGCCAACGGTAGAGGGTCGCGCGGCTTATCCCGAGGTCCTTCGCGGCCTGTCTCAAGTTGCCATGTGCACGCTCGACCGAACCCAATAGTTCTTCACGCGAAGGTCGCTGGCGAGCCGAGCGCGACTGTGCGCCGGACTTTGAGTTCCCCTTGCTGGATTCGATCGAGACCTCGAGCCGCGAGCGCACCCCGCGCGTGACCCCGACGGCCTCTCCTTTCGACTCGGCCGCGGCTTGCTCGATGACGGCCGCGAGCTCGCGGATGTTGGCGGGCCAATGGTGACGGTGAAGAGCTTCGACCAGGTCGGGCATGAGGGGCCTCGGATCCTCCAGATCGGCCAGCACCCTCCGCGCGAGAGGCACGATGTCCGCGTGGCGCTCGCGCAACGGAGGAACGACTACATGCCATCGAGCCAGGCGGCTGTGAAGGTCACGCCGAAAGCGACCGGCCTCGATGGCTTCGTCCAGCCCGACGTGTGTGGCCGCTACGACCCGAGCGCTGGAGGTGTGCAGCCGATCTTCCCCGAGCCGACGGTATTCCCGCTGCTCAAGCAAGCGAAGAAGGGCTGCCTGCAGCGCGGGAGACGCATCTCCAATCTCGTCGAGAAAGAGCGTTCCTGCGTCGGCCTCCGCCACGATCCCACGTCTGTGGTGGAGCGCGCCAGAAAAAGCGCCCTGCACGTGGCCGAAGAGCTCGCTCAGGAGCACGCCCTCGCCCACCGCAGCGCAGTTCAGCGCCACAAACGCACCGCCTCTTCCACTTGCGGCGTGGATCTCCCGAGCAATCAGCTCCTTGCCAACTCCGGTCTCCCCTTCGATCAACACCGCCCGGTCCCGCGTAGCTGCGTCGTGGATCTGCTCAATGAGCTCCACCATCGCGAGGCTGGCAACAACTATTGGGGTCTTCGGCTCGACCAGTTCACGGCGCGCTCGGTGAACGAGGAGACCGATGCAGCCAATGGTCACGAGCTCGCCTGCACGGGCGATACGCTCGGAGATGCGGCGCCCATCCATCCACGTGCCGTTGCGACTGGCTAGATCTTTGAGCGCGACTCCATCGGCGGTGGCGGCGACCTCGAGGTGTCTCCTGGACAACTCTGGATCATCCAGTGCCGCGTACCCCAGAGCGCCGTCACCTCGCCCTAGCACGCAAGGCGTGGGCTTCACCAACAGCAGACGTCGACCAACCACCTCGGGCGACGGGTGGAAGACGACCGTGAGCGCCCACCAACTCGGGCGCTCCACCTCGGCGCCTCGGTGCCTGAGATGCGACCTCGACGTGGCGGTGATCGTGCCGTCGTCGTCCACAGCTACCACCTCACCGTGAGGGTCGTCACCGATCCGAGGCTGACGTCGACGGATTCGGCTTGTTCAGCCCCGGCAACGAGATCGACGAGGAGGACCGTGGCGCCCGCGGCCGCGAAAACGCCTCCCGCGACGAAGCTCACAGTCGACACCATGGCGCGCGTCTCAACCTCCACGCCGAGAGCGCTTCCGCGCGCGTCACACACTGCTACCTCACTTTGCGAGCAATGCAGCGCCGCTTCTCGATTGGCATGCCCAGCGAGAACGCCAAAGAGGATCCCTTGCGCGATGCCGAGCCCGCCCAACCCAAGCAGGCTGCCGCCCACCACCGGCCTGATCCAGGACGTGTCTTTCACAACCACGAAGCGCGGCGACTCATCGATGTCCTCGGGAATGATCAGCTCGACCGCCACGACACCGCCCGCCTCAACCTCCACGATATGAACGGTAGGAGGTCGCCCGTGCGCTTGGGCGACGAGCGTATGCTCGCCGGGATCGACTCTGACGGTTGCCTTCCCTCCCGGGGCGGCGAGCAGTCGACCATCGAGCCGCAGCGAAGCGTGTGTAGACAGCGCGATTTGGACACGTCCCGTGACGAGCTCTATCTCCTGAAGAATCCTCTGCAACTGCGCGCTTCGCGCCGGCTCTGCTTCCGGATGGCGAAGGTAGTCTTCGTAGCTGGCTGCGGCATCGGCATTGCGGCCCAGGTGGCGTTGGGTCGTACCGATATTGATAAGCAGCTTCGGACTCGGATAGAGGTGGTGCGCTTCCACGAAGGCCGCTAGCGCGCCTGGATGATCAACCTCCGACAGCCTGCGAAGCCCCTCGTCTAGAAGCTCACGCGCACGGATCTTGGCCTCGACCCCGCCCGGGAGAGGCTCCGTAGCGCTGTCTTGAGTCGACGCCGCCGCCACAGGAGCGTCCTGGGCGTGGACCAGCTTGACCTCCGCCTCTAGTGCCGTGGCAGCGAAGAGCGAGAGCGCCACGAGTACCCACGACCACCCTCTCACAGGTCGACCTCAATCGGTCCCTTCAGGCCCGACGTTGGCAAAGCGGGTGCTGGTTTTGAACTCCCCTGAGATGGCGCCGAACGAGGAAGCAGTACGACGCTCCTCGAAGAAGTAGATGGGAGTGGTTGCGGAGCAACGACTGCCGACGCCAACGGCTCCTCTCGTGGGTTCGCAACGGTAACGAGTTGCTCGGCACGAGGATCCGGCGCCGTAAGCGACGCGAGTGAGAGCATGGTTCGGGCCCGAGAGGTACTGAAAGAGAGGAGGACCCAACAAGCCACCAGGCTGCCCGCTAACGCGCCCAGCGCCGCGAGCATGGCTCTGGTACGACCGGTCCGCGACGGTGCGCGCGGCAAACTCTTCGCCGCCGTCGCTGGCTGGGTTTCGTCATCGAGTTGAGAAACGAAGTGGTCCGTGGTGTCTGCTGCAGCCCCGAGCGAGCCTCGTATCCGCTCGCAGCGAGCTCGCTCTCCGGGGGCAAACTGAAGCAACGCCTCGGCGAGGGCAGCGAGATCCGGATAACGTCGAGCGGGATCGCGCTCGGCGCAGCGCAGAATTATACGCTCGAGCTCAGCGGGCACGTCGGGTCGATGGTGGCGCAAGGGTGTAGGCGACTCGGTCATGATCATCGCGAAGTACTCGCCGACGTTGTCCGCCTCGAAAGCAGGACGTCCGGCCACACAGCGATGAAGGCAAAGTCCGAGCGCCCAAATGTCGCTCCGCGTGTCGACTCGCTTCGTATCCCGCAGCTGCTCGGGAGACAGGTAGCCCGGCGAGCCGAGGGTTTCGCCCGTGGTCGTCAGCGTGGAGGCCTCGCCATGGAGACTTCGTGGGCCTTTCGAGATGCCGAAGTCGAGGAGCTTGACCGTTGCCTCGTCGATGGGACCGCACACGAAAAGATTCGAGGGCTTGATATCGCGGTGAACGATCCCAAGGGCGTGGGCTTCGGCCAGGCCCTCCATCGCCTGCAAGATTAGGCGGACGGCGCTGTGCACCGAGAGGCACCCCTCGCCGAGAGCTTCTCCAAGCGTTCGACCCTCGAGGAGCTCCATCGCCATCAAGCGCCGCCCGTCAGCCAGTCGAGCCGTGCCAACCACCTGCGTGACGTGGTGGTTCTGGAGCTGGCTGAGGAGGCGCACCTCACGCTCGAAGCGGTCGACCTCATGCCGCTCAACAGACAGCATGACCTTGACCGCGACGTCTCGCCCTGTCGTGAGATCTCGAGCGGACCAAACCTCGCCCATTCCGCCCCGTCCTCGCCGGTTGAGCAACTCGTAACGGTCGGCGATCACGGAGCCAGCGGAGAGCACAGCCAATGTTGATTCGGTCGCTGGCGCCGGTGCCCTCGTCACGGTCGTCAACCTTAGCAGACCCGCGCGCAAGCGTGCTGGGCCCTCGGATTGCTTCGGCTGTCGCGAGACATGTCGCGCGGCCTCGTGAGACATGTCGCATGGTGACAAACCGCGAGAAATCGGCATCCCTGGAAGGGCATGCTGATTGCTCTCTGGCGTTGCAAGTCGACGGGCACTTCACGCCGTCGGTCACCCGGAACCACCACGAAAGGGCCGCCATGTCGTTCGCCAAAGTCAAATCGTCGCGCAGCGCCGCACCTCATCCGCTTTCCGGCTGGCCTTGCAGCTCAAAACCTCGCCACCTCGGCGCATCGGCGCTGCTTCTAGTCCTTCTCGGATGCTCCACAGGCGCTGACGAAACCGGCGGAGGTACAACCGCTAACGGCGCGGGCGGCGCGGGCG
>CAITIQ010000282.1 GCA_903892415.1 uncultured delta proteobacterium | reverse complement strand
CGGGAGTTCGATCCTCCTCGCCCGCTTTCAGGTCACGAGTCGTCAGGACTCGCAAAGCCTCGTAAATACTCGCACAATTCAGGCGCTCGCCCAGTTCCGCTTCCGAGAGGGAGTTTGGCAGCGGCATGTCTCCAGTCGTCAGGATTGGTCGCAAGAAGTGCTGGGAGTGCTGGGGCCGGTGCTGGGGCGTCTGGACGGCCTCCGGTGCGGTCGAAGAGGACGGACCGACCGTTGAAGGACCATCAGTCCCGGTCGCTCTGAGGTCGCTCGTGGCCGCCGTACCAAGGAAGAGGCCGAGTTTGGCTACGGCGCGCTTCTGGTCGGCAAGTCCGAGGTCGGCGTAGTGCTTGAGCGTGGTCTCGATGCTGGCATGCCGCATCTGGAGCTTGACCTCAGGGAGCAACCCGCCCGCTTGGAGCAGCAACGTACCTGCCGTCGTTCGGAGGGCATGCCTGTCGATTCGACGGCCCTCTGCGTCGTACTCATCGATGCCCGCTCTCTTCAAGTCAGCCGACAGAGTTCGAGTGGTTGGGATTGTCTGGAAGACCTGATCTGAGCCGACAGCGTTGCTCGGCTTGAGGCGGCGGAACGTGGCGATGACCTCGGGGTGGAGGGCAATCCAGTCGTCTCGCTTCGACTTGCTGATGTGAGCCGGGACCAAGAGCGCCGCCGCGTCGAGATGGATCTGGCCCCAGGTGAGCGAAGTCAGTTCCTTCACTCGCAGCCCCGTCAGAACGGCCACGAGGTAAACGTCCCCTCTTGGACCAGACGACGAGACCAATCGAGTCAGTTCTTCAGGCGTGAGCGACCGACGACGGACCCGCTTCGCACCAGTCTCCGCCAGCTTTTCGAGCGAGGCACAGGGGTTGTACGGAATGCGCTTCGTTCGTACTGCCCAGTTCAGAAAGGCGATGACGGCGGAACGGACGCCGTTGGCCGTGGTTGTCCCGATGGATCGAAACTTGCTTTCGGACGGTCGAAGCTGCTTCACGGGCGTCTGCAACAGCCGGCGCAGGTGGGCATCCACCCGCTCGTCGGTTAGTTCGATCAGCCTGCTCGCTTTCGAATCATCAATAACCCGCTCCAACTGCTTCTTGATCGTCTTCCAGTGGCCGTCAGACACTTTGGTCCGCCGGTCAGCCAAGTAGGCCTCAAGATGCTTCGTGAGGTGGACCTCCCGCTGCTTGGCGAACCGCTCCTCTCGGGGGTCGATGATCCCGCTTCTGCGGAGCATCGCATCCGCCTCAAGCTTCGAGGCAAGCTGCTCAGCGGAACGCTTGTCCGTGGTGCGAGTTGACCGCTCTTTGCGCACGCCGTCCCAGTCATAAAACTGAATGACGTAGTTGCCTTTACCGTTTCGCTTAAAAACTGACGCCATGACGACTCTCCGGGGGACTTTGTGCCGCTCACTTAACGCTCCTGGAGGCCTGATCTTCAAGCCAGCGCTCAAGATTCTCTCGCGGATACAGCACCCTGCCTCCGATTCGGATGTGGGGTATCCGACTGGCTTTGGTCTTCGTCCAGAGGAGTTTCTCGCTGATCCCGAGCAGGACGGCTGCCTCCTTGCGGCTGAGGGTCAGTTTCGGATTGGGAATGGGCTGGGTCGGACCGGTCTTGTCATCGCTCATTTGGAGGCTCCTTGGTTAGTCAGAGGTTGAATCGGCTAGAGCGGAAATGGCGCTCGTCGTTCCACGCATACGCCCAGCGCAACACCGCTCCCTTTCGCGCCCAAAGCACAAGCACCACCTGGCGTTTCGCTCAACGCGGGAGAGCGCGACCACTCTGGTTGTACATTGGTCTGCGAGAGGGCTAGTTGCCCATCGTGCTGCATTTGGGGTACAGCTTTGACAACTTGCGGCGAATGGTTCTCGCAAGGGTGATCACACGCATGGTCTCAGCCGTCTGCCACTGCTGTCCCACGATCTCCAATCGCCGCAGACGAGTCTCGTGCTTGTGGATGAAAAGATCCATCGCGAAGTGCGCGACCCGCAGGGGTGACTTCGCGTCCTCCTCAGTTCCCGTCTGACAGAACTCCGCAATAAGCTCAGCGAGCGTCTCGGTGTCAGCAAGGGTCTCCGCCTGATCGTCAGCGCTTTGGGACGCGGCGCTCTTCATCGCCGCTTCGTCAAGGTCCATTGCTGCGCCTGAGAATGTCTGCATTCCAATACTCCGTAGCCGCCAAGTTCAGGCCACAGCACCACCCAATTCGTTGGCGTTCAATGCTGTCGGCCAGATTGGGGAATACCGCCACTCCGGATTACCGGGGCAACGGCGTCATAGTGGGCGATCAGGTTCCCTCGGCCTCGGTTAAGTCGAGCATTGAGTCGTCGGGGTCCAGCGGCTCCACCGCTTCGACTTCAACATCGGCATCTTGGAAGTCACAGAAGCCCATGTAGAACTCTTTCACGCCAGCTTCGGTCTTGATGTACTGGGTGAACGGTCCGTCTATGTCGAACCCCGCCGCTGCGTCACGAACAAGCGCCTCAGCCTCGTCCTTGTTCGGGGCTGCGACGTGAAGGATTACAGAGTTCACCTTCGTCAGAGAGACGGTGACTGCAAACGGGCGCACCGTCTCCGGGTG
>CAITIQ010000281.1 GCA_903892415.1 uncultured delta proteobacterium | reverse complement strand
TGGGGCCCTCGTTGCAACCGGCGAGCGCAAGTAACGCTGCCAAAACCGTGCGCGTGCTCAAGGCTCCACCTGCCAGTCCTCACAGCTCGCGTCACTGGGCTCGCCAACCAAGAAATCTGAAGGGCAACTCAGACGGTCCCCTTCGACCGTGCAGCGAAGCCACCAACCATCGAAGAACTCACAGGCCTCCTCCTTACGCTCCTCAGACGCGGGCTTAGGACTCTTCGGAGATGGGGCCGCCGAGATACAACTCCACGTCAACTCCACAACTCCATCGGCCTCGGTCGCGCTGCCCTCGAGCGTCACGTCCCAGTACCGATCCGGGAACGCATACTCGTACGGGTAGGGAAGCGTTGCGACGAGCCGTGCGCTCGACCCCTCGATGCTGAGTTGGCCGCAGAAGCGAAACTCCTCGAGTCGGTCGGTTTCCTCCTCCACGAGTCGCCAGTTGCCTTGTGGGATGTCAGCGCAACCCCCACCGAGTGCAATCATCAAGCAGAAGTGCGCACGCCTCATCGCGATCATTCGTGAAGGCTAGGCACAAGCACGGCGTCCCGGAACCCGGGCCGCGCTGAGCCACGCAATTGTTGCTCGAACGACACGCTCACCTTGGTACCAGTGTGGCTCGGCCAAACTCGGGGAGGCGCGATCCGAATGAATCAAGGTTCCATCTTGCGACGATTGGTGATCGGAGCCGTGCTCTTGCAATGGCCGGCTTGTCAACAACCACCGGAGCCACTTGTTACAGCCAAGCAGTTGGTCGAGAGTCGACGGTACGAGCACCCGCCACCGCAACCGAGTGATCAAGCCGGAGCAGTTTCGGGTATCGCGAGCGTCTCAGAGGGTGCCTTCCACTACCAAATTCCGCTGGACGTTCCGCAGGGCAGGATGGGCGTTCAACCGTCCATCTCGCTCAACTACAACAGCCGAGGGGACGATGGGCCATTCGGTTTTGGGTGGTCCCTGAGCGGCGGCTCCTCAGTAACGCGCTGCCGTAAGACGCTGGCTACCCACAGCATTAACGAGACCGTTCGCTTTGATGCGAGTGATTCGTTCTGTCTCGACGACCGTAAGCTCCATCTCGTCGCTGGCGAGTACGGGGCTGCTGGCTCCGAGTATCGCACCGACTCGGCGAACTTCTCGAAGGTGGTTGCTCATGGTGCCCAAACTGAAGGCGCACCCGTCTGGTTTGAGGTCTACACGAAGTCTGGCCAGATTCTCGAATATGGCCGCAGCCCAGAGTCGCGAGGTTCGGCCGTCCTAGGTCAGGACTTACCTGCTTCTCATCTTTCGGAAGACGGTGAAACTGGCACCAGCACCCATGTGGACGGCGCTCGGGCGAACTGGCAGAGCAACGTCACGCTTTCATGGGAGCTCAGCTCGGTACGCGACCGGCACGCGAACGGCATGAGCTTCGAGTACACGGAAGCCGCACCAGGCAGTGCCAGACGGCTGCTCAGTAAGATTCGCTATACGGGGACATACGCCGCCGGAGAAGTCACCGGTAGCAAGCGAGAGGTGAGGTTCCTCTACAACACGTTCGGCCCCTCCAACGAGTCGTGGCTTGGAGGGGTGAGGACTCACTGGAACAAGCGTCTCGAGAGCGTCGAAATGCACGCTCCGTTTCCGACCGCTACCGAGTTGTCGTGGCGCTACCTGGTTGTGCAGAGTGCAAGCGAGGCCACACAGCGCTCGCTCCTTCGCTGGATCACCAAGTGCGACGCCACGAACTCATGTTTGCCAGCCACTGTTTTCACGTCTGACGAGCAGCCGCTCGAGTACCAACGCATTGAAACGCCGCGGATGACGTTTCACCCCCCTACCGTCGGCTGGACGCGGTTGGTGCTCGCTGACATCGACGGCGATGGGGCGGATGACCTGGTCTACAACGCAAGCGACGGAGAAGAGGGAGACCCGGAGCTCAGAACAAAGCTGCTGGTGCGACGCTCCGGGGTGGCGGGGCATGTGCTGGGGGCGGTCCCGTTTCAAGCCGAAGTTGACTCTTCTGCCTCAGCGCTGATTCAGCAGGTTGGACCGGCACTCGTCAGCAGTGCCATTTACCCGGTCGACCTTACCGTCGATGGAAGCGTGGAGTTGATGACTCGGCAACAGGGGCCAAGTCCGCAGGGCTACTGTGACGGATCGCCCGAGGCCTGCGTGTTTTCCGAAGCGCTTGATTGGGACGGAACCAAGCTGGTTCGTAGCGGTCGTCTGTTTATGCCGTACCAATTGTCTAGCAACCAGGTTGCCTTGGGAGACATGAGCGGTGACGGTGTCGTGGACGCTCTCTTCGAGCGCTGCCAAGAGGTTGAAGATAGCTACACCTTCGGGATCAACGATCGCTCAGCCAACCCAATCTCGGTACTCAATACGAGTGTTCCAGTTGTTGGTGGATGCGGTGTTCCCCACACTACCGGTTGGTTCGTGGATGTTCATGGGGATGGTCAGCCCGAGTTCGCAGGTGGCGACGATGATTCAATCACCTTCCTCTTGCATCGCGATCGCCAAGGCAACGATTCAGCGCAATCGGTGAGCTGGGACGTGGCAATGCCCGGCCTATGGGACTTCAATGGCGACGCTCTGCCGGACTTGCCCTATCTCGGGATGGATAGTGTCGCCATGCGGTTCAATACCGGCGTTGGCTTCGCCGCAGCTGGGCCCGACATCAATCTTTTTAGTAGCGAGTCGTTCTACGACTACGGGTACGCTAATGAGGACTTACTTGTCGCCGACTTCGATGGTGATGGGCATTCGGACTTGCTTCGCCTCGTGGTTGGCCTCGACGGCGCTAGTAACAACGATACCAGCGGCAATGTTTCCGCTTTCGAGGGAGGCCCAGTCCTTTACCTCCGCAGACCGCTAGCGTTTGAAGGTTCCGAACTCCCCAGCGCTGGGTGGCGCCTCAAGCACGAATCAGATAACGGGAATCTGCTGTGGTCGGGCGTTTCGGTTGGCGACATCAACGGCGACGGCTTGCTCGAGATAGTGCAGCTGTCTTACGAGCATGGATTCTATCACTACAGCGGAACTAGCCCGTTCGAGACACCCCCCGGCGGCGTGTCCCAACCGGCGCGCGCGACGCCGCTGATCGAGGTGCTCACGCCCCGACGGATTGGCAAGCCCGACAAGCTGATTGAAGTGCGCGACGGGCTCGGCCGGCGTGATCTCGTTACCTACTCTCCGGCGACGGCCCCTGACGTCGTCTCTCTGAGCGAGTGCGAGTATCCACAGCGATGCACAGGGCGAGGACTTGAGGTCGTTAAGGAGTGGGCGGTCATCCCCAATCAAGGCTCCGAGTCTTCGTCGGTGTACGAATTCACTTACGAGGGACCAAGGTTCGACCTGCGCGGGCGCGGATTTCTCGGCTTCGACGCGATTGTCCGGCGAGATGCGTTGCACGGGCAGGAGTTGCGCGATGAGTTCTATCCGGAGCTAGTGGTCTCAACCTGTCCGGGAGAGGTCACGCCATTCGCGAAAGCTCCGGTCCGGAGCATCGCTACGACGCCGTACAACGATGGGTCGGGCAAGTCGAAGAGAACAACCACCGAGCGCAAGTACTGCATGAGGGCGCTCGACTACTCACCGGTCACCAATGAAAGTTATCAGTCGCTCAGCGACTACTTTGACCACGCACCCGGCGGAAAGCGTTTCCCGACTTTCACTGACTCCACAGATTGCATCGTTGAGAGCACGGACGCTCCACAGCCGTTCGCAGAGTGCGAGGCGTATAACGAGTACTCCTATGTGGTTGAGCTGATCCGCGCCGACGAGGTTACCGTCGAGCTTACGAGCGGAGGAACTCAAGTGGGTCCTCAGCTAGAGAACTGGCATAACTACGAGTACGATCTGGTAGGTAACATAGTCGAAGAATACGTCCACCAACGACTGATCGACGGTGCGGCTATCGAGGAGGAGCTGCTTCGTACCTCAAGAACTTTTCAGTCGATCACGAGTTCGTGGCTGCTCGGCCTCCAAACCGACGTCACGGTTTTCAGTCAGGTAAGTGGCACAGCGCGTGAGCGTCGCACAACTGCGACCTATGCAACGACTACAGGCGCGATGACCAGTGCGGTGGTCCAGCCAGACGACAACGACGACCAGAAGCGGACGATTCACTTCAGCTATCTCGCAAATGGGCTGCCCAGTACGATAACTGAGTCGGCAGTCGGGCAAACGAGTCGAACCACAACGACTACCTTTGACAGCGAAGGTGTGTTCCTTCGCTCGCTTATCAATCCAGAGGGACACGAGGTTACCTCGTTTGCACACCCAGCACTTGGGACACTCGCCGCTGAGTTTGATCCGAACGGCGTGATGACGGAGTTCGTACTCGACGGATTCGGCCGCGTCGTCGAGTCAAAACTCGCAGACGGCTACCACGAGACGGTGGAGTTTTTCATTCCCGCGAACGGGGTGGAGGACTACGCCCTACAGGTCTCGGCGAATACAGATGAGCGAAGTACGACCGTGTTCGATGGACTTGGAAGATCCACCGAGACCAGTTGGAGACACTACGACGGGAGTACGCAACACCTGTTCGTTGCGTACATCGACCATGCTCGTGAGGTTTGGCGGAGTCTCCCGGCGGGGTTGAACGAACCACCGGTCTGGCGAGTCCAAAAATTCGACGGCGCGGGTCGACTGGTCGAATCGGTTAACGCAGATGGTTCACGACGGCGAACGGACTACCCAAGTCTTGTCCAGATCCGCGAGGAGGACGAAGCGGGCCGCTTGGTGACATCAACTTTGGACGGAGCCGGCCGAATACGTTCCTCGAAGGTCGCAATGACAGGCGCGGACCTGCTTACCACGTATTCATACTGGCCCTTTGGCGCGTTGCGGAACGTTCAAGAGCCAGGCGGTGAGACCACGTCGGTCCTCATTGATGACCTTGGTCGGACCCTTCAGGTTTCCAGCCCAAGCACAGGCACGCACAACTATCGCTACAATCCGTGGGGCGAGCTGATTCAGGAGAGCAATGCTGTCCGGACTGTGGACACGGGTCGGGATCGCCTCGGTCGGCTGAAGTGGAGCCGTTTCAGCGGACACCCTGGGAGGGGTTAGCCTCCCTTGTGGAGCCCGACAGTGACAAAGCAGCGAAAGCACAAACGGCATACGGATGAGTTCAAGGCGGAGGTGTTGCGCGCGGTAGAAAACCGTGGG
>CAITIQ010000280.1 GCA_903892415.1 uncultured delta proteobacterium | reverse complement strand
CCCTTATCCCGGTCCACCACCGGTCTAGTCATGCAGAGCCAAGTCACATTGAGGGCGAGTCGTGCTGCCCGAGTTTCAAAGTTCCTCAACAGCACAAGAGACGCCCATGACCCAACTCATCATTGCCATCGTCACGACGCACCTTCTGACCTGTTCGGCTCACGCCCAGTTCGCATGCGACGCCCCGCTCGACATCCGCTTTGGCTCGACGGATGTCCAGACCTCGCGGGCCAGTCAAGCCCTCATGGTGAGCGCACCGTGCGCCGGCGACCAAGCGATCGAGCACGCTGGCTTCTACCGCTTCACGGGGCCAAGCACGGGTTGGTACGCCATCCATCTGGTGCCGACCGATCCGCTTCCATGGCGGCCGCGCCTTGCCGTCATCCCTTCCTGCACGGAACCCGCTGCGATCATGTTCGGTTGGCCGCACTACGGTCGTCCCCTGTGTGAAGAGGACAACTTCGAGCCCAGGACCTCGGCCTCCGTCACCGTTTACGCTGAAGCCGGCCAGACTCGACTGGTCGTGATCGGCGGGGATGAGCCCGGCGATGCCGGTTCTGCAGTCCTGACGATTGCACCGCTTGGCAGCACGCTGATGGATGGCGCACGCGTCCTCGCTGTGGGCGACAACCCATTCACTGTTCCTGCACTCGAGCCAGCCCTTCCGTACACGGGCGCCTGCGGCGTGAAGTCCGAAGATCGCATGAGCAACGCTTCGCGATTCGCATTCACTCCTGCACGCTCAGGCAAGTACACCATCAGCTTTTGCAACTCCAGCAGGTACAACGTGGCGCTGTCCACGTCACCGAATCTGGCCATCTCCACGGTCGTCGCCACGGCGTACGGCTGCCTCAGCGGCGGGGGGATCACAGCCGAGCTGGATGCCGGCACCACGTACTTCGTCGCCGCTGGCGACTTCGATCACTACGACGCCTGCGCAACGCTGAATGCACTGGTTGAGTTCGGTGATGGCTGTCTGGGAGATCTTGATGAGGATGGAAGCGTGGGCGGCGGTGATCTCGCGCTGCTGTTGTCGACGTGGGGGACCGCCGCGCATGATCTCAATGGGGATGGCACGACCGACGGATCCGAGCTGGCCACGGTCCTGGGTCGTTGGGGGTCGTGCGGATTCTGATTGAGCGGTGTTGTTCGAGGCAATCGCTTTCTGATCACGAACACATCACGCATCTGATGTACTGTTGGTTCGATGCCAGTGGTCGCCGGACAGCGTGAACCATTCCTGAGCGCGCTTGACTCGCGCGCAGCCGTGAAGGGATCCCGGGATGCGCTGGGCGCCGGGCGGATCTGGATTCCGCTGGGGCGAATGGTGATCGGAAACGTGACCACAGTCGCCCGCTCCGTCCGCGACTTCACGACCACCGCACTGGGCTACCTTTTGGCAGACCAGGTGATCGCCCGGGATCCCGTCGCCAGCAGGCTCACGGTCTTCCTCAAGACCGAGCAGCTCATCGCTCACGTCCGAATCAAGGCCAACCCTGACATCGGCCTTCGCGGCAGCGAGCGAGTCCAGGCCAACCTACTAAACGGCTCTCGCATCACCTTCAGTCCCCAGCCGCGGCACCAGATCCTGGCCAACCAGCGCATTTACGGCCTGTGGGGTTACTACACGGGCGCTGCTCGAGCCAGCGGCCTGTTGACCGGGGATCCGCCGGTCCCGACCGATGCAGCCATCCAGGTGCTCGAACTCATCATGCCGGGCATCGCCATTGGCTCCACGGCGCGTGACAGCCTTCGCGGCCAGCTGCTTGAGATCATGCGCCGCGAGACCATCTCGCTGGACTTGGATGGCGACTTCAGTCCATACGCCAAGATCCTCGGCAAGGCGTTCCAGCCAAGGGTCCGTGCCAACGAAGTCCGGATCTACCGGCATCATCTGCTGCATGGGGGCGACCACGACACCACCGACGGCCGACAGCGGCAGTTGGCAGAACTCCTCCGTGACACTCTGCCCATCAGGGACTTCGCGTTCCACTCCACGATGGTGGGTCAGCTTGCGCAGCGGGCTGCGCGATGCGGCCCGTCCCATGCTGGTCTTGCCGATGCACTGCGCTACATCGAGCGGGCGTCGGCGTGCTTTGCCATCACGCAGGCGCTCTTCCGAAACCTCCTCTGCCAAGACGGTGTGTCGATCAACCATCATGCGGCTGCTGTCAAGCGTCACCTTGGAACGGCGTTGGCCTCGGTCCAGCCAGCAGCATTCATCGAGTTGCTTGAGCACCCCGCGATCGGGCTTCGACCCAACGAAGTGATCCGGTGGACAGCCATCCTGCAGGCCATGGCACGATCCGACGTCCACGGCCTGATCCACGCCATGGTGGATGCGAACGGCCAAGTCATGGCGGAACGCGGCGGAGCGCCATGGCTGAGCATCGAGCGGGGCATCCTCCGGGTG
>CAITIQ010000279.1 GCA_903892415.1 uncultured delta proteobacterium | reverse complement strand
TCGAGGATGCGAAGGGCCAGGTCGTGGTCGATGGGATGCGCATGGACGCGTTGCCCTCCGCTGCCGAGGTGCGTGCGTTGCTCGCCGGTCGCTCGGTCAACATCCCGCCAGCTCGGCCCACGCGCTACCGCATAGACCCGTTCGCGCGTCGCTGCGAAGAAAGCCAACTGACTCCTACCAAAGCGGATTTGCCTACGATTGACCCGCGGCTGAGCGGTCTTTGTTATCGGCACTTCTGGGCAATATCGTCCGCTGCGGAGCAGGCTGGTCCGTTCTATCACCGCCTATTGCACTTCGATCACCGTGGTGGCGAGACGGTCCGAGACTTTGCGCCCGATCTCCCGGGGGAACCGCTCTTCGTTCCAGCTTCCGAGAGCGCCGCAGAAGGGGAGGGCTGGGTTCTGTCCCTGGTGTACCGCGCTGCCGCTCATCGCACAGACCTCTACGTATTGAGGCCGGGCGATCTTGGTACGGTTTGTCGCTTGGAGCTTCCGCATCACCTGCCGACTGGCTTCCACGGTACCTGGCTATCTGCTAATCGGTTCGCTTGACCCGCTCATCGATGGCTCTTCGCGGCTGGGATGCACGCAGCCAAGCTTTGAGCTTTACGGGCCGTCAAAAGGAAGCAAAGGCAAATCCGCCGAACTGAAACTCGACGCAGCCGAGCGGCGTCTCGGCCGCGGCGACGTGTGCGTAGGTGAACCCCTGGAACTCGAGTCCCGTGATCACAGCGAGCGGATCGATCATCTCGGCATCCGCGTGAAAGCCCCCCTGGGCGGCGGGGACTGCGCAATAGGTGAAGGTGGGGCCGCCAGCGTGATGATTGATGGGAATGGTAGAAAAGACGTGGCCCTCGGTAGCGCCGGACCAGCTGGCGTCAAGCGCGCCCGGCATGGATGAATCTCCCTCCAGGGTGATGGCCCCGTTGTCGAGCGGACCCGCGAGCTTCATTGGAGGGGCTTCAATCGTGATCTCGTCCCAGGATAGCGTTGCGGTGAAGAGCTCATCCGCTGCTCCGATCGTCACCTCACCGGAGAGTCCGCCAATCGTCGGGTCAGCCGTGAAGGTCTGCTCCTCAGCGCCACTCTGTAATAATAGACTAGCGGTCTTGACGGTGCGCCTATCCGTGACGCACTCGCCAGCGTGAGAACAAACCTCGCCTCCCGCGCAGCCATCACAGAGACCCTGCGCTCGATGAAACGCGCAGTCTTCATTCTGGAGTTCGGGCGCACCAATCGTTGGATTCACGCGATCCCAAAGGTCTCCCTGGAGGTAGGGGGCATCGGGAAAGCCACCTAAGCTGATGCGCCCCAGCAGGTTCTGCGGCGAGCAATGCGTGTCGGGGATAGCTTGATAGGTGCCGCTGGCGCCACCACCTTCGCCGCCTTGGCCCTGGCCACCCTGACCTCCACCGGTACCTCCAGCGCCATCCCCGCCGCCACCACCATCTCCGCCGCTGCCGCCGCTGCCGCTATCCCCGCATCCAAGAGTTCCGGCGAGCTGCAGAAGTAACAAAGAAACGAGCAAGCTTTGGCGTTTATGGGTGTTCATAAGTAGCCCGATCGTAACGCAAGTAGGTCCGCTCGTGCCGTGATTCCCTATTGAGCTTGCGCTCCGCTCACCGGAGCATGTTCAAGTATGAAACACTTAGGAGATGGCCACAGAAGCGCGAGTCGACCAGCCTACGAGCCGCGGCGTGATGCTCGCGCTTCGGCTGGCCCAGTTTGGGTTAGCTAGCCGCGTACTCGCTTGCCTCGCCGGTTGCTCGAGCGAGCCTCAACCGCGCGCCATGCCGCTGGTCTCCGCGGTCGTCGCGGGGGCTAGCCCCACCTTGAACTCGGTCGCCACCGCGCTGCCTAGCGGAGCGTCGTTGCGCGCGATCGAGCTGAGCGGAGCGCAGCGACCGACGCCGCTTTGGTCTTATCCAACGGAGGGGGGTGAACCGTTGCGCTTGACGAAGGGCATCGTGGTGATCGACGCCGGAGCCAGCTCGGCCTCGCTCGTGCGAAGTGACGGTACTCGTGAATGGCAAGTAAAGGCTCCGCCAGGCGTCAGTTTCTCGGGAGCTTTGAGCGCGCAGGCTGGCTCAGCGGTCTTGCTACATGGGTATGGTTCTCAGGGCGAGACGCTCACGCGCGCAGAGGCTGCGACCGGCAAGGTCGTGTGGCATCGCGATGGTCTGGGGGAGCCGACGTTGGGGGATGATGGTACTGGGGCCAGCGTCGCTGCGGCGCAGAAGTGCGCGAGTACTGTGCTCGATTTGGCGACGGGCAACGTGGGACCCATGTCGCTTGCTGACAGCCGCTTCGAGATTTTCGAGCCGGACTCGCAACCTCACTCGCGTTGTCGTCGTTCGACGCGTCCGATCCTCGAGCGGGCCGGGGTGACCTTGCTTTCTCGGCAGGAGAATGGAGCCGAGTTGCTAGAGGCCTTCGACCGTGCCGGTCGGTCGCGCTACCGAATCTCGTTGGGGCAAGCCCATGCTCGTTTGGTTCACGCCGATCAGGCGACCGCCGCCTTGCTGCTACTCGGTAGCGAGACGAGTTACTTGCGGCTCAAAGTCGAGTCGGGCGAGACGCTGGTGCGACAGGAGATCGCGACGGCCGCGCAGTGCGATGACGACCGTACAGGACCTTATGCGGAGGTGGTGCCGGCGATTTCAGGTCAGCCCCTCGCTCTTTTTACTCGACTATGTGGCCAAGCCAGCCTTCGAGAGTTGACCACGGCCAAGCTGATCTGGTCCCTCCCGATCGGCGAAGATGCGGCTTTCCTGCGGGGCACCGAGACGCAGCCTTGGGACGAGGTAGCCAGCCTGTACGTAAGCTCTGGCGAGCCGCAAGCCGCGTGGCTCATCGATCGGATGGGGGAAGCCGAGCGAATCTCGTTGCCCGAGAACGTTCGCGAGGTGATGCCGGTCAAAGGCGGGGTCGTGGTGACGAACCTCGGACTCGACCGAACCTCCTTCTACGATAAGCAAGGGCTGCGCTGGAGCTTGGACTTGGCGTTTGGCAACTCCTACCCGTTGGGAGCCCACTATCTGGTCCTCGGTTCGGTCGCCGCAGACCAGGTTGTGGTCGAGCCCGAGAGTGGCACCACCTACCTCTTGGAGGGCGGCTCACCCTATGCAGTAGGAGAAATGGATGGCGTCTGGATTTCAACGAGCAGTAAGCCGAACGCGCTCGTTGGGATGAGGCTGGGGAAGGTCGTTCCCTGAGGGGTCAGGGCTCGAACACGACGAGGATCATGTCTCCAAGGATCGGTCCGTTGCCCACGTCGAACTCGGTTCCCTGAAAGAAGTCCCCCTGCAGTAGGGCCGCCACGCGTCCGT
>CAITIQ010000278.1 GCA_903892415.1 uncultured delta proteobacterium | reverse complement strand
TGGCACGAGTCATTCCGCCGAAGGCGGATGTCCCTCGACATGGCACGAGCCATTCCGCCGAAGGCGGATGCAGCAAACAGAATGACTCGTGCCTTCTCCGAAAAAATGGCCGGAGGCCCCTTGAACCATCGACCTTTGGAACGAGTCATTCCGCGTCATTCACGGAAGGCCGCTTCACTGAAGGCAACGCCTTCCGTCGAACGCCGCCTCAGTCTTCCGATTCTTGTTTTGCAGACGCAGGAGGCTGGCTCACAGGCGGAGCACTCGCAGTCCGAACACTCGCAGGGGGAACACTAGCGGGGGGAATACTGTGCCCCGGAGAACGCCTGCTCCACGGTTCATCCTCCTCCTCGATACGAATCAACACGGCGGTGATGTTGTCTTTGCCGCCGTTGCGATTGGCTGCATCCACCAAGCGGTGACAGGCATCGGTGAGGACGGCGTTCTCGGCCACGATCTTCTGCAGGACGTCGTCCTCGACCAGGCCGTGCAAGCCGTCGGAGCAGAGCAGAAAGACATCCCCTGGAGCGGCCTCTACACTCGTGAGGTCCACGTCGACGGTTGGTGCAATGCCCAAAGCGCGGGTGATCACGTTGCGCGGAAGGTAGGCCAGGTCACTCTCGGTGAGCTCCGGCCGCTCGAGAAGAGCGTCCGACAGCAGTGAGTGATCTCGGGTCAGCTGCCGAATCGTCCCGGCGCGTAGATGGTAGGCACGGCTGTCGCCGGCGTGAGCCACGAACAACTTGCTGGCCGACGTACTGAAGGCGGCTGCCACGACCGTCGTGCCCATACCGCGATGGGCTCGCGAGTCATCAGCGCGGGCAAATATCTTCGCGTTGGCGTCGCATACCGCACCGCGAAGCCTCTCTCCGGTATCCGCACCATTAACCGGCGCGGTACGGAAAAAGTTAGCGATGGTGCTCGCCGCCATGCGGCTCGCAACTTCGCCGGATTGATGTCCGCCCATTCCGTCAGCCACGACGAATACATTGAACTCCGGCAAGAGGATGAAGCGGTCCTCGTTGTGATTCCGTTCACGCCCAATGTCTGTGAGTCCGGCGGCAATCGCCCGCATATCGCGGGATGCTAGCAACAGGTTCGCCTCGAGTGCTAGCGGATTACTCTTCAACCGAACTGATAACGCGCCGGCTCCTCGCCCAGGACCGAAACAAGCGTCCGCTTTCGGGACAAAGTCACGATTGCGTGACCTCGAGCCGGCCGGCCGGGGGCGTCTTCCTCGAGGTTCTCGATCAGACTTTGTACGGTCAGAAAGGGAACCCCGTCGATCACGGCCAAGTGGTTCCAGTGCAGATGGCCGTTCACGACCAACCGCACGTCGTGCGGTTTCAGCAGTTCGCGAAGTCGCTTGCGCTCGGTTACGAGGCACAAATGGGGCGCCTTCTCGAACCAGCGGTTGCCGCGAAGCACCTGGTCGGCTGCCGAGTGATGCATGATGACGACCTTCGGCTCGAGGCTTTTGGCAAGCTCCGCCGCGAGCCAAGCGAACTGCGCTTCGTCGATGTAGACCCGCTCGTCCTTGACCTCATGGGTGTGGAGCACGAGAAGGTGAAAGCCCTTGCGATGGAGCGCGTAGAAGAGGGGCGCAACCTCCGGGGTCGAGGCTGAGCCGGAGAGCCGCCACAGGCGCGCGAGCGAACTCGCGTCAACGTGCACCGTGTCGTGGTTGCCTGCGACGTGGATAACCTCCCCGCGGAACTGCGAGAACTCGCGCATGACCGCGGAGAGCCGTTGCACATCGAGCTGCTCCGACTCGTCTTCGATATCGTCGCCGAGGTTCACCAACAGATCGGGCCCGAGGCGGTTCATCTGCTCAACGACCTCGGCCAAGAGTGACAAAGACTGCGCGCTCAGCTTCCGGAGTTTGCCTTCGAACAGTGCCGGAGGACCGACGTGAATGTCCGAAACAAACCCTAACGTGAGGTCCCCATCGTGCAGCATGCTAGCTCGGCACCACCGGCCGCTTTGCCTTGCTCTCACACTCCGGAGACGCAAGCACGGTGGGGCTAGCGCTCCACTCATCCGAAGTGAACATTGATGAGGTGAGCGCGTGCAACCCGCTGCTCAGCTCCGACTCAAGCACCGTGTGGGTCAAGCGATGTCGCGCGATTCGGTTCAAACCGCGAAAAGCCTCGCTGACCACGACCACCTTGAAATGCGTTTCCGAACCTGGCCGCACCGAGTGATTGTGGCTCTCGTTGTGAATCTCCAAGTGGCTCGGCGAGAGCTTGCCCCGCAGCAGCTCCTCGATCCTCCGTTGTCTGAGCATGCCGAACCCTAGAACATTCGTTGGCTCTTGGCACGGCTCCGCAGCCCTCGAGGCCACCATCTCAACGTTGCAATGCCGCGCTGCGTCTCTCACATTTGAAACAACTGGGGAGCCTCCCCCGATCCGCCTGGTTCAGATAGATCCACGGCCTCGAACTCGGCCGCTTTGAAATCCTTCACGATCCCGTCATGAAGTTGACACGAGGACCAACCGCACCACTTCAATCGAACATGGCCCACATCCTGCATACGTGGGGACCATGAAGTTGGGCATGTTCACATTGTGGAGCGATTCGGCCTGGTCTCCGGCCGTTCCGACAGGAAGCCCCTACCCCGCTGGACCAATCGCGACCAGCTGGCAGACACGGCCAGTGGCTCCGCCCTCCGACTTGCCCAGCAAGCCGGTCAATCCGGCGCGCCCGCGCAGGCCGGTCGTGATCGAGGACGAAGCAACCGCCGGTTAGTCGGCGATTTCGAAAAGACGAAAGCCCGAACCCTTCAAAGGGCTCGGGCTTTGTTGCGTCCTAAGGCGATGTTCGCATCAGACGACCATCGCAGCTGGTCACTCTTCGGTCGTGTCTTCGGTCTTGTCTTTGATCTTGCGTCCCTCGGGCTCCTCGGACGCCTCTTCTGCTGCGGGCTCCTCCGCCTTGCAGCGGTACTCAACGCGCCACTCAGTCTTCTGCGTTGTCTCCGTCGTGCTCGACCCGAAGGTTACCGAGCCCCTGCGCTTGGTGCCCGATTGGCTCTGGCTGATTTCGCCGATGGCGACCTCACCCTCTTTCACGACCTTCACCGGTCCACCGCAGTGAGACTCCATCTGCGGCCGCACTTCCGTCATGGCTTCCGCCGGATCCCCGAGCAAAGCGTAGGTGCCACCTTCAGGGGTGCGTTCAACCAAGCGATAGGCGACGCAGCCGTTTGCAGCCACCAGAAGAGTCAAGCAAGCCAGTGCACGTTTCATTCGTTCTCCTTTCAATCGGGCCCCAGTGTGTACGCTTTCGCCACACAATCTTCCCCATCCTCGTTGGGCAGAGCAGGATTGCGTCGAACTCGCGCGGCCGTCATATCCCATCAGACAGGCTCGGAGCTACGCGCTTCATTGCTTTAGTCCAAGGAGGACTCGAACAGCTTCATCAGCCGAGGAGTCTCCTTGATCAAGGCAGCGAGGTCGATCGAACGCTTTTTGCGGACGACGAAGCCCAGCAGGTGATCGTTGCGTCGCCACAACACCAAGACCGCTTCCTCTTTGACGATCGCGTTGGTCGTCATCGAATCAAGCTTCTTAAAGCCAACGGTGACGCCTTCCACCACCTCGATCGTCGGCATCGACGCGATCGCCTTGTCGGCCTCACCAGGAGCTGAAACCGGCGTGTAGATCGGTTCAATCGCTGTCTCGTCGTCAACCGCGCTGTTCAGCACGGTTGCGATCTCAACGACCACGGGCGCAACGCGCGCGCCGCGCGCCACCATGGCTTCTGCGCCGGCGCCGTCCTTCGACGCGGCGGACAGCGCGCCTTTCACTGCCTCGCTGAGAGAGCCGTCGCTCGCTAGCCCAAACATCCTTCGCTTCAGAGCGACCGCTTCCGACTCTAACCGCTGCTTGGCGGCGGAAGAGGCGTCTCGACCGAAGTCGGTCGCTCGTTTCTGCGCAGCGCTCCTGGCTGCACTCGCCTCGGCGGTCGCCTTGAGCGCCGCGCTCGAGGCGAGGTCGTTCGCTAAATCTTTCGCACTGCAACCGAGCACGAGACAGCAAACAAGCAATTGCCTCACGGAGGGGTGGGTGCTTCCGGCGGCCCCGATTCGCCCTCGCCATCCTTGTCCCAGTCACCACCCGAGAAGTCAGTGGGTGCCGTGCCCCCGATCGACGAAGGGTCGGCGTTGACGTTGCGTTGCTTGACGGTATTAACCTTCTCGCCGACCTCGTCCTGGCCGCGGCCGAACTCACCGTCCATCTTGTCGTCGACGTTCTCGCCAGCCGGACGGCTATACACGAGGTAGCCCTTACCACTGCGCTCGGCATTGGCGCCCACCGCGCCCCGCGTGTACTCCGTCCAGGTGAAGCGAAGCACGTTGCCCGTGACATCCCCGTGCAACTCGCCCCACCGGTCCTTCTGCGGACGCTCCCACTTCCCGTTCACCTGCTTGCCTTCCTGAACGAGATGGAAATTGCCATAGACCGCGTCGAAGTAGACGCCGGTCCACTCAGCGCTCTCCGGCATGTCGCCGGGCGTTACCGTTGCCACTTTGGGAGCCGCAGCTCCACTGCAGCCGAACGAGCTGCCTCCGAAAACGCTGAGGCCGATGAGGCCGAGACTCACCCAAAAGACCGACGTGCGACGCGAAATCATGCGCGCAGACTATTCCACCGAAGGTCGCGGCAGCAAACAGAATGACTGGGGCCCAAGACGCACGACCCCCAAAACGAGCCGACGCGAAGCTTGGACTGAGGTTGTAGCGAGCGCCGCCTTTTAGCCTGCTTGCGGAAGCGCAAAATCGCGCGCCATTCTGCGGACATTCAAATTTTGTGGAAGAACGTGTGCGGCGAAGTTGCCGATCCACTGCAGCTTTGGCCTACAATCGGCTAAACCGAAAAAGGCGACCTCAACAGCCCCATCGGTCGAACCCCCGGTTCGGACAACCTCGTGGCAAGCGTCATCGACTCCCAAGGCAACATCGAGAGCATCTGCTCGGCGCTCGCCGTTCGAGCGGCGGATACGGTCACTCTCACCTTCCGTACTCTCGAGGAGTCGGACCCACCGTACACGGTGAAGATTACCTCTCCGACCGGGAAGGTCGTGCTCGAGCGAGTGCTTCGCGAACTGCCCGACGGGAAACCGCAGAGCGCCCCGCCGGTTCAGTTCAAGCCGTTGGATACTGGCGACTATCGCGTGGACATTTGGCAGCTGTATGGCAAAGCGCGCGGGCATGCCTTCCTGCACGTGACTGAACTGGGTAGCGGCGACGACTAGCGATTATCCCTGCGCTGCGGTCCCAAAGGTTCCGGGAACAACCTGGGTAGACCGAACGTCACACTTTCCGGCCTCGATGCCACGAGGGAGAGTTCGCAATGACTGCGTCCTCGCCCCAAAGTCGCGTTGGCACGCGGCTGGAAAGACTGTTAGACCGTTCCCATGCACGATGTCCGAGCGCTCAACGAGCTCGTTGCCCGCGAAAGTACATTCCTCAACGATCTGACGAGCGAAGTCGGCAAGGTGATCGTCGGTCAGACCTACATGATCGAGCGGATCCTGATCGGCTTGCTGTCAGGAGGCCACGTGCTGTTAGAGGGCGTCCCCGGCCTGGCAAAGACCCTCACCGTCAAGACGCTTTGCGACGCTATCGGGTCGAAGTTCTCACGCATTCAGTTCACGCCGGACCTTCTCCCGGCCGACCTGATTGGTACCGTGATCTACAACCACCAGAAGGGTGAGTTCACGTCGAAGCTCGGTCCGATCTTCGCGAACTTGGTGCTTGCAGACGAGATCAATCGAGCGCCGGCGAAGGTGCAGAGCGCCCTCTTGGAGGCCATGCAGGAACGGCAGGTCACCATCGGCGATACCACCTACCCGTTGACTGAGCCCTTCGTGGTCATGGCCACCCAGAACCCGATCGAGCAAGAGGGCACCTATCGGCTGCCAGAAGCCCAGGTCGACCGCTTTATGCTGATGGTCAAAGTCGGCTATCCGTCCAAGGCCGAAGAGCTGCAGATCCTCAACAATGCGACCTCAGGGATGCGGCCAGAGGTGCAGACGGTGGTCGATTCCTCGCGGTTGTTGCAGGCCCGCAAGGTGGTGGAGGACATCCTGATT
>CAITIQ010000277.1 GCA_903892415.1 uncultured delta proteobacterium | reverse complement strand
CTCGGAGTGGATGGATGGGACACATCAGACCCTTCGCGAGTGGCCCAGCTTGGGGCACTCGCCCGTTTCTCGGCCGTGCTCGCTGACTTCGAGAACACCACCCGGCGGGGCCGTTACGAGACCGACGAAACTGGCAACCGGGCATTCAGAGGCGGCATCGACCGCGGTCCGGACTACTACAAGCGGCTTTCGGAGTACCTGCGCTACTACGCCCAGGAGAACTACGAGGAGTACGAGGGCGAAGATGGAGCCGGTGTGGACGCCGTACAGATCATGACCGTGCACGGTGCCAAGGGCTTGGAGTGGCCGGTCGTCTTCATGCCATCGCTGCAAGACCGGCGATTCCCGTCCAGCAAGGCTGGGCAGATCAAGGCGTCGCCCCTGCCCGATGCGGCGTTGTCGCTCGAGGCCCGTCAGCGCTACGCGGGTGGCGAGGATGAGGAGCGGCGGCTGTTTTATGTTGCCATGACCCGTGCGCGCGATGTGCTCTATCTCTCGCACTTTGACCGGACGGCGCAGCGCCGCTCCACCCGAACCCGGTTCATCGAGCCGTTCCATCCGTCAGCATTTCAGCGGTTCGCCAAGCCAGTCATCCCTGGCCCCATCGCCAGCCGGCGTGGGAGCGACCGCCCACTGGCCCTCAGCCTGACCGAGTTGATCCGATACGACGACTGCGGACATCGCTTCCGGCTGCAGCGGGTTCTGGGGTTCGAGACTCAATTGGTGTCGGAGCTCGGCTTTGGCCGAGCGATCCACCATGTGCTTCGCCGAATTGCCGAGGAAACGCGGGCTGCGGCTCGAGTGCCGGAACTGGCTCGGATCGACACCATCATGGAGCAGGAGCTCTACTTTCCGTTCGCCAACAAGTCGAGCGAGCCGCTGATGCGCGCGAAGGCCCGCAACCTCGTGACGCACTACGTCAACCGGCACCGCGACGACCTGCTTCGCATCTGGGCAACGGAGCGCCCGTTTGAACTCCACCTTCCCGAGGGGTTCTTGTCCGGCCGGGCGGACGTCATCCTTGATCGCGAGGGTGGCGTTGATGGTTCGCTCGCCATCCTGGATTACAAGTCCGGAACCGACGGAACAAGTGATGCCAACTTCAGGTTCCAATTGCAGGTGTACGCAGCTGCGGCCCGGTCCGAGGGGCTCACGGTGGACGCGGCCTACCTGCACGACTTGGCCAACCGCAATGACCCACGTTCCGACGTGCCCGTGGATGGCCAAGCGTGTGCTGGCGCGCTCGACCGTGCGCGGCGAATCTTCGGCGAGTTGTCGCAGCGTTCCTTCGTTCCCAAACCCGAGCCGGTTCGCTGCGGACGATGTGAACTCCGGGAGATCTGCCCGCATCGCCACCCCGGTCCCTGAGTGGCCCGAGCCCCCCCGCCCAGTGATCGACGGCGCGGCTATCTTGGCCCCCAACCGGAGGTTGCCGCGTGGCACGAAGATCGAAAGGCTCAGCTCCATCCAGTCGCACCTCTGACGACGGCTTGCCGCCGACCTCGGACTACAGGCATGGCGGTGCCACGCGGAAGAACCTTCCGGGCGCGGCGATGGCGGGCGAGGGCGAGATGCCCAAGAAGGGCCGCGTGAAGTACGCCTACTCCCCCCACCTCGACCCTGTGCTGCGGTTCGATCCGACGGGGCGGGCCGACCGCGTGGCTGCGATCGTGGAGAAGGCCTGCAACGGCCAGCCGCTCGACGCCGGCGAGAAGGAGATCCTGCGCGCCGTCGGCAAGAACTGGGAGCAGCCGTGGCTCGAGTGGGCCAACAAGCAGGAGGAGCACGCGCGCGGGCACTTCAGCGTCGACCCCGTCGCCCTGCACATCCACGAGCGCATCAGCGCCCAGGCCATCCTGCGCGCGGCGCAGCGCGAGGACACCGAGCGGTCGCTCTTCGCGCAGCCCGAGCAGTCGTACTCCGAGGCGCTGAAGTTCTACAAGCACGATGTCGACTGG
>CAITIQ010000276.1 GCA_903892415.1 uncultured delta proteobacterium | reverse complement strand
GCCGCATTGCGCCCTGGTTTGGCGCTAAAAGTAGCGAGCGTCACGGTGCTGTTCAGCGACCTTTGCGGCTCGACTGCGCTCTATTCGCGCGTCGGCGACGCAGCAGCGTTTGGCGTCGTGTCCGACTCCTTCGGCTTTGGTCGCGCCATCATCGAAGAGCGCGGCGGCAGCATCGTCAAGACGATGGGCGACGCGATCATGGCGGTGTTCGTCGACCCAGCACACGCCGTGGAGGCCGCCGCCGAGATGGTCCGCGGTTGGCGTGCTTTTCAGCAGCGCACCGAACTGGCCGAGCATCTCGATATCAAGGTTGGGCTGTGCGACGGCCCCTGCACCGTCGTCACCGCCAACCGCACGCTGGATTACTTCGGTCAGACGGTGAACCGCGCCGCACGCATTCAACACCTCGCAGGCCCGCGTCAACTCGTCTTACCGAGCAGCCTGTTCGACCGTCATTCGCTGCCCGCGGGCTTCGCCCTGCTGGAGCGCACGTCGACGGCGGTTAAAGGGATTGAGGAACCGATCGCGCTGACCAGGCTCGGACTCGAAGCCAGCGCCAGCTAGGACGCAGGCAACGCGAGCCGCAGCCAGCCCGAGAGCCACGAGGCCGTAAACGGATTCTCGGCCAGCGCGCTGCGCACCCGCGGCTCGCAAAACCAACGGTCGCTCATCGCAACGGCCTGGACGATCTCGGGCGTGGTCGGTCTGCGCGCAGCGACGCGTATCACGTCGGCGCGTCGAATCCATTGCGTGCGCAATACCCGCGCAATGAACGGCCCGCTTGGATGCAGCAAGAAATGCGGCAGCGGCTTTAGCTCGGAGCCGAGCCAGGTCAAGCCCTGCTGAGCAAACCAACGGAAGACCCGCTGATCCCCACCGCAGCCGCTCCTGGCTCCAAACTCCGGCGGAAGGTGCTTCGGAAAGTAGCCGTCGCGATTAAGCCCGACCTCCGGCAACCGGCCAAGCGGAGCCAGCGACTTCGCGCTGCTCGCATCGCCGCCCAAGTTGCATGCGTAGAAGAGCCCCGCGCGGCGAGAAGCCTCCTCAATTGCATCGAGCGCTGAATCGGCGCCTGCGCTGCGGCGGCGTACGAGCCAACTTGTAAGCGCAACCACCGTGGTTCGCGCGCTGGCGTTGCCCTCCTTCGCGCGGACAGCGAGCTCTTCGATCGCGACGGCTTGCGCTGGCGCCTCCAGCCCCATCAGCCCGCGCTCGACCACCGCGCGCCGCATCGCCAAACTCGGGACTGCTGGCACCGACTTCAAGAGCGAGTTGAAGGCACAGCTCTCCATGGTTGCAGCGTAGCAAGCGAGCTGCGCGGGGTAGTGCTCGAGATCGGAGTGTGAGCCGCGCATAGCCAACCCCACCACCACTGTTGCAAATGATTTTCATTTACCATTGCAACAACTGGCCGTTAAAGTCCGCGCATGAGTCGATCAACGGGACCCCGCGTCCGCACCATGCGCGCCCTTGGGTGCGACCTCCCTGGCCTCTCACGCAAGAAGATCGAGAAGCGCCCGTACCCACCCGGGCAGCACGGTCAAGCGCGCAAGAAGGTATCTGAATACAAGTTGCGGCTAATGGAGAAGCAGAAGCTGCGCGCCAACTACGGTGTAACGGAACGACAGCTCGGTAACCTGATGGCGGAAGCCATGCGCTCGCAGGGTGCGCCGGGACCACGGCTCGTCGAGTTCCTCGAGCGCCGGCTGGACAACGTGGTGTTTCGCGCGGGCTTCGCGCGGACCATCCCGGCCGCGCGGCAACTGGTCAATCACGGCTTCGTACTGGTCAATGGGCGCCGCGTCGACCGGGCCTCCTACCGTACACGCGCCGGTGAGCTCATCTCGCTCAAGCCCGGCGCACAGGAGAACGTCCACATCAAAGCAGCGCTCGCCGACCAATCGCTCGAGCGCCCTTCCTGGCTCGAGCCGCGCGCCGACGCGGTCTTGCTTCGCGCGCTGCCGGACGCGGACTCCATCCTTTTTCCGATCGAGCTGCAGCGGGTCGTCGAATTCCACAGTGGGAGCTAATAAGCAATGTGCCTCGAGCTACCGTTCAATCAGATCGCCTCGCTCGCCGCACGTGGCCAAAAGGCTCGTGAGGGCGCCTTCTATGATCCTATCGCTGCGGACCTTTGGGACTGTCTGGAGCAACATATCGATAGCGTGCCCTCCAACGAGCAAATGGGCCGCGCCTTCGCCGAAACGGTGGCGGTAGACCGTTGGGTCGCGGACTGGCACGAGCTGCGGCCAGGCTCGGCGGTACTCGAGATCGGAGCCGGCCTCTCGACGCGCTTTGCACGGTCCTTCGCGCGGGAGGCCCGTTACATCACCGTGGACGAGCCAGCCATCGCCGAGCTGCGTCGCGAGCTCTTCGACGGTGACTGCGAGGCGCTCTGGCAGCTGAGCGGCCACCTCGAGCAGGCCGATTGGCTCGCGCGCGTGCTCGCTCCACGACGAGCGGTGTGCGTCGTCCTCGAGGGCGTGCTCACGGCGCTCCACCCCGCCGATGCCCTCGCGCTCCTCGACAACCTCGCGACCCAGCTGCGACCGGGAAGCCGCGTCATCGCGACCTTCAGCGATGGAGCCCGGCTCACCCCAGCGCAAGGAGCCTCCTTGCGCCTCGCCTGCGGCGCGAGCTCGGTTTGCTACCCAGGGCTGCGTACGCAGGAGGTCAGCAGCAGGATGGTGGTGGCTGAGGCGAGCTGAAGGGTGCGGTCCCGCAGGTCGAAGGTGGGAATCCACTCAAGTGGCTTGAGAGCTGTTAGGCAAGCCACTTGAGTAGAAACCTACGGTCGCTATGAACCAATCCCATCCCCCAAAACGCTCTTGCCGCTCAGCCCCGCTCTCGCACCGCCTGCAGAGCGTCTTCCCCTCCCTGCTCGCGGCCTTGCTCGCCGCTTGCAGCGGTCAGCCCGCGAGCCCATCGCCGGAGCTCACAGCCTTGGTGGTCGCTTCAGCATCAGCATCCCAAGCGGCGCAACCTTCTGCGCCATCAGCGCCACCCTCAGTAACCGCGGTTGCCTCCCAGGCTGCAACGGCCCCCAGCGCGTCGGCTCTACCTCAACCTCCGCCGCCGCCGGAGCCGTGGTTCGCGAACAAGCCGGACCATACCGAGGAGTGTTTGCTACCGCCTGCAACGCTGGCGACTCCGATCTTTCCAGCGCCGTTCGAGCGTTGTGAGGCGCGAACCATTTCGTACGCTACGCCGCCGCCGGGACCGGAGCTTCACTTTCACTATCGCTCCTTCTCCGCCGCGCTAACCAGCGAGCGAAGAGCCCGAGAGCCAGGCGTTTGTTGTTACATGAGCTGGGCGTTTCCGCGTTGAACGCCGAGCGCCCCTGCGTCGCTCACGCGCTAGCGCTCGCGAGCTCAACCAGGCCTGGCACTCCTTCGGCGCTCGCGCGGAGCCGAGGCTTGGGCCGCACGGCGACGGGCACCTCCGCCTCTCGCAACATGGCGGTGTCGAAGTAGTTGTCGCCAAACGCAGCGAGCAACGCTTGATCGGGGGCGTATTGACGCAGGCCGTGGACCTTCCCGGGGCCGAACGGTAGCGGCTCGCGCAGGCTGGCGATCATCACGTCGTGCTCGAACGCGGCGCTCGCTGCGATCACGTGGCTTGCGTCGATGCCCAACGCCAACACCGACTGCTCGACGATCTCGCGAGGCGAGGCGCTGACGACGTACACCGCGATTCCGAGCTGTTGCAACGCACGAAGAAGCTGAATCGACTCGCGGTGCAGGCGTTGCGATACCGCGGCGCTCGCGAGCACCTCCTGTACGAAGGCCTTCACCTCGGGCGCGGTGCGACCGGCGAGGGCCCAGGCCACAACCTCCACCACGCGCTCCTCGCTGACCACCTCGCGGGCTTGGGCGCTCGCGATCGTTTTGGCGAGCTCGGTTGCTGAGCCGTGGGCCTCGAGTCCGGCCTCGCTGGCCACCCGTGCGAGCGCGCTGTGCGCCGCGGGCAGGAAAGCTTTGCGCTCGATCAAGGCGTGCCACAAATCGTCGCCGACATCGCCACTCCACAGCGTGCCATCCGCGTCGAACGCCACGCAACCGCTCCCGAGAGCCTCCCGGCGCGACACGATGCGTCGCACCACTTCGTCCACCGTCTCGATCTTCACCGACCAAATCTAGCTGGCCGTTGGTTACGTTCGTCGAGCGCGAGCGTAACGTTCACGTGAACCCGGCGCCACGCAGTCGTCACCGAGAGAGCGTTAGCATGCGCCGCGGTGCATACCCTCGTACAGCTCTCCGATTTGCATCTGAGCCCGCAGGCGTCGCCCGCCCAGAACGATCTCTACGATGCGCTGATCAGCGCGCTTCGGGACCGCTTTGTCGCGGTCGGATTGCGCGCCGATCTGTTGGTGCTCACAGGAGATATCTTCGATAGCGCGCGGGTCGATGTCGGGCAGGCGACGCGAGCCTTCCGCTCGCTTCATGAGCGCATCTGCGAGGCGATTGGCGTCGCTGTTCCCACCGTGATCGTGCCGGGCAACCACGACCGCCGCCGGCGAGGCTTCGTCGGGCCGCATGACGGAAGGCTGTTCGCGGCCTTGCGTTCGGCGATGGGCACGCGGGCTTTCGTGCATGGTTGTGACACGCCGTTCCTCGCGGCCGTGGTACCGCGCGAGTACCACAAGCTACCGCTTTCGCTGATCGCCTACGACTCGACGCATCTTCCACGAGGGCTGCTCAGCGCTGGAGGTGCCGTGCGCTCCGAGGACCTGTTGCAAGCCGCCTCGCTACTCGAGAACGAGCCCCGGGACGAGCCGGTGCTGGTGCTGATGCACCATCACTTGGTGCCAACGCCGCTCACCGACATCGGCTCGATCGAGCTGGACTCGGCGACGAGCATGTTGCGCTGGGTGGTGCGCAAAGTGTTGCCATCCATCATCGCCAACGCGGATCGCGAGGAGCTCACCATGACGGCGCTCGGCTCCGGCACCGCGCTGTCGACACTGCATGAGCTGGGCCGCGCCGTGCTCGTGCTGCACGGTCACAAGCACTATGCCACGGCGAGAATGCTGCGCGGCATGATCGAGAACCAAGGCGACGTGCTGATTGTTTCGGCGGGCAGCGCAGGGGTCGCTGAGCCCTGGCACCCGACTGCAATGAGCGACGCAGCCAAGCTCTGGCCCTCCTTCAACGTGGTCGAGCTCGCGGACGGCGAGCTCTCGGTGGAAACGCTCTCCTTCGGCTACAAGGGCCGCTCGAAGGGCAAATTCGGCCGCCGGAAGCTCGTGCGCGCTCGCCAGCTCAACGAGGCGTGGCGGGTATCGCCGGTGCCGCTCGATCCTGTGGCCGCGGTGGGTCCGCGGCTCGCGCGTAACCACTCCCATTGTCGCGTTCATCCGTCGTCGCAGCGCGACCGGCTGGACTACGAATGCCTGCGCGAGGTCGTGCCGCATGGAGCTTCGCCTCGCCAGTACGGTGAAACGGTGGAGGGCATCCCTGGCGCGTCGTTGGTCGCGTCCGGCGCAGGCGCCTCCGTGCGCGTCGCCCCAGTGCGCATCGAGCTCGAGCTGGGTCAGTCGACGAGTTACCGACTAACGGGCGGTCTTTGTCGAACGTTGGCGGAGAGCGAGCGGGTGTACGGCGCTTCTTCATCGCCCTACGAGTGGCTGGGCCTGATGAGTCGCTACGCCTGTGACGACGTGCGGCTGACCGTCGAGGGCTTGGGGGACCTCGGCGAGCAGGCCTTCGCCAGCTCCACCGATCTCGGGACGGGCATCGAGCAGCCGCTGCGGCTCGAGCGCGCAGAAGGTAAGCTCGTGGCCAGCGTTCATAACTGCGCCGCGCGCACGCTGCTGCGCATCTACTTCCCGCTGGCTCGCTAGCAGCGCGGCCTACCGCGGCGACCGCGCTCACCGCGAACGCACCCGAGTATTTATTGCCGCGCGACGAAAGCAAGACGAATGAACATCAGTGCGGTCTTCAAATCGAACCTCGACGCTCGGCCCCGCGTGCGTAGACAGATCCTCTCGGAAGCTGGCCGCCGTAGCGCTGTCGCTTGCGGCCTGCAGCGCGCCGCTTCCTCCGGTGCAGCCCGCGCCCATCGTGGCTGAGCTTGGGCAACCAGAGCCTCCAGCGCCTCCAGCGCCGGCTCCGGCGGCAGTACCGTGTGTCGAGGTTGCACGCGGTACGCTCGAGTGCAAGGTCGCCAAGAGTGGCGCGACTTGTACGGTGGACGAGATCAGCGAGGCCATCGCGCAGGAGCTCAGCGCGATGCCCAACCGTGAGGCCTTGAAGCTGGTGCTCGACGAGCCGACCCAGCGCGGCGTGGACACCCTGCGTAAGGTGCCTTGGTTGACGGAGCTTTCGATCGGCAACGGCAAGCGCGTCGTCAGCCTCGAATCGCTCGGGTCGCTGCAGAGCTTGCGCAAGCTGCACTTGGGAGCTCTACCGAAGGCGCCGCTGACGGGGCTTTCCGTGTTGACCGAGCTCGAGGACTTGGACCTGCAGTGGACCGAAGGGGATCTCGAGTTCCTGCGACCTCTCGCCAAGCTGAAGAGGCTCCGGATCAGCAACCTGAAAGGGCTGCCTCGTGATGCTGCGCTGACGGCACTGCTAAAGCTCGAGGACCTGCAGCTGTTCGACTGTGAGGTCGAAGACCTCTCGGCCGTTGGCCAGCTTAGCGGACTCAAACGGCTCTCCCTGTATCACTCCGAGGTGAAGGACCTCGCTCCGCTCGCCTCATTGAAGCGGCTGGACTACCTCAACCTCAGCATGACCAACGTGAGCTCGATTGGCGCGCTTTCCAGCCTGGATAGCTTATCGTCGCTCGACCTTTCCTTCGTCGATAACGTGAGCGACTTGCGACCACTGAGCCGCCTATCAACGCTCGAGGTGCTCGACCTGACGCAGACCCCCAGGATCGAGGACATCGGAAGCCTTACTGGGCTGACTTCGCTACGCTCACTCACTCTCGACTCAACCAGGGTCAAGAGCCTCAAACCGCTTGCTCGACTCACGGCGCTCGAGACGCTGAGCGTGCAAGACACCGCCGTGACAGATCTATCCCCCCTATCCGGTTTGAGTTCGCTGCAGTCGCTCGATGTGCGCGGAACCAAGATTAGCTCGATAGCGCCGCTCGCCGGCCTGGAGAAGCTCATGTTCGTCTACCTCTCGAAGACCGCCGTGCGCGATCTCAGACCGCTCGAGAAGCTCAGCGAGCTGATGATTCTCAACCTTCCAGTAGCAGCCTCGCGCGCAGCTGTGCCGAACATCCAGCGCATCAATCCCTACGCCGAGCTCACGTTTGAGGATTGAGCCTATGCGCAAGCCTGTGGAGCGCTCAATCGCGGTTGGTGACCTTTTCAGCTTTCCTCTGAAAGACGGCGAGCTTGGGCTTTGTTTGGTGGGGGCTTTGGGACAAGCATGGGCGCTGGCGCGTCGTGGCCTGCGAGTGGACCGGCGGTGAGGCCGAGCTCGGCGCGGCGTTGAAGAACGGCGGCGCCCTCGAGCCGATGCGAGAGCAGCGCCTAAAGAACAGGCTGGCGGTGCAATCGATTGGTGGGCCGCCGCCCGAGGAATTGCGGCATGTGGGTACAGCGCAGCTCAGCGCGCTTCATCGCGCTGTGCGCAGCCCTACGCAGCCGGGAGCCTGGCAATGGTTTAGCAGCATGGTCCTCGCCGAGCTGGCCTTCCGCCGCGATCCACAAGCGGCGCTGGCCCAAGCGAAGGCGCGCAAAGCCGAGGTCGCGCGCAAGCGGCGGCAAGAGCTCAAGGAACTGCAGCAAAAGAAGCAAGCAGCGCGCTCCAGCAAGCTCAGTGCGCTCGATCGCAAGACTCTCACGACCTTCTCACGCACGCCGTCACTCGCCAGCTGGAAGAAGCACCACCCTGAGCCCTTCGTAACGGCGGTACGCAAGCTGTTGCAGGACTTTGCAGCAGGGCAACTGGCTGCGACGAAGCTGAGCGTCGCCTCGCTCAGCCTCGCGCTCCAGCGCGTTACCAAGGCGCTAAACGCCTGCGACAAGCGCTTCAAACACCCAATTCAAACCCCCGACGCCGAAGAGCTCGTCGAGGCGCTGGTAAACCTTGCGATCGCTGCGGGCCTGAGTGAACAGGCCGCCACGCTGACCGTCGATGAAGCGCGCGCGTTCTGAAGCTCAACGTCCAGGTAGCACGCTCACCTGCGCTGCCGTCACTCCAACGTGAGGTTGGTCGCTAGATACGACGCTCCAGCGTTGTCTCGCGCCGAGGAGCTTGCACCGATGGTGACCGTGAAGTCGCCCACGCCAACGTCCACGAGCTCAGTCGTTACCACCTGGACGATCGCCTTGTTGCTTGCCGGTAACAGCTGCAACACCTCGCTCGGCACACTGCCGGAGTTGGCGCTGGCGTCGAAGCTGCAGCTCGCGCTCAGCTTCGAAGTGACGTCGATGATGCGCACGAGCACGGTGCCTTGGTCACTGCCGGACCAGCTGAAGGCTAGGTCGCTCGAGCGGTCAATCACGCCGAGCGCGGCAAGCGTCGGCGCCTCGACGTCAACCAGCCCCGGCGCAACGATGACCTCGCTATGAGCCGGAATTTCAGCCGAACCGGCGAGGCTAAAGGTCAATGGCTCGCCGCCAGTGAAGAGCGCCTCAGAGACAAAGTCGGGCGTGTATTCATTCTCGGCGTTGGGCACCAACGCTATGTCTCGCTGACCACCGGTTATGGAGATCTCACCGGCGGAGACAGTGATCATCTCGCCGCCGTCACATACCGGCAAAAAGCTGCAATTGCCCAGTATCTGCGGCTCACAGTTCGCCCGCTCCAGGGTAAAGAACAGCGCGTTCGCGCCTGATTGCACGACCGCGCTTCCGCCAACCGAGAACGAACTCGATTCGGCGAGCACGATGCCCGTTCGTCGAAGTCCCGGCGAACTGCCGCCCGAGCCGCTACCACCGCTGCTGCTTCCGCCGCTGCCCGGATTGCCGCCGTCCCCAACGCCGCCGCTACCACCCGAATCAACGCCACCCAACCCGCCGCTGCCCGGACCGCCTCCCTCGCCTGCGCCGCCCGCGGTGCTGTCATCGCCGCAACCAGAAACCAGCACGAAGGTGCAGAACAGGGTGGACCGTACGAATGAATGCATCATTCCACCGAAGGTGGATGCAGCGAACAGAATGACTCGGGCCCTCTTCAAAAGAACGGCCGCAGGCCCCGCTCGACCGTCAACTTGGCACGAGTCATTCCTCCAAGCCAAGCCAGCCAATCGCTGTGCCTCGAGTACGCAGCTTTCGCTCTGGCGCCCCCGGCGGAATCTTGCTGAGCCCTGAACGTTTTCCATCGGCGCACCGCTTTTGGCCCAAGGATCGCTAGCCACGTAGCCTTCCGCGATGGCGAACAATCCGTATCCGGGCCAGGGCTACCCACAGGCTCCAGGGCAACACCAGGCCGCGCAGCAGCAGTACCCTCAGCAAGGCTATCCGCAGCAGCCGCAGCAACCGCAACAGCCGCAACAGCCGCCGCAGGGTACTCCACCGCCCGCTCCAGAGCCCCCGGCGCCGCGCGGACCGAGCGTATTGGGCCCGCCGCAGGGCCCGGCGAAGATGCTCTACGTCGGCGTGGTGCTGATGCTGGTCGCCTTCAGCGCCAAGCAAGTGATGGTCAATCTGTCGCTGAAGTCCTCCGGCAACCTGCTCGAGCACGAGAAGGTCGAGGCCCAGCTGGCGGTCGAGATCGGGGAAATCAACGAAGCGCTCGACCCGATCGACACCGAGATTGAGGAGCTCGAGGCGGAAGCGCCCAAGCCGCCCAAAGCCAGCGCTGACGACAAGGAGGAGCTCCGACCCGAAGGCAACAAGGACTTCGAGGCCTTCATGGAAAAGAAGGGCAAGCATGAGGAGAAGGTCGCCAAGTTGCGAAAGAAGCGACAAGATCAGGACGCCGACCTCGAGGACAAGCGCAAGGCCGTGCGCAAGAAGTACGGCCCCGAGCTGCGCGCGGCGGCCCGCACCTTGGTCGAAGCACGCGCCGCAGGCATCGGACGGGTTCAGCTCACTCTGATCGGAAAGCTCATCCTCGACTTCCTCAAGATCGGTGGCGCGGCGCTCTGTGTGCTCGCTGGTCTCGGCATCGCGGCCGATAAAGAGCAGCCCACCAGTCTGCAAATCTACGCCGCTGTGATCGGTGGCATCGCCTTCCTGGCCGTGGTCGCCGGTGGCGTCGCTGCCCTGCTTGGTTGAGCCAATCGCTCGATAACTTCAGCGCAACGAAGGGACTTTCACGCTGAGTTCGAGGGCGCTCAGCGTGCTCTCCACTGCATCGGCCCAGTACACCGTGTGCTCATCCACGGCGATGCCAACAGCGGCCGGCGACTCGATCACCAGCGTCGGCGGCTGGCCTGCTACGAACACACCAACGGGCTCGGTGTCTTCTCGAGAACGGAGGTCGGTATACAAGACCTCGCTACCGCGGTGGGTTAGGCCGAGCGCGCTCCCGAGTCCCGAGACCTTCTCAGCGGCACCGCCAGCGCGAGCAAAACGCATGATGGTGCCGTTGTCGTTGGCAACCACAGCGTCGGGGAGCGCGACCAGCGCCATCAGATCGCGAGCCTCGGTCGTCAGGATGGTGAAAGCGCCCCCCTTCTTTTTCACGACAGCGATCTCGGCGCGTGCGTTGGCACCGTAGTTTGTCACGCCGAAGTAGACGGCCTCGTCATCCTGCGCGACGGCGTTCACATAGCCGCGCTTGGTGAACAGCGCCTTCGGCTTTCCGCCCTTCTTGTCCACGCGGTAGGCTCCTTCACTAAGGACGCCGAACCAGACGTACTGCTCATCGACCGTGATGGCGGTCACCATATCGGTCTGTGCGATCACCGTCGGGGTGCGCGTCTTCTTATCGACCCGCAGGATGGCGCCGCTCGAATTCGGCCCGTCTACCGGATAGACACCAAGGTAGAGGTCGGTCGCATCGGCGCTGAATACGGTTACGTTTGCCTTCTCCAGCACCCGTTCGTGTGGCGCACTGCCGTCTTTGGGCACGACGAGCAAGCGGCCCGCCGCGGACACGTACACGTCTTTCTCGTCGACCAACATGGGCGTCGGATTGTCGAACCGCGGGCCGTGAATGAGCGTCCGCATACGCGCACGGGCCGGCGAGGACGAAACAGACGCCGCGACCGAGGGGTCCGCAACCGAGACCGACACGGCGGCAGCTCGATCGCTTGAGACCTCAGTACGAGCCGTCACTGCATCGACCTGCGCCCCCTCAGGGTGCGACGGTGGCGAACAAGCCACCAACGCAGCCGCTACAAGCCCGAGGAACACAAGCCAGCGCATGATGCAACTTGTACCTAGCTACAAAGCGAGAGCAAGCAGGCCGTGCTCCGCTGCAAGGTCGCGGTGACCGCCAATTCTCTCAGCCCAATGCCGGTGCCCTGCCTGCGACATTGCGGCCCGTCTCGCCCACACACACCCGTTCTGTCGCATCCCGCGGGCGCCGCGGGCACCACCCTCACGAAAGAAGGATGCACCCATCTCACGACAGTGTACAACCTCCACCATGGCCCCCGCGGATCCCCAGGCTGAGCAGGTTTTCACTGCGTTGCAAGCGCTCAAGACGGCCTGGCCTATGAAAGGTTGGAGCTGGGATTCACGGCTCTACTGCATCGCTTCTTCGTTCGGCGCGCACAACTCCGAGGACGCACGGGCAGCCATCGCCAAAGGCCTCTCCCAAAGCTGGACCAAGGACACCATCGGTTCCGCACCGGAGCGCGTTCAAGCGCTCGCGACGCAGTGTGAGGGCATCCGCAAAGGCCAGCTGCTGCTAACCGGCGGAGACCTTGACGGGCTGCTGCCGTTCGGCCTTTGGTGGCCCTGGGAAGAGTCCCCCACCATCTCTTTCCGCCTCGGCCTCGCCGAGCTGGACCCGTCGCACCGGCACTATGCGCGGCTGTTCAACATCTTCGGCGTAAGCCCCTAGTCCTACAGCGCCGGCTTACCGCCGCGCGGGTTGTGAGCCAGCGCAGCCGCTGGGATGCCGCCGCTTACCTGCTCGTCTCTGAGGGTACCGCGCAACCAACAGGTGCGCTCGACCATGATGTTGAACAGCTTCAGCATCGTCTGCTCGAGCTCGGCTGCCCGCTCGCCTTCGAGGATGCAAAGCGCCCGAACGATCGCCTCGAAGGTCGCCAAGCCCCCCTCCCGCGGTTCACTGCGCAGCCGATACACGCTCGGATCGCCGGTCGGCAAGGTCACACACGGCAACGCCGCGAGCCCTGGCACCCGCTGCCTCATCTTGCTTGCTTGGCGCCAGGTGCCGTCCGGCACGAAGAGTTGAATCGGCGTTGGGCTGTTCGCAAACTCGGTCAGCGGACGCGCGTCCTTCGCCGGAAAAAGTAGCAGCGCCTGCGTTCCCGCCTCGAGCTCCAGTGCTGTGAGAGGATCATTGCGCAGACCAACGACCTGTACGCCGCTCCGCACCAGACATCGCGCCGCTAGTTGCCCCGTATTCGTCGGTTTGCGCGCCTCTCGATAATGCACCAAGAGAGAGAGCCGCGTGCGCGTGCTGAGCTGCGGCACGAGCTCGCAGATGCACAACGTCACGTGCATCAAACACAGCGCACAACGCTCGGTTTCACGACGGGTCATCGACGTTCCTCGGAGTCAAACAGCCCGCCGTCCATGAACAGGTCGAGCGCGGCCAAGAGCAGCAGCAACAAGCAGCTGAGCACCGTCATACCAATAATGAACATGTCCGCGCGCTCGACGGCGCGAGTGAGCCCAGCGATCGCCACCTCCGGCGCAGCCTGCGCGCGGATCAGCGTCTTCAGAATGCCGAGCACCCACAAAGAGGACAACGACAGCGCAAGCCCATACGGCGAGAGCACCGCCAGCCCGATGTAGCGACTGCCCTTCCCGCCGAGGAAGACGCGCCCAAAGGGCTGGCCGACCAACATCACCGCGACGCCGGCCCAGATGCGTTGCCCCAATGTCTTCGCGTACGCGAGGCTTTGCAGGTCCACCTTGGCGCCCTTGGGCGGCAGCTTGAGGTCGAACACTGCGACAAACGAGGCCATCACGACCACGAGCGCGATCAGCCAAAGGGCTGGCGTCTTCTGCTTGAAGTGGGTCAACACCATGGCAATGACAGCCAGCAAAACCAAGCCCGCCCCCCAAGCGTCCATCATTTCCGCCGAAGGCGGATGCAGCAAACAGAATGACTCGTGCCTTCTCCGAAGAAAACGGCCGAAGGCCCCGATTGAACGTTCGACTTGGCACGAGTCATTTGCGCCTGGCCCAGTGGAGGAACTCTTGATCGCCAGCTACCAAACGAAAGGTATTGATCGCCAGCACGCCCGCTAATCCCAGCAGCAAGAGCGGCATCCAGAAGCGTCGCTTCTTCATCGTATCAGGCTACACGAACAGTGCGATGAGGTAGCACTTGAGCGCGCCACGGCGCGCAGCTCGCCCCGGCTACGCAGAAGCCGAACTGGGCGGAGTGGCGACCAACGAATGACAGCCTGTGGTGAGGATCTCGCCAAGTGGCTTGGCGCCGTCGAGATAGCCGCTGAGCGTGTGGAGCGCGTAGCCGTAGTCGCGAAGAACTCGCTGGGCGTCTCCGACGGTTACACCATGCGCCTTCTCCTCCGACCAATCGTTGAATTCGAAGACGATCAGCGGCGGCGCGCGCCCCGTAAGTAGCTTGGCCGCACCGCGGAACACCCCGGCCTCGTGCCCCTCGACCCACCTTCATCACATCAATGTGCGCCACGCCAGCGTCGGCGAGCAGGTAGTCGAGGGAGAACAACGGCACATGGATCGGCTCGGTGCCAAAAAGGTTGGTCAACGTACCCATGCCGAAGTTCTCCGAGGGCGAATCGTAAAACGCCACGCTCCCGCCATCGACGTCGCCCACCGCGAACTTCAACACGGTGGCGTTCTTGACCCGGTTCAGTTCGAGGTTGTGCGCCAGGTACTCTTGGATTCGCGGCGAGGCCTCGAACAAGAGGACGCGGCCGTCCGGCCCGACCTTCTTCGCGGCTGGCACCGAGTAAACGCCGATGTTGGCCCCCACGTCGGCGAAGGTTCCCCCGCGCGGAAGGCGCGAGAGCACGAGGTCGATCTCCTCGCTCTCGTAAACGCCGTCCACGAGGAGATGAAACGCCGTCGGACCATCGAGGTTGGGCACCACGAAGTCCCCGTCGCGCGTCGCCAGCTGGACGTTGCGCGCGCGCAGGCCCGCCCCGAGCGCGGCCCTCGCTAGCCGAGTCCGCCCCCGAACGTTGGCGGGCACACGACGCAGGAGCTCGCTGACGAGCTTGGTGCGAAACGAAGGAGCTTGTCCGTCCATTCGCAACGCATACCAGACCTCGGGTTCCCGGACAGCGACCTTCCGCCGAGGACCGCTCCCAGCGCTAGAACATCTGCTCGAGCTGCTGGATGTCTTGCTTCACGTCGAAGCTCCGCTTCCTCGCGGGACCGAAGGAGTCCATCGGGCTTGGCGCGGCAGGCTGGTTTTTGCGCATCTCGAGCACGATCGTGGGCGGATACTCGATGGTGTACTGGATCTGAAAGGTGCGCTTCTCCTTCGCTTGCAGCGTGACCGGCCAGCGCAGGATGCCCTTCGAGTCGGGCTTGGCGTCGGGGCTCAGCTTGATGCCGCTCACCACCACGTCCTTGTCTTCCGACACCGGCAGGCGATCGGCGAGTTCGAGCGTCGACGGCTTGTTCGACAGGTTCTCCACAGTGACCACGAAGGCGAGCTGCATCTGGGTGCGCGTCTTGCGCACGATCGCGCTGCGCTTCTTGTCGAGCACGCGTGAGAGCTTGAGGTGATCGGCCACGCCCTGAAACACGCTGAAGCGCTCGCCATCGGCGACGAAGTCGACGTCGGTTACGCCCAGAAAAGCGCCGGAATGGTAGAGCGAGACGGTACCGGGGAGCACCGACTGCCCGCCCTCGTTGACCAGCTCGACGACCTCGGCCGCGTTCAACGACTGCTCGGGCGCAGCGACGATCGCCCGCTTGGCCTTGAGCTCGCTGCGCCCGATCGGCACCCGCACCGAGCGACCGTCTGCGCGCACCTTGGTCGAAGAGAGCGCCTTGAACTGCGCTGTCGTTCCGCGCTGCTCGAGGCTTTGAAAGATCTGCACCGTCTTGCTCTGAACGATCTCGAGATGTTCGATGTTGCTCGAGTAGCTTTGTTCGAAGTCGCGCATCGTGGCGCTCGACTGGTTGCGCTTGTTCCAGAGCATGTTCTGGCCTTTGAAGGCCGACTCGGCGCGTGTGAAGGAGGCTGAGCGGCGCTCGACGGTCTGCGACTGACGGCTGGGTTCTCCCAAGGTGAGCGCCTCGAGTTCGGGGATCTGCACCGCGGCGGTCGAGGATTGGGTCGAGAAGCTCAGCTCCGCGTCATCCCAGTCTTCACCGCTGGCTTGCGTCACCACAGCGTAGGACGTGAGCTCGACCTTGCCGGGCTCGGAATCGGTTGCGCGCAGCTCGTGGCTCGCCTCCCACGTAGCTCCGGGCAACATGTAGGAGAGCTCGAGCGTGGCCTCGCCCGGCGTCGGGCTCGCGAGCGTGACGAAGACCTTCGTCTCTTCGACCTGACTGAGCGCCTTGAGCTCGTCGAGCCGCTTCTGGCTGGCCTCGAGCTCGGGGCGCAACCGCTCCCGATCGATCTCTACGCCGCGGCGCGCCTTGGCGAGCGTGCGCAGTTGGTCGCCAATGAACTCGACCACCGACGCGTAGGTCTCGACGCCGACCCGTCCGGTGGGCTTTTGCGCCGGCCCCTCCGCGCTCGCACCTGCGCCGCGCAGATCGCGCGTGAGCGCCTCCAGCGAGAAGGCGCGGATGTCGGTGATTTGCTGCGCTTGAGCGTCGAGCACGACCAGCTCGTCGTCGAGCGCGTTCACTCGATCACGCAGCGCCCGCGCGTCGTCTTCGGCCTTTTGGAAGCTCTCGTCGGTCGAGCGCGAGAGGTAGGTGCGCCCGACCCGCACGTCGAGGATCCGTCCAGCGCTGGTTGCCACGCGCACCGAGCCCTCGTCGACCCAACCGGGCAGCGAGCGGAACACCAGCACGGTGGGCTCGGCGCTGGCTTTGGCCGTCGCCGTGCGGGTGATCATCGCGCGGTCGGAGTAGACGGTGACTTTGCGCACGCGCGAGCTGAGCGGTACTGCGTTCGGGTCATCCTCGTTCACCACGCTGGCCCGAGGCGCCGTCGGGTCCGGGGTTCTGGCCGTCGCTGTCACCGTCGGCGTCACGGTGGAGGGCGGAGCGCAGCCTCCGGCGCCCAACAGCAAAAGGGCGACCCAAGGGGAGAGCGAGCCTGAGCGGAGAATCCTCGACATGGCGCCGAGCCTCGGTCCATCCCGGGGCTGCGGCAAGAGTGCTCTGTCGCAGGTCTGCGCTCAGTCGAGCGGGACAGCGCGTGTGGTCGGCAGGCGAAATTCGCAAAGGATCGGCGCTCGAATTCACCGCTTTGTTGAATTGGCAGGCCGATGCCAGGGCGATCGAGGGCCCAATTCAACAAAACGTCCAATTGGACCGCCCATCCCTCCACGCCGGAGCGAGAGCCATTGCCGTCACACTACGTGAGTCGGCCGAGCAACGCCTTCGCGTCGGCCTCGAGCCGGCGGCGTATGACCCCGCCGAGGTTGAGCGACTCGAACACGTTGGGTTGCGCAGCGACCTCCTCGGCCGGTGCGGCAAAGCCGTTGGCGCGACAAATCTCTTCGGCCACGCCGAGCGCGGCGGCCATCGGGTGCATCACGCCGCCGATGGTTGGGTGATGGTGATGCTCGATCACCAGGCACACGTCGGGCGGCAACTTCCACGAGGCGCATACGATGGTGCCGGCCTCGGCGTGCGCTTCGATCACAGGTCGCTGGATCTCGAACAGCGGCGGCGGAGCTTTGGGCGCTCGTACATCGGCCAAGACGATCAGCCCCGCTGCGATCCCGACGTCGTGCAGCAGCCCGCACAAGAACGCGTACTCATCGGGCAGCGAGGTGGCTCTGCACACGAGACGCGCCACGTGAGCCACCGCCACCGAATGATTGCGCAAAGCGTCCATCGCCTTCTCGTACCCCTTGGCCCGAAACACGCGGCTCGAGACCGATACGTGGAAGAAGATCTCCGCCATCGTGTTCATGCCCAAGCGCGAGACGCCTTGCTCCAAGGAGCGAACCGGCGTCGCGGCGCCATAGGCCGGGGACTGCGCCAGACGCAGGACGCGGCCGGCGATGAAAGGATCGTATTCGAGCACGTCGAGCACATCGCGCACCGACGCGTCGGGACTGCGCGCTAACTCGAGCAGCTGCAAAGCTGCAGCGGGGAGCAGAGGCGGCTCATAATCAGGCGCACGGAAGGCCGTGCGCAGCCGCTCGAGCACGTCGCGCTCCTCGACGAACTCTGCGTCGATCTCGACCGTTCCTCGACCATAGTTTTCAGCCCGCGACGCGAGTGATGCCATTCGCTATGAAGACGTCACCAACTTGACGCAGCTTAAACCCTCACCGCCCTCCCCTCGCCCTCTCCAAGGGCTGCGCGTACTCGAGCTGGGTCAGCTGCTCGCTGGCCCGTTCGCCGGCTGCTTGCTCGGCTACTTCGGCGCCGACGTAGTCAAGGTCGAGTCGCTGAGCGGTGATCCGCTACGCGGCTGGCGTGAGCTCGAAGACGGCACCAGCCTTTGGTGGCGCAGCCTCTCGCGCAACAAGCGCTGCATCGCGCTCGATCTGCATCGCGAGGAAGGGCGAGCGATCGTGCGCGAGCTCTTGCTGACGACCGACGTCCTGTTGGAGAACTTTCGCCCTGGAACGATGGAGGCCTGGGGGCTCGGGCCGGAGGTCGTCACGGAGCTTGCACCGCGGGTGGTTTATGCGCGCGTCTCGGGCTTCGGCCAGACGGGTCCGGACCGCGAGCGACCGGGCTTTGCTTCCGTGTGCGAGGCTGTCGCTGGTCTGCGCTACATCACAGGCCATCCCGGAGAATTGCCGGTTCGGCCGAATCTCTCGCTGGGGGATTCCTTGGGTGGGCTGCACGCAATGCTGGGCGTGCTTCTGGCCTTGCGGGCGCGCGACCTCACCGGCCGCGGCCAAGTGGTGGACATCGCGCTCACCGAATCGATCTTCAACGTGCTCGAGTCCACCCTGATCGAGGCCGACCGCGGCGTCACGCGACAGCCCTCCGGCGTGACCATCACCGGCGTGGTACCGAGCAGCGCTTACCGCTGTTCCGCTGAAGGCGGACGCAGTGAACCGATCGTGATCGGCGCCAACACCGATAAGCTGTTCGATAAGTTGATGCGTTTGATCGAGCGCGCGGATCTGGCTGCAGACCCAGCGCTCACGAGCAACCCCGGCCGAGTCGCACGCGCACAGGAGATCGACCTGGCGATCGAAGCTTGGACGAGCGCACGTTCTGCAGAGGAGGCTGTGGCGGCGCTGGCCGTTGCGGGGATCCCGGCTGGGCGCATTCAGAACGCGGCCCAGGTGCTCGAGGATCCGCAGGTGCGAGCACGCGGGACGATGGAGACGGTTGCATACAAGGACGCGGACCTGCGGCTGCCCAAGCTCGCACCGCTGCTGAGCGAAACGCCGGGCCGCACCGACTTCGTCGGTCCGGAGATTGGTGCGCATACCCGCGAGGTGCTGCTCGAGTTGGGCCGGACGGAAGCCGAGCTCGCGAAGCTCTTGGCCGACCGAGTGGCCCGCTAGGATGGTCTGTACCCAGGAGACCAGGGGCATCAATGACCGAACGCAGTCGCACCGTTCAACACCCGAAGTTCGGGCTCGGCACCGTGATCGCCGAGGACTATCAGGGCGAAAACCCGTTGCTTCACGTCGATTTCGTGGAGCACGGAAAGAGGAAGATCGCGGCGCGCTTCGTGCACATGCTCGATGGGACTGCTTGGCCGCTTCACACGCCGAAGGAGCTTCGCATCAGTGGCGTCTACTTTCGGTCATCCAGTCCCCTGTACAAGGGCGACGTGGCGCGCGACGTGGTGTGCGTTCAAACGCAGTCAGAGAAGGCGATGGACGCGTGGCACGAACTGCGGCGAGCGGCAGGCAAGACTGGCCTCTGGCCGGTGCTGATCGATGGGGGCGACCTTGAATCCATCGGTGAGGTGTGGGAGTTCGACGAGGAGATGGCGGAGCTCCGACGCGCGGGAAGCCCCGCGATAGGGATGCACTACCTGAAGTTTGTTGCTGGCTCGCCAGCTGAAGCTTTGGCGCTCGCCGAAGGGCTTTCGTTCGAGCAGGTACTGTCGAGCTACACACCACCAGCGGAGGTCTCGAGGATTATTCACCATGAAGCAGAAGAGCCGGGCATGCCAGATTGGCTAGGGCTTCATTCGCCCACGAAGGACGGCCCGGTTGCCAGCATCGCGCTCGTCACGACCGCAGCCGCATGGGCAGTTCCGGCGTATCTGCCCCGCGGCGGCGGGAATGACGCACCCGCGCGAGCGCAGGTGATCCGCTTCCTCAGGCACTACGCTGATTCCTATGCCCCGGTCATGTTTCGGGTGCAGTACGAACTGGAGATGCTTGTGGAGCGCAAGCCCGCTGACTTCGACGAAGCTCGAGCCCTCGCACTCGAGCATCTTCGCTTCTGCCCGCACCTGCTCGACAACGAGCACGTCTCGCTGGAGAAGTACGCCAAGCATCTGATGGCAACGGACCTTTGGTACTTCTGGTGGGATTGAGAGCGGGGCACGAACCACAGCCGACCGCGTGCATCTTTCGCGATCTGTCCGCGGGCCAGCCGCTTCTTCAGCCACTGTCCGAGCCGCTACGTAGCTCGAAGCGACCAATGCGAAAGGACTTCGGCGCCGCGCCGAACGGCGAGCTTCAGCCAGACGCGCTCGCGCTCGAACCGTGAGGTCGGAAGGGGTGGCGAGGCGCATTGCTTGTATTGGCTGAGCTTCGAGCCACGATCGTACTGTTCGCTCGATCGGCTCGTCACCTCGACGAGGAACCGAGGGTTCGTGACGGCGTTAGGGTCGTGAGCAGCCCGCTCCAGGGGCCCGCAGACGATCGTCAGATCGGGGTAGGTGGCCAGCTCGGTCGCCGCGATCCAGAGCTTGAGATCGCTCGAGAAGAGCCTGCACTCCGCTGGGAGCGACCGCGAGAGGAGCCGGACCAGCTGCATAGCGAGCGCAGCATGCTCCGGAGTCCCTCCCGCCATCGCGAACACTTCGCCATCCGAGAACTCGAGCTTGAGCGGCGACTCGGATTCGAGGCGCAGGTAATCGGCGTAGCTGTGCTGCATGCGGCGCGCGGTCGACCTCCGACTAGGCTAGTCGTAGCAGGGGGCACAAGGCGCTTGCTGACTCCACTCGCTGCGGCTTTCAGCGACGGCTGCCCCGCGGCGCTTCAGTCGCTCCCGTGCCCGGGGAACATCTCGAGCTTGAAGTTCGTAGGGTCGAATCCCCACTTCGTGGTCCAGGCAAAGTGTTGCACGGGAGTCGTCGAGCGGTAGACCTTGTCGGCTCCTGCCGGGGCCACCCCGTAGATCCGCTTCAGATGGGCTCGCAGGACCTTGCTCAGAGCCGAGACCTCCTTCTCGTCGAGCGCGACGCTCCAGTAGACGTCCCGCACCCGACCGCGGACGAAGCGCACCGTGAGCTGTCCAGGACCATCGAGTAAGTCGGTCGACCACGCTCCGCAGGTGCCCTCCGGCTCTTCTGTCTCGTTGATGAGGACAAGCTGGCCGAAGAGCGCGCGGACGGCCTGCTCGTCCATGCCGATGCGGACGCCAAGGATGCTCCCTGGCTCGGGGACGAGGACTTCCAGTGCAAACATGGGTTCACCTCCGACGGGAAGGCTACGCCATCACTTTGGTCGAGCAAACCGCTCCTCTACGCGACCGGCTCGCCCTCCACGCAGAGCTTCCACACCTTGGCCGCGAGGGCCCGCACGAAGGGCGACGCATCGTCGCGTGCGTGAAGCTCGAGCCCGACGGCGAGTTCGAGCCGCGACCAGCGCTTCTCGGCGCCGACGGCGACTGGCGTCGCCACACCCGTCGGTGCTGACGCGGCGGGTGGTTTCCACTCATGGTGGGTGACTGGGGCCATCTCGCCACCCTTAGCGCCTGGGAGGCGTAAAAAGCGCTCTTATTGACCAGCTAGCGGCGCGAAAGAACGGTCGGACCGTTCTTTTTTTACAGCATCGCGCGCGGCTGCGGGCGCCTCCTGCCGCCGCCGAGAGCCGGCACCGTGATCAAACCCACGACTCCCGGGCATGGCAAACCACGCCCTCCCGTTTCTGGCTTACCCTCCGGAGTTCAATGCGGCTTATCCATCCCCACGTGATCGCGCTGGGACTGTGTTGCACCCTCGCTCAGCGTGCACACGCGCAGCCGGCAGCTGCGGCTGGCCCAGCGGCGGCTTCTTGGCCTTTGCCCGCTGCGCCAACGGCTCCGAGCGCTGAGGACCAAAAGCGCGCCAAGGCGGTGTTCGACGCGGGCGGACGCTCCTTCGAGCAGGGCGACTTTGCGGCGGCGATCCAAGCCTTTGAACAGGCCTACGCCCTCAGCGGCCGGCCGAGCGTCATCTTCTCGTTGGCCCAAGCGCACAAGAAGGCCTTCGTGGATACCGGCACCGCCTACCATCGCGATGCGGCCATAAGCCTGTTCCGCGCTTACTTGGCCGAGGTAAAGAAAGGCGGGCGCCGGGCCGACGCGATCAAGGCGCTGGAGAGCCTGGGGGTCGCAGCAACTCCGGGCGGACCCGCGCCCGGTCCGGTCGCCAGCGCCGTGGTCGAGAAGAAGACGCAACTGGCGATCGAGCTGCTAACGCCTGGGGCTACGCTCTCGCTCGACGGTGGTCCAGCGATGACGCCGCAAGGCATGATCGAGGTCGCGCCGGGACGGCACACGGTCAAGGTGACGGCGCCGGGCTATCGGGAGAAAGAGTTCGTCACGCAAGCCTTGCCTAATCAGATCACGCCAGAGACGTACGAGCTCGAGGAGCTGCCGGCCAAGATCGCATTGGAGCTTCCTTCCGGAGCGATGGTCTTTCTGGATGGGCGCGACATGGGCGGCTCGAGTCAACTTTCGCTCCCGTCTGGCAGCCACTTCATCTCGGTGACGCAAGATGGTTATCGCAGTCTCGGTCGGCCGGTCGAGCTTGCGCCGGGAGAGGCCAAGCAACTCAGCTTCGAGCTCGAGAGCACGACGCAGCGCGATCTATCGGTGGGCCTGATGATCGGCGGCGGGGTCGCGATCGCCGCAGGCGGCGGATTGGTTGGAACGGCGCTGCTCCGTGAGGGAGCCGCCAGCGACATCGAGGCCAGGCGTGCCGAACGGACGATCACCGCCGCGGAGATCGACGAGTACAATCAAGCGCGTGAAGACCGCGACAACTTCCGCCTTGCCGGCGGTATCGCAGGCGGAGTGGGAGCCGCGAGCCTCTTGCTCGGAGCCGTCTTGTTCCTGAGCGATTCATCAGCGCCGCTCGCTCCGCCGCAAGTCGGGCCGCAGCCGGGCAAACCAAGCAAGCCGAAGTCCGGTCCTTCCGAAATGGAGGAGATGTCGTTCACCCCTTGGGTTGGTCCGCTCGGGTCGGAGCACGTTCGCGCAGGAGGCACATGGTCACTCAAGTTTTGAGGCGAGGTCGCAAGGCCAGCTGGTTCTTCGTTGCGCTGCTCACGAGCTCGTGTGCGGACCTGCAAGACATTCCGCTCGACGTTTGCGGCAACAACGTCGTGGACGACGGGGAGGATTGCGATGGGCCGGGAACCGTGGATAAGCCGTGCGGGCAGCCGGGAGCAGCACACGAGTGTCGCTTCGTGTGGGTCAAGGAAAGCGATTGCGCTAAGGGCTCGGTTCCGAGCCCCGACAATCGTTGCCGCAAACCGTCGGGCAACTTCGAGTTAGCCACCACCAAGTTCGACCTGCCTGGCCACAACCTCGTCACCCTCGACCTCGAGGGGGACGGAAGTTTCGAGGTTGCCTCGCTCGTCGCGGACGAATTCGGTCTTCCAGCCCTCGCCTTCAACAACGTGAGTTCGGCCGGCGCATTTAGTCTGGGAGAGCCACTTCCGAGCAGTGGCAAGGTCGGGCTCGGGAACCTCTCGGATGACGGGCGCCCCGATGTCGCTCTTTCGATTCGCTTTGGCTTCGACAGCGGTGGCCTGACGGTGCTGGTCGGCCGCGACGGCGTGCTTGACATCAAGCTCTTTCCCGAACCGACAATCGCGCAAGATCTTCGCTTCGTCACGCTCGCGCCCTGGCTCTTCCCAAACCAGGCGAGCATAGACGGCGACGCGGATCTCGACCTCGATCTCGAGGTGCTCACCCGTCTGACGACGGACGAAGGGAAAGTGAGCATGTGCCCAGTGGACTTCGGCTGTACCGAGGATGACACGCTCACCATTTTGAACTTCTCGTTTGAGAATGTGGTCGTAGCGCACGACGAAATCAGTCAGCTCATTGGGACCAAAGACCTGAGCGGGTTCCTGTACTTACCCCGCGAATCGACGGGAACCGCCTTCTCGGGTGAGGTCGACGCAAGCTTTGCACCCAAGCTCACATTTGCGGAGGTTGCGGGCGAGCAAGTAATGCCCTTGACTGGACCTGCGCTGGTTGACGTGAACGGGGATGGGCTCAACGACGTCGCCGCGCTCGGCGTGACGGAGACCAACTCCGCCGTTGGGCTTTACATACTTTTGGGTGAGCCGCCCCGTGCTGGAGAGACGTATGCGCGTTGGGAAACCAACCCAACCCTACCCAATCCAGATCGTCTCACGCTCTGGCTCGACGACGAAGACAACCCTGCAAGCAGCGTGCTCCAAAGTTCACGTTTCATTGCCGCACAGATCAACTCAGACGGCCTTCCGGACTTCGTTCTTGACCGACAGATCCTGATCTCCAAGCGCGAGCTGATGGCCGGAGACCAGCTACGTGACGCGTTCCGCGTCGTCGATTTGGACAAAGTGGTAGCGCTCGCAGATAGAATTGGTGGGGATGGCGCGCCGGCCCTCGCGGTTGGTGACATCAACGGCGACGGGCTCGACGACATCGTGCGCTCAGATGGTTTTGAAACCGTGAGGATCAGCTACGGCGGAGATCTTCTCCCGCTCACTGAGGTCGAGCTCACGGCCGATCGGACGATTACGGCTTTGGCGGTCGCCGACTTCGACGGTGACGGAGCGGGCGATATCCTCGCAGCGGGCCCGCAGCCGAACGCGTCCACGCCGGCTGAAGGCGAGTGCGCGCGGGACGAGCTGCTGATTGCGTACGGCTCCAAGCTTGGACTCCCCGAGGTTCCAACGAGCATTGGCGTGATCCAACCTGTGACACAGCTGATGAGTGGGCGGTTTTGGGCTGGGAAGGATGGCTTTGGGGACTTTGCGGTGGCGAGCCGCTGCGAAGCCTCGCAGAAGGTGGAGAACGTCGTGCTCACCGGGAATGCATTTCGGGTGGAGGGCAATCCCAAGCAATTAGAGGTTCGCATCGACAGCCAGCCCGTAGCGCTGCTGCCGCAGCATGTGTTCCTTGGAGATGTGGTTTCCCCGTGCGTTCCCGATACGGAATGCGCAGTGGAACCCAAGGCAGACAACCACAACGACCTGATTGTGCTTGGAGAGCTTGGCGCGCTGGGCAGAGCGGCGGTCGTCTACCCAAGCACCGGAGATGCTGAGATTGCCTTCGACAAGGCCTCCTATTTTTTCGTGCCAAGGAACGAGCTCACCTGGTCGGAGGACGTCGCCGTAGAATCCGCGGCCGGCTTGGTGGTAGTTGGCATCGCGGAGGAACAAACCAAAGCGGACTACTCTGGGGCGGACATCATCGGCCGTGTTCTCGCTCATGACCTCGCTGCGACCGAGCCCTCTGCCGAACTCTCCCTACCACCGCTCGAGCTCGAGGTAGGGACGAGCGTGCTGCGGCCATTTGCGCGCCTTGTTGGCTTTGGGCGGGCGACGAAGAACGGACCGCCAACAGGCTACGTCTTCATCTATGGGGCCGAAGTAAGGAATGAGCTGGGCCAAAGTGGGAGCGTTGACACCGAGGGTCCAGATATTGGGACCCGAGCTGGAGTGCTCTCACGCGCGATGTTGCTTCAACGTGTGGGTTCGAAATGGATGTCCGAGGACCTCGGTTTAGACATAACGAGCGTGGTGGTCGCCGACACCATGAAGGACGGGACCGAAGCGCTGTACCTGGTCTACAACAACGGCTTCGTGACTCAACAGGAAGGCGGCACGCCCCTCTTCCTTAGCACCGAGCTCGTGGCTACCGACAGTACCTCCGGAGACTTTAACGGGGACGGACTGATCGACCTGCTCGTTTCCGACGGAACGTCCGGCGTGCTGCTCTCACAACTTCCTAAAAACCCCTAGCCGCTGCCTGCGGCTCGCGGCGCTTGCAGTGCTACGCTGCCGCGCGCGTGACGCACCAGCACTTCCCCCCCCTGCAGGCCGGCACGATCGTAGCCGGCCGCTACCGCGTCGAGGGCCCGCTCGGCTCGGGTGGATTTGGGACGGTGGTGCGCGCGACGCAATTTCCGCTGGGCCGCGAGGTGGCGATCAAGGTGATGGTGTCGCCGCTCGGGGATGGCGCCCGCTTCGTCCAGGAAGCGCAAACAGCACAAAAGCTCGAACACCCGAACACCATCCGCATCTTGGATTTTGGTCAACTCGACAGCGGGCTGCCCTTCATCGTGTTCGAGCTGCTGCGCGGTGAGAGCCTGGCCCAATTGATTGCACGCACCGGCGGGCTCCCGCTATGGGCGGCACTTCGCGTAACCATGCAGGTGCTCAAGAGCCTGATGGAGGCCCACGCGCACGGCGTGATCCATCGCGACATCAAACCGGCCAACCTGTTCGTGACCGCCCATTCGGGTGAACCTGTGTTCGTGAAGGTGCTCGATTTTGGCGTCGCCAAGCAACTCGGTGGCCCCAATCTCGATCTGCGCGCCAACGTTTCAGCGCCTGCCGCGCCCGGGCTTACGCGAGCCGATCAGATCATCGGGACGCCGCTCTATATGTCGCCAGAGCAAGCCCGCGGCGTTGAGGTGGGACCGGCCTCGGACCTTTATGCGTTGGGCTTGGTGCTGGTCGAGATGCTGACGGGGCGGCCGGTCTTGGATCCGAGCCTGGGCTCGATGGCGAACGCGCTCATTCACGACAGCCCTGAGCCGCTACCGCTCCCGCAAGCCATCTTCGGCTCGCCGATCGAGCGCCTGGTCAGGCGCGCGACCGCGAAAGACCTGCGTGAGCGTTATCGCTCGGCGCAGGAGATGTTGGCCGAGGTGGAGCTGCTGCTCGCGGGGACGACCCCGGCCGTCACAATGCGCTCGGCGCTCGGCAGTCAGGGCCTTGTACCCGACGTGAGCTTCGCACCGACGGCGAGCGCGATGCACACGCCGGGGCAGAGTGCACCGCGCGCGATGAAGGCCGGCGTCGGCCCCGCGCGAGGAGCGTGGTTCGCGCTGGGAGGAGGAGTTCTTGCGCTCTTGTTGATAGGGGTGGGCCTAGCGCTATGGCCTTCCAGCAAGTCAAAAAGCAAACGCTCAAGCTCCACTGACGACGAGAGCGTCGAAGGTTTCTCGCTCGACGCGCGGCAGGCACGGGCGCTGGACCTTTCTACTCGAGAGGTGCCCGAGCGCTCGGTCGAAGAAATGATCGCGGTGCTCGAGGAGGCGGACTACACCGCAGAGGAGATTACGCGCGGTCGAACGGACGTCGATTTGTTTAGTCAGAGGATGATCCAAGTGCAGAAAGCGCCGTGCGGTGGGGTAGCGACCCTTACGGTATTCAAGGACAAGAGCGCGCAGGAGCAGCACCTCAAGGTTATGGCGAAGGAGCTCTTGATCGAGACGGACAATCGCGTGCTATCGGTGCATCTGACGAGCGTCGGCGAGGACCCAAACAATCGAAAGAACTGCAGCATGCCGGTGTT
>CAITIQ010000275.1 GCA_903892415.1 uncultured delta proteobacterium | reverse complement strand
CCTTCTTCGGTGCAGCCTTCTTCGGTGCAGCCTTCTTCGGTGCAGCCTTCTTCGGTGCAGCCTTCTTCGGTGCAGCCTTCTTCGGTGCAGCCTTCTTCGGTGCAGCCTTCTTCGGTGCAGCCTTATCGGAAGACGAGGTTCCGCTCTTGCAATGGCGGCATCGCACGGCGAGCTCAGGCACGTCTTTTCCACACGCAGGGCACGCCTTTGTCGCCATCCTCCCCCAAGAGGAGAGGGTCATTTCAAACGGCGCGTCGTTGCGCGGGTCCATCCCGCAGCGCTTGCATTTGCTGGGCATGGCGAACGGCTGAGCAGGCTCCTCGATCGACCCGACGGAGCTGAGACAATAGGGACAACAAATCACGATGGGGTCCTCGTCGCTCATAGGGCGAGGCTATATCAGCGCGACAGACTGCGTTCGCTCAACCCGTAGCGGCTCGCGCGGATAGGGATTTCGAAGCTGAAAGACGGCCTACGGCACAGATACCGACGCGCGCGCGAGGCGTTGCGCGCGAAGGTTGACCGCACGCGGCGACGCTCGTTCAATCATATGAATGGAGCTCGCAGGCTACCTGCTGAAAGGACGGTACGAACTCGACCGTCACCTGGCCGACGGCGGCATGGGGGAGGTTTGGTCGGCGCGCGATCGCAGCAGCGGCGCTTGGGTCGCTGTGAAGTTGATGCGTGTCGAATGGACCGGTCGCGCTGATTTGCGCGCTCGCTTCGGGCAAGAGGCTGTCGCTGCGCAACGCCTCGACTCGCCGCACGTGGTGAGTGTGATCGACCACGGCACCGAAGACGACACGCCCTTCATCGTGATGGAGCTGCTCGACGGCGTCGACCTTTACGCCACCTGGAAGCACGCTCGCACTTGGCCCTTGGCCGAGGTCGCCGAGCTCACGTGCCAGGTCGCTGCGGGCCTCTCCACGGCGCACCGCGCCGGGATCATTCATCGCGACGTCAAGCCGGGCAACATCTTCCTGGTGCGCACGTCGCACCCCGAGCATGCGAGCGTGAAGCTGATCGATTTCGGCATCGCCAAGTGGGATGAGAACGGCCAGGTACGAACAGCGACCAACGTCGCGCTCGGCTCGCCTTCGTACATGAGTCCGGAGCAGATCCGCGGTGAACGGGTGGATGCGCGCGTCGATGCTTGGGCGCTCGGCGTGGTGGTCTTCTCGCTGATCACAGGAGAGCTGCCCTTCGCTGGGCGCAACAGCCCTGAGATCGCGCGGCGCGTGGTCTTCGGTCAACGTGGCCCGTTCCCCCCCGGCGTTGACGTTGACGGCCGGCTCGAGCGCTTCTTTGCGCGCGCCTTCGCGCCGACCATCAACGCGCGCTTCGCCTCGGTGGACGAGCTCGCCGCGGCCTTCGTTCAAACCGTGGGTGCGCGCAGCCCGCTGCGTACGGCTGCACAGGCGCTCGCGCTAGCCGCTGCACCGAAGCAAGCGGAGAGCTCGAACGAGCCCGCCGAGCGCGAGGACTCCACGCTGCGACTCGAACGGCGCGCAGCTGTACCGGCCGGCTCTTCGACCGAGCCGCTGGTGGTGCTCTCCCCGTCGTCTGAAGACGTGACAGCGATCGAGTGAAACGAACTCTGCTTGCGGTGTGCGCGGCTCAGCGTTTGCGCGGACGCGGCAAGCCGAACTCGGCGATGCGCGTGACCAGCGTTTTGCGCGAGATGCCGAGCACGGTGGCCGCCCGCGACTGATTGCCGCCGCAGGCGTCGAGCGCCTCGATGATGCGCCGCCGTTCGAGCTCTTGGTATTCGGCCGATAAGGTGCGCTGCGGCGCCGGCGCTGGAACTTCGGCGCGCGCTTCGGCCGGGCTCGCGATGGGCGCGGGGCTTGCGACAGCCGCGGGGCTCGCGGCAGCTGCGTGGCTCGCCGCAGCTGCGTGGCTCGCCGAGCTCGGCGCCGGCTCGATCCGCGGTTGCGCTTCGGTTGCGACGTGGCTCTCCGCTGCGGCGCGCGGAGCCGCCTTCGCCGCGTTCGGCAGACGCAGATCGCTCGGGAGCAGCGTGTCTTTGCAAAAGAGTAATGCGCGGTCCAGCACGCTCGCCAGCTCACGCACGTTGCCGGGCCAGGAGTGAGCGCTGAGTGCGCCCAGGGCGCTCGGGGCGATGGCCGGCACCGGCCGTCCGAGCCGTTTGGCGGCGTCGCGAACGAAGGCCTCGGCCAGCGCCGGGATCTCCTTTTGACGCTCGCGTAAGGGCGGTACGCAGATCGGCAGGCCGGCCAAGCGGAAGTAGAGATCCGGCCGCAGCCCGACGATCGCTTGCTCGCTGTTGGGGCGGTTGGTGGCCGAGATGAAGCGCACGTCGATCGGCCGCGGCTTCAAACCACCCACGCGCAGCACCTCCCGCCGCTCGATCGCTACTAGCAGCTTCGCTTGCACCGCGGCCGGCAGCTCACCGATCTCGTCGAGGAAGACCGTCCCTCCTTCGGCGCTCTCGAACAAGCCCGGCTTGGCCTGATTGGCGCCGGAGAACGCTCCACGCTCATGGCCGAAGAGCTCGCTCTCCAAGAGGTTCTCCTGCAACGCGGCGCAGTTGAGATGCACCAGCGGCTTGCCCGCGCGCTTCGACCTTTCGTGGATCGCCCGCGCAAAGAAGCTCTTGCCCACCCCCGTCTCGCCCAGCAGCAGCACCGAAAGATCCGTGGGCGCCACCACCGAAACCAAGAGCTCGACGTCGTCGGCGGGGCTCGCTTCGTCTGCGCTACTTCGCGGCTGCGAGGCTGGCCCAGCGCTCGCTGCGGCCACGCGCGCAGGGCCGCGCGCGCCGGCCTCACCAAGCGCTCCGCCGTTCGGCCTGACGATCATCACCACGCTGCCGATCATCACCGGCTCGAACGGCTCCACCGGGACGCGCTCCCCGGCCGCGAGCGTGCGGCCGCGCACCCGCGTGCCGTTCGCGCTACCCAGGTCCTCAATCGAAAGGCCGCCTGCTTGGTGCAGTTGCGCGTGACGGCGCGATACCGAACGGGCGTCGATCGATAGATCCGCGTCGGCCGCCCGCCCGATCACGCACGGGTCTCGCTCGGGCAAAGGCAACGTCAGCGCTCCACCATCCCAGAGCAAGCTCACGGTGGTGCGCGTGCTGAGATCCCCGGAGATGGTGGCGAGTTCGAAGGTGCGGTCCCCGTCGCCGGGGGGCTTGAACGTCGGCACGTGCAAGCAGTACCACGGCCGAAGCGCGCCCGACAACGTGTTCAGGGCAGGCTGAAGCGCGCCGAGAACAGCGCGACGTTGTACGGGTCCCAGGTCGACATCGTGTAGGAGACGGTGAAGCCGCCGCTGTCGACGATCACGTCAGGCAAGAGGAAGGTGCCGTAGAAGCTCGCCTTGCTGCAGTTGAACAGCCGCTCGCCGCCGCAGGTCCCCTCGGGGAAGCAGCAGTACTGCGCGAGGAAGCCGAGATCGGTGTTGTCGTGCAGGACGATCTCGTCGCTCCAAGGGCCCTCCGGTTGCTCGGCGAAGCGCGCGACGATCTGGTGATCGGCCTGAGCCATAAACATCCACGCGCCGATATCGGCGAAGTAACGTAGCGAGGTCTCGCCGAACTTCGCGTCGGCGATGACCGGCTTGGCCTGCGTTGCAGGAGCTGCGAGCCACTGACCGCTGTCGGCGTCGTAGACCTCGTAGCCGGTCGCTAGTTCGAGCTGTGCGAGCTGTTTGCGCGCGAGGTAGACAGGGCTGTCGCGGAAGTCGCCGGTGCCGAACATGTACAGGTAGTCACCGTGGATCTCGCTCGCCACGTTGATGAAGCGTCCGAGCAGCGGCCCAGAGGAGCTGAAGCGCTCATCGACGCTGTGAAGGATCTGATAGTGCGGTACGCCGGTGGTCGTCGGGGAAGACCAGCGCGCGAGGTAGGACGCCTTCATCGCCACCGCCTGCGGGCTCTGTACAGTGGTGTAGAACGCGTACAAATCGCCGTCGTAGGAGAAGGCTCCGGAGGGCACCTCGAAGCTGCCCGGTATCATCGGAAAGGCGTTCTGCCCGATCGGGCCTGCAGGGTTCTTGATGTATTCGGAGAGCGAATGACCGGCTGGCGGAGCCATCGAAACAGCGGCGAAGTCTCGCTCGATCGCTGGGTCGAGCGAAGGTCCGAGGCTCGCGCTCTCGGCGACGCGCAAGAAGCGTAGCTCGTCGCAGAGCCGGCTCGGATCTGCCGCAACGCCTGCGCGACCGTGCGCTGCGTAACCAACGGAGTCGGGCCCTGACTCGGAGAACGGCCAGATGCCTTTGTAACCAACCGTATCGCCGAACAAGAAGAACAGCTCGGAGCCGTTCGCCACCGGGATCCCGAGATCGGTACCCAACACGTTGGCGCGCGTGTGCGTCGCGTTGGGCGTCGGATCGAGGTTTTGTTGATCGCTGATCAGCTTGCAGATGAGGTCGGCCGAGGCGAGCGAGGGAGGGGCGTCGGCGATGCCGCCGTCCACCCCGCCCTGGCCACCGTTTCCACCGTTTGCACCGCCTTGCCCGCCGGTCTCTCCGCCTTGTCCACTCGAGCTCGTGGGGTAGCTGCCCGTCGGGCTGCCGCCGTAGCTCGAGTCGCCCCCTTGAGATGGCAGGCCACCGGGGTTGGGCGGCATCGTGTAGCCGTCCGATTCCTCACCGCCATCGAGTGAGTCGACGATGCCACCGGAGTAGCAAGCGGCGAGCGAAAGACTGGTCAAGAGCAGGGCGGTGCGCATCTCACTGCCCCCAGCTGTCGTTCTTGAGCGCGCCGGTCGCCGGGTCCCAGAACCAGTGCAAGGTATTGCCCGAGGGCGCGACGGCCCACACATGTTGCTGGTCGCCGATCATCGAGGTCGAAGGATCTTGCGCGATGCCCGAGCCCCAGGTGTCGTGGTTGATGGTGCCGCCGCCGTTGGGCGCCCACCACCAGTGTTCGAGCGTGCCACCGGTGCCGCGCGCGAAGGCGTGTTGCTCACCGCTCTTGGTGACGAACACGCTCGGTCGGCCGACGACGCCCGAGCCCCAGGTGTCCTTCTTCACGCCGTTGGTGTTCGGACCCCAGTACCAGTGCTGAAGTTTGCCGGCCGAATCGACAGCCCACACAGCCTGGAACTCGCCGATCGGCAGGGCCGCCGGGTCGCCCGCCAAGCCCGAGCCCCAGGTGTCGTGCTTGATACCGCCGTTCGATGACCACCAGAAATGTTCGAGCGCACCGCCGGTGCCGCGTGCGAACGCATGCTGCTCGCCGGAGACGGTGAGGAACACGCTCGGCCGACCGACGACGCCGGAGCCCCAGGTGTCTTTCTTCACGCCGTTGGTGTTCGGACCCCAGTACCAGTGTTGCAGCTTGTTCGCCGAGTCGGCGGCCCACACAGCTTCGAAGTCGCCGATCACCAGCGCCGCAGGGTCGCCTGCGAGGCTGTTGGCAGGGGCCCAGCTGTCGTTGCGCAGGCTGTTGACCGGGTCCCAGAACCAATGTCCGAGCGAGCCGTCTTGCTTGCGCGCAAAGGCGTGTTGCGAGGTGCCGTGGGTGAAGGTGACAGGCGTCCCAGCCGCGCCGGTGCCCCAGCTATCGGCGAACAGCTTGTTCTGATTGCCGTCCCAGAAGATGTGACGCACGTTGCCCGACGAATCACGCCGGAAGTAGTGCTGCTGCTTGGGCGCGAGGAACACCTGCGAGCCTTCTTTCGGCGGCGGCGGTGGCGCGGGCGGCGCCGCAACAGGCAGACCAGCCGGCGAGATGAAGCCGCTGATCGTCATGCCCATCGTGTTCGAGTAGGAGTTGATCGCGCCGCTGTACGCCGGTGCATTGAGCTTCACGCTCGAGGTCGACGAGAAGTGCGCCTGGCTCCCGCTCTGGCCGTTCCAGTTGCCGCTCACCGTCTCGATCGTCCCGTTGGGGTTGACCTTCGACACGATGGCGACGTGATCGGCCCAGCAATTCCCTTGATAATTGTAGACGACAGCATCGCCGACATGCGGCGTGTTCGAGAGCGTGCCGTTGTTCTCGCCGTAGCAATAGAAGGAGCCTGCCGCGGGGGTCAGCCCCGTGACCTTTGCGCCGGCGTTCTTCCAAACCCACTTGGCGAAATCCGAGCACCAATATTCGGGGTAGCCACCGTTGCCGGTGCAGCTCGTGTAGAAGCCGTCGCCGCCGAGCGAGTTTTCGCCGCAGGCGGTGTTGCCGAGGTTCTCGATCGCGAGCTGGGCAACCTTGGGTGCGCCCAGCGCTTCACCGTCCCTTTCTTCTCCTTCTTCTCCCTCGTCGTCGAAATCTGCACCAAGAGGGGTGCAGCTCGCGAGCGAACCGAACGTGACCATGAACAACAAGAGCGTGCTTCGTAGCGGGGTCATGCTCGACGTAGAGCAATCGCTGTTCCAGTCGATAAAGCCCTTGTTTCGCCGCTGAAAGCCGATCTCCGCCAGCGGCCGGGACAAGTTGTGAAGGAATTACACAACTTGCTCCCGAGCGAGGCGCGCACCTCAGCCTAGCTTCGCGAGATAGCCCTCGAGCTCCTGTGCCCCGCCGATGTAGTGCCCGTCGACGAACACCTGCGGCGTCGATGCCTTGGAGCTCACCGCGCGCAGGTTGCGCGGGGTCGCGGAGACCTCCTCATAGCTCCAGCCTTTCTTGTGCAACAGCTCTTTGGCCTTGGTGCAGAAGCTGCAACCAGGCTTCGTGAAGAGCAGCACGTCGTGGGGTTGCTCGGCTTTTGGATCGAGGAACTTGAGCATCGTGTCGGCGTCGGAGACCTCGAATGGATCGCCTTCCTTCTCCGGCTCGATGAACATCTTGGTCACCACGCCGTCGTCGACCAGCATCGAGTAACGCCAAGAACGCTGACCAAAGCCGAGGTTCCGCTTGTCCACCAGCATGCCCATCTTGTCGGAGAACTCGCCGTTGCCGTCGGGGAGGAAGGTGATGTCATCGGCGTGTTGGCTCTTGGCCCATTCGTTCATCACGAAGGTATCGTTGACCGATACGCAGACCACCGCGTCGACCCCACGCTTCGTGAACTCCGGCACGAGCTCTTGATAACGCGGCACATGCGAGCTCGAGCAGGTGGGTGTGAACGCTCCCGGCAGCGAAAAGACGACAACCTTCTTTTTGGCAAAGACCTCGGAGGTGGTGACGTCTTTCCACTGCCCTTCGGCGGTTCGCGTCTTGAACGTAACTTCGGGAACTCGCTGACCTTCACTGTTCTTCATGGCGCTCACTGTGGGGCCGCTCGCGCGATAGAGCCAACACAATTTGCTGACCATGTTGATAGTTGTGAGCTATCACTGTTCCCTCTCCCGCGAGTGCGCAGTCCAGCCGCCTTACAGGGCTTTCACCCCGTAGAGCGCGTTCAGCGCGCCCGGTACCGCCGAAAGCTCGGCCTCGCTCCACGCGCGGAAGATCGCCGGTCGGGCGCTGCCGTCTGCGTATTGCTCTTCTTCCGTGCAGCGCGCCTTCATCGCGCCCTCGCGCAGCTCGGCGTTGCTCCGACAGAGCTCCAGCAAATCCCGACCGAGCGGCGAGGGGGTGATGTTCTCCCCGTCACGCTTGAAGGCGAGCTCGCGGTGAAGCGCCGTCGACACCTCGAGCGCGAGCGCCTGATCCAGCGCGTTGACCTTGGTCACCGCCGCTTCGTTGTCCGCCGTTTTGCACAGCGCATGCTCGCTGAGCTGCGTTGCGAACGGGGTGCCGGCTTCGCACTCGCGGGCGAGCGGCGCTGCGCCGTCTGGACGAGGCAAGAGGAAGTGGCTCCCGTCCTGCGCGCGCACGACGCTCCAATACGTTCGCGCCAGGGTCAGTTTATCGTTGGCCACGATCTCGTCCCCGGCGCCAAGCGCAAACCCCGGACCGAGGTCGGCCTTGGGGCCAGCGGCCGGGGCAGCCGAGGTGGGCGCGCACCCAGCGACCAGGAGGACGAGGAACAGCGAACGAGCGACCTTGGGGAGAGAGCTTCCAATCATGCTCCTACAACGCTGTGCGGGCTTTGCGCTTACGGTCGGCGCATGATTCCGACGCCCTTCGGTTAAGCTCGCCGCTTGCGCGCTCTACCCTTGCTTGGCCTGTCGTTCGTGTTGCTCGCCGCTGGCTGTCCGCGACTCTCTCCGGAGATCGCGGCGACCACGAGCGAGCCCGTGTTGCCTGCAGCTGACTCGAGCGCGCCTAGGGCCCCAGCGCCTGCGCCGAGCGCGCAGCCGACTGCTACCGCCACCGCCTCGGCCAGCGCCACCGCCCCGACCCGCGCGAAGGCGCCTCGCCCGGTGAAGAGCCTCGCCGAGTTCGACTCGTTCCTGGGTTTACGCCGCGGCGACCGGCTCAAGGACGTGGTCGCGAAGTTCGGCGAAGCCCCCTACAAGCGGCTCAACGGGTCGTCGTCACACGACACCTACTACTACGGCTTGGTGGAAGACACCGACCCGGATGACGGACCACCCAACGCGGGCGACGACTTCCTTTTTGTGGTCACGATTGAACGGCCGACGGGGTGGATCTTCAACCTCGAGGCCCACCCCGGCGACTATTCGCAGTTCGGCGTCGACGACCCGCGCCTTGCTTTGCTCGGGGTCAAGCGTGACGAGATCCTCGCCAAGTTCGGCAAGCCGACCCATCAACGCGCAGGGTTTAACACCTACGAGCACGACGACACGATGCACGTCGATTTCGTCTGTCACGAGATCGAAGAGTTCGCCTGCAACGAACTCTGGGTGACCTGGTTCGAGCCGTAGCCGAGCGCCTCTCGACTCAGCGGCTCACAGCCCGGGCACCCGCTGAAAAATGGCTGCATCGTCGGTGCCCTCGAGCAATACGGCGTCCGCCGCTAAGCCGAGCTGATTGTTGGCGTTGTCGCCCGCGCCAAAGACCTCACCGCTACCGGTGAGCACGAGCGCCGTTTCGAGCGAGGCCACGACCTGCACGGCGCCGCCGACCTCGAGGCATTGCGCCGGGCTCAGCCTGGTGGAGTCGAAGGAGAAGTTGGGGTTGCAGACAACGGTTTCACCCAGCGTGCCGTCGCCCAGCATGCCTTGCACGTTGGCGCCCCAACCCCAAACGCTGCCGTCGCCGCGGACCAGCATCCCGGCGTAGCGACCAGCGGCGATGCTCACCACCTCATCGATCGCATCACCACCAGCCGTCAGGCGAACCGGTCCCGGAATCGATTGGAAGCTGCCGTCGCACACGCCCGCGCCGGTCGCGCCGGAGAGCAGCGTGCCCCAGCCGAGCAGCGTGCCATCGCTGAGGCGAGCGAAGACGTTGTCGTGGTAGGCGCGGATCTCCACGATGTTTTGGCCAGCCAGGATTTCGACGGGGCTTTGGGTGTCGGCGTAGGGTTCGCCCGGCTCGGAGGCGAGTTGGCCGTTGGTGTTGGCGCCCCAGCCGAACAGCGTTCCATCGGCCGCGAGCGCAAAGGTCGCACCGCCGGTCGAGCCACTACCGCTCGAACCTTGCGCGGCTGCGACAGCCACGATGTCGCTCAAACCAGGGACCTCGAGGGGCCCGCTGCGTTCGTCGAGCGTGCCGTCGCCGAGTTGCCCCGAAGCGTTGTCGCCCCACGTCATCACCTTGCCGTCGCTGCGCGCGATCACGCTGTGATTGGCGGAGGCCGCCACGTCCACGATGGTCACGCCCGCGGGCAAGCCGAGCTCGACGCGTTGCGCAGGTAGCCCGTGGTTCTCCTGCGTCCCGTCGCCCAACTGACCGCGGTAATTGTCGCCCCAAGAATGGAGTGAGCCGTCCTTCAAGGCGACCAGCGCATGCCCGTCGCCCGCCGCGATTCGCTCGCCATCGTCCAACACGATCGACGGCACTGCACCGGTGGTAGGGGCTGCGGTTCCAAGCTGATCGCCCCAGGCCCAGACTGTACCGTCCTCATCGAGCGACAGCGAAAAGCCGGTGCCCTTGGCGAGGTGCACTGTCTTGGATTTGGTGGTGAACGCTGCTTGGCATGCGGGCACAGCGTTACCGTTGGCGTCGAGACCGTCGATCACGACTTTGTACTCGGTCACCAAGGCCAGCGGCTCGAGCGGCGAGAAGCTGAGCACCGTGGGGACGCCGGCGCAGGCGATCGCTGAGATCGGGATCGCGTCGTTAGCATCAGCACGCGTGAGCTTGATCGCTTGGTTCTGCGTAACGGTGGCGCAGTCGACCTCGTCGCTGAGCGTCACTTGGATCGCGGGCATGCGCAGCGTGCGCGTCGCGCCGTCTTCGGGCGTGAGCGCAGTAACCCGTACGCCCTCGTCGCTTTGGCTGCCACACACAGGCAGTTGCTCCTCCGGGGGCGTGTCGTCGGCCTCGCAGGCGAAGAGCGAAAGCGCGAAGGACGGGACCAGAAAGCGATAGAGCTTCATGCTCTTCACCCAGCAAGGAGTGAACCGCGTCAAATGGGCTGATTTTCCTGGGTTTTCGCGCCTTCGAGGTGAAGGTCCTGCGTTTGGGTGCGGCTTCTGCGCGCTCGTGCACGAGACCTTGCGTTACGGCGCCTCTCGCGTGGAGGCGCGCTATGCGAACTTCACGCGAGCCGTTGATTGAAGACCAACGTCTCGAGCATCGCGCTGAAGGTCTCTTCGCAGGCTTGGCGCTCCTCGAGCGGCGCGCTCACCGCGAAGATCATCCAGGTTTGCTCGACGATGACGTGGGCCTGAAGCTGGACGTTTTCTCGCTGATCGTTGCGCCAGCGAGCGCACGACAGGATGCCCGGTAGCCCGCCCACGAGCGCCTCGCGTTCGCTCTCGACGATGAAAGCTCGCAGACGTTTTTGGTTGAGCTCCACATTCTCGTCCACCAGCCTGCGCAGCGTCTTTCCTTGCTCCACCGGCCGCCGATGCACGAGCACGCCCAGCGTCTTTTCGTCGGGTAGCTTTGCTTCCAGCCCGTGGATGGTCGAATCGACGAACCCGAGCTCGGGCAGATCGATCACAGCTTCATTCAAGTAGTAGAGCGCCATGAGCTTCCTTCTTCCGTGCGTCAGGCCTTACGCCAGCGCAGTCCGTTGATGAGCCGATCGAACGTCTGCTCGCATTGCGCGCGGTGGCTGCTCGGCCCGCTGACGACGAAGCTGAGCCACACACCGTTGAAGGCGACGTGCGCCTCGAGCCGCAGCCAGACCGCGTCGTCCTTGCGCCTGCGAGTGCGCAGCAAGAGCGCCGGCGCAGTGTCGAGCACGGCCTCCACCGTCTCGACCACCGTGAAGCCGTCCTGCGTCGTGCGCGCCGCTGCGAGCTCTTCTTCCACGCGCTGACGCAAGCTCTTGTCCGGCACCATCGGCAGGCGCCGGATCTCGACCGTGAGCTGCTCCTCGCTGCCTGCGAGCGGAGCTGTGAGGCGCTGCAGCGTGCGATCGACGAAAGGGCGTGCAGGCAGGGCGAAGGCGGCCTCGTTGACGTAGTAGTGCAGCATGGCGATGGTCCTCGTTGGTCTGCGCGGTCAACCCACCGGCGTTTGAGCGCCGCGGTCGAGCAGGAAGTTGATCGCAGCGTCTTTGCATTCGACGTAGGCGTGCGTGCCCGTATCGGCGACGAACTGCAGTGAGTCGACGAGTGCGAGGATGACCGGCACCATCTCGCCGAACGGATCGGTGAGGATCTCGCCGACTTGCTGCATGATGCTCTCGTCCCCGGAGATCTCTCCCTGAACCATCTTGTAGATCGCCGTCTGCATTTCGCCTGGCGGTGCCTCGTTCGCCCACGGGTCGGGGCCGGTGGGGCAGGTTGCATAGAGGTCGCCATTCTTGGCGAAGTCTGCGTGCCACCACGGCGTTTGCCAGGGCGTGAGGTCGTCGGGCCCAGCGATGCCGCCGGTCAGATAGCCGAACTCGTTCTTGAGCTGCGGTAGGCCGGCCAAGCCGTTGCCGTTGGCGATGCCGGGGCAGCGCATCGGGTTGCCGAAGCTCACGTGAGCGAAGATGTCACCGAGGCGATCGTGAAGTCGGCCATTCGGGTTCATGATCTCGTCGCGCCAAAGTTTGCAGGTGACGATCGCTCCTTGGCTGTAGCCCATGATCGCGAAGGTGCCGGGCTTGGCGCTGATGAGGCGCACCATCTCTTCGATGCCTTGCTTCACCGACGGGCCCATCGGGAAGGTCGCTGCGGGGTAGCTCACACCTTGCCAGTAGTAGCCGTGGCCATTCACAGCTCCGGCGATCTCTGCCGTGAAATCGGCGTCCCAGCGACCGCCGGTACCGCAGGCGTTGTAGATGGTGTGGACGCCCGGCGGGCCTTGCATCTGCATGCTGACCTGCATGCTCACGTTGTCCGGGGATTGATCCTGGAGCGGCCCGGAGGCCGTCGCTGAGCCTTGTCCGGCGAGCGGCAGTTGGCCTGGCCCGATCAGGATGGTGTCATTGCCAGTCAGCACCGGCGCGCCGTTCACCGTCGCCAATCCGACGACGGCCACCGGCTGTGCCGACGAGCCCAGCAATACGCCGTTGTCGGGGCCCTGGAGCATGAGCCCACCTGCGCCGTCCATCCCGATGCCGACGACCGGCGTCACCGCAGAGGCGGCAGGAGGAGCGGGCGGCGGCGCAGGCGCTGTTGGATCGTTGGGCAGCGAGATGTAGTAAGTCGCCGGCGGCCCGGTGTCGGGGTTGGTCGCTTTCAGGATCTGGCCAGTCACTTGGGCCAAGACGACCGCCGCTCCGAGCAGCGGGACCGCTAGCTCCACGAGGTCGGAGGCCGTCGAGAAGAGCTGACTCTGGGCTTGCGCTAGGTTGGGCACACCCTCGCTATTGCAGTCCTCGTTCCAGCCTCGATCTCAGCTGTTCAACGGGTAAAGTCGAGGCGCTGAGCGAAACGAAGGGCCAACTTGGGTAAGGTTTACACAAGCCGGTCCAGCCCTTAGGGCGAGCACAGGAAGATCTCGCAGTTCCCCGATAGGCACTGGGTATCGCGG
>CAITIQ010000274.1 GCA_903892415.1 uncultured delta proteobacterium | reverse complement strand
GGCAACGCCAATGAAGCCTGGTTCTCTGAGGACGGAGAGACCTGGACTTCCCTCCCCGTCGATGCGCCGGTTCCTGGCTCGCATGCGCAAGGCGTCGCCGTGCGCGAGGACGCGCTGCTTTACTCCGGCGGGAACTACTCCTTCGTTGCCGACGACAAATCAGCTTGGCGACTCTTTCCCTTTCGAGGCGCAGCAGCTCGAGCGTGGCTGCCTCGCGGAGTCAGCGCACTCGAGGTACGCGCTGAGGAGAATGAAGCTCGACCAATTCGCGTCGAAGACGCCTTCGGAGATGGAGCTCCGGGCCTCCACTTCGACGGGTCGAACACGGTGCTCGCGCTGGCGAGCTCGGAGCAACATCCCAGCGGCCGAACCATCCTTTGGGTCGGTCGTATGCCGTATCTGCCCAATCCTGCTGGGTGGGACGAGAGCTATGCGCCGGTGGGGACAGTGGTCGGCGGGCCAGATGAAACGGGCATGCCCTCGAGTTCCATCGGGGTCAGTCAGGGCTCACTCTTGATGGCCAATCGCGAGGCCGGGACAGGCCCGGCGGGCGAGCCCCTGTGGGCACGAGTCGAAGCAAGTGAGGGTCTGCAAGAAGGTCCGGGCGAGGTGCATGTCGTTGGCATGTCCCACGCACTGGACGGTGCCGTTACCGCCTGGGTCGATGGGGTCGGCATGGCCACAGGCGTCGCCGACTACTCGACCCCACGGAGCTTTAGCCGACTAGGCGGTAGCTTCGACGGCAACGGCTACTACGGCCCCAATACGCGCTTTGCGGGCACGCTCGGGGCCGTGTTGGTCGTTCCTCGCGTGCTGACCGACAATGAGATAGCCAAGGTGCAAGCCTGGGCTCGAGGCCGCTTCCGGTTGCATGCACAAGACTGAGTCGGACCGCAACGCGGCGCGCGCCTTAGATCCAGCTCTCGCAACTATCAAATACCTCGAACGCGGTGCCCAGGCACAAATCCAGTTCGGCACAATCAGGCAACGCTAGACACTGGCTGAAGGGAGCGAGCGCTTCGTCACTGAGTAAATACGCATTAGCGCACACGTCGTCTGCAAAGTTGGCGCACTCGGTAAGCTTGTCGGCACAGGCAGTTTGATAGGAAGCGCCAGCGCTCGAAACTGGAACTTGCGAGGTTGCCCCGATACAGGCGTCTTCATCACAGCCAGCGGTGAGGCATGCGACCAGCGACTCCTCGATCTCGTCGCGCAGGAAGTCCCTGGCGCAGCCCTCTTGCGCCAGGCAAAGAGTACGGTCCGTGCCGCAAGATGCCGACCGCGCTTCACACATCTCGCTGAAGCTGCTCGCCGCGGCGCCGCCCGCTCCGCCGCCGCCGCTATCGCCACCCCCTTGGCTTGGAGAGCCTGCGCTGCCCGTCCCACCTGCCCCAGAGCCACCGGAGCCGCCAGAACTCGAGCCATCATCAGAACAGCCGAATGCAAAGGTCGTCATCAAAAACGATGCAGCGAGAATCGAAAGGTTCTTCAAGGTATCCTCCGAAGGTGTTTGTTAGAGCCATCCGCCAGGCTTCACCTGGAGCAGGATTCCAACGCCAGCGCCGTCCGCGAGACACCAGAAGATGAGTGAGTCCGCTTGGGCCGCGCTAGCGCGGCAACTGCAACTCGCAGCGTACGAAAGCTACTTCCCCTACGAGGAGCGACGTAGCTTCCGCTGGTACCAACGGGCGCTCGGCCCGTGGGTCGGCGAGGCTGTCTCTGCGCGCCATTGGCTCTACGGCGCGTGGGAAGGCCAACCGGTGCTGATCGTGCAATACGAGACGGGAAGCTCCTCACGAGACCGCAAACAATGGGTCGACTTCATCGTCCCCATCGACCCTCCTCTACTGTTGGGACTATCGCTCGAACGCCACAGTGTGTTCAGCCGAGCGTTGACGCCTGCAAGAGAGCGACTGCCTGCGAATTTCGAGCGGGCAGTGCATATCACCGGCGGCTCCGAACAACGGGTAGAGCAACTGCTGGCGCCTATGGATCACGACGCCGATCTGCGTTTTCTCGCAGCCTTGGCGGCAGCGGTCGACGACGGCCTTTGGGTCAACGACGACACGGTGACGGTCCACATGAGGCTGGGCTGGACAGAATCAGCGGTGAGCCTGGAGGACGCATTGCCTTGTCTCGAGTGCGCTACCTCCGCGGCGCAGGAACTAGGCAAGCGCCGTGAGCGGGTAACCCAGACCGAGGCGGAGAAGCGGCGCCAGGTCGAATGGCAAGCTTGTGCCGACGCCTTTCGGCTGCAGTTCGACGAGACTCGCATGGTCATCGCCGGAACGACCGATGGCTTCACGGTCGAGCTTGGGCTCGAGAATCATGAGAGTGAACTACAAACCGCGATTGAACTGCGTTGGCCCGAACCGCTCGGAGTCCCAGCGCTCCTCGTGAGGAGCGCTCCATCCGGGTTGCTTCAACGTTGGTTTGCCGATGACCTCAAGACCGGAAACCCCTACTTTGACGCAGCCTTTCGTGTCTCTGGAGCGCCACCTTCGCGCGTACACGACTGGTTCGCCAATCCCAAACTGGCTAGCAAGTTACTCGCAGTCGACGTCGAGACTGGCCATAACGGTTCGCTTTTGCTTACCGATCGCAGAGTGTCCTGGGTTGCACCGCAGGAGCTCAGAACCAGCGACGAACTCGGACTACACCTGCGCGCGGCGTTCAAGATAGGCAGCTGGTTGTGCCCCCGCGAGCAGACAGTTTATCGCTAAATGACTCGGCGGCATAACCTACTAACGAGCGACGCTAAAGGGCTAACCGTTCGAGCTCACGCGGTTTGCAATTGGCGTCTCCGGCGTTGGGTAGCCAGCCTTCCCGAAGGTCTCGACCACGACGTTCAGGGTTGCGAAGTACACCTGCCAGTAGTGGTCGGTATGGCAATACGGCCTCACACACAGCTTGGGTCCCTCCGCCGTTAGCTCGAGAATTTCGACATCCGGCACGGGAGCGCTCATCACATTAGGAATGCGGCTGACAGCCTCTCGCAGCTTGGCCATGGCGACGACCGGATCGACGCCGTTGGCGATCTTGGCTACTGCGTCGACCCGGCGATAGGGCTGCGCGCTGTAGTTCTTGATCATCTCGGAAAACACCTTGTTGTTGCCGACCGTGGTCGTGACGTTGTCTGGCGTCAGCAAGGTCGTACCAAAAAGCCCAAGCTCGGCGACTGTACCTTCCACGCCGCCAGCAACAACATAATCGCCCACCTTGAATGGACGCAGGACCTGAAGGAAAGCGCCTGCCGCGAAGTGCTGAAGCAGCCCGCCCCAAGCCGTGCCGATTGCGAGGCCCGCGCCCGCGAGCAGCGCCGCAAATGAGGTGGTCTCGACGCCGAGGTAGCCGATGATCCCCATCCCCAAACCTATCGTCAGCGCCGCGCGAATGATGGAGAGCAGATACCGAGCTAGCGTTGGGTCAACCTTGCCGCCACGCTGCATGGCTCGCTCAATGATGCGGGAAACCACCCCCACCAGCCAGCGCCCCGCGAGCCACATCGCAAGCGCGACGACAATTTTTACGATCAAGTCCAAGCCATGGGTGGTTACGAAGGTGATGAGTTCGCTCAGTTTCATGCCTACGGCTGGAGCAAAGGCGGGACCAACGCAAGGGATGCCCAAAGCGGAGCGCAGAGTGAGGCAATCTCACCGCAGTTCAACCAAGACCTGAGGGCAACGACCCTCACCGGCCCGAACACCGATTCTTCGCCGCCCATACCTTTTTGTGCGGCAGGTGAATCCAAGGTCGTTCGCCAGGCGAAAGCACCATCGTCGAGCAGGTCGCGGCCCCCCCGCGAAGGCGCTCGGCGAAGTCGGCACCAAGTGCCCCTACCTAATCCTTGGAGCGTTCCATGTTCACTGCTTCCTCTGGTCGCGTTGGTTCGAGCTTTGTCTTTCGATCGGCCCTCTTGTGCACCGCCCTGCTCGTCGGCTGTGGAGACGACTCCGGAACGGGTGGCGATAACACCGGTGGCACGGCGGGCGCACCTTCGGGTGGCGGCGGTGAGGGCGGTGCTGATGGCGGTGCTGGTGGCGACGGCGGCTCTGGCGGTCAGGCGCCGGGCAACATCTATGAAGTAGCGAGCTC
>CAITIQ010000273.1 GCA_903892415.1 uncultured delta proteobacterium | reverse complement strand
CGGTGACCAGAAGAAGACGTCGAGGAGGTCGTACCGATCTGCAACAGCCTGATCGAACGTTGTGTTGTCCAGTAGCGTCGCATCGGGTGCGCGCTTCCACAAGCTCGTCCACTTGTCGTAAGGGTTGGTTTCCATCTCTTTGACTGTCCTCTCGAAGAAAGCCCGCTGCGCGGGCGAGATTTTGTTCATGGTTTCGAAGGCGGCCCCGACTGCCTCAAACAGGTTCGGGTCGATTTCGTCGTCCACTGCGAGAAGAATTGCATCATCGGCACGAGGTTCAAGATCGTTTCGTGCGTATTGCTCATACGCCGCACGTGCGTGGCGCGCAGTGATGAGCACCTCCCCCGAATTGCCTTGCGTGCGGCAGCCACTGTTCGCGAGCTCTTGCAGCGCGAGAAAGAGCCCGACATGCTCCGGGAATCGCCATTGGTACCTCAAGGAATCGAACCATAGCAGCGTCTGCCCACCAGGGACTCGCGCATTCGGCTTGAGCTTTTTGCGCATTCCATCGTGGGCTAGCTCACTCAGGGTGCATCCAGCGTAGTCTTTGCTGACGCGGTCGTCCAGCCGATACGTGCGCGGCCTGCCCACCTGTGCTGGCTGCGGCGGAACGTACCCCTCGGAGTTGCGAGCCACCCACTCCAGTACCGTCAGCTGCTTTTTTTCGTCGAGTCCATATGACTCGGATGACTTGGAGCGAGGATCTTTCTTATGCTGCTTGCACCAGCGGTCGAGCTTCTCCTTGTCGCTTGCACTGCCGTTGTCGTCGCGGTTGGTGATGGGGAGGAACAACAGCCGCCAGTCTTCAGTATCGATGCGTTTGCCGAGCCGGAGCGATGGGAACGCCACCGTCTTGATGTACAATAACCGCGCTGTGTCGTATGCCTTGTACCGGCCGGATGCGCGTCTGCCGCCAGCTGATCTCGCCGCCATGTCGAGGAGGAGCTGCTGGAGCTCCGCGTGGTGCTGGATGATCTCATCCCTCGGGTAATCTCGGATCCCCGCTTCCGCCATCGCGCGCCAAGTCGCCACGCCGTTGCTGCGCTTTCGGCCGCTTTCTGACACCTCCTCGTACTCTTGAGTGTCAGAAAGTGAGTAGTTATTTCATGTGAGTACCGAATTGACAACTACACCGGAATTTTTGGATTTCGCCCCGCTCGCCCCCCGTACTCACCCCTCGGGTGTGATGTCGCTTGGCGCCAAACCCTCAACGGGTGCCTCCTTCGGCATGCCCAGCATCGACCCGGAGGTGAACTCGCGAAAGACTGCAAAGCAGGGGCTGGTGAGATGGATGGACCGCCGCATCAGAGACAACTGCGACGCGGACACGGCGAGAACCAAAGCCAAACTTATCGGCGAGCTGTTGCACACTTTCCTTTATGACCATCAGATCTACTTCGACAAGCGTGAGGTTGGCCATCCGGCGTGGGGCGGAAATGACATCACCCGTCTTTGCGTCGAAGCGGATGCGGGCGACGCTGATGCCAAAGAAGAGGTCATCAAGCTGCAGTCCTACCTGATGTCCGAGGGCGTAGAGGCGGATGATGTTGTGGCCGTCATCAGCGAGCACCGTCGCTGCGACATCGGAATAGCCGGCCAGAGAACGAAGAAGGCGAAGAACGGATCGGAATCAAATGCCTCTGACGTTGGCGAATCCGGCGGTGACGATGCATTCTACGATGACGGAGCCGTTGACATGGACGCAGAGATTCCCACACAACATACCAGGGCCGCTCCGGTTCGACGCGCCGGGAACGCAGACGTTTCACACATCGCTCAAGCCGGCCACAAAGTGTGGGAAGAGTTTTGGAGGCTTGTGAATAAGGCAACGCCCAACACACCCACCCCACCGTTGCCGAAAGTGAATCCCACGCGACGACGCACGCAGCGCTGCGGCGGCAACGCGGCGCTCTTAGATTCCTCAATGAAGGACTGGTCGGACGTGCAAGAGCGTTGCCTCTCTTTAAGCCGCCTCTGCGATGGATGCCACAAACCGTTCACGGAAAAAATGCCGGGCGTGAAGTACTTCGACCAGCTCCCGTGGCGATGCCTTTGCGGCGACTGTGACGCCGACGCACAGCGTCGACATCCGATGAAGACACTAGCACTGGAGTTCGGGCCGAATGGTACATCTTGGCGACAGGCGGATGTTGTCATCAGGCCAGAGACGTGCGGCTATTGCGATGAGGCCATCAAGCCAGACGCGCCGGTCGTCAAGTGCATCGACGGAATCGTTCAGTATCTTGGCCCACTCTGCCGCGAGGAGCGGGTCAGATGCTGCTGCGTCAGATGCCCAACGTGCGAGGCGCTGGTCAGCCCGACATGTGCTGATGCTGCCTTGCGTGGTCTATGGTTAACAGATGGCGACGTCAACCGATACCAGAAGGACAAACGTGGCAGCCGCAAGCTGGAAGTCAACGTGCACGGAACAACCGCGCTCTGTTTTGCTGAGGTCCTCGGCTTGGCCCTTTTGACACGTGAACGAGTGTTCGCTCATGCTCCATTCGATCGATCTTCGCTAGCGCGCGTAGTGACGGCACAAGATTGCGGCTTGCCCACGCTGCCGATAACGCCCAACCGTGCCACGAGTCTCTCCGCAGCCATGTTTCTTTACGGCATGGCAGCCGAACACGCGAGGAACAAGGTGGTCAGGCCCCCCTGTTTCGCAACGTGCCTCATTTGTACAAGCCTACCCAATGACGCGGCGCGACAAGGAGGCTTCTTCGGTGTCTACGCCGACGGAGCTACCTGTTGTAAAAACAGGTGCCGCAACTTCCGCGAGACCGGCATATCCCATCTTCTCCGTGAGCCAGAGCTCATACAATCGACCGAAGCGGTCGCGCAAGCCATGGAGAAGGCAAAACGGTCCAATGCACAATCCGTCCAGCCCTTGCTCGACGGACCTGCGCTCAGTACGCCGAGTAGCTCCACCTGCTGCAGCGAACACGACAGGACGTTCACCGCAATCGGTCCCATCGTGCCGCAAAGCAGAAGCATCTCGAACAGTGCGATGGTGGGGGTGTCATTGTGTGGCCACGGTGTGATTCCCTACAACGGCGTGGCCTTCGGCCATACCGAGAATTTCGCGCTTATCGATTTGGTCGTCCATGGTCCAATGAGACATCCCACGTTCAGGCCGAGGGCGATCAACGATGACTTGTTCGGCGGGAAGCGCGATGGTAAGACAATACAGAATGGCTTCGATTGCGGCTGCCGATGGAAGATAAACTGGATTGATCGCTACAAAGCGCAAAATGACGGCCAGCTCCCGATATACAATGTGGAGACGGTGGTCAGTGAGTTCCACGCTCGGCAGCACAAAGATAGCTGCTATCAGTTCAACGGCCAGTTCAATGTCAAGCACACCGCGTTGGAGCAATGCGACGGCGTGGAGCCGTTCTTTCGTAAGCTCCGGGGCCACGCTAATAACTTCAAGTCCATGAGTGACGATAACGTCCGGGCATACGCTGGGCTCATCTGTGCTGCGAGCAATCGCGAGAAACACGACGCATCGGTCTCTACCCTTCGGACGAAGTTCCTAAATGCGAAGACAAAGCTGATGAATAACGGACAAGAGTATGAAGCCCTCAAGCAGGCCTACGGGTTCAGCGACGCCGACATCCCCTCTTGGCGGCTCGAAGTTCAGACTCGCGCACTAGCGGACCATGCAGGCGCGGGCTTCTTCGACCCCTTCAGTCGGTTGGCGTGGACATGTCAAGCCGCGGAAGGCGCGTCGAAGTACGTCAGCCAACAAGGCGATGCTGACGAGTGGCACAAGGCAATGCACCCGACCAAGTTCAACAACTTCGGATCGAAAGGGTTGGACTATTTCACGCGCTTCTTGGCTCGCATCGACCATGAAGCCGCTACGATACGCTCGAAGCTCAGGAAGGAATGCCTGGCCGATGTGATCTTGCAACGTGAGCCCCCCTGCCGCCACCTCCCGCTCTCCGCCTCCGTGCGTGCTCATTTTCACGCACGCTCGCCCTCACTGCCTTCGCATTTCGCTTGCTTCAGGTGCCAACGGTGCAGCCGCCACGGAAGCGGCGGCAACCGCAGCAACAGCCACCACCACCACGGAAGCGGCCGACGCTGCACGGGCAAACGCCTCCGCAGGGGAAACCACTGCAGCCGCAGCCGCCGATGCGCTGTTTGAAAGCAAGTTGGCGGCCGCCACGGCCGGTCTCCCGACACTAATCGTCAAGATCGTCAAGGAACGGCTAGCAACGTTGCTCCTCGAGAAGCGGATGTGCTTCAAGAATCTTCGCGAAGGAAGGCACGGCTACAAGAAGAAGCGGGCGCTACGCAACAAGGCGAAGAGGTTGCGTGCGCAGTGCACGGAGGCCATCACGATACACAACGCGTGGGTTGACCTGAGCGCTCGGCTCGATGCCGACCAGTTGTTGTCGGACAGCACCTCTGACACTTTCCCGTTGCAGCACCTGTCATCGGACACGGCTCCACAAGCAAGCGTCGTTCCCGAAGCAGTGCGCGAGAAGGCGGTCCGTCTCTCGAACGTGTTGGAGCGAGCACGGGAGGACATCGTGCTCCGCCAAGAAGAAGTTCGGAATCTGAAGAACGTGCTCAAGTACAAGGTCGAGTATCTCACAGCGTCCAAAGCGCGCCATGGCGCCGACGTCTCATTGTGGGGACGCATGCACCTCGCCCAATCGGAGCTTCTTCGAACCGAGCGCCTACTACTCGAGTGGGAGGCTACATTCTGCGGCTGGAAGTGCTTGCAAGACGACCTCTCGGACTCCGAGGACGGTTCAGATTCCGATGGCTCTCACTCAGCTGACGGCGAAGTAGATTCTGTGAATGGAGACGACGGTGGGGATGACGTCGCCAATGTCGGCGCGTGAAGACACCGTGACTCCGAGTCGACTTGTGCGTAGCGGCGCGTGCGTAGCGGCGCTAAGCACTAGATGTAGAATGATGTTTTATTCAACTTCAAGTTAATGAGCCCCCGCTTGTCGACTTGGCACGTGGCCCCGTCTACATATATGGAGTCCCACTGGCAAACCGCCCGACTCATCATGATAGCCAGCCGGCTCCACACTAAAGGCCCGTGCGGCTTGAGCGTCGGGTCGAGGCCCTGGTGCCATGCGAACGAGCCACGGTGCAACCCACCGTCCAATCCACAACGACGGCCGCCGCAGTCACTCCAGGTGGGTCGACCCCCACATGGGCTATGCACAAACGCACCAT
>CAITIQ010000272.1 GCA_903892415.1 uncultured delta proteobacterium | reverse complement strand
CTGGGTTGAGCGTTGGAAACAGCGAGGAGTCAAGCACGCCCACCATTGGCACGCCAGCGGCAGTCGCCTGATCGGCGATTACTTGGGCATCGGCCTCGGTAAAGCTGGCAACGTCCTTCGAAGCGAGAATCACGGCGTAGCCACTCTGGTCGGCAGGCCAGCCACTCACGGTGCCACCGGTGTCCGTCATGCCGGTGTCGATAATCCCTGTGTCGATAATGCCCGTGTCCGTCATACCCGTGTCGATGATGCCCGTGTCCGTGATGCCCGTGTCCGTGATGCCCGTGTCCGTCGTCGCCGCGGTCGTGACCGGATCTTCGCCATCACTGGTGGTGCGCAAGGCGACCCAGGCAAGGCCAACACCCGCGACGATCAGGATCACCGCAATAATCGCCAAAATCGATGTGTTGCGGTTCGCGAACGCGGAGCCTCCACCTGGCGGCGGTGGAATCTCGTCGATCGCGAGACGCTCGCCACACTCGAGGCAGTAGCGCTGGTCCGCTCGCATCGGCGAGAGGCAGGCTGGGCAGCGGGCAACATCGGCAGCCGGCAGTGGCGCTTCGAACTGTGGACCGCCTGGGAGCGGACCGTCGATCGTTGGCTGGTCGTCGCTGCTCACTGAGTGGCTGTCCCGCAGTAGGCGCAAAAGTTTCCGTCGACGGGAATCGCGGCGGTGCAGTGTGAGCACTTCTTCGACGACATCGCAACGGTCCCCGGTGGTAGCGCGGTCCGCCCACTCGCCGCATGCAGCGTGAGTGCGCCGTCGATCTCGCGCGCACGCTGCTCGACAGTGACGGCCTCAGAGGCACGCAGGCGCAAGAGATGAAAGTTGAATTGGTCTCGGCGCGCCATCTCGATCAGGAGTCCACCAAGGTCGCCACGCAACTCTTGGTAGCGGCGCGCGAGTCCAGCGCGTTCCTTACGCAACTCGTTCGCAGCCTTCTTGGCTTCGCCCGAGGCGGAGGAAACCTGCTGGAGCTGCTTACCCTTGGCGTCCCGTACTCCACTTGCGGCGACGGTCACGACAACGTCCCCAGCAGAGTTGGGTCGTTGCGCAGACGGTCGCGCTCGGTCGGAAAGGCCTCCCATTGCGCTCGGAGTATACGGGGGATCACACCTGGATCTGGTTCCACATCGGTGAAGACCCTTAGATAGCACTGCTGGCGCAGTTTCCGGTGTTGCGTCACGATGCACGGGTTCAGCTATGCACGGAGGCGATATGACGCAGATTGTGGGAGTTGTCGGGCTTGGCACCATGGGCGCCGGGATCGTGCAGGTCTGCCTCGCCGCGGGACATACGGTGATTGGGATGGATGGCGTTGAGGCTGCTCGCGACAATCTTGCAGGCCGTGTCGAGAAGGGGCTTCAGCGCGGCGTTGCCAAAGGCACGTTGACGGCCGAGGACTGTGCCGCTGCGCTCGCGCGCCTGTCGACCACTGCCAGCGTCGACGGTTTCGCTGATGCTGATTTAATCATCGAGGCGATTGCCGAGATTCCGCAGGTCAAGCACGACTTGTTTCGCGAGCTCGCAGCGGCGACGAAGCCGGACGCGATCCTCGCAACGAACACATCGGCAATTAGCGTGACGGGTATCGCCGAAGCGAGTGGTCGTGCCGAGCGCGTCGTCGGCCTGCACTTCTTCAACCCCGCACCCGTGATGCCGCTCGTCGAGATTGTCCATACGCAGCATGTTGATCCCGCCGTGTATGCGGCTGCGATCGAGTTTGCTGAGGGGCTCGGCAAAGAAGCGGTTCCGTGTCCTGACACTCCGGGTTTCATTGTCAATCGCATCCTCGTGCCGATGCTCAACGACGCGGTGCGCACGTACGCCGAGACGGGCGCCGACCCGGCCGACATCGATCGCGCCTTGCAGGCGGGAGCGGGCTGGCCGATGGGTCCGCTTGCGCTGATCGACCTGATTGGTGTGGATGTCCAGGTCCACGCCTCGCAGGCGATTGCGGAGGGGCTGG
>CAITIQ010000271.1 GCA_903892415.1 uncultured delta proteobacterium | reverse complement strand
TGCTCTCGCGTGGCCCACTCATTCCAGATCTTCACGCCCTTCTCGGTCAGTGGCTCTACGCGGGTGGATCCGCTGAGAAACCACAACAGCTCGTGGATGATGCTGGTGAGGTGCACCTTCTTCGTTGTGACGAGCGGGAATCCCTTGGCCAGATCGAAGCGCATCTGATGGCCGAAGATCGCAAGGGTTCCTGTTCCGGTGCGGTCGTCACGCGGGGACCCATGCGCGAGAATCTCTCGCAACAGTTCGAGGTAGGCCTTCACAGTTGCTCGGGCCCCCAAAGCGCGACGCGTACCGCTCGCTCGCTGATCGCGGCGGCTTGGCTCAAGCGCACAATGGCGCCTTCTTCAGCTGCTGCACCGCGTTCCGGAGCGGAGCCGAGGCTCGCTAGAAAGCGCACCATCAGGTCGATGCCCTCGCTGGCCTTCTGATCCTCAAAAGCGGCTTGCCCGCGCGTGAGGTAGTCGGTGCGGTAGCTCTGAAAGGCGGCCAACAGCTCGGTTTGCGTTTCGGCGATCGCTGATGCCAACACGAGCTTGCGAGCCTCGGTCTCACTGGGAACCAGCAGCGGGTCTCCGCTGGCCACCTCTGCGCAGCGACCGGCCTGCGGCGGGAAGGTCTCGTCCGAACGCAACACTCGGCCGGTGACCCCGCGGTTGAGCACCACGTCGGTGGAATAGAGCGCCTCGCCCCGCAGGGCGACGCTGACCTCGCCCGAGACGACCACCGTTTCGACCGCGTAGCTATGCGTGCAGTGCTTGTCCTGCTCGATCTTTTGCGGCGTGCTTTGGAAGGTGCTGCTCCGGCTGGCGGCCTCCGAGCGCTTGGATGAAAGGTCGCTTTCTGCGCTCTGCGCTTCGCTACGCGCATTCGACAGCGCCTGATCAGCACTTCGTAGCTCTTGCTCCGCGACCCGCTCATCCTCGGCGGCCTGGTCTCTTCGTTGTTGCTGCGCGTTGCAGGCGTTGGCTTGTCCGCCCGATGAGGACTTGCAGCTGGAGAGGTCTTGCTCCGCTCGGTCGGCTTCTGCCTTGCGTTGGTTACGCCGCGCTTCTGCGGAGGTTCGAAGCTGCTCAGCAGGCGAGATGGCGCTCTTGGCATTGGCGAGTCGCCCTTCCGCGGTGGTCACCGCCGACTGTGCCGTTCGCATCTCCGCTTCGGCCGCTGCATAGCGCGGGTTCGGCACCCACTCCGTTCCACAAATGTAGTCGCAGCTTCGGCTCGAGGCTGTTTTGCTTCGCGAGTGCCGATAGGCCTGGAACAGACCGCCTAGGCGCATGCCCTGGAGTGTTCCGCCGGGCGCTTTCTTGTCGAGCTTGTCGACGATTCGCAGCGGCAGCTTGGCATCGATGCCCTGCGCAAGCACGGTGGCATTTACGTCCGCGCCGAGATCATCAGCGCTCTGGTCGCCGTCGAAGTTCTTCAGCGCGATGAAGTAGGTGACCTGATCCCGCAGTTTTGCTCGAACTCGCGCCGATGCTTCCAATGCCTCGCGGTGTTCGCGGCTGTATTCAATGGCCTCGCCATAGTCGAGCGAGGCGGCCGCAAGGTTGCCCGCTTGTTCGTGCGCAGTGGCTCGCGCGACGGCCGCTCGCGTAACCTCACTGCGGGCCCGTGACTCCAGTTCCCTTGCCTTGGCGTGCCCCGGTTCCACCAAGAGCACCGCACGCGCTAGCTCGAAGGCGTCTTTGAAGCGGGCTGCTGCCATCGCCTCCTCGGCTTGTCGTACGACCTCGAGCTTGGCCCGCTCGAGCCCCTCGCGTGCTGCAACGCTATCGCGGTCGAGCTGCACCGCTTCGGAGAAGGGCACCAGTGCTTCGCGGGCCTTTCCTGCCTTCAGGAGCTCGTTGCCACGCTCGACGCGAGCTTGGGCCTGCTGACGTTTCGCGTTTTTCAGCTTGAGGTTCGCCTCTTCATCCCCGGGCTCGAGCGACACCGCTCGTTCGTAGGCGGCAGCGGCCTCATCCCAGCGACCGAGCGCCGCCATCTGGTCACCCCGCTCGAGCGCGTCTCCAAAGGCTGAACGGCAGCCAAGAACGAACAGAACGGCCCAAAGGAGGGAGTATTTTCGGCTTTGGTTCGGTTTCATCGGACTTTCTCGAGGCGGTGCGGGTGGGCAGTAGAGGACGTGAAGCGGTGAGGCAAGAGCCAGACTTGCGACTCCCTAACGAGCAGGCTCGCTTCGCACGGCGAGCGGCGCTATGCCAATGAGATGCGAGCAACGGCGCGTGCAAACAGCGTTTGGTCCAGCCTTTGTGCCTTGTTGCTCTGCGGGGGACCCGCAGCGTGCGGCGACGATAGTGAGATACCCACCGGCCCGACGTCGGCGACGAGCGGCGGCAATGATGCAGGTGGTAGCGGAGGGGGCGCCATGGGAGGCAACGGGGGAGCCGGAGGGCAGGCCTTTGACGGCGAAGCTCAAAAGAAAGTCATCTACCAGCTCGTGGTGCGGGTGTTCGGAAACACCAACGAGACGAGAGCCGTGGACGGCACGTTGGCGGAGAACGGCTCGGGGAAGTTCGCCGACATCGACGATAAAGCCATCGCGGAGATCAAGTCGCTGGGAGCAACGCACATCTGGCTGACGGGCGTGCTGCGCCAAGCAACGCTTACGGAGCATGATTCCGTCGGACTTGCCGCCGATGACCCGGACGTGGTCAAGGGCCGAGCGGGGTCCTTCTACGCCATCCGCGACTACTACGATGTATGCCCGGACTATGCCGTGGACCCGGCGGCTCGTATGGCCGAGTTCGAAGCGCTGGTCGCGCGCATTCATGCCGCCGATCTGAAGGTAATGATCGATCTCGTCCCCAACCATGTAGCGCGCGGTTACGCCAGCGTGGTCAAGCCCGAGCTTGATTTCGGCAAGAACGACGACAAGAGCGTCTTCTTCTCCTCTGCCAACAACTTCTTCTATCTGCCAGATCCCGCCGGCCAAGCGCTGGGCTTGCAAAAGCCCGCGGATTGGAATCCGAGTGGCGTCGCATTCGATGGACTGTTCGGCCCGGAGGATGGCGGTAGCGGGCGCGTGCCGCGCGCCACAGGTAACAACGTTACCTCGCCGAACCCGTCGGTGAACGATTGGTACGAGACCGTCAAGCTCAACTACGGCTTTAACTTCGCCGATCCCGGCGCCAGCTCCTTTGATCCAATCCCCGATACCTGGAACAAGGTGGACGACATCCTCAGCTATTGGCAAGACAAGGGGGTCGATGGCTTCCGTGTGGACTTCGCTCACTATGTTCCCACCGAAGCCTGGGGCTCGATCCTGGCGAATGCCAAGCAGCGCAAGCCCGATACCTACTTTGTTGCAGAGGCTTATGAGAACCTGCAGGGCCTGCTTGGAGCTGGCTTCGACGCGGTCTACTTGGATGCGGCGGTCGACACGCTAAAGCGTCTTTATCTCGGCAAAGCGTCGCTCGACGACGTCGACGGGCTACTGGGAAGCTTTGATAGCCCGGTACGCAAACTTTATCTCACCTATCTCGAGAATCACGATGAGCGCCGCATCGCTTCGCCCATCGTTCCGGGGGACAATCCCGACGCTACAGGGTTTGGTGCCGCTAACGCGGGCCGCCAGCTCGGTCCCTTGCTCTTCCTCTACAGCAATGGCCCGGTGCTCATGTACAACGGGCAAGAGGTCGGTGAAGTTGGCGCAGGGCGCGAAGGCTTCGGCGGGGATGACGGGCGCACGACCATCTTCGACTATTGGTCCATGCCCGCGTTCGTAGGTTGGGTGAACAATCACCAGTATGACGGGGCTGGCCTCAGCGCCGAGCAGGTTGCACTGCGCTCCTACTACAAGGACTTGCTAGCGCTCTCGCAAGCGCCTGAGATCCGCGGTAACCGCTATTGGGGCCTGCGTTACCTCAATAACCCCGGAGCAAACCCCGACGCCAACGGCAGCCTGTTTCCGTTTGCTCGCTTTGCCGAGGGCGGTGGTTCAGTCGTCGTAGTGGTTTCGAACTTCGGAGTTGGCGGGGACGCGGGTGGCCCCATCCGCCTTCCTGAGGAGCTGCTCGTTTCCGCCGGGCTCAAAGACGGTCCCCTAGCTCTGACTCTCCTGCTCGATGGTTCGGGCAATAAGGATGAGGCGATTGGCAATGTCGAGCGCTCACAACTGGCGACGGAGGGTTTCCCGGTCTCGGTGGCAAACCAGTCCGCCAATGTTTACCGCATTGGGCCTTGAGTGAAGCGTGACTCTGAGAACGTTTGACTTCCGCGCTATTGGCGTAGTGCGGAGCCCACAAAAGCAGAGAGCCGACGCTCCGCGCCAGGCCGCTGTATCGCAGGATTTAGGCAGCATTCTCTTGGACGGAGTCGAGCATGCGGAAGACGCGCTTGCTGGGCTCGAGACCTTTTCTCACCTTTGGGTGGTGTACGTGTTTCATCTCAATGCGCCGTCGCACAAGCCCAAGGTGAGGCCACCGCGAAGTGACGAAAAGAAGGGCGTGTTCGCCACTCGCTCGCCGCATCGGCCCAACCCCATTGGTCTATCCGTGGTCGAGCTGCTCCGCATCGAGGGCCCGGAGGTGTTCGTCAAAGGGCTCGATATTCTCGATGGTACGCCGGTGCTCGATCTCAAGCCGTACCTGCCCTACGCGGACGCGGTCACTGGCGCCAATCACGGCTGGCTGGCGGCTCCGCGCGATCCTGGGCCGAGCTTCCGGGTCCATTTTCGGCCGGAGGTCCTGCGCGCCCTTCAGTTCTTTTCGCAGCGCACGGCACACGAGTTGGAATCCGCGATTGCGAAGTTGCTCGAGACAGGGCCGGCGCCCCACGCCTATCGTCGCATTCGTCGCGAAGCGGACGGCAGCTTGGAGTTGGCTTACAAGTCGCTGCGCCTTTCGTTCCGCGTTGCGGAGAGTGAGGTGGAGGTCTTCGCCATCAAGAGTGGCTTCCGTCCGAAACAGCTTTTTGGAAACCAGCCTTCGGAGGGGGAAGGCATTGATGAGCTAGCGCTCCATCGGGAGTACTTTGCTGGGCTCGGGAGCAGCGCATGAAGCACGGGTTGTCGATCGGTCTCACGCTGGCATCGCTGCTCGGGGCATGTGGAGAGCCCAATCCGACTGTTGCCCAGGCCTCCTCCGCTTCTGTGCGTGCCGTTGCCTCCTCGCAGCCGGCTGCGCCGGCGTCTGCTTCGGTGGACGAGCTGGAGACTGCGCCCGTCGAGATCCTGAAGTTTGCGTTCACGAGCGGCGTTTCGGCGAAAGAGCCGGTCGATAAGCTGACCTCGGCCAAGCCGGGATCACGCGTTTATGCACATCTAACCGTGCGCAACCGCACGGGCAGACCCCGCACAATCCACCTCGAGTTCAGCGTCGACGGGAAGAAGCGGACTGAGCTCGACCTGAAGATCCAGGAGAGCTGGTCCTTTCGCTCGTGGGGCTACAACACCTTGCAGCCCAAGGACCAGGGCACGCTCAAAGTCGAGCTCAGCGACGACGAGGGAAACTCGCTCGGGGAATACTCGCTTCCGATTGGCAACGAGTAGCGGATCACTCCGCGTACATCGCTTCAATCTCGCGACTGAAGTGAGCTGCAACCTCCTTGCGCTTCACCTTGAGGGTAGGCGTTAGCTCCCCTGCTTCAATCGATAGCGGGCGTGGTAGGAGGGTAAATTTCTTCACCGTTTCAACGCGCGCAAGCTCTCGGTTGATCTCGTCGAGCGCTTTGCCAATCGATTCGAGCACGCTGGGATGCTGATGTAGCTCCTGCTGAGGGAGACCGTTCGCCTGAGCAAACTCTGCGAGCGCTTCGGGGTCGAGAGCGATCAGGGCGGTGAGGTACTTGCGCCGATCGCCAATCACCACAGCCTCAGCGATGAGCGGATGG
>CAITIQ010000270.1 GCA_903892415.1 uncultured delta proteobacterium | reverse complement strand
GGCGTCCGCTGTCCCGAGTTCGCCACGGCCGAGCACGTGATTGGTCTGGCCCGTTCGCTCGACGCGACGGTGATCCGCATGGCCTACGCGAGCGCTCCCTACGCCTTCGAGCAGACCGTTTTTGCAGCTGTGTGCGCACAAGCCCCCAACGTTGGGCTGAGCGTCCACGCCACGCGCCTCGGTAGCCAAGCCGAGTTCGAGGTCGCAAAACAGGCCGGCGCTGAGTTCTTCTCCGGCTGGGCGCTCTCCCGCTAGAGCGCCCGCGAGCTTCCCGTCGAGCCTCCCCTTTTCGGCGGCGGAGTCGATGGATTAGAGTCGCGCTGTGGCGCACCAATTTGTCTTCACCATGCAGGACCTTCGCAAGGTCCACCCGCCGAACAAAGAGGTCCTCAAAGGCCTCTGGCTCTCCTTCTTACCCGGGGCCAAGATCGGTGTTTTGGGCCATAACGGCGCAGGCAAGAGCACGCTGCTTCGAATCATGGCCGGCGTCGACAAGGACTTCCTTGGGGAAGCTCGCCCGGCAGACGGCATCAAGATCGGCTTTTTGCAACAAGAGCCCCAGCTTTCGATGCCCACGGTTCGTGAAGAGGTGGATCTCGCGGTAGCGGACACCAAGCGGCTTTTGGCCCGCACCGAAGAGCTCGGCATGCTGATGGGTGAAAACCCCGACGACATGGACAAGCTCATGGAGGAGATGTCCAACGTGCAAGACGCGATCGAGGCCTGCAACGGCTGGGATCTCGACCGCACCATCGAAAGAGCGATGGACGCCTTGCGTCTGCCCCCGGCCGAGGCCGCGACGGACAAGCTCTCCGGCGGGGAAAAGCGCCGAGTCGCGCTCTGTCGCCTGCTGCTCTCCAAACCCGACATCCTCATTTTGGATGAGCCAACCAATCATTTGGACGCAGAGAGCGTCCACTGGCTCGAGCGCTTCTTGCAGGACTTCCCCGGCACCGTCGTCTCGGTCACCCACGACCGCTACTTCCTCGACAACGTCGCCGGGTGGATCCTCGAGCTGGACCGCGGTCACGGCTTCCCCTTCGAGGGCAATTACTCCGGCTGGCTCGAGCACAAGCAGAAGCGCTTGGTCGACGAGCAAAAGCAGGAGACGGCGCGCAAGAAGACGCTCGAACGCGAGCTCGAATGGGTGCGCTCCTCACCGCGCGCTCGCCAAGCCAAGAGCAAGGCCCGCATCGCCGCCTACGAGACGCTGTTCGCCCAGGACAAAGAAGACAAAGCCTACGAGGCCACCGATCTGCACATCCCGTCGGGGCCGCGCCTCGGCAACGTGGTGATCGAGGCCAAGAACCTGAAGAAGAGCTTCGATGGTCGCGTGCTGATCGAGGACCTCAACTTCAACCTTCCGCGCGGTGGCATCGTCGGTGTGATCGGGCCGAACGGCGCCGGCAAGACCACGCTCTTCCGCATGATCGTCGGCCAGGAGAAGCCCGACAGCGGCGAGATCATCGTCGGTGAGACGGTGCAGTTGGCCTACGTGGACCAGTCCCGTGATTCGCTCAACCCGAAGAACAACGTGTGGCAGGAGATCTCCGGGGGCGAAGAGAAGATCATGGTGGGCAAGCGTGAAGTCCCCAGCCGCGCCTACGTTTCGAGCTTCAACTTCGCCGGCAGCGATCAGCAAAAGAAGGTCGGGGACCTCTCCGGCGGTGAGCGCAACCGCGTGCACCTGGCCAAGCTGCTCAAGGCGGGCGGCAACCTGCTGCTGCTCGACGAGCCGACCAATGACCTCGACGTCGACACGCTGCGTTCGCTCGAAGAGGCGCTGCTCTCCTTCGCTGGCTGCGCGGTGGTGATCAGCCACGATCGCTGGTTCCTCGATCGCGTGGCGACGCACATCCTGGCCTTCGAGGGGGACTCGAAGGTGGTTTGGTTCGAGGGCAACTACGAGGCCTACGAGGTGGATCTCAAGCGCCGCTTGGGCAAAGACGCCGACGAGCCGAGGCGGCTAAAGTACCGAAAACTCGCAGACTGAAGGCCGCGCTCAGCGCTGCGGCGTGTTAGCCTAGACCCCATGCTTGCGCGTCGTGTCGCTGTCTTGGGGTCTTTGCTTTGTCTCATCCTCTCCGCGGCAGCGGGCTGCGGTGACTCCGGAACGTCCAGCGGCGGGGGCGGCTCCAGCAGCGAGACGAGCTCCACCAGCGGCGGCAACGGTGGTGGTGGAGGCAACCCGAGCGGGCCGGTCACCGTGGTCACGTGGAACCTCTTCAACTTCTTCGACACGACCGAAGACACGTCGAACACCTCGGAAGATTCGCAATCCCAAGCCGATTACGACACCAAGCTGAACGCCGTCGTCAGCAAGCTCTCCGAGATCAACCCCGACGTGATGATCCTGGTCGAGGTCGAAAACGAGGGCATCCTCGACGACATCAACGACGCGCTCGGCGGGGAGTACACCACGCGCGAGATCAGCGAGGGCAATGACCCGCGCGGCGTTGATATCGCCGCCATGGCGAAGTTCCCCTTCACCAAAGTGGTGACGCACGCCGAGGAGAAGTTCCTGCTCGATGGCACCAACGCCCCGACCTACACCTACTCACGCGATTGCCCGGAATATCACTTTCAGATCGGCGATCAGAAGGTCGTCTTCTTGGGCGTCCACTTCAAAGCCAAAGGCCCGCCGGACAACCCGGAGAAGCGCCTCGCGGAGGCCCAACACACGCGCGCCATCGCCGACTTCCTGTTCAGCCAAGACAACACGCTGGCCATCGGCATCATGGGGGACTTCAACGATCTGCCAGGTTCTCCGCCGGTGAACGCCGTGCTCAACCCCGACTACCTCGACGTGACCCAGTTCGCCCCGCTCGAGGACCAGTGGACCTTCAACTTCCAGGGCGCCCAAGAGCTGATCGACCACATGATGGTGAACCCGGTGCTCAGCGAGAAGCTGGACCAATCGAGCGTCGCGATCCCGCATGACACGGTGGTGAGCCAAGCCAGTGATCACGCGCCCATCGTGGCGACGTTCAACTTCTAAAGACGGTGGAGCCCGGAGGAAAGGACGAAGACCCGCCCCCGAGTCCACGCTCGGGTAGCGGCTATTCGCTGCGCCCTCCGCCCTCCGCAGAGCCGCCGGCTTCTGGCGGCGGCCATTCCACCGAAGGTGGATGGAGTGAACAAAATGACTCGGGCCCTCCTTGGGGAGGATGGCCGAAGGCCCCGATCGAACCTGACTTTGGCACGAGTCATTCGCTGCGCCCTCCGCCTTCCGGCGAGCCGCCGCGTTCCGATAGCGGCTACTCGTTGCGCCCTCCGCCTTCCGTAGACCCTCCTCCTTCCGGCGGAGGCTACTCGCTGCGCCCTCCGGCCGCGCCGTCAGCTACCGCGCCGCCCACCGCCACGCCTCGCCCCAAGCCGCGGCCCTCGAGTAAGCCGCTCGCAAAAGCCAAACGGCGCTCGCGGGCTCCGCGCATCGTCGCCTTGGTGATCTCCTCGCTGTTCGCGGTGATCGGCCTGGTGCCGCTGCTCGCCGCGCTGATGGTGCGCTCGCCGTTCGTGCAAGCGTGGGCCGCGGGGGAGACCAGCAAGCTGCTCCAGGCCGAGCTCGGCGCGCACGCTACCTTCCGCTCGCGTGCAACGCTTTGGCCGCTCGCCGTCACGGTGCAAGACGTCGAGGTCGAGAGCCACGACGGCGGCTCGCCGTTCCTCGAGGTGGAAGAGGCCACCGTGCGTCCTCGGTTGTTCTCGCTGATCAGCGGTCGCGTGGACGCTGGCGAGGTGGAGGTGGTCGGGCTGCGCGCGCGCGTGGTGTTGAAGGACGGGGAGCTCGTCAATTTCACGCCCACTCTCCCCGAGGATGACGGCAGCGAGTCCAAGCCGCTCGAGCGTGCGCCGCTGCGATCGCTGAGCATCACCGACGCGGCCTTGGACCTCACGGTGGATGACGTGCGCACCAAGGTCGCCGAGGTCGACGTGGACCTCGCCTTCGGCGAAGGGCTCGCCTTCGAGCTAGCTGCGCGCGCGGCCCGCGGCACGCTCACCTGGCAACACCCGGACCTCGCCTATCCCGAGCGCACCGCGGTGGAGGAAGACCGCTTGTGTCAATTGGAGCTGCGTTCGGGCTTCAATCCAAAGACCAACTTGTTCACCATTCGGCGCTTCGCGCTCAAGGCCAGCGCAGACTTGGATCCCGCGCCTGGCACGCGCCCCGTGTGCGAGCTCGAGCCAGGCGATTGGCGTGCGGTGGCTGTGGAGCTCGGCACCGTCGAGCTACCGACGGCGCTGCTCTCGCTCGAGGGCATCGGGCTGATTCGTGGACGCGCGAGCCTCAAGGCCCCCGTCGCCCTGTTGCACCGCTTCGTGAAGTTCCCGCACACCACCGGCGCGGTCGAGGTCGACGTGCAAGCCGAGCGCGCCGCCTTCGAACTCTTGCCGCGCCTCTCCGGCACAGTGGGCGCGTCCAACATCGGGCTGGACGGGAAGATCTTCTCCGACCGAGCCGATCTGCGCGTTCGCCTCGACGGCAAGCGGCTGATCGCCAACGACATCACCGCGCGCTGGAGCGACGGCGATTTCCGCATCGATCAGGCGACGCTCGATTTGGGCGACCCAACGTTGCCGCTGGTCGCGAGCGACGTCCTGGCCGATCACGTCGAGCTACAAGGCATATTGCGGGATCTGGGTGCGCACCCGCAGTCGCACGTGGGGTGGCGCTTGGATCGCGTCAGCTTCGCGAGCTTCGAAGGCACGCTCAATCCGCTCGATCTGTCCGGCTTCCTAACCGCTGAAACCAGCGGCTTCGGCATCTACGATCGGCCGTCGCACAAGCCGGATCGCAAGCGCATGCTCAGCCTCGACCGCGCCGACATCACCGGCACCTTGGCGATCAGGCCCGACGCTTGTTACCTCGAAAAGATGCACGCCGTGACCGGCAGCTCCAGCATCTTCACCTCGGTCAAACTCGGCTTTGATAGCTCGTTCGGCTTGGAGGTCGGGCGCGGGACCAGCATCGACTTCAGCGAGCTCTCACCGCTGATTTCGGTGCCCATCGGCGGCCTGGTGGAGATCGAAGCCCAAGGCACCGGCTCCTTCGAGTTCCCGCGCATCGAGGGGGACCTCAGCATCGCCGACTTCCTGTTGGGCGGCTTTCAGGCCGGGGATATTCGCCGGGCCCACGCTGTGTTCGTACCGCTGGCGCTCGACATCACCAACGTCGAGTTGGCCAAAAACCAGAGCGTGATTCAGAGCCCGAAGTTGCGCGTGGATTTCGACGCTGGGCCCGACGTGCTGGTGGACGCGGAGGTGGATACGCGCGCAGCGCCATCGCTCGGCATCCGCGACTTCTTCGAGGTGTTCCAGTTCGACCAAGATCCGCGCTTCAAAGGCATCGACGGCATCGCCAAGGGCCTGGCCACGGTGCACTACGCCATCGGCGGTGAAGAGGACAAATGTGGCACCGGCACGCTGCAGGTGAAGGCCCAATCGGAGCTCGAATCACCCACCTTCTTCGGCGAGAAGTTCGACCGCGGCTCGCTCGCGGTGGACTTTCGTTGGGACGACAGCGAGGCCGGCGGCGATGGCATGGATATCTATCTACCGGCGCTCGCGGTGTACGACGGCAGCGGCAGCGTCGTCGGCGAAGCCCGCATTCAGAACGGCAATTTGAGCGGGACGATGTTCGGCTCGGGGCTCTCACTCGGCTCGATCGAAGGCACCGGAGCGCTCGGCAGCTTGCTCGACGGTGAGCTCTCTTTCATCGCCAAGCTCTCCGGCACGCTCAACCGCATGGCGGCCGATATTGACGTCTCGCTCTCACCGCTGCGCTTCGGAGCCAACCGTCTCCCGGGCTCCCGCTTCGCTGTGCGCATGACCCCGGACCCAGCGCCGCCGGTCTACACCGAGCGGGTCACCGGCTGTGGTCGCAAGATCGGGCCGCCCTTCTTGTTGGAAGAATACGAAAAGGATCTGCCGGACGGAGCCTTCGCGGTGAAGGGCCAGCTCTTCGGTGGGCAGCTCGAGCTGCGCGATATCGAAATCTCGAAGCAGCGCGCCAAGGTCGTCAAAGGCAAGGTCGGGATCGTGAACCTGGATCTCGGCACGCTAGCCGCCGTTCATCCCAAAGTGGCGCTCACCGGCCGCGTGCCCAACGCGCATCTCTCCGGCGAGATCGACGTGGCGCGGCTCGAGCTCGAGAACCTCGCGTCGGCCGATGTGACCGTCGATCTATCGGCGCTCGAGCTCGCGCAAGGTGGTCGCTCGGTCAAGCTCGCTGCGGCCTCCGGTCCGGTGCGGCTGACGGAAGGCGCCCTGGGCGTACCGCAGCTCGACTTCGTGATCGCCGATAGCCGACGTGGTGCGCGCTTGGCGTTCAACGTGGAGGGCAAGCTGCGCTCACCGTTTGGGCCGGCCAAACCCGACCTCGACGTGCGCATCGAGATGACACCCTTCAACCTGGCCGGCCTGAAGAATGACCTGCCGCAGCTCGACCGCATCGAGGGCATGGCCTCCGGCGGCATTCAATTGAGCGGCGATCTCACGGCGCCCAAAGTCAGCGGCAGCTTGCGGCTGCGTGACGGTTCGCTGGCCTTGGTCGGCTTCCCAACGACGATCGAAGACATCGCCGTGGACGTCAGCCTCGGAGACGGCGAGCTGCGCGTGACCAAAGCCAGCGCCAGCGTGGGAGCAGGCACCGTCGATATCTCGGGCCGCGTGCCGCTGATCGGGCTCGGCTACGGCACCGGCTCGGCCACCATCACCGGCCGCGGGCTCAAGTTGCCTGCCGGCGAGGGCATCGACGTGGTGGTCGACGCCGATCTGGATCTGACGTTGCCGGCCTCGGACCGCAAAGAGGGCGTATTGCCGGATCTGCGCGGCCGCGTGGACGTGAGCTCCTTCTCGTACACAAGGCCGATCTCCTTGATCGGCGAGCTGACCAAGACCATCGGCAAGACCGAGGTCACCGACTTCGATCCGGCCGGAGATTTTCTCAGCTTCAACGTGCTGATCGATTCACAACGGCCGCTGCGCGTGGACACCGAGCTCGCGGAGATTCAGCTCGAGTTCGTCGACCCGGGCTTGACGCTCTCTGGCACCAACCAACGTTACGGCGCGCGCGGTGCTCTGCGCGTGCTACCCGAATCGAAGTTGCGGCTGCGCAACCACGAGTTCGACATCAGCGAAGGCTTCGTCCGCTTCGAGGACGCCACCAAGATCCGCGCCGACATCGACGTGCGCGCCAGCACCGAGATCCGTCGTTACGCCCAAGCCGATACCGCCGTCACTGACGGCATCACCGCGACGGCCGGCAAATGGGACGTCAACGCCCACGCGCACGGCACCAGCGACGAGCTCAAGCTCGACCTCAGCAGCGAGCCGGCGTTGGCCCAAGAGGACATCGTGCTCTTGCTCACCGTCGGTATGACGCGCGCCGAAGTGGACCGCGGTTTAGCGACCTCGCTGGGCGAGACCTTGGGGCTCGAGGCGCTCACCGCGCTCACCGGTGCGGACAAAGCGGTCAAGGCCGTGATCCCGATCATCGACTACTTCCACTTCGGCTCGACCTACTCCTCGCGCACCGGCCGCACCGAGCCCACCGTCACCATCGGCAAACGCTTGACCGAGGATCTGCGCGCCAACGTGACCACCACCCTGACCGAGCAGGACGTCGCGGCCACGCTCGAATGGCGTCTGCAGAAGGGCGTGAGCCTCGAGGCCTCGTACGACAACACCAACGACATCGGTACCCTGGTCGGGAACCTCGGCGTGGATCTGCATTGGCGCCTCGAGTTCGAATGAGCCAGCTCGCGGCGCGACTCGCTTCCCAGCTCTACTTGGCGGCCTTGCTGCTGACGGCGCTGCTCTGCGTACGGCCAGTGCAAGCTCAGCCGGCCACGGAGCAAGCCGCGACGGAGCCGGCCGAGCGCGAGGTCGCGCCCGTCGCCACCGAGTCGTTCGTCCCGCTCGAAGACCTGGCCACGCTGGTGATCCCCGAGGACCAGGTCGAGCTCGATCCATCGGTCTTGGGTCTGCCGATCGTGCGGGTGGAGGTTCGCACGGCGGGCTCACGTTGGGCGACGCAGACCGAGGTGAAGTCGATCCCCTTCGGCGAGAAGTTGAGCCCCGAGGTCGCCCGCAAAGCCATGCGCGAGCTGGCTGAGAGCGGCGGATTTTCGGATCTGGCGGCCTTCGCCGATCGCGTCGGCGGCGGGGTGATCCTGCGCATCGAGGCCACGCCTGCGAGGCGCGTGCGAGCGGTGCAAATCGAGGGCGGTCTGTTCGAGCGCTCGGCCACGCTGACCGCCACCAAGCTGGCTATCGGCGGCATGGTCTCGGAGCCGGACGTGGTGCGCGTGCCCGAGTTGGTCAGCACGTTCTACCAGCAACGCGGCTTCCCCGACGCCAAGATCACGATTCAGACGGTCTCGCTGGATCAACCGCTGGACGTGATGTTGGTGGTGAGCATCACTCCGGGCGAGCCGCGCAACGTGAGCCAGCGTGTGTTCGTGATCGAGCCGGCCTTCGACGCGCAGGTTGGCGACCTCAAGTTCGAGTATGCGGTCTCCGCCAATGAGCGCGCCGATGACCTGGCGTTGGAAGAGGCTGACCGCTTGCTCGCCCAAACGCTGCGGGAGAACGCCTTCACGCGAGCGAAGGTCGCCCATCGCGTGATCCACCGCAAAGGCTTTACCTACCTTTACGTTTACGTCGATAGCGGGCCCAAGTTGATCCCAGCGTTCGAGGGCAATTGGTCGTTTGACGCCAATGATCTGCGCGCCGCGCTGGAGCTCACCAAAGGCCAGGTCTCTTCGGTCAGCGACCTCTCCGAGCGGCTGCGGCGCTTCTACGAAGAGCAGGGCTTTCTCGATGCGCGCATCAGCGGCGAGCTGCGCCCTTCGAAGGACGAAGGGGAGGAGCATCTGGTGTTCACCATCGTCGAGCGAGAACGCGTGCGCGTGGAGCGGCGCATCTTCGCGTGCCTGCCCACGGCCGTCGCCGCCGACGACCTCGGCTCGGAGATCGACAGCGTGCTGCGCGAGGAGCTCCCGTCGCGGGCGTTCATCGCCTTGCCGGCGCCGCGCATGCTCGACGCGACGCTCTCCGGCTCGACCTTGGCCGGCGCTCGGCCAGCACCGCTCGAGCTCTCGCCGGAGAGCACCTACTCCGCTGAGGCCTATTCGAGCGCGCTCAAACACGTGCGCGAGGTGCTGTTCTCACGCGGCTACTTGAACGCGGCCGTCGGTCCACTGACGGTGATCCGCGCGCGCTGCTCCAGCCGTTCGGGCGCCGGGGACTGCATCGAAGAACCGCTGACGATCCCGAAGGCGCGCTGCGAGAGTACGCGTGAAGGGCTGCCCATCCCCGAGCCGGCCTTGCCGCGTGATCTGACCTGCACGCCGGATTCGGCGCAAGGCGTGCGCTGTTCCTCGCGCATGACGCTGCACATCCCGATGCACCTCGGCCCGCTGACGACGCTTTGGGACGTAGGCTTTGTTGGCGCCAAGAGCTCCACCGCGGCGCAGCTCGCCGAGAAGGCCGGGCTCGCTGTGGGGGACCCGGTCAGCCTCACGGCGATCGAAGAATCGCGGCGCAAGATCGTGGCCTGGTTCCAAAACCGCGGCTTCGCCTATGCCTCGGTCGAGACCAACGTCGATCTCTCGCCGGACAAATCGCGCGCGCGGGTGACCTTCACCGTCGAAGAGCGCGAGAAGGTCACCGTCGGCGAGATCCTGATCGAGGGCGCACGCCAAACCGATCACGATCTGATCCGCCGCCGCTTGGCCTTCACGACAGGAGATACCTACTCGACCGACAACCTGCGGCTGAGCGAAGAACGGCTGGCAACGCTAGGTCCGTTCTCCAGCGTCTCGGTCACGCTGGCGGAGCCTGAAGTCGTCGCCAAGCAGAAGTCGATCGTGGTGCGCGTGCAGGAGTATCCCTCGCAATATCTGGATCCCAGGGGCGGCTTCTCGACAGGCGAAGGTCTGCGCTTTGGTCTCGAATACGGGCATCGCAACATCGCCTCGCTGGGCATCTCGCTCACCTTGCGCATCCAGCTCTCTTACTTGTTCGACTTCGTAATCTTGGACTCCGACATCGCACAGAACCTCAAGCCGCTCAGCGCGAGCGAGCGCTTGGAGCGGCGCAATTCGGCGCGCCTTTCCTTCCCGGACATCGGGCTTGGTCCACTGGTCAGCTTCGGCGTCGAGGCGATCGACGTACGCGACAATCAGCGCGACTACGGGCTCTCGCGCGAGGCCATCGTGCCCAGCCTCACCTTTCGACCGCTGCGTGAGTTCGTCGGCACGCTTTCCGCCTCGGCCGAGCTCAACACCGAGGAGATCTTCGGCGGGCAGTCGGTCAACGACATCATCGCCAACAACCGCAACCTCGAGCAGCTGCTGCGCTTCCCCGACGGCACCACCTTCGTCCTTGCGCAGCGCATCTCGGCCTCCTGGGACCGTCGGGACGTGCCGCTCAACGCGACGCGCGGCACCTTCACCTCGGTCGACATCGAGCACGTCAACGCCTTCCCCGCCGATTCCGACGACCCGGACACACAACCGCTGGTTTCGCACTTCATGAAGATGAGCGGGCGTTTCACCGGCTATGTCGCCGTTACGCAGGGCGGCGCAGCGTTCGCACTCAGCGTCGCGCTGGGCGCCAACCTACAGCTCACCGACGACAGCAAGACCTACCCGGATCGGCTTTTTTACCTCGGTGGCTCGGACTCGCTGCGCTCCTTCCTCAGCGCCTCGGTCGTGCCCGAAGACGTCGCGCAACAAATCTTGCAGGGCAAGCTGAAGATTGAAGATGTCGCCATTCGCGGCGGAGATATCTGGTGGAACCCACGCCTCGAGTTCCGTCTACCGCTCGGCGATTTGGTGGGCATCGGCCTCTTCGCCGAGGCCGGCAACCTCTGGGTCGACGCGGCCAACGGCTTCAATCCGTTCGACCTGCGTTACGGGCTCGGCGGCGGCTTGCGCTTCTCCACGCCGGTGGGCCCAATCGCGATCGACGGTGGTATCAACCCGACCAAGCGTGAGTGGGAAGACCTCGGCGCGCTACACTTCGCGGTCGGTCTTTTGTAGCTCCTGCGGAGGGAGCTAGAGCATGTTCCCACCGAACGAGCGCCCACCGCCGAAGGAGCGACCACCGCCGCTCGCAGCTGCGGGCTTCGGCTTCTCGCTCCCGGGGAGGCTGCCCCCAACGAAGCTGGCGACGAAGTCGTACAGCGCCGGCTCGACGCTCTCGAAGTAGACGTCGGTGCCCGCCCAGAACTTGTGACTGTCGGGGCACACGCGTGAATTGGCCTTGAAGGACTGCTGGCCGACCACTTTGCCGGTCGCCGTCTCACGCACCTCGACATCGACCGTGCCGTCGTAGATCTCGAGCACGCTGCCCATCATGAAGTTGCACGTCTGCTTCTTCGTTACGGGTTTGCCGGTGATGCAGGCGACGTACTTGGCGCTGGTCGGAGCTTGGGTGCTGCCTTCATTTTTGGGCACGTTTTTGGGACGAGCCTCGAGCCCCCAGGAGTATTCATCACGCGGCCGATAGGCCACATGCACCGTTGAGGGAGCGGCGGCAGCAGCAGCCTGAGGACGCGGTGTTCCGGTGCAAACGTCGTCGAGATCGTAGGCCTTGATCTCCGGTAGCTGCACGCCCTCTGCCTGCAGCGGCAAGAGCGAATAGAGCAAGCGGCCGCCGTAGTCGGCGCCCTCGTACACCGAGGAGTTGCCCTGTCGGAAGCTCGCCGTGTCTTTGCAACCAGTCGAGCGTGGATCGAGTTCGAACTCTTCCTTCGACAGCTCGGTGCCCTTGATCGGATCGACGAAGCGCAAGGTGTAGGTCATCACCCAACGCTCGATCGTGCCGCCGTAGTAGTTGCACTGCGATGGCGTTTTGGTCTTCTTCTTGAGGTCGACACAAGCCACCAGCTCGACGTCGGCGATCTCGCTATTGTCCTTCACCTGGAAGCCAACGAGACCGTCCAGGCGCTCATAGCGATAGGACGGCTTTGCTTCGTCGAGGTACTTCTGGAACACCACGACCTTGCTCGGCAGCTTGGTGTCGGTGTGCTTCTCGTAGGGTTTAGCGCCTACCTTCGAGCCGCCGCAAACCGACTCATAGCCCTCGAGCGTACTAGGAGCCGGCGGTACGTACTCACGCTTGGGGGCGGGCTCATCGTCGCTCCGCCTATTCTCATCCTTTTTCTTACAAGCGACGGTCGAAGCAAGGCCGAGGGCGAGCAACAAGACCAGCGAGCATCGAGCGGACTTGACCGGGCGACGAGTTTCCATGGCCCTTGATACGTGCACTGGCCTCGCGCCTCCACTCGGATTTGGCAGCGACGAACGCAGGCAAAAACGGCTGGTATCCCCGGCCGAAGCGCGAAGCTCCACGCGCTGCTACCTCGGATTCAACCGGCCGGTCGCTACCCGGCGCACGCGCCTTCGCTGGCCTTTCCATCCTCCACGCACCACGTCCCGAGCTCGAGCGGCGGTTCGGGATTGGGGGCTTCAGCGCCCTCCCAAGCGCTCCACTCGAAGCGCACACTGCAGCGGCCAGCGGGCCGCGGGGTCTTGCGAAAGAGCTCGATCGTAAAAGCGGTGGACTCGCCCGGCGCGAGCGCAAAGACCTTCTGTTCGGGCAAGAGCTCGGTCTCGCGCAGGGGCGCGGCATCACCACAGCGAGCCTCGGCGGCGACCATCCCGCGCGCTGGCTTTGCGTCGCGGGTTTGCAAATGGGCGCGCAGCCGCAGCCTGCCCTCGCTCGGTTCTTCCTGAACGTCGTGCAGCCGCTGTTTGACGCTGGGCGGAGTGAGCGCCGGCCAAGCGCAAGCCCCGGCGCGCAGCCCGCCGCCCTCGAAGCAAAAGCGCTCCTCCATCACCGAGCTGCCCTCCTTCGCCTGCCCGATCGGCTCGAGCCGAAAGAGCAGCTCGCAACCGTCGGCTGCGCCCAACCAACCGAAGCTCGCTGGCGTCTGCAAATCGAGCTCGCTGCTCCGGACCTTCTCCAGCGAAACGCGCGGACCACCGCGACCCACGAGCTCGGAGAAGGCCACCACGCGCTGCTCGCCGAAGCGACAGACCGAGCGCACAGGAAGCACCACCCGACCGGTTCCGGCCTGCGTGACCACAGCCTTCGCGCGCACCGCTAGCTCGAAGCCCGCGCCCATGCGGCTGGTGACGGTGAGCTCTTGCAGCTGCAGCGGGCCCTGCGAAAAGACGCTCTCAGCGACGCTGGCCAGGGCAGGAAGGCCGCTCGCCAAGGAGCTTGCCGCCGCCGAACCAACCGCCGGCACCGAGTCTGAACAGGCCGCGAGCGTCACCACGCTGAACAGCTCAAACCACGCCTGAAGCGAGCGCCCCGCGTCACGCAGCATGGACGTTTTATGTCCTACCATCAGCAACAAACCCTTTCTTACAAGCGCTATCGAGGCTATGACTTCTTTACCAACTACGAACCAGCCTGCCCTGCGTGAGAGGGCTTGCACACTGAACACTAGAACAGTAAGGTGACCCTCATGAGCGACGAGCGAAGTTCAAAGCAGAAGGCGGCCGCACTCGAACTAGCCATTGCTGGCGTTGAGAAAGAGTACGGCAAGGGCGCCATCATGCGCCTCAAGGACGGGGAGTCTCTCCATGAAGAGGTGCCTACCATCCCCACGGGCTCGCTTGGGCTTGATGTGGCGCTCGGCATCGGTGGCTACCCGCGTGGCCGCATCGTGGAGATCTACGGGCCGGAGTCGAGCGGTAAGACCACGCTCACGCTGCATGCCATCGCTGCGGTTCAACGCATGGGCGGCACCGCCGCCTTCATTGACGCTGAGCACGCCTTAGACGTGAGCTACGCACGCAAGCTCGGCGTAAAGACGGATGAGCTTTTGATCTCCCAGCCGGACTACGGCGAGCAAGCTTTGGAGATCGCGGACATGCTCGTCCGCTCCAACGCCGTGGATCTGATCGTGGTGGACTCGGTGGCGGCCCTCGTGCCCAAGGCCGAGATTGAGGGTGACATGGGAGATAGCCATGTTGGCCTGCAAGCCCGGCTCATGAGCCAGGCCCTTCGCAAGCTCACCGGCACCATCTCTCGCTCGCAATGCTTGCTGATGTTCATCAACCAGATCCGCATGAAGATCGGCGTGATGTTCGGCAATCCGGAGACGACCACCGGCGGCAATGCGCTCAAGTTTTATGCTTCAGTGCGTTTGGACATTCGCCGCGTGGGCGCCATCAAAGAGGCTGCGGCTGCAGGCAAAGAGCCGGCCGTGGTTGGCAATCGCACGCGCGTCAAAGTGGTTAAGAACAAGCTCGCTCCGCCCTTCCGTGAAGTGGAGTTTGATATTCTGTACGGCCAAGGCATCAGCCGCTCGGGTGACGCGGTGGACCTCGGCGTGGAGGCTGGCATCGTGGAGAAGAGCGGCTCCTGGTTCTCCTACCAAGGCGAGAGAATTGGTCAGGGTCGTGAGAACGCTAGGACCTTCCTCGAGCAGAACCCCGCAGCCTTGCAGAAGATTGAGGTTTCGGTTTTGGAGAAGCACGGCATCAAGCGCAAGCCGGAGCCGGTTGCAGCAGCTCCCCAGCCCGCAGCAGCGCCTGCCAAGCAAGCGGCTGCACCTGCTGCAGCGCAAGCTCCAGCTGTGGCCGCAAAAGCTGGAGCCAAAGAGCCTGAGCGTCGTCCTGAGGCCAAGCCCGAGCCGAAGGCGGCTCCCAAAACCAACTAAAGCCGTCTCGCGACAAGAGTGCTTTGAGCTGCCGCCCGGGGGGGATGGGTCCATGGTGCACCTGCATCGTCTGATGACGATACGGGTGCGCCCCTATGCGATTGTGCCCGGGGCAGAGCCAACTTGAATATCTAATTTGCGCGGGAAACGCACTGAACACTTGTGCCCAAGCAGTGGCAGAGGAGCAAAGGAATGGGTGGTATTCCGAGTAGCTCAGCCGGTTGCTTGACATAGGGGGTCCGGCAGATTTCACTTAGAGGACTTACTCATTCCGAGTGGGTGCGGGCTCCCCAAGGCTGCTTGCGAGGTTTCAATGCCGGGTCTGATCGTCTTTCCGTTCGCTCAGCGTCCCGTGGGGCGAGACTCGAGGGCGCGCCTTCCGGTCAGGCCCCTCGCCCCACGCGTCGCCCCCGCAGCCGTGCGTGTGCCGGATCCGCGGCAGGTCCACGTGGAGATTCCGTTCCCAGCGGGCCATCCACAAATCTTCGTTCACGAGGGCGCTCGTCAGCTGCTCGAGCGCAAGCTGACGGTTGCCGCCGGCAAGCCCGTCTTCTTATCCATCAATGACAACTGCCGGAGCATGATCGCCTTCGCCGAGCGTGACGGCATTGTGCGAGCGCGGCTTCATCACATGTTCTTGGACGCGCCCAAGGCCGTGCAGCTCGCGCTGGTTTGCTACATAGCAAAAGGGGACAGAGAAGCCTCTTGCGTGGTGGGCCGCTACATCGAGCGCAACAGCCACCGCATCCGCGCGGCTCGGCCGTTCCTATTGCCCATTACCACCCAAGGCGCCCACCACGACATCCTGTCGATCTTCAGCGCGCTCAATGACAAGTACTTTGGCGGCACAGTAGACGCGCTCATCACCTGGGGGCGGCTCGGCTCGCGTCGCAACAGCGAGGGCACCGGGCGGCGGAGCATCAAGCTCGGGAGTTACTCTGCGGTGGAGCGGCTGATCCGCATCCACCCCACGTTGGATCGGCTGTGGGTTCCTCGCTACTTCGTTTCCTACGTCGTCTACCACGAGATGTTGCACCACGTGATCCCGGCGGTGGAGCAGCGTGGAGGCCGGAGAATCTTGCATCCTCCGCACTTCATGGAGCGAGAGGCGTTGTTTCGCGACTATGAGCGGGCGCTCGCCTGGGAGCGGGCCCACATGCACCGGGTGCTCCGCGCTCGCGGCTAGCGCCAAGGGGCGCGTCGGCTTCGCTGGTATTCGGCGCGCGCTTTGACTAAGGACGCGAGGCGATGAAGTTCCGCCGCTTGATGGGCGGGCCGTCAGAGCAGCGCGTCCTCGGACGTAGGTGCTCGCAGAGGAGTGTTGGGTGCAGCTGACAGACACCGAAGGTAGCGCCGCCAAGGCCATGGAGGCTCTCGAGTGGGCGCGGGAAATCTCGCTCGCCGGAGGTCCCCTGCCCCCCGCTATCGTCAAAGCCTCGCCCTCGGACTTCCGTGCGGCCGGTTCCAGGTTCTCGCGGGATCTGCGCAGCCATCTGGACACCATCGTTATGTCGTCGGACGCAGAGGCCGGGCTTGACGCGCTTTTGGCCTGTGGTGCCCTCGCGACGCTGCTCCCGGAGGTGGAGGCCATGGTGGGCTTCGGTGACGGGGAATGGCGTCACAAGGACGTGTGGAAGCACACCAAGCAGGTGGTGCGTCAATCGGTGCCACGCCTGGAGATCCGCTGGGCTGCGCTATTGCATGACATCGGCAAGGTCAAAACCCGGTCGATCTCGCCGGATGGCGAGGTGCACTTCTTCGGCCATGCTGAGGTCGGCGCGCGCATGTTCGACAAGATGAATCGCCGGCTGCCGCTGTTCGCCTCGGAGGCGAAGCTGAGTGAGGAGATCCGCTTTTTGATCCTGCATCACCTACGCGCCAGCCAATACGAGGCCTCCTGGACAGACAGCGCCGTGCGCCGCTTCGCCAAGGAGATGGGGGACTACTTGGATGACGTGTTGTGTTTGTCGCGCGCGGACATCACCACCAAACGCCCCGAGAAGAAGAAGAAGGGCCTGCGCCAAATCACGGATCTGAAGCTGCGCGTGGAGAAGGTGCTGGCGGAAGACGCTGTGGTGCCTCCGCTGCCCACCGGTATTGGAGACGCCATTATGTTGGCCTTCAAGATCCCGCCTTCACGCTTGATCGGAGATCTGAAGCGCAAGCTGGAGACCGAGATCACTGAAGGCACCCTGCAAGGTCATCAACCCATCGATTTCTACGTGGAGCTGATCAAGCAGGATCCCGGCCGCTATGGCTTGGGCTGATGTGGGGCTTGGGCTGATGTGGGGCTTGGGCTGAGCTACGGGCTGGGCTGAAGCTCGCCCCGCGGCGGTAGCCCGGTGGGCGCGATGGTGTCCCAGCCGCAGGCTTTAGCGAGCTTGGCCAACGCTAGGTCGAGCTCCATCGTCGCGTTCATCACGGCGAACCGACCAAACGCGTAGGCCTTCGCCGGCTCGAGCAGCTCCTTGTCTTCGATCGTCCCAACGTCCAAGCCGGACTGCACGTAAACGAGCCAGCGTTTGGCCGCTTGCACGCTCTTGCGGTGCGCCTCGAGCCGCTGCGTCCAATCCACCACCTCGGCGTAGGCGACGCGAACCTCCGCGGCGACGCCCTCATCCGCAAACCGCGCGATGGCCTTCATCTCCTCGAGATCGGCCTTGGCCTGGTCGAGGCGAGCTACCTGCGGCGCGAAGTCCAAGCTCCACTGAAACACGATGCCAGCGCCGTAACGGAAGAAGTTGCCCGGGTCGACGATGAACGGGCTCGACTGATCGTCGATGCCGGGCGCCACGCCGAGGCCGAGCGACAAGCCGAGCCCAACGTCGGGGTAGAACGCTGCCTCCTTGCCGCGCACCAGCGCCTCCCGCGCGAGCAGCCCATACCGAGCCTGCCCAAGCTCCGGCCGATTCTCCACCGAGGCCGCGAGATACGCCTCGACCGGCAAGAGCGTGTGCGTCGGGCCAGTGAGCGGGGCGTCGGGCACGTCGAAGTCGGCGATACCGGTGTAAAAGCGCAGCCCGGTCAGCGCCACAGTGGCGAACTTCTCGGCCTCGGCGCGCCGTACATCGAGCTCGGTAACGAAGGTCTGCAGCTTGAAGAGATCGAGCTTGTCACCCTCGTCGCGGGCGATCTTCTCGGTGAGGCTGGCCTCGGCGTTACCGATCTGACGCTTGATATCCTCGAGCAGCAAGAGACCGTCGCGCGCGAGCAAAAGGCCGTAATACGCCTGACGGACCTGCAGGCGCACAGCGTCGCGTTCTTTCTCCACGCCCTTCTCGTTGAGCTGCACGTTCGCCTCGGCGGCGTCCTGCAAACTGCCGATCTTGCCGAAGGTCCACAGCGGGATCAGGCCGGAAAGGTTGACCTGCCAAGCAGCCGCAGCGCCGCGTTCGGGCACGACGTCATTGTCGGGCGTGTAACTGCCAGTGCCGCGCAACTCCGGCCCAACGCCTACGCCGGCGGTCATGCGATAGATGCTGAACGGGGCTGTGAGCGCTTCGTTCTCGAGGCCGCGTGCCTTCGCCACGCGGGCGCGGGCGGCCTGAATTTGCGGGTGGTTCTTGTCGGCGGCGAGCAGCGCCTCGTCCAAGGTGAAGGTCTTCGGCGCTTTGGCGGCGTCCCCAGCAGCGGGCTCCGCAGCCGAAGCGGCGGCTGCAGGAGACGCGCCCTCGGAGGGCGGCTCCGCTTGCGCGAGCGCCGTGCTCTGCACACTAGCGGCGAGCAGCGCCGCCAGCAGCGAGAATCGAACAGGCCCTAAGCCTCGGCGGAGCGTCCACATTCGCACGGCCTCCACTAGTAGCAGTGAATCACTCGGGCCCTGTTTCAAAAAACGGCCGAAGGCCCCGTTGGAGCATCAACTTATCACGAGTCATTCGTCGGGCTGCCGCAGCCGCGCGAGCGTGCTCTCGAGCAGCTCGACCAACCCCTCCGGGTGTTCAAGGGTCTCCGGCACGGCGCGCTCGAGTCGACGAAAGTTCGCTCGGTCGAGGCCAGCCAGCTTGGCCGCCTGCGACTGATTGCCCCGCGCGAGACTCAGCACCGAGTCGAGATAGGTCCGTGAAACCGCGCCGATCGCGTCGGCCTTCAGCTCCGCAAACGGCGGGATCGCACCCTCCAGCGTGCGCGCTTCACGCGTGAGCGAGAGTTTGAGCGCCGCAAAGTCCGAACGCAGGATGCGATCGCGCTCGCCGGCGACCATCACCGCGGTATCCACCGCAGCCCACAACTCCGGAATATTGCCCGGCCAAGCCTCGGCGCGCAGCCCGCGCAAGACGTTGGGATTGAGCCGTTTGGGCGGCAAACCAAGCCGATCCATCAGCAGCTTGACGAACACGGCCGCCATCACCGGGATGTCGTCGCGGCGCTCGCGCAGGCTCGGCACATCGATCACGTGGCGCGCAAAAGCGAAGAACAGCTCGGCGCGGAAGCGGCCCGCCTCGCGCAACTCGCGCAGCTCGGGACACGCCGTCGCCACCACGCGCGGAGCGCGCGGCCCCGCGAGCTTGAGCAACGTCGCAAGCCGCGCCTGCGCGGCCGGCTCGAACAGCTGCAGGCCCTCCAGCAGCAGCACGCCGCCCTCCGCCTGACGGTAGGCCTGCTCGAGCTCGGCCTCGCTCACTGGCACCAACGCTGAGCTCGAGAGCTGCGTAACCGCCCGCGTCCCCAGCAACAGCCGCGCGAGCGTGCGCTTGCCCACGCCTGGTTCGCCCAGCAGCACCGCCGGATGCGATGACCCCGCCGCGCGCGTGAGCTCGCTCATCACCTCTCGCATGCGCGTCGACGAGGCGACGAACTCGGGCGGAAGTACGGCCTTGGCGCGTACGGGCTCGCCCTTCGGCGCCCCACCCAGCGCGCTCAAAAGCAGCGCCGCGACCCCCGCAGGCGGCACCTCCGTGCGCGGCACAAACGCAAAGGCGCTGTCCTCGAGCGCGAGCGCTGCGTCGTCCTCCTCGAGCAAATAGATCCAGCGCGCCGTGCGATCCCGTGCGTGCCGCCCTGCGAGCTTTGCATCGCACACCACCACGCCGCACGAGCGCCCAGCCAACGCCACCTCGAGCGCGGCCAAATCAGCCGCCGTGACGACCTCGAACTCTCGCGCCAAAAGCGGCTTGGCCCACGCTCGCCGCAGCGCCGCGGAGCCGTCGACGATAGCGATAGGCGACTTCGCTGCTCCCAACCATTAGGCAGTTCCCACGGTCCCCCCGACGCGTCAACACGTCGAGCGCCACGCCAGCACATCAGCCGCTAGGAAATGCGGGCCCACCGTGCGAAAAGGAAGCTGCCATGGCCAAGCTCCCGGACGGTCCCCGACCCACAGAGATCAGCGCGCTGCTCGGCCGAGGCACCGAGTTCGAGGGCAAGCTCAACTTCTTCGGCCGCGTGCGCATCGACGGCCGCTTCAGCGGCGACATTCGCGGAGATGACGTGCTCGTGATCGGCGAGGGCGCCTACGTCGAGGGCACCATCGAGGTGGCCACTTGCATCGTGACTGCGGGCGAAGTGCACGCGCAGGTTCGCGCGCGCGACGCGATTGAGCTTTACGCCCCGGCGCGCGTCACCGGCTCTTTGCACGCCCCGGCGATCTTCATCGACCGCGGCGTCGTGTTCGAGGGCAACTGCACCATGGCCCCGCTCGAGGTCCCTTCGATGATGCCGCCGGCCGTGCAGCCCACAGTCGCGAGCGAGGAAGATCTTTCGTTGACGAACGATTACCACCCCGAGGACGAACAAGCTCCATGAGCCGTCGGCTCACCGTGGTGCCGTCGGAACGACATCTCGAGAGCAGCCCAGAGTCCGACATCACCACCTGGCGACGCTGGATCGACAAGGTGCGCGCCTGTGAGCCCGCGCGCCGTCTCGAGGCCTCCACCGCGTTGCTTTGTCTCGTCGTACGCGGCTACGTGCTCAGCCACCCGCTCGATCAACGCAGCGGACCGCCTGCACGCGGCTTGATCGGGCTCGCCCACCAAACGTTGGGGCAGCTGCGTCGCGCCGGCACCAGCGCGCAGGATCTCGAGCGCACCGAGACCGCGCGCGGACGCTGGCTCGGCGCGCTGATGCGCACGCTCGATCAAACGCTTTCGCGGCTCGAGCTCTATGATCCGCGACAGCTCCCCGCGCGCGACACGGTTCAACGCTTCGTCGAGCAGCAGCCGTTCGACCTGAAGCTCACCGCCACTTTGAGCTTCGACGCGGACCTCCTGCGCTTCACCACCGACCTGCAAGCGGAGCTCAGCAAGCGCGGGAAGAACCTCAGCCTGGAGCTGCCCTCGGTCCCCGGTGAGACGTCGATCGCAAGCTTGGCCAACTGGCTCGAGGGCCGGCTCGCCGAGGAACCCAACGCCTTCGAGCTCGAGTGGCGAAAGACGAACGAGCCGAACAACGTTTGGCTCACCGAGTGCGCAGGCCCCGAGGCCGAGGCGCGTGAAGCGGCCTTCCGCGTACGCGAGGCGCTCGACGCTGGGGCCGCGCCGGAGCGCATCGCCATCGTCTTGCCTCGCCGTGACGAGAGCTTCGAGGAGCCGCTGCGCGCCGCGCTGTTCGAGGCGCAAATCCCCTTCTCCGAGGCCGGCGGGCCTTCGGTCTTCGCCTCGCCGGAAGCCAGGCTCGTGCTCGATCTGATCGAGATGGCGCACGGCCAACTGGACCGCGACAAGCTGGTGGTGCTGCTCACCACGCCCGGCCTGCATCCCGGCAGCTTGGTGCGTGAAACCGACGAGAACCAAGCGGTTGAACGCGCGCGCGCCCTGGCCAGCCGCTTGCGCAACTTGCCGGTGATCCGCGATCGCGACGGCAAGCTGATGGTCGAAGCGCTGGCCGCCACGCTGCGCGAGAGTTGGCAAGATCCCGAACGCAACGAGAAGGTCAACGAGCTGTGGATGGTGCCGGCGCTCGAGGCGCTGCTCCGCGTATTCGAACGGCTGCGCGAGGCCCCGAGCCTGGCCGCGATCGTGAATGAGCTGCTCGCGACGATCGATCGTCTGCGTCTCGGCGATCCATCGGCCAGCGAGCTGCTCAGCGCGCTCTCGCTCGAGGGGGCCAGCAGCACGCCGATCCGCCGTTTACCGCTGCGCGCCATGGCCGAGGGCGCCGTCGCGGTGCGGGCCGTGCGTCAAACCTTGGAGTCGATCCTGGCGGCGGCCAAGCTGCTCGGCATCAGCGAAGAGCCCTACCCCTTGAGCGATCTCGGGCTCGAGCTGGTCGAGCAGCTCGAGGGCTTCGCCACCACCGCGCGCGGCGCAGCCTCGCGGCTCTGCACCGTGCGCATCGCCTCTTTGCGCGAGGTCGCCGGCATCGAGCATGAGCTCTTGGTTTTTCCGCAAATGCTCAGCTCGGCCTACGCCACGCGCGAGCAGAGCTCGTTGCTCGACGAGGCCACCCAGGCCGAGCTCCCAAGCAGCCGCAGACCGGCCAGCCTGTTCGAGAAGAACCGCGAGAGCGCCTCCCTGCTCGAATGGGCGCTGGTCTCGGCCAAGACGGCGCAGCTCTCCTTCCCGCAGAGCGGCAGTGACGGCCGCCCGATCGAGCCGCCGCATCCCGTCGTCAAAAGCCTGCGCGAGCGCGCCACCGTGCGCCGTGAGCCGGCCTCGCGCGTGCACGCGAACGCTCGGCTCTTGAGCCAACGTGGCGCCGAGCTCCAGGCGCTCTCGCAAGGCGCAAAGCCCGCCAAAGAGCTGCGCGCCCGCATCGAGCTCGAACGCACCCGCGCCGCCTTCTTTCGCAGCAAGCGCGCGCCCAGCGTCGAGACCGGCCTCGTCGATCCGGCGCACGTGGACCTGCCCAGCATGTTCGGTGGCGCCACACGCGAGCGGCCGATCTCGGTCACCATGGTGGACCGCGCGATCAGCTGCCCCTTTCGCGCCTTCGTCGAGCGAGCGCTGGGCGTCCGCCGCGCCGAGGAGCTCAGCGATACGCACGGACCACGTGAACGCGGCACCCTGCTGCACCGCGCGCTGCACGTGGCCTTCGACGAAGACAAGCGCATCCGCGGCACCCATTCGCCCGAGCAACGCCTGCTCGCCTGTCGCCAGGTGATCGAGCAGGAGCTGGCACGCGAGCCGTTTGGTGTGCTGCGCGCCGAGGGCGTGCGTCGCATCCGCGAAGAGGCCGTCGCGGTGGTCGAGTTCGACCTGCAACGCGAACACGACGCGCTCTACCACAAGGGCGAACAGCGCTTCAGCTCCCGCGAAGGGTCGGCCTACCCAGCGCTTGCGTTGCGTGCAAGCAACGGTCTCGACGTCTGGCTCGAGGGCCAGATCGACCGCATCGACGTCAACGCCAGCGGCACCATGGCCCGCGTGATCGACTACAAGACCGGCAAGGTGCAAACCAAACGCATCGGCGTCACCCAGCTGCAGCTGCCGCTTTACGCCGCCGTCCTGCGCGAGAACGGCTTTTCCCAGACCGAGGCCTGCTACATCAGCGTCGGTGCCACCGGCGCCATCAGCGTGCAACCGAGCAAGCCTGACGAGCAGAAGTGGCCGGATGACAAACTGATCGACGTCAAAACCCAAGCCGCCGACGTGATCGTATCGCTCTGGCAAGGCCTGGTCCCACCGCGGCCGGAGAGCCCGAGCGCCTGCAAACATTGTGAGCACCGCGGCATCTGCCGCAGGCCGGCGATCGCCCTCGAACTGGAGGACGAATGAACGTCGCCGACGAGCTGCTCTACGCTTTTCAACGCAACGTCGTGATCGCCGCCAGCGCCGGCACCGGCAAGACGCACCGCTTGAGCACCTTGTACGTGATGCTCTGTCTGGGCCTCACCTCGCGCGGCCAACGCACGCCGCACACACGCAGCAAAGCCATCGCCCCGGCACGCATCGTCGCCACCACCTTCTCCCGCGGCGCCGCCCTCGAGATCCGCACCCGCATCGAAGAGTCGCTGCATTCGCTCGCCGAAGGCACGCCCTCCCCCCCGCTCGCCGAGGCCGTCGCGCAGCGGCTCTCGGCCCTGGGCGGAGAAATCTCGCAGGGCGAAGTAGCGACCAGCGCAGCCGCCGCGCTGGAGAGCTTCCGCGATGGGCGCATCGACACGCTGCACGGCGTCGCCGCCGAGCTCTTGCGCAAGAACGCCCTCGCGCTCGGCCTACCGCCGCGCTTTTCGATCATGGAGGAGGACGAAGAAGAGGCCTTCTCCTACGGCATCATCGACGAACTCTTGGCTGCGGCCTTGGCCGGCGAGGGCGACGAACCGATGGCCGCCCGCGCGCTGATCGACCTTTGCGCCGGCTTCTTTCGCATGCGCCAGGAGGTGCTCGGCTTCCTCAACAACCTCTCGGATCGCGGACTGCGCGTCGCCTCGCTCAGCGAGGTGGATCACCTCACGCCAGCGCTCAACCTGCACCAACGGCTGCGCGAGGTCGTCGCCGGTTGCTCCTCCACCCAAGCCCGCGACAGCGTGCGCGAGTTCGCCGCACGGCTGCACACGACGTTGCGCGCCGACTCACCCCACGAGCTCGGCGCCGAGGCCGAATACGCGCTCACGCAGCTCTTCTCCATGCGCAAGCCGCCCAAATTGAGCCCGCAAGAGCTCGAGCTGTTCAGCTTCCGCGACGATATCAAAGGCTCGGCCGTCAACGATAAAGCCGGCCCGATGTTGATCGAGACGCTGCGTCAAAGCAAAGAACTCGGCAACATCGAGCGCGCGCTGCTCGGGCTCCTGGCCAAGATCGAAGCGCGTTTGCGCAGCGAAAAGCTGGCCGCCGCGAGCTTCGGCTTCGGTGATTTGCTGGTGCTCGCGCGCGACGGCCTGCTCGAGAACCCCGGAGCCGCGTTGCGTGCACGCAACGATCACGACGTGCTGATGGTGGACGAGTTCCAAGACACCAGCTCGGTGCAGCGGGATCTCGTGTACTTGCTGCGGCTCGCCGACAAACATCAGCGCGCCGCGGCCGGCCGCGTGCCCCGCTCGAACGAGCTCGAATCGCACGGCCTTTTCGTGGTCGGGGATCGCAAACAATCGATCTACGCCTTCCGCGGCGCCGACGTGTCGGTGTTCGAGCAAGTGTTGACCGAGCTCGGCGGGGATCCTGCGCGGGAGGCGCTGTCCATCCCGACGCGCGGTGGCCCAGCGCTCGCCGATTTCATCGCCCTGCGTGAAAACTATCGCAGCGCGCCGCGCATCGTCGACTTCGTCAACGCCTTTACCAAGCTTGATTTTGTGCAGACCAGCAACTCGGGCGGGCTCGGCCCGGGGGAGGTATTGCTTGCAGCCCGTCAAGCTCCCGCGGGCGTCGTAGTACGGCGAACGATCGCGGCCGAGGATGACGTATCCGGCGAGACGGATCAGGCCTCGGCCGCCGCCGCCGCTGCACGTGAACTGCTGGACGGCGGCCTGTTCGAGCCGCGCGACATCGCCATTTTGGTGCGTCGTCGCGCCAGCATCCCGTTCGTCGAATTGGCGCTCGAGGAGCGCAACGTACCCTTCACCATCGCCGGTCGCGCGCTGTTCGAGACCTTCGAGGCGCGCGATCTGGCAGCCCTGCTGCACCTTGTGATCGATCCGCGCGATCGGGCCAGCCTCGCTCACATCTTGCGCGGCCCGCTGGTCGGCCTCAGCGATGAGGCGCTGGCAACGCTCGTGGAAGGGCGCGGGCTGCGCCGAGACGTCTTGTCGGAGAAGGGCCCCACCCTGCCTGCTCGCCGCTTCCCCGAAGAGGCCGCACGGCTGAAAGACTTCGCGGTGCAGTTCCGCGAGCTGCGCTCGGCGATCTTGCGGCTGCCGGCGGCAACAGCTTTGCGCGCTCTGCTCTCCGCCTTCGATTTGGACCGCCTCACCGCCGCTTTGCCCCGACCGAAGGAGCGGCTCGGCAACATGATGCGCCTGATCGAGCTCTCCCACGCTCGCAGCGAGAGCGTGCTTTCGTTCTCGCGCTGGCTGGATCGACAGATCGCCGATCAACGCGACGAGGCCGAGGCGGTGGTCTTCTCCCGCGAGGACAACGCCGTGCGCTTGGTCACCATCCACGCCAGCAAAGGCTTGGATTTCCCAGCCACGATCCTTGTGGACCTCAGCGTCGGTGAACGGCCCCGCAGCCCCGCCTTGCGCCTTTTGCAGCCGCAGACCGAGGGCGGCAGCTACCGCTTCACCGCACGCCACCGCGGACGCCGGGGCCTGGCGATCGACAACGGCGCGTTGCGTGAAGACGGCCAACAGCGGACGAAGCAATCCGCCGGCGAACGCACACGGCTGAGCTACGTCGCGCTCACCCGCGCGCGCGACGCGCTCATCCTCGTCGAGTCGAACGAGCGTGCCACCGGCTCGGTGGCGCAAAAGACGCTCAACTACCTCAAGGAGAGCGAGGCCGGCGCGCAGCTGTTTGACGAGCGGATCCCGCAAGCCGAGGCGCCCAGCGCAGGCGCCATCGCAGAGAAGGCGCCGATCGTGGTCCCCACGCTGGCGAAGCCGGAGCAGCGCTCGCGGGCGCTCACCATCGCCACCACGCCGCTAGGCGTGTTTGCAGGCTGCCCACGGCGCTTTCGCTTTCGCTTCCAACTCGGGCTCGAGGAGCCGGTAGACAGCGGGCAGCTAGGCCTATTCGAGGCCGATCCCGAGCGTCATGTACCCAAGGTAGTGGCCTTCGAGGGAGACGGCGAGCAGGCCGATCCGCGCGCCCGCGGACGCGCAGCGCACCGCTACCTCGAGCTCTTGCCGCAAGCGCACTTTGGCCAGGAGCAGCCGGAGCAAAGCATCGAGAAGTTCCTCGAGCGTGAGGGCGTCCCGGAGCAAGACGGGCGCGAACTCGGCTTGCTGTTGCAGGCCCTCGTGCGTTCACCCTACGGGCAAAAGCTGCAGCGTATGAAGGCCTTGTACCGCGAATACGAGCTCGCCTCGGTAGTCGAGCCGGAGTTCGGCGACGGCCCGCGGTTGACCCTGCGTGGCACCGTCGACCTGTGCGCCGAGACCGAAGACGGCCTCGACATCATCGACTACAAAATCGCAAAGCCTCCGTCATCCTTGGAGGCCTACACGTTTCAGCTGCGCTGCTACGTAACCATGGCCCGGGCGACCTTCCCCGGGTTGCCGATACGCGCAGGGCTCTTGTTCCTGGACCGCTCTTTGATCGATGAGCAGGGCCAGCTGGCGCCGCCGCGCTGGGTAGTCGAAGGCAGCGATGGCGATGAAGCGTTTCGTCGCGAGCTCGCTCAGTTGGGTCAGCGGCTCGCTAGCTGCCGCGGGGAGGACGAGTGGCCCGGCCGCGAACTAGCTGATTGCCGCAAGCTTCACTGCGGCTTCGTAACGGCCTGTCACCGCAATCAGAGCGGAGGGCCGAAGCGGCGCCGAGGACCCGCACAAGGCTGAGTCAAGGGCGCCGCGTAGCTCAGGATCAGCTCAGGACTTCTTGAACACCATCTTACCCATGGCGCCCTTTTCCCCGGACTCGCACTCGAGGTTACCGGAGACGAGCTTGCACTTCAGGTCCTTGTTGTCCTTGCCGCCGCTCAGCGTGATGGTGTCCCCATCCTTGGTCCACTTGCCGGTCTCGGTCTCTTCCTTGGCCGGCTTGTCCTTCTCGAGCTTCATCGAGCTCTTCATCTCGGCCGTGCCGTCCGACTTCAGCTCGAGCGAGATATCCATCGCCTCGACCATGGCAGCAGCGAAGCCAGCGGCGTCCTTGTCCTTGGTCTCGGCCTCGAGCGCCTTCTTCATCGCGTCTTTGTCGAGCTTGTAGGTGCCTTCCGGGCCACCACAGGCAGCGAGGAGGAGAGCGAAAATGGAGGCGGGGATGAGGGTGCTGAACTTCATGGTAACTCCTTGGCGGTAGCGCGAATCGTGAGTGGCTAAGCGATCTAGGTGCGCCCTGGTCGCATGTCCGAAGCGAGAGCGCTAGCGAATTGTCGGCACGCCGCAGCCTGGACGCGAGCAGCGGACACTGCCTTGCCGACCAGCGCAAGATTTGTGTGTAACGCCCGCTCAATTGACCCATAGTGAGCAACGCTCTCTGCGCCCGAACGGGACGAGCAGGCTCGCTGCAACACCGCCAAATGACTGTTTGCTGCATCAACCCTCGGTTGATGCCGTTAGCTTCCGCGGGCCACCATGCTCGACCACGGCCAAGCGCTACCCCACCTGCTTCCGCCCTCGGCCTACGCGAGCGAGGAGCACCACCAGCTCGAGCTCGCGCAGGTCTTGCGCCCAAGCTGGCACTGCATCGCTTCCCTCGCCGACTTCGCGAACCCCGGCGACTACCGCACCGTCGACCTCTTGGGTCGGTCTCTGATCCTGCACCGCACGAGCCGCGGAATACGGGCCTTCGTCAACGCCTGCGCCCACCGCCATACCCAAGTTTCTTCGCTGCCCTGCGGCAATGAACGCAGGCTGCGCTGCCAGTATCACGGCTGGGAATATGACGCCGAGGGCGTGGCCTGCGTCATCCCCGACGCAGGCTGCTTCATGCCGCTCGACTATCAAGCTTTGCGGCTCGAGCCGGTGCGCTTGGAGCAGCTCGGCCAGCTGCTATTTGTCTGTCTGGAGCCCGCCTCCCCGCCGCTGCGCGAGAGCCTGGGTGCGCGCGCAACGGCCGCCCTCGAGGCGTGGTTTGGGCCAGGCCTGAGGCAGGCCGCCGCTATTGGCTTGGACCACGACTGCAACTGGAAGATCCCGATCGAGAACTCGCTCGAGGATTACCACGTAAAAATGTTGCACGATAACTTCATCGCCCGGCATCCCAAGCTTTTCCGGCTGTTCCAAGGCCGGCCACCGGAAGGCAAACCGCGCTATGAAATCGATGACAACTTCTCATCGGTGCACGATGAATTTGGCGCGAGCTCAGCGGGCTATCGGTTTGCGCTCGAGGCGCTGCGTAAACAAAGCAGCGTCGCCTTCGAGCATCTTCACGTTTTCCCGTCGATGTTGTTGGGAAAGACCGGCCTGGTGACCTTCTTCCAGTCGGTGTTGCCCACGTCGGTCAACCGTTCGCGCAGCTTGGTGCGCATCTTCTTGGACCTCGGGCAGGCCGGCACGCCGCTGCACGAGCGCGGCTTGGCGCCCCTCGCGGATAGGCTCGTCGCGGCGATGTTTCGAGCGCTGATGCGAGAAGACGAACGGGTGTTCCCGGCCGCGCAAAGCGGCATGCGAGATAGCACGCGAAACGGCCTCCTCGGCGGCCGCGAGCAGCGTGTCTACGCCTTTCACCGCTACCTCACGAGCGCGCTCACGAGCGCTTGATCGCGACCGCCAACCGCTCCTGCCGAAACGGCAACGAGAGTTGCGCATGGCCCCCAAAGCGAGTGCCCCACTGCCGTGAGTTCTCGTCCTGCTCGACGCTAAACCCATACTCTTGCAACAGCGCAGCGAGCTCTTCCCGGGTGAAGTTGGCTCCCAGCGGCTCACCGACCACCGAGAGGCCGAGGTCGAGCAGACGACGCAAACCCTGCGGTATCGGCTTAGCCGGCGTACTCATGTAGGTCACTGCTAAACGGCTATTCGGCGCGCTAGCGGCGCTCACTACGCTCAAGGTCTGCGACACCGCCTCTCGCGGTAAATACATGGTTACGCCCTCCCAAACCCATACGCTGGGCTCGGCAGCAGAATGGCCGGCCTCACGCAGCGAGCGCGCCAGGTCATCCTTGGTAAAGTCCACAGGCACATAGCGCACCAACTTCGCCAGCGGTGACAGCGACTGCGCCCGGTCGCGTTTGTAGGTTTGGGAGGCTGGATGGTCCACCTCGAACACGGTCACCGCTCCCAGACACTCCATCCGATAGGCCCGCGCATCGAGCCCCGCGCCGAGCAGCACCAGCTGCGAAACCCCTGCGTCCACCGCCTCGCGCACGGCCTGATCGATCGCCGCGGAGCGCAACGCGAGATGGTCAACGAGCCCCGCCGAAGCCACCCGCAGCGGCCATTGCGCGAGCCGCGCCCACGGCGCGCCAGTGCGCGGGATCAAGGACGCGACGGGGCTCGGCAACAAGCTGCGCGCTGCTTCATCCGCCAGCGTGGCTTGCGTGATGGGCGCAGCCGTAGCCACACCCCGCGCAAAGCAAACGAACCCAGCGGTCATACTCGGCCAATCCGATCGCATCAGCGCTTTACTCCGGCAGTCAGTTGCAGCGAGGGTGGCACAGACCCGCTAGCCTGGCAGCCGCAATGAGCCGTGTGGCTGGTCCCAAGAAGCGATTTCTCCTCGGGAGCCTGCTGCTCGGGATCGCGCTCTTGGCGCTGGGCCAGGGGCTCACCTTGGTGCACGTCCAACCCTTCTCCGACTATTGGTATGGGGTTGTCTGGACCGGCTTCATCCTCACCGGCGATACAATCATTGGCCAGCGCACCGGCGCTTGCTTGTTGCTACAGCGGCCGCGTGAACTGCTGCGCATGGTCGGCCTTTCTGGCTGTCTTTGGTGGGGCTTTGAGCGGGGCAACGCGACGCTATTCGACAATTGGTCCTATGCAGCCAGCCCGGACGTACCGCATTGGCTGCAATGGCTGCGCAGCTGCTACTTCTTTGCCACCTTGTTGCCGGCGACCTGGGTGGCCTCGGCGCTCGCCGCGCTGCTGCTGAAGACCCAGCCATTGCCACAGCGACCGGCGCCGGCGTTAGCCGGCATCGGGCTCAGCGCTGGGGCAGCCTGCGGGCTGCTCGCGTTCGCTGTTCCGCAGCTGAGCTTGCCGCTGGTGCTGCTTTCGCTCGGGCTAGTGGCCGATAGCCTCAGCCTCCTGCTCGGTCGGCCTTCCCTCCTGGGTCATGCCAAGCAGCGCTCGCTCTCGCTGGTGCTTGCCATCTGTGTCGGCAACCTCGCGGCCGGCGTCTTGGGGGAGGCCTGGAACTACCCGGCGCACCCGCGCTGGAGCTATGAAGTCGCTTACGCCGGGGACCTGTACCTGTTCGCTATGCCGCTACCGGGGTATCTTGGCTACGCCGTATTAGCGATCGATCTGTTTGCGCTCTATCACCTGCTCGGGCGGCGTCGCAGAGCGAGCTTCCCCGCCGGCCACCCTTATGCAGCGCTGGGCCTCTAACGGCGCAGGGTGACTAGCTTCCGGCTCCAGTGCTAGCGTCAACGCCCGATGCGTTCCTTCACTGCGCGCGAGCTAGCGGTCAATGTCGCTGGCATCGCTCGCCAGTACCCGGCCTTTCGCCTGAGGCCATTCTTGCCGCTTTTGCGCACGCAGCAGTATCAACTGCGGGCGTTGCGACGCCTGCTGGCCCACGCCGAACGGGCGGTGCCGCTGTACCGCGAAAAGTTCCGCAAAGCGGGTGTACAGGCGCGGGATCTGCGCTCACTCGCCGACTTCGCTCACTTCCCGACCACCAGCAAAGACGAAGTCTTAGCCGCTTATCCCGAGGGCGCACTGAGTCAGGGGCTCGTCGCTGAGCGCTGCCTCGTGTCCAAGAGCTCCGGCTCGACCGGCCAGGTGCTGGAGGTGGTGCACCAGGCGGATCAGCTCTCGCTCCAAGGCCTAGCGATGAACCGCCTGTTATCGCTTTATGGGAGCTATTGGCCGTGGGACCGTTTTGTCTATGTGTATACAGCGCCGTACCCAGCGCACTCGCTGCTGGGCGCCTGGCCGATGCACTTTTTGCCCACGCTCGCGAAAGCGGCCGAGCTGGTGCGCCAATTGGAGCAATTGAGGCCCACGTTGTTGGCCTGCTACCCAAGTCATTTGCGCGCGTTGGCCGAGGAGCTTGGGCCCAAGCGTTGCAAGGCTCTTTCGTTGCGGGCCATCTCGGTCTCCTCGGAGGCCTCCAGCAAAACCGAGCGCGCGGAGCTGGGCGCCATGTTCGGTTGCGGCGTCTATGACGAATATTCGACCGAGGAGCTAACGCGGATAGCGGCGCAATGTCGCTATGGCGAGTATCACCTATTCGAGGACGTCGCCTATATCGAGACGCTCGATGAGGCCGGCCGAGCCACCGAAGCCGTCGGCGAGGTCGTCGGGACGTACCTCCATAACTTTGCGATGCCGTTCATTCGCTATCGGCAGGGGGATCTGGCGCGCATCAGCGTTGGCGGCAGCTGCCCATGCGGGTACCAGTTTCGCTCGCTGAGCGAGCTCGTTGGGCGCAAGCTCGCGAGCTTCACCCTGCCGAGCGGCCGTGTGCTCAGCTCCGGCTTTCTCTTGGATGCGTCGTACAGCTTCCTATTGGACATCGGCGCCGATCTGGCCGGCTTCACCATCACCCAAGAGGCCGTGAACCGCGTGCTGATCGAGCTCTTACCCGGCAAGAACTTCCGCGCGGAGAGCAGCGAGCACGTCAAGCAACGCTTCCTCGAGCTGGTCGCCGAGCCGATCAGCGTCGAGGTCCAACTTGTCTCTACCTTACGGCGCAGCCCAGCTGGCAAGCACAACCCGATCGTCTCGAAGGTGCCCCGGCTCTGAGCTTTAGCTGGCGGCAGCGCTACCGAGAGCCAACAAAAGAAAGACCACCACCACAGCGAGAGAAGCAAGGTGCCTTTGACGATTCGACATTTAACTGCCTTTCAATAGAGGTGTGAGGGCCGTCCAAGCGGGCCGCCGGTGTGGACAGAGGACCACAGCTAGGCCGCAGCCAGCAAGGCTCGAAAGCACGTCCTCACCAGCATAGGTCCCAGGGAGAATTCCGGCGGCTTGCGCGAGCTCCAACGCCACTGCAATCAGCGCAGCAACAACGACCCAGCCATAACGGGCTCGCCCGGAGCCTCCCGACCAAATCAGCAGTAGCGCGGCTGTGAGCGCATACGCCCATAAGAAGTCGGGAAGCACGTAGCTCAGCGTCGCTGGCATCCGCTCCAACAAACGGCCGCCGTAGGGAAACCACGCCAGACTGCTCGGTAAGGTGGCGCGACACGTCAGATAAACGGCTACCCCGGAGATAAGCGGCAAGCCGACGTGAGCCCCAAGGCGCAACAGCGATACTTCGCGCGCACTCCGCTCGAGCCGCTCCTTATCAGGCTCGGTATTCCCCTCGCGGTCCACCGTCTCAGCGATGCCGCCCGATTGCAGCGCTGCCGAACGTGCAAAGGCGCGCAGCAGCGCCGCGAGCGGCAACACCGGCGGGTATCCAGCCTCTTCTGTGAGCAGCCGACGCAAGCGAGGTAGATTGAAGAACGGCACGCCGGGATAGTGGTGGTGCTCCCAATGCATACCAATGTTGTGCGGCATGACCAGCCAAGCCACCCAGCTAGGAAGGCCAATACGATGAGTGTCCCGCGTACCGAGGTGCTCGGTCCAGATCCGTAGCCGCACGCCAGACCAAAACACTGTGGCAATCGCAGCCACGAACAAGACCGGCACCCAGATCGCGTCAAAGGACCAAGCCACCAAAGCAATAAGCGACCAAAACAACAGGAAACCAAGCGTTTCAGCTAGGCGAACCGGGCGAGTCAAGCGCCCTGCAACCACCAGATGCGGCAGCCCACCCAACACCAAGTCGGAGAGGAAGTCCCGAGTCACCTTGAACGGAGAGGCGGGCAGCTCCCATTGCTTCATCGCGCGCTTGTGGCTGATCTCCGGGTCCCCTTCGGTGCCTAGCAGCTTGTGATGCGCAAAGTGATAACGGCGGTATCCTCCTAACGTGAGCCCGAGCGGCCAAGCCGCGAGCACACTCCCCAATCCGTCATTGAGCCAACGCCGGCGTGAAACCAGGCCGTGCGCAGCATCATGAAACAGCGCCCCGAGCCCTTGTTGCCGCGACCCCAGAGGGAACAGCGCCAGCGCATAACCAAACGGGTGGTCGAGCTCCGCAGCGCATACCAGGGTGGCCACGATCACGGCCCAATCCCCGAACGCCGCCAACACAAACCGCACGGTGTTGGGCTTGCTCAAATCAGCAATTGCGCGCTCGAGCTCAGCCACCTTGCGCAGGATCGTACCGCTGCGTCGCCGCGACAAGAGCGCAGCCTGAGCGAGACCATGGTATGAGCGTAGGGTGACTAGCCCAGGCGCTGTGGCAGCAGAATGGCTGCATTCGTCGGTCTTGCCGCATCCACTGCGTCCGCAGGCCTACTTTACAGAGGAGCAACATCGGCTCGAATGGGCCAAGGTCTTTGCCCACGCCTGGCATCCCATCGCTACGCTGCAGGAGCTCGACGAGGGTCCGCTGATTCGTCGCTTGGGCGAGCACACGCTTCAAGTCACGGCGGTGAGCAACGGCGAGCTCCGTTCGGTACGAGTGGTCGAGCTTTCGCACCCAACTGCGCGCATCGGCCTTCGCGAGCTCCGCCATAAGCAGCTCGGTGCCTTTGTGTTCGTCACGCTGGGCGAGCGGGCCAACGCACTCGAGGATGCGGTGGACGAGCACAGCCTGCAGCTACTGAGATCGACGGACGGCCCATGCCTGCGGCAGGTCGCCATGCTCGAGCAAGTCCAGCCCTGCAACTGGAAGGTACCGATCGAGAACGTGCTCGAGAGCTACCACGTAGCGGCGCTACATAACAATTGGCTCGCCCGCCACCCCGAGCTGTTCCGAGTTTTTAGCGGCAAGCGGAGCAATGGCCCGGCTCACCGGCTGCTCCCCAGCTCGAGCTCCTACTTTGATTCTTTGGGAGCGGATTCGGCGCTCTACTGCCGGCTGCTCAGCCGCCTCGCTCCGCGAGCCAGCACCAACTATATCCACCATCATCAGTTTCCCAACCTGATTATCGGGCATACCGCTATCTTTCACTTCGTACAGACGGCCGTCCCGCTAACGAGCACCACCTCACTGACCCGCATGTGGCTATTGCTAGAGTTCGGCAGCGCGCCCAGCGGACTCGAACGCGCGCTCAGCCGCCTCACCTCCGGCCTGGCCCGACGCTTCATCGAGCGGGTGATGCAGGAGGATGCCGCCGTTTACTCCGCTGTCCAGCGTGGGCTCGCCTCCAGCCGAAGTAGCGGCGTGCTCGGCACGCGCGAGGAGCGCATCTACCACTTCCACAACTATCTAAAAGCCCAGGTCAAAGCCGCATGAGATGGGGACTCGCGTTGCCAACCCTGCTCGCTCTCTGCCAGCCTCTGGTCGCATGGGCTGAAGAGCCTGTGGAGCGAACAGCCGACTGGACCGAGCGGGACAGCGGGCTCCGCGTGAGCCTTGGCGGCGGGCTCGAGTTCGCTGCCTTCCCGCTGTTTCCGAGCGCGGTTAGCACCGTGTTCGAGGCCAGCTTCGACCTGCGCTTGGCTCGCGCGGTGGATATACGCTTTGCCGGCTCGCTTGGCTTGCTGCTGGGCGAGGCGGACGATACCTACTTGGCCTTTGTTCCGGGAGCCTTGGCGGCGCTCAGAGTCAACCCTGTGCCCTACTACTCGTTATGGCTTGGGTATGGCGCAAAGCTTGGGATTGCGGCCGAGTTAGAAGACGCTGACTCGCTCGGCGTGCTGCCTCTCCACGGCCCTTCGCTCTCTTTGTCGAGCTTTCGCTTTGGTTCGCGCGGCCAGTTTGAACTCGACCACTGGGGCACGCTGTTCGTCGAGCCGATATGGGGTTATGGCGCGAGCCTGCTGCTGCGCTACAGCTTCCCAGACAACTAGTACCCCCGGCCCGAAGTTCGTATCCGGATCATCTGGGGGGTGCGCGTAGCGCAAGGGGGCGAGAATCGCCCCCTCGGGAACGGAGAGGTATGGCGGCCACAGCCTTGGACTGAGTGCCTGGATCCGCTCCGGCCCTTCACCTGCCGCGCCACGCGCGGGGGCCGGAGCGGATCCAGGCACGGACTTGCGGCCGGCAGTACTAGGCGTGAGCCGGCGCCGACTCACCGAGCGGGCGGGCTACCGTCGCAAACTGGGTGACGCTGACCGGAATGCCACTAAAGGCTGCATTGCCCGATAGTTCGTCCAGCTCCTGATCGTCGGTCAGGTCATTGAGGCTCACCCCGGCATGGGCCTCGGCCACCTTCATCCGCGTACCCGGACGGGAATGGCCAAAGCCGTGAGGCAAACTCACGACGCCCCGCATCACTTCATCGGAGAGCTCGAGTGGCACCTGCACGGCTCCCACCCGCGAGCGAACCTCCACCACGGTGCCAGACAAGAGCCCGCGCTCGCTCGCATCTGTGGGGTGCATCAGCAGAGTGCAGCGCGGCGGGCCCTTCACCAACGCTTGGCTGTTGTGCATCCAGGAATTGTTGGAGCGCAGATGCCTGCGGCCAATCAAGAGCAGCGAGTCCCCCGGCTGCGCGCGGCGCTGCGCGAGTACGCGGTAGGCCTCACGCAGGAACTCACGCGGGGCGAGCTGGGCCTGCTTGTCTTTGGTCTCCAAAATACCTGGCAGCCTCGGCTCGAGCGCGCCGAGATCCAGCCCGTGCGGGTGCTTGCGCAGCTCCGCCAACGTGAGCCCTCGTCCGCGCACGCCGTGCGGCCCCAACCGCAAGAGCACATCCAAGAGCCCCTCAGGCCCCAACTGGCTGCCCAGCCTGTAGAGCCAGCTGGCGACCGTCCCGCCTGCACCCTGCTTGGGAAGTCGCAAGCCGAGCCCCAAGCGGAGCAGCAGCTCCCAATCTTGCTTACCGCTAGATGGGATAGGCGCTGGCACATACTTCGCCACGTTGCGCACGGCGAAGGCATTGATCGCTATGTCATAATGCGATCGCTCGAGCGGGGAGACGGCCGGCAAAATGACGCTCGCGTGACGGGTGGTCTCGTTTACATAGCTATCGACGCAGACCATGAAATCAAGGGTCGCGAGGGCGCGGTCCAGCCGCGGACCGTTCGGCGCCGAAAGCACCGGGTTGCCAGCGACAGTCAGTAGCGCCCTTACTTGGCCTTCTCCGGCCGTCTCGATCTCGTCGGCCAAGGTGGCAATGGGCAGCTCACCGGAGACCTCGGCGAGGCCACGGACGCGGCTCTTGAAGCGGCCGTGACCTTTGAGGCCGAGGATCGCCGCAAGCTTGGTTACTTCGACGGCTGGCGTGGTGAACATCGCACCACCTTCACGATCGAGGTTGCCACTCACTACGTTGAGCGCCGTGAGCAGCCAAGCCGCGAGCGTGCCCGAGCGTTGGTGGCACATGCCCACCCGACCGTAGGCAGCGGCTCGCTCGGCCGCGTTAAACTCGCTGGCCAGCCGCCGAATCGTCTCCACGGGGATACCCGTCTCCTCGCTCGCGCGAGCAAGCGAGCAAGCCCTCACTAGCTCCTTGAGTTGCTCGAAGCCGCGCCAAACCTCTGCGGGCCGCTCCAAGCCTTGCTCGATCAAGAGGACGTGCAGCAGGCCCAAGAGCAGGTACGGGTCGCTCGCCGGCCGCAGAAAGATATGCTCGCTTGCGAGCTCCGCCGTCTCGCTCCGGCGCGGATCGACCACCACCACCTTGCCACCGCGCTCTTTGATCGCGAGCAGCCGCCGCTTCATATCCGGCGCCGTCATCAGACTGCCGTTGGAGACCACCGGGTTCGCCCCGAGCACCAACAGAAAGTTGGTGCGGTCCAAATCCGGTACCGGGATCAAGAACGGGTTACCGAACATCAGCTCGGCCGCCAACATCTGAGGCACTTGGTCGGCGGAGGAGGCAGAATAGAGGTTTTGCGTACCGAGGTTGCGCAGGACGACCTGCCCGAGCGACAAGAGGCCCAGGTTGTGCGCCGTCGGGTTACCCTGATAAACCGCTAATGCATTGGGGCCGTGCTCATCGCGGATCCGCTTCAGGCCCTCTGCGGCCAGGCGCTCCGCCTCTTCGTAACTCGTCTCCCGGAAGGCGCCGGAAGAAGTCCGTACCAGCGGCTTTCGCAGGCGGTCCGGATCTTCATAAAGATCCTTCATGCCGATCACTTTGGGACAAACGAAGCCGCGACTCATCACGTCCTCAGAGTCACCGCGAACCTTGCTGATTTGCCCCGACTCGTCGCTCACCAGGATGCCGCAAGAGGCCTCGCACAATAGGCAACTAGCTATCTTCGTCGTAGTCACGGTTTTTGCGTCCTCTCCTGCGCCTGGCGCACGGCCTCGACCAGTCCCTGTACATAGCCCGGTGCAGCGCCGGCAAACTTGCTTGTCCACACCGCTGCCTCGCCCACCGAAGAGAAGACGCGCCGCGGAAATGGCGAATGCTGCACCACGATGATCCCCGAAAGTACGCTGCGCATCGTGGCCACGCGGAAGCCGTCCCCGAACACGATGGTCGCGTGGCAAAGCACCCCGCCCAAGTCTTTCTTCGACCGCTCTTCGGCGTAGGCGCGAATCGGCCCCGATGGGATCGGCTGGGTTCCGTCCACGAGATTGAGAACGATCAAACCATCAGGATTGGCTTTCAACGCCAGCCGCTTGGCTGTGGTGGTTGCGTCCAACGCTTCAACCGTTAGTGTGCGGTAAAAATCCAGGATGAAGACGTTCCGCCACGAGGCGAAGTGGTATCCCTCTCCGGAGGCAAGACAACGTAGCTCAGCCAAGGCTGGCAGGTTGACCCAATCTCCGAAACAACTCAAGGTCCCCGGCGAGTTTTCCATGCGACCAGCAGTGAATCGTCTCAAACCTCGCGCCGCGCGCGTTTACATCTGCCGAGCGGACGTTAAGTCATGAGCTTAAGCATTGCAGCGGCCTTGCTGATTTCAGCGCAGCTGATCGGCCAAGAGCTTACCTGCCCAAGCGGGACCAAGCTCGTCACCGGCCAGCACTACGAGAACGTTGAGAGGCTTTGCCTCAAGTTCTCGCAAGATACCTGCTGGTCCTACTTTCCTTGGCTGATGGCGATCGAAGGCAGGACCACCCCTATCTCGGTATGCATGGATGAATACGAGTGGCCCAATGAGAAGGGCGCACTACCTCCGGTGATGATGAAGTTTACCGAGGCCGAGGCCAGCTGCAAGTCCGTAGGCAAACGGCTGTGCAGCGAATTTGAGTGGGAGCTCGCGTGCGAAAGTAACGAGGTATTGCCCTTCCTGTACGGCTTTGATTTCAAGAAGCAGGTCTGCGTCAATGACAAGCCCTACAAAGGGTATGACCAGGCCAAGCTCTCGAGCCTGGACAAGAAGGTCCGGGACCAAGAGACCAAACGCCTCTACCAAGCCGAGCCCTCCGGTTCACGCGAGGCCTGCGTGAGCGCCTTTGGCGTTCATGACCTGATCGGTAACGTGGAGGAGTGGGTCACCACTTCCCGCCCGGAGTGGCCGTATGTCTCCTCGCTCAAGGGCGGCTATTGGGCAAAACCGCGGAGCGGCTGCCGAGGTACCAATGATTCACATGGCCCCAACTTCCGCTTTTACGATATTGGCTTTCGCTGCTGTGTGGACCCGACGAGCGCGCCGGGCGGACCGGCCCCGACCACAGGCGCCTCCAGCGCTCAAGCGGGCTTGCGCTCACCATACGAGGCGAACCTGCATTCAATATCGCCGTTCATGATGCGGACGAGCTTGGAGGGGCGAGACGGAATGGCCTCCAGCAGCTCCGGCGTCCCACAAAGCACGCTGGAGCTCCCCTCACCGCCTTTCTTCGGATTGCTGTTGCGCTCGACCATGGCGCCAAACGAGCTGAGTAGCTTTGGCGTAAGGCTCATACGGTCGCCGTAAGGCGGGTTGACCACCATGGTCCATGCGCCCTCGGGGATGGCTACCGCTATATCGGCTTGAACCAACTCGAGCGTGACGCCCGCGCGGCCCGCGTTCTCGCGCGTGACCTCGATCGCTGAGGCGGCCACGTCTCTGCCCACGATCCTCGGCAACGCGCCCTTCTTCTTCTCGTGCGCTTCGCTCGCCCGCTCGCGGATCGACTGGAGCGCCGCTGCTTCACTCGCGCCGAACGAGGCCCAGCGTTGGAAGCCGAACTTCTGCTTCTTCATCAGCCCAGGTGCAACCGCCGAAGCCAGTAGCGCAGCCTCGATCACCACCGTACCGGAGCCGCACATCGGGTCGATGAAGGGTGACTGTTGATCCCAGCCGGACATGCGCACCAGCGCTGCAGCGAGCGTCTCCTTCAGCGGTGCGCCGTCATGCCGCGTGCGGTAGCCGCGGGCAAACAAGGCGTCCCCCGCCAAATCGAGATAGAGGGTGGCCTGATTCTGCGCCAAGTGCAGTGACAACAGCACATCCGGATCATCACGACTAACGTCCGGACGCTGGCCTTGCTCCTCGCGGAATTGGTCCACCACCGCGTCTTTCACTAGCTGCGCCAGGAACTGCGTATGCGTCAGCGCGCTCTTCTTCGAGCTGGCCCGCACGGCGAAGCTGGTCTTGGTGGAGAGGTGCTCGGCCCAGGTGACCGAGCGCACGCCCTCGTACAAAGCAGCTTCATTGGGTGCGTCGAAAGCGGCGAGCTCAAGCAAGATGCGCTGAGCCACCCGCGAATGAAAACAGGCGCGCATACCGTCGGTGAGGGAGCCTTCGAAGTGCACGCCCCCGCGGTCCGCCCGCACCGACCGAAGCCGCAGCTCACGTAGCTCATCCCGAAGAGCAGGTTCAGTGCCCATCGCTGCAGTCGCAAAAAAGGCGCTCACAGCGGCTTCTTAGCAGAGTCCCTCAGCGTAAGGGGTCTCGACAACAGCGGAAGCCGACTTCGTAGCCGTAGTCGCTCTCGCCGTGAAAGGTCGTGATCGGCCTACAGCGATCCCGCACCGGCCCCCACCAGCCGCCTTTGAGCCCCGCCCGCTTCGAGAAGCCGCGGCCAGGCAGCAAGGTCCACTCGTTGACGTTGCCGTTGAGATCGTAAACGCCGTGTTCGGAGACGCACTCCGGCATCGACCCAGCGGGTAGCCGCTGATCGATCGCCTCGAGCGCCGCTTTGCAATCGGGCTGCGCCAGACAGGCGTCGTGCTTGAGGAAGTTGAAGGTGCGCTTTCGGTACTCGCGATCGAACGAGCACTTCGTCTTGTCGCGCACGAAGCCGGTGACGTGCGGGCGCATGGCCTCGCCTTCACAGGCAAAGGTGAACTCGACGTCGGTGCACAGCCGCTTACCGATGCTCTCGCAAGTGTCCTTAGCCTCCTGCCAGCTGGTTAGATTTCTTGGAACGGCGCCACGCTGGTTGGGCCACTCGAAGGTATCCATGCAGAAGTTCATCGAATCGCGCTGTTTGGATAGGCACTCGGCCGGCTCGCGATAACGTTTGCACTGCTGGCGCTCGGGCACGCCAGTAACGTTGACCTCGTTCCACTCGAGACAGACCTGCGAAGGAACCGGGCAGTAGTTACCCGAAACCAGCCGCATATCGCCTGGGCAACGCTCGGAGTTTGCTGTCGGCGGCGTCCGCGCGGAGGCAGCGCTGCTCGCCGAGCTGACGGCGCTCACCGACGGCTGGGGCGAAGGAGGCCCCGCCGAAGCGACGCTCGAGGCCGAGATCGCCACGGCGTTGGTAGACCGGTCGCTCGAACTTTGCTCGCTCGAGTTCCGGCCATTCGAGCAGGCGCCCACCATCGCGACCAGGCCGAGGGCCAGCAAGCGGCGCAGCTCAGGCTGGTCGAACACGAGCCGTATCGGGCGCGCGCGCACGCAGCCGCTCGCCCCAAGGATATTGCTTTAAAATCGCCCAACCACGCGCCCGCGTGACGTCATCCAGCTCACCGCGCTCGGCTCGGCGGAAGGCCGCCGCAAGCTCGTCAGCCGAGGAAAAACGCTCGGAGCGCCGTTTGGCCAAGCCGATGGCGAGCACCAGCTCCACGTCGATCGGCACGCGGGCAAAGGTGGTGGGGCTGTCCGGCATACGCGTTAGTGCGTCCATCAGCACCTTGGCGACCTCGTCCCCCATGAACGGCGGCCGGCCGGTAATACAGCGATAAGCTATCGCCGCTAACGCATAGAGGTCCGCCTTGTGGTCCACGTCTTTACCGCGGATTTGCTCAGGCGCCATATAGGAGGGTGTCCCCACCGCTTGGTCTTTGGTGATCTGTTCGGCGCCGTGCAGCTTGGACAGGCCAAAGTCGAGCACCTTCCAGCGGCGCGGCAAGGTATCGGTGAGAAAGATATTGGCCGGCTTTAGATCGCGGTGGACGACGCCGGCGTCTTTCACCGCCGTTAGCGCGCGCGCCGTGTGCTCAATCAGCTCGACCACTTGATGCAGCGCCAGCTGCGGAGAGCGCCGCAAATAGAAGGCGAGGTCATGGCCCTCGAGCAGCTCCATAACGATGTAAGGCACGCCGTTCGGCAACGTGCCCACCTCGAAGATGCGCGCCACATGTTCGCTGGGAACAGCTGAAGTAGCCTGCGCCTCGCGCAGAAAGCGCTGGATGTTGGCCGGGTCCTCGAGCATCGCTGGGTGCAGCAACTTGATCGCCACCAGCGCTTGGTTCTGGGTGTCGGTCGCGGCATAAACCTCGCCCATACCGCCGCGCCCGAGCACGTCACCCAGGCGGAACCGACCAATCGCCTGTCCCGAAAGTCGGCCCTCCCCCTGACGCAGCGCCCGGTCTAGCTCCCCCTTGGCCTCCATCAACTGGGCCTCGCGCACGCGTAGCTCGCGCTCTCGCTCACGAGCTCGCTCGAGCGCAGCCTGATTGGCTCGCCGAACGCTGCGCGCCAGATAGAAGATCACGCCGAAGATCGCCTGCTGCATGACGACCCGGTAGTAGAGCGAAGCGGTATTGAGGCCCGCCGAGGTGAATACACCGCGGTCCAATAACAGCCCCGTGGCAATCGCCAGCGTCACCAGGAAGTAGAGCCCCGCAGTCGCCGCGTAGGAGGCACGCGCGATGACGCGACTCTCACTCGAGCCAAAGAAGTAGATGCCCACCGCGAGGATGGTGGCCGAGGCCGAGAAGATACCGAGATAGTAGATGATGGCGATGGCGAACAGCGAGAGCAGCACCGCGCTGGCGGCGGTCACCTGAATGGTTGCGCGCGTACGTTGACCGTTACCAGCGACCACCATGAACACACAGACGCAGGCGGCGAAGAAGCAGCCGATCGCCGTCTGAATGCGCAACCAGGCTGCGCCGGGCAGGATCGGCAGCGACATCAGCACCAGCACCGTGACGCCGAGCATCAGCCGATAAAAAACCCGGGCTCGCTGCAGCTCCGCGTCGCGCAGGATGCTCTCAACCGCCTTCGGCTCCTCCGCGAGTTGGGGCGCGGCAGCCGTAGCGCCCGGAACCACAAGGGCCGACCCAGCCTCCGAATTTCGCCGCGCCAAGACCTCGTGCGGAGACGGAGTTGGCGGCACTGACGCGAGCGGCGCCCGCACCGCCGGCTCACCGTTGGCCGGAGCCGGCGCCACGCCGCTTTGCGGATTGGCCGTGGGGAAAGCGCCGCGTTCGGCGCGCCATCCACGCTCAGTCATGTTGCTCCAGCAAAAGGCGCATCCTCACAAGAGGAGCAGGATACGCCAGCGGAGCCGCTACGCGAAGTGGGCCTGTGGTCAGGCGTACAACGCGGCGATCTCGGCCTTGTAGGTCTCCACGGCGACGCGTCGCTTGAGCTTCATGCTCGGCGTCAGCATGCCGTTTTCAACCGTGAAGTCTTCGGGCACCAGGGCGATCTTCTTCACCTCTTCAAAGCCCTTGAACTCCTCGGTGAACTTGGCGACCTCGGCCTCGAGCAGGCTCTTGACCTTGGCGTTCTTGATCAGCTTTGCGTCCTCAGACTCGTCGATCCCCTCGTTCTTGGCCCACTCTTTGAGGTTCGCAAAATCGGGTGCAACCAGCGCAATATTGAATAGCTGGTTATCCCCGTAGACCATGCAGTTGGCGATGAACGGGGACAGCTTGAGCTTCTCCTCCAGCGGAGCGGGCGCCACGTACTTTCCGTTCTGCAGCTTGTAGAGTTCCTTCAAGCGGCCGGTGATGAAGAGGAAGCCCTCGCCATCGACGAAGCCAAGATCGCCTGTGCGGAAGCCGCCATCCTCGGTAAAGACGGCCTTGGTCTCGTCATCGCGGTTGAAGTACCCCTGCATCACGTTCGGGCCGTAGACCACGATCTCGCCGTCTTTGGCGTCGGTCGAGGTCTGCGTCTTGTCGATCTCCACGCGCACGTCGGTGATCGCCTTACCAACGCTGCCAATCTTGTGGGCGCCGGGGCGGTTGGCGGTGGTGATGGGGCTGGTCTCGGTGAGGCCGTAACCCTCGTAAACGGTGATCCCGAGGCCGTCGATGAACTCGGCCACGTCCTTGGAAAGCGCAGCGCCGCCGGAGAAGGCGTACTTGAGCCGCCCGCCGAACTTCGCCACGATCTTCGAGAAGACCAGCGACTTGGCCAACGGGTGGGCGATCGACTCACCGAGCGAGGGGCTCTCCCCTTTGCGGCGCTTGGCCGCAGCGCGCAGGCCCGCGCGGAACAGGCTTTGAATCATCGCAGGCTTGGCAGCCATCTGCTTGTTCACGCCGTCATAGATGCGATTGAAGATGCGCGGGACGCTGAAGAGCAGCGTGGGTGAAACCTCCGCGAGGTTGGCGATGATCTTATCCACCGCCTCGGCCAGGGCGATGCTGGCGCCTTTGGACAACATCACGTGCAGCTCGCAGGTGTAACCGAAGGAGTGCGCCCACGGCAGGAAGGAGAGGCTGCGATCATCGGTGCTGATCGGCAGCATGCTCTGCACCGCATTGATGTTCGAGATGATGTTGGAGTGCGAGAGGATCACGCCTTTGGGATTGCCGGTGGTGCCCGAGGTGTAAATCAAACAGGCGATATCCTTCGGCTCAGGATCGATCGCGGGGACGGGCGATTCCGCGCCCTTTTTCATCAGCGCGGCGAAGGAGAGCGGCTCACTAGCGGGCAGCTCCATGCCGATGACGTGCTTGATCGAGGGGACCTTGGCGGGCAGCGCCTTGACCTTGTCATAGACTTTGGCCGAGCCCGCGACGATGGCAACCGCGGCGCAGTCATTCGTAATGAACTCCCACTCTTTGGAGGCTTGGGCCTCGTACATCGGCACCAGCGCCGCGCCGAGCCCGTTACAGGCGTAGGAGAGGATGGCCCACTCCTCGCGGTTATTGGCGACGACAGCCACTTTGTCCCCGCGCCCAATCCCGAGTGAAGCCAAGCCGGCCCGTAGCTGCTCAACCTTCTCACCGATCTGCGCAAACGTGGACCACTCCCAGTTACCGTCGCGCTTGGTGCCGAAGAGCTCGTGAGGACCGAAGGCCTTCACGGACTTCTCGAACATATCGACGAGATTCTTGAACTGCTCCGCCATTTTCATCTCCACTGAGGCTCGACAAGACGCCGCACCCCGACGCGGCGAGACGCTAGAAGCGGACCCTGGGGTCGTCAACGCCGGATTGGCCGCCGCAAGGCCATGCCTATTTCGACGTTGGTACGAGTCAGTGAATCGCAAAACTTCTAGGCTGTCTCGGTGTCGAAGCATGCCATGGCGTTCGTCGCGACCCGCTTTTCCCGCGTTCTACTGCTTCTAGCCTTTGGTTGTGGGCCAGCGCCGCTGCCTCCGGTCGAGACGCAGGCTCTTTTGGTACCGCCACCAACCCCGAAGCCTTGGCCTGTGGTACCCCAAGCCGCTGAGCTGCCGAGTCTGCGTTTCGTCGACGGCGGTGCCCCGAATGGCGGAGTGCGCGGCAAAGACCTCGGTAGCGTGAACCTCGGCACCGTGACGGCGGGGGAACTGACGGTCTCGGGCCCGGTGGCCTGGTTGGAAACCACCGTCGTGCTGCAGGGCCGCAAAGCCTCACAAGCGATTGGTCAACTGGAGATTGTGCTTCCGTTCACAACCTTCGCCAGCGAAGCGACGTTTGGCGGCGGGCCAGGAGAGCCGCTGCGCGAGCAGAGCCTGCGAACCAGCGACCGCGGCCGCACCTTTCGCACCGCGCCGCTCACGCTCGAGGCCGGTCAAACGCAGACGGTCACCCTGCGGCACGCCTTCGTCCTCGACGCGGCGGACAAGACGCTGGCGCTGCCTTTCCTGGGCGAGACCTCGCCTCAAGCTCCCGCCCTGCAAGCGGCGCGCAGCTCGCTTGGCGCCTTCGAACTTGAACGACTGCCCGCCCCCGAGCGGCTTCCTTTCGACCCGGCGCGCGTCGACAGCAAGATCAGCGGGGCCATCCTCCTGCTCGATCTGAGCGCGGTGCGCGCCCGCGATATGGCGCTGCAGCTCCGCACCTTGAAGGGCATCGCCGATAAGCTCGGGCGTGAACATTTGATCGTGGCCGCTTGTGATGAGCAGGTGAGCGTGCTCTTCGATGGGGCCGCCGATCAGCTGAACGGTGAGGCCGCCGAGGCGCTGCTCGCGCGGGGCACCCTCGGTCGTTCGAACACGCCCAAGGCCCTGCGCTTTGCGCTCGAGCACCCGGCTCGAGACGCCTCGCGCGTGATGTTGGTAACCGATGGCAGCGACGCCTTTCCCTTCGGCTCGGTCGCCTTGTCGAACCCGCTGAAGCGCTCGGTCACGCTGCTGGTGCCGTCAGGACGCAGCAACCTACGCGAACTCGACGGGCTGATGGCCGGCCTGACCGATAGCACAGTAAAAGCAGTCCCGCTTACGCCCGAGCTCACAGAAGAGACGCTGGCGTATGCCCTGTATGAGCGTCGCATGAGCGAGCAAACCTCGGTATTGTGGCCGTTCGCAACGAGCGGCGGCGTCGCGGTCACGAGTCCGGTGCTGGTGAGCCGAAAGGCGCAACCCGCAGCGCCGGCCTCCGTCGAGGGACCGTCCGCAGTGCCTCCCGAAGGCCCAGCGTTCATCCTGCGCGTCCTCAGCGAGGCGCACCGTCTCCCCGACTTGAACGCGCGCTTCGCAAGCGTCCCCTTGCTCGAGCGCGCTCGGCCTTTTCCCTCCTCGGAAGAGCTGCGCCCGATCGTCGATCCAATGGCGGGTTTGCCGCCAGACGCAACCTCTCCAACACCAGCACCGAAAACCAACAAGGTCGTCGAAAAGCCTGCCCCTGCAACCAAAGAGCCCGCCAAAGAAGAGCTGCCGACCGTCGAGGGCGAAGACGAGGGCCCCGCGCGCATTCCCCCGGAGACGATCCAGTGGATCGTGCGCAAGAACTTCGGTCGGTTCCGCGGCTGCTATCGCGACTCTTTACGGCGTAATCCCAAAGCGGGTGGTCGGCTGCTAATTCGCTTCGATATCGACCCTCAAGGCGCCGTCCCGCTCGCGCGTGCCATCTCGGCCAACGTCGGAGATTTCGAACTCGTCGCTTGCGTGGTTCGCTCCTTCGAATCGCTGAGCTTCCCAGCGTTGGCCAATGGCGCCACCGTGGAATACCCCTTGGTGTTGGCCGCCTCCAAAGACGGCGCGGAGCCCGAGGCCGCGCGCGCAATCAAGCCGCGCACGTTGGTGCCCGAGCTCGAGCCCGGCATGGTGATGCTCGAGCCTTGGCAGAATGTGGTGAAGGAGGTTCATGAAGCGACCGAACGCGGGGATCACGCCGCGGCGATCAGTCGAGCTCGCGCGCTAATCACGAGCGATCCGGCCGACCCGATGGGCTACGTCCTCGTCGGCGATGCTTGCGCAAAAGCTGGAGATTCGAGCTGTGCGGAGCGCGCCTACGCTTCGCTCATCGAGCTGGAGGGCGCATCCCTGCCGCTCCAAGTCGCGCTGCGGCTCATCTCCCTGCGCACGGTGACTGGGATTGAGCTGGCCAAGCAGTTGGTGCAGGCCGAGGCCCAACGCCCCGAGCCGAGCCCCGAAGCGCTACGCCTGTTGGCGCTATTGACCGCCGCCGAAGGCGATGTGCTCACCGCGCTCACGCTAATCGACAATCTCTTAGCTCGCCCCCTCGATGCCACGAGATACCCCGGTATCCGCGATCTGCTGCGCAGCGATCTCAGCGTGCTCACCGCGATGGCGATGACCGCCCACCCGGAGAATCGGCTCTCGCTGCGCTCGTGGGCCGCCGACGTAGGCGTGGTCCCGAGTGAACGCGCCGTTACTACGCTATCGGCGAGTTGGTACGGCAGCAGCGATATGGACCTCTCGGTGCGCGACATCGGCTTCAACGGCGCCAACAAGAACGCACCAGCGCTCGCCAGCGGTGGTCGCATCCTGGCCGACGTCACCGCCAGTCAAGGGCCGGAAGCCTTCGTGGTCGAGAACCCGGAGTCCCACCCCTACTCCATCGGCGTGAAGGCCAAGCTCGCGCGCAGCTTCGGCTTCGGCAGCGTGCTGGTGCTCGAGCACGACGGCGCGTCCACCTTGCGGCTTCACGCGCATCCCTTCGACCTCAATGTGGACGGCGGCTCCGCCGATGTCCTGCGGCTCGTGGAGCCTATTTGCAAAAAGACCCCCTGCGCACCCGCCGCCAAAAAGCCCTAAGCCGATTGCCGTTGCAGCGAGCCGATGAAGCCACCATCGTCGGCCGCGAGTCTCGTCATGAAGTCCTACAGAATTGCCACGTTCGGCTGCCAGATGAACGTCCACGACTCGGACCGTATGCATGAGGTCATGCAGGGTGCGGGGTTCTCCGAGGTTGAAGCGGAAGAAGGCGCCGACGTCATCATCCTCAACACCTGCAGCGTGCGCGAGAAAGCCGAGCAAAAGCTGCGCAGCGAGCTAGGCAAACTGCGCCAAGGTAAAGCGGGGCATCCCGGCCGCGTGCTGGTAGTCGCCGGCTGCGTCGCGCAACAAGAGGGCGAGAAACTGCTCTCACGCGGGCTCGGGGTGGATCTGGTGATCGGGCCGGACAACATCCGCGAGCTGCCGCTGCTGCTGCATGATCTGGCCTCCGGCGGCTTGCCCACCGTGCGCACCGTGTTTGACCTTGATGCGCCGCAGTTCCTTACCTCCTACGGCGCCCCCAGCGCGCCTTCGCCGAGCGAGCGACCGTCCGCCGTTTCCACCTTCGTCACCACGATGAAGGGCTGCAACGAGCGTTGCACCTTCTGCATCGTGCCCACCACGCGCGGGCCGGAGCGCTACCGCCCGAGCGACGAGATCCTGGCGGAAGTACGCGGGCTCGCCGAACGCGGTACGCGTGAAGTGACGTTGCTCGGGCAGACGGTCAACAGCTACACCGATCCGCTCGGCTGCATGGAAAAGCCGAGCGGCGCCGATCCGGACGAGAGCGAGTTTGCGGCCTTGTTGCGCGCCGTTTCGAAGGAAGCGCCTTCCCTGCGGCTGCGTTACACCTCGCCGCATCCCCGCCATTTGACGCCCTCGCTGATCGCCGCGCACGCGGAGCTGCCGGGCCTTTGTCGCCACGTGCATCTGCCGGTGCAATCAGGCTCCGATCGCGTGCTCAAACGCATGTTGCGGCGCTACACCCGGGCCGAATTCGAGGCGCGCGTAGCGGCGTTAAAGGCGGCGATGAAGAGCCAAGACGGTACGCCCGGCGTGACCCTCTCCACCGACATCATCGTGGGCTTTCCGGGTGAAACGGATGAGGACTTCGAGCAAACGCTCTCGCTGATCGAGGCGGTGGGCTTCGTCGGCGTGTTCGCCTTCAAGTACTCGGAGCGCCCGTTCACACCGGCCCTCAAGCTCAAGAATGACGTCTCCGAAGAGGAGAAGAGCCGCAGGTTGGCTCGACTGTTTGCCCTCTCCGAGGGGCTTACCGCCAAGCATCTGAGCACCTTGGTTGGCAGCGAACTGGAGGTCTTGATCGAGGGCCGAGCCAAGAAGCCGCAGGCCGGCGCCGAGGCCACCTTCAGCGGGCGCAGCTTCCGCAATGAGATCGTCCATCTGCAAGATGATCGCGGCGAGCAGCTGGTAGGCGAGGTCGTGCGCGTGCGCGTGGAGCGTTCCTTCAAGCACTCGGTGCTGGCTTCGCTCACGCCGGAGGCGGTAGCCCAGGCAGGCCGCAGCGCGCCGAAGGAGCGCGGGGCCCGGCGCCTACCGATGCTCAGCGCCGCCGATTGAGCTTCAGCACCGCTCGAAGCGGAAGCTCGCGTCGCCGAAGTTCACGAGGTCGCCGAAGCGGAGCTGGCTCGAGGTAACCGCGGCACCGTTCACCTGAGTGCCGTTGGTCGAGCCGAGGTCCTCGAGTACGTAGGCCCCGTTGATGAAGCGGATGCGAGCATGCGCGCGACTGAGCGAGCTGTGCTTCACCGGCGCATCACAGAGGCTGGAGCGCCCAATCACGCCCTCGCCCCGCAATTCGAAGCGCAGCCCCTGACTGATGCCACCGAGCCCGACGAGCGCCGCGCCCAACGGCCTAGCGTTCATGCCCGTCGCCGAGGAGACCTGCGTCGCTCCTTTGAATTGCACAGAGGCTTTGCGTTGATGCGTTCGCTCCAGATCGCTCGAGCGACGCTCATAGTTGGCGATCTCATCGATCAGCTGTTCACGCAGCTCGGCCAGCGGAGAGCCATCGTCAGCGACGAAGCCAGCCAGCCCCTCGACGCGCACCAGCACCGCTCGCAGCAGCGCCGCGGCGCCCGGCATCGAACCGCGGTCCGCCTCGGCGCGGGCTCGCACCCGCGCGAAATCGGCCTGCACCAGGATGATCGCTTGTTGCGCCGCGCTGTCCACCACCCGCGCGCCGGTTCGCACGTCCACGCTCAGCTCGGCGGTGGCGCTGCTGCGATCGCCATTGCGTCCACGCCCGCTGACGACGACCGAAAGCAGGCGGCCGCCGTTCTCGGCCTCCAGCTTCAGCGCAAGTTCGAGCGCAAACGGCCGCTCCTGATCGACGAAAACGTCCCCCAAATTGAAGGAGAGGCCGCCTGCTCCCACCTTCAACGCCGCGTTCGGCAGCACCTGCACCACCTCCACGCCTGGCTCGAGCTTGAGCGAGAGCTGCAGCTTGTCCGCGACCACGCCACCGTGAGCCAGCGCCGCACGCGCAACCTCGACCCGAGCGCTGGCCGGGTCCGGGATATAGGCATAGCGGCCCGAACCGGCCGTCGCGATCGCATCCAATACGTTCTCGTCGTGATGCAGGCCAAAGCCCAAGGTGGATACGCCGAGGCCGAGGGTCCGGGTGTAGTCGGCGAGATGCTCGGCCGAGGTCAATCCCACATTGGGCTGACCGTCACTCATCACCACCATCACCCGGCGTAACCCCTCCGGCGCCTCTTTCAGCACGGCCGCAGCTACTCCCATCCCTGATTGCAGATTGGTGTTTCCCCGAGCCTCCACCGATTGCAACAGAGTGCGCAGCCGGGCACGAGCGTCCGCACTCACGGGCAAGAGACCGCTGAGCAGCTCTGCTTGCGAAGAGAAGGTGATCACCGCAAGCTGGTCCTGCTCGTTCAGGAGTTCAGCCAACATCAAGGTGCTCGACAACACATGCTCGAGCGGAGAGCCTTGCATCGAGCCGGAGCAATCCACCACCAGCGCCACCGCCAAAGGCGCTCGAGTGGCCTCGAGTGCAGCGCCCCGCGCCTTCACCGCGAGGGATACCCAGAGCGTTTGCACGCCTGGCTCTACATTGCGATGTTCACTCGCCAACGCGACAACGAAGGGGGCGTCCATTCCTTCAAGCTAGCGCGAAGCCGAGCTGAAGCTAGGGGCCATTCGAAAGGTCCGCGCTTGCATTGCTATTCACCTTCCCGGGCACTACCGTCTCCCACCTCGGAGGTCGGCATGGGGTGTCGCGGGGTGTTCTTTGCAATCACGGCTGAACAGGCAGAGGCACTCGAGGCGGCCGGGGACGATGATGAAGTGCTTGCTCGAGTGGACGAGTTCGAGTCTGCGTGGGACACAGATAACCTCGCAGAATGCGACAAGGCGTGGGATGCGCTGCACCGCTTGCTGACCGACGGCAGCCTGGAGTTTGGCGGCGGCTCCGAGCCCCTGCGGCACTGTGTGCTCGGCCCAACGCAATTGCATGAGGGGGACGACTACATCGTAAGCCTCGTCCCTACGGAGAAGGTCAAAGAGGTAGCCGCGGCGCTAATGGACATTGATCGGCCCTGGTTCAATGAGCAATACCGCTCGGTCGTCCCGCGCGACTACGCGCCGGAGTATGGCGATGAAGACCGTGATTACACCTGGACCTGGTTCGAGACCGTGCGCGACCTCTATCAAAAGGCCGCCCAACGAGAGCGCGCCATCGTGTTCACGGTTGATCAATAACAGAAGCCGCGACCGGTCCGCGGCGCGGGTCACCAGCGCAGCGGCCGCTCGCCCTTCCAACGCATAAGAGCGCTCATCCCCCAGCGAAGCCGCTACCCTACGCGAGTGAACCTCGACCACATCGTTCGGGCCCTCGAAGGTGTTGCGCTGCCGGCGGTCGCCGTTGACCTCGAGGCCTTCGACCGCAACCTCGAGCGGCACCTCGCCATGGCTCGCAGCCACGGGCTCACGCTGCGCTTCGCCACGAAATCGATCCGGGTGCGGGCGCTGATCGAGCGAGCCCATAAAGGGAAGGGCGCGCGCGGCTTGATGGCCTTCAGCATGACGGAGGCCGCTGCCCTGGCGCAAGGCGGGCTCGACGATCTGTTCGTCGCCTATCCCACCCTCCAGCCCAGCGCCTTTGCACAGCTCGCCGAGCTAACCGAGCGCGGAGTGATTGTTAGTTTGGCTGTCGACTCTGACGAGGCGGTCAATCAGCTTGCGGCGCTGGGTAAAGCCCGGGGCCTCGCCCTACGCGTGGTGCTCTGCATTGATATGAGCCTGCGCGCGCTAGGCCTTCACCTGGGCGTGCGACGCTCGCCGCTGCGCACGCCGCAGGACGTTATCGCATTAGCGGAGCGTGCCCGCGACCTCGGCCTCGTGGTCCACGGCGTCATGGGCTACGAGGCTCAGGTCGCAGGCCTCGGCGATGACAGCCCGTTTGATGCGGCTCCGCTGCGTCTGACCAAGCGCGCGGTACGGGCAGCCTCGATGCGCGAGCTCGCCCAGCGTCGCAGCGCGATCGTCGCCGAACTGCGTGCACGGGGCTTCGCGCTCGCCTTCGTCAATGGCGGCGGGACCGGGTCGCTGGACCTGACCACCACGCAGACCGGCGTTACCGAGGTAAGCGCTGGCTCCGGCCTGTACAAGCCGCTGCTCTTCGATGCATTTGCCAGCCCGTTCGTGCGTTCGCTCGAGCCCTCGTGCTTCTTCGCCCTGGAGGCCGTGCGCCGCCCGGGCCCCAACTTCATAACCTGCCTTGGAGGCGGCTACGTTGCCTCCGGCGCACACGGTCCGGACAAACTCCCTCGCCCGGTATGGCCGGCCGGACTCGACCTGACCGCCGCCGAAGGCGCGGGCGAAGTGCAGACGCCGCTGCAAGGCGAGAGCGCTAACCGCATCACGCTCGGCAGCCCAGTGCTCTTTCGTCACGCCAAAGCCGGTGAAGTGATGGAGCGCTTCCGCGAGGTGCTGCTCCTGCGCGAGGGCCGCATCGTCGAGCGCGTACCCACCTATCGAGGCGAGGGTCTTTGCTTCCTGTGAGTGCGCCTACGTTTCAACCAACTCTGCAGCGTGGGCCCGCATAAACGCTAATTGCAAAGCGGTTAGGTCTTCCTCGGGCACCGAGTCCATCGCATCGACCCGCTTGTAGTAGACCCTTGAGAGCTGCTCGAGCAACTCCGGGTCGCGTTCCTCGAAAGCAAATAGCAGTTCACAGCGCTTTTGCCGGTCCTTGGGCGGAGCCCCTTCGGGAAATACGACCAGCGCCTGCTCGAGGATCTCAACACAGATTTTGGCGCCAATCTGCCGGAGCGCCGCCAATGTCTCCAACGCACAGTTGCCCGCAGAGTTGCTGAAGAATTGACTGACGCCGCCGTTGATCAGCTCGCCTTGGAAGCAGCCTACATAGAACAGCGTCTGGCACGCGGGGCCCAGCCGTTCGGTATGCGCCTCATTGGGACTGTCGCGGTGCACGATCTTCACCATGTCGACCCACAAGGCGGCGGCCGGCTCATCGTTGCTTAGGTAGTCACCCAGCGTTCTTCGTTCCATGGTCAGGCCATCCTCCGTGGCCAACGTTAGCCTCGCTCGGCGCTCGCGCTCAAGGCTCTCGAGAGTCAACCCCGTGAGAATCGTGCATCCGCTCTCCCAAATCGGCAGGAGCACCCCTGGACAAGCGATTCCAAAGTGATATCATTTCGGAATCACAGGAAGGGTGGTTTCGGTGTCGCAGAAAGCAGTTATGGGCCGTGAAGGCGCGTATTTTCAGGGCAATGCAACGGAGGAGCGCACGGTGAGCTCCTTTGGCGGCTGGCCCGTCTTGGTCATCACGCTGGGCGCCGTGGTCGCCAGTGGTGTGGGCCTCGCGCTCACGGCACCACGGCTTGAGTTAACGCCATCCGCTTGGGTTGTACCGGCAGCGTTTGCATTGCTGATGGTGCTGGCCCTCGCCTCGTTCACCGGCTTCTATGTCGTCAATCCCAACCAAGCCGTCGTCATGCAGCTGTTTGGTTCCTACGTTGGTACCGAGCGGACGTCAGGGTTGCGTTGGGCGCTGCCGTTCTACTCCAAGCGTTGGCTCAGCGTACGCGCGGTATCGATGGAGTCAGCTCGGCTAAAGGTCAATGACCTGGACGGCAACCCAATCGAGATCGCGGCCATTGTCGTTTGGCGCGTGATTGACACAGCCAAGGCCTCTTTCCAGGTGGATGACCACCGGGCGTACGTGCATATCCAATCGGAGGCGGCGCTGCGCCATATGGCCACGAGCTACGCCTATGATCCGCATGACGGGGCCAAGCTCTCGCTACGCGGTGCCTCCATGGAAGTGGCGGATCACCTGCGTCGGGAGCTGATGGAACGCGCCAGTCTCGCAGGCGTTGAAATCATTGAAGCGCGCATCAGCCACCTGGCCTATGCGCAAGAGATCGCGCAGGCCATGCTGCAACGTCAGCAGGCGAGCGCCATCATCGCGGCTCGGCAAAAGATCGTGGACGGCGCTGTCGGTATGGTGGAGATGGCGTTGGCCCGCCTCGCGGAGAACAACGTGGTGGAGCTTGATGAGGAGCGCAAAGCCGCCATGGTGTCGAATCTATTGGTCGTCCTTTGCAGCGAGCGCGCGGCTAGCCCCGTCGTCAACGCCGGTACCCTCTACGCGTAGTTCACGTGGCGGAACGCAAAGCCTTCTTGGTCCGGATCGAGCCGGAGCTCCATGACGCCCTGCAACGCTGGGCGTCGGACGAGCTTCGCAGTCTGAATGGCCAAATTGAATTCGTATTGCGGCGAGCCCTCAAAGACGCCGGCCGCTTACCGCGCGCCGGCGACGGCTCAGAGCAGCAGGATGCCGCAAAACCACGTCGCAAGCGCGCGACCGAAACCTGATCCGCTGTTCCGAGTCATTCCGAGCCACCTTCGCCGAAGGTAAAGATCGTAACCGCAGCAGGCACGCCGCCGATCGCTCGATAGAAGTCGAGCGCGTGGGTATCCTCGTTATCGGCTGGAACGAAGGAAACAAGGATACCCGCTGCGGCCGCCTGAGCTCGGACCGTAGACATCAAGAGGCGGCCCACCCCCTTGCGTTGCCAATCCGAGACAACCGCGATGTCGAAGATAAACAGCTCCGACAGCTCGGCGCGGGTCAAAGGGAGCGTGTGCGCGGTGAGCCCGCCTACGACCTGCCCGTCGACCGTGGCCGTCACGGCCCAGAAACTTGGCCGACTAAGCAGCTGGGTTAGGTAGCCGTCGCTCAGGCTGCCCACCTCGGTCTCAAACACACTGGCTATCGTATGGAACAGCGTCCTCGCTAGCCCAACATCAGCCACCGTAAGTCGTGCGGTTTGAATCTCAGTCACGTTTTTGCTCGGCCCTTCGCGTACTAATTAGTCTTTCCCAGGTCCAACCAGGAACGGCCATAACGATTGACGCTTCTGCGGCTGCCGCGCCTGGTCGATCAGGCCGTGCAGGAAGCTCTCAAAGTTGGAAAAAAGAACAGACGTTGACTCGAACTCGGGCCCGAGACCGTGAACGACCGCCCCGAACGAGTTTCCGGGGCGTAGGTCGATCGCGAGGTATTCGTAGTCGCTATGGCACGCCATGGCGAACGGCAGGTGGGCATCCCAGAAGGAGCCAATCAGCAAGACATCCTCACTGGTTTCAGCGCTGCTGAGACTCAGCCGCTCACACTCGTCCCAACGAATCGAGCGTTCATCCTCTCGTGCGTAGTCAGCACGCGTGTAGAGCCAGGCGGTCTTGGAGCGATTGTGGCAAACGGTCAGTGTCGCGAGGCATTCAAGCAGCACTGGCGGAGCTTCAGCGTAGCGGCGAAGTTGCGCGGACGTAAGCGGCGGAGAGGTAGGCTCCTCCGTTGCAACGCTCCAGCCAACCTTCTGAAGCGCGGCCAAGGCCTCGTCGAACAAGCCTCGAGCCGCCGCTACCACGTGCGGCCTTCGGTTGTCGCGCGTTCTGCGGCCGCCCGCTCGAGACCAGCGACCTCCGCTATCTCGCTAAGGAAGGCCAGCAGTCGGTCTCGCTCGTCGGTGCGGAGTTGGAGCGACGATTCACCTGGCCCGAATACGCTATTGAGCACAATCACCGCTTCACGCAAAGCGGCCTCCAAAGCCCCCGGAGCTGTGGGGGCGACCGCGCACTCGACCAAACCGACCAACGTCAGCTCGGCGCGTCGCAGCTGTGCGTCGCTCGGGCCAGGTCTCCCCAGCCGATGCCGCAGCGCGTGGGTTGGCGACTTCGCCAGCAGCGTGCGCCCTACGATGAACGGCTCCTTCGCAATCTCAGGAAACAGCTTCAATAGCAGCGTAACACCTGCGGGCGTCGCGCAGGCAGCTGCGCAACGCACGTCGGCGACTGTGGCTTCGCGGACCAGGGTCGAATAGCGTTCTGGCGCTAAACAGGCTCCCCCCGCAAGCGGCAGTGCGCTCCACCAGCGCGCACGACCGCACGCACGTAACCTCGTATCGGATTGGCGCTCCAGCCATTTGGGCGACGGTGCCTGTACGCGCTCAACCAGGATCGCCTCGCAACCGTGGTTGTCGAGCACGAGGTCTCGCGGGCGAAGGGCACGTTGTTTCTTCTCGTTACTCACGTTGAGGACTGCAGGTTAGCAGCTAGGGCGCCAAACACGGCGCCAGCGACCGCGTTTGGATCTCGCGGTTCCACAGCGTTTGACCTGCGCGCGTGGCGACCAAATGCGCAGGCGGGCCAAAACTCGGGCCTGCGTTGGGCGCACCGGGAACGGGCGGCTCAAGCCGCAGTGCGACGTCGCGCGACGTCCACTCCCGGGGAAGCGGCCCGTCGATCGCAACGGGCGCCAGACCCGAGCCAGGCTGCGGGTGGAGCTCGCAACCTGCTTCGGTCAGTTCGAGCTCGAGCGCATCGAGCTGCGGCGGAGGTGGATGCGCAGCTCCTCCTTGCGAATACTGCGCAATCAGCTGCCCCGTCGCGCCGGACTCGGTCAGCGTCCAGCTCGCGCTCTCCGTCGCCGCAGGCACGTTGGCGCTGCAAGACCAACGCACAGCGCCGTCCGCGCGCGCAAGCACTGCAACCTCGAGCTTGCGCCGCCCTTCGGTATCCAGGTTCGTGACGACGAGGTCACCGTTCGCTAGCTCGCCAAGCAACTGTCCCCACCGCTGATTCGACCAAGCGGTGGTTCCATCGGCCACGCGTACGACCTCGAGATGGCGAACCACATGGTTGGAACACACCGAGCTGCCGTCGAACGCCACCCAAGGCAATAGCTCATCACGCGCAGTCACAGCCCGCACCGCACGCACCGCGCTGTCGCTCGCGGGCGATTGGGCCGTCGCGTTCGATACACAACTTGCAAGCAGTAGGACGCAGCACAGCGGTCTCATCGTTTGGTAGTAGCGCACACCGTCAGGGTGAGACCAGAGCGTTCGCTGGGCTGCGCCAGAAAGCCAAACGGCCATCGATGGATGGCCGTTTGCGACGTAACGAGTGGCTCGGATTAGTTGGCTACAGAGGCCTCACTGCCCTTGTCCTTCTTGCCCTTCTTGCCTTTGCCTTCACCCTTCTTGCCTTTGTGCTTTCCGCGCAGCTCCTTGGCTACCTTGCGCACGCCCTTGGCTTCCTCGGCCGTGACCGTGCCGTCTTCTCCGGCGGCCTTGGCTGCTGCGCGGACCTGCTCCGCCGTGGTGGAGAACTTGGCGAGGATCTCCTTGCGCTTCTCCTCGGGCACCTTGCGCTCCTCCATCCGCTTGGTCACCCGCTCCTGCATCTTGGCGATGCGCGTATTGACCTTCTGCATGAAGACGTCCGCCTTCATGGGGAACTTCTTTTCATGGTCCTTGTCGCCCTTCGCCAACGCGGTGCTGTCTTCAGCGCCAGCCCCCGCAAAAGCAAAGGCGGGGACAGCTGCGGCGAGACCGAGAGACACGAGAGCAACCTTGATCCATGAGCGCGACATTGTGAGTTCCTCCTGAGCCACCTTGATTGGCGGCTTCGTTGACCACTAATGCAGCTTGGGTGCCAAGCTGGCCGAGCCAGCTTTTCCGCAGAATATGGCCTCTTTCAGCCTAAAGAGGGTGCGGAGTGAAGCGCGCAGGGGCCTGCGCCTGCGACAGGCACTCCGCAGTGCAAGGAACTCCGCAGCTGACTAGAGGCCATCACACAAGTCGATGCAGCACTGATCCTCGGGATGGGTTGCGCAGTAATCCCAATAGACCTCGGGCCCGAGCACCCGAAGCTCATCCGCCGTGTGAAGCAGGTTGCCATTGGGAGCCTTCACCGTGGTGCTCAACATCAGGCGCGTACCTTCGGCCAGCGGAACCGACTCCGGGTCCCAAGGAGAGCCCGGGAGCGGAACGATGATGCCCGTCGCCGTACCGCCCTTGACCGGTACCAAGGACTGCGTGAGCGCAGAAACGACCTCGTCGGTTTCCTCCAATCGGGCCTCGGTCTCGACCACGATCTCGGTACCGCAATCGGCGCAGGCCAGCGCTAAGAATAAATGATAGCCGCCCTGCGGACCTTCCACGTAGGGCACCACTGAGTCCTCCGCGAGCTGCTCGTAGCAGACCTCTCCGGTACCCGTCTCAAAGGTCTCGAGTTCGGTCGGGAGCTCACACTGAGGCGGAGCAGGCTCCGGCTCCTCGCAAGGGTCACCACATTCGGCCGGGTCCTCCGGACGTCGACAGTCGAGTGGACACGTAGGTTGTTCACAGGTGTCTCCGACGCAGGGCTCATTACAACCGTCAGCCCCACAATCCTGGTTATCGATGGAGGCATTGCAGGCTGCGAGCAAGAGCGTGAGCGAGAAGAGCGACGTGCTTGAAAGAAGACGCATGGCTGCTGCCTTTCAGCAGGAACCATGCCCTGCGAATTCGGCCTAATTACCCGCAAACACAAAGCCAATGTGCCCAGCTGTGCCGCCCTTGAGCGCCCCAGCTTACGTCCCAGCAACCGTCGTTGGAGCTCCAACTCGGACTTCCAAGGCCAACTCGGGCCGAAGCAAACGCAGCTTGGCAACCACCCCATCGAGCGTAAGCACCTCGTCCACCATCACCAAGCCGCGAGCAGCAGGCGCGTCGAGCAACAGAACGGCCTTCGCAGCCACGGCGGCTCCCCCCACCGCAAAGCCATCAGCGGCCCAGAGGGTCGCAACCACCTCTTCAGCCGATCCCCGTGCTCTAGCGACCAGCTCGACGATCGTGGGCACCCGGCGCAGCAAGTGTCGGCGCAACAGAAGAAAGTACCCGCCAAGGAGCGCGCGAAACCAGGCCGCTCGCAACAGCCTGCCTGGTAGCCCTCGGAATATGGCCCAAAGCGGGGACGGAGACGGGGAAATGCACATCGTCACGTTAGGCGCCCTCGTGCTTGACGCCAGCATCACGACCTCCGGAAACGAGAACGTCAACGAGCGATGACGGCCGCTTGGGAAAGGCAGGACTGCTCCCGACATTGCACTCGGCACCTCTTTGCGACGCCCCTCGTTCACCTCGATGGCGGGCAGCCCAAAAGCGTCGACCACCAGATCGATCGTCCCTTGCCCCGCCCCTGAGAACGGTGAGCTGCGCACCCCGAGATCGAGCGCGACCACGTCGCGCACCCCCTTGTACGCAACAGCGCCGAGCAGATTGGATAACCCAGTAAATATCCCGGCCCCGAGCACGACAGTCCCCAGCGCGGGCTTACCGTGCCAACGATTCAATAGCGCCTCCATGACAAGCCTATCGGAGCTCGCCTCCAGGAGCGCAAGTCCAACCCGCAAACACCAAGCGACAAGTAGTTCGGGTGGAGCATCGTGACTGCTGGAACAATTGACCAATAGGTCGGCGTCCCGAAGTGCGTCGAAGGTCTCCTCCTTGCGCAAGTCGACAACACGATCAGGTCCGCGACGCCCTGCAACAAGCACCTCGAGGTCATCGCGTTGCGCGAGGCTTTGCACCACCCTTCTTCCCAGAAAGCCGGTCCCGCCGATCACAATCACGCGCTTTTTCATCGCTCCGTTGTAAGGTCCCGAACTGCCCTTCGACGACTCGCGTTCCCCGATGCCGCTGCCCAAGCACCTAAAGCCACGCAAGGTCCCGAAACAACAGCGGTCTCGTGCTCTGGTCGACGCCATCGTCGAGGCCACGGCTCGCGTTCTCGTGGCTCGGGGCTTCGAGTCCTTGAACGTCGCTGAGGTCGCCGAGGTGGCCGGCGTCAGCATTGGCTCGCTGTATCAATACTTCCCTCACAAGGAGGCTTTGGTCGTCGCGCTACTTGAACGCCACGCGGACCGCGAGTCCGCCTTTCTTGAAGCGCGCTTCACCGAGCTGCGCGCTGCAACGCCCGCCGCTCTGCTCCGTACTGCAGTATCCGCGGTACTCGCTTTTCGAGCGCTTGATCCAGAGCTCCACCAAGCGCTCACCTCGGTCATCCCCATCGTAGGCCGCTTTGATGACCTACGTAACCGCGGCGCACGAACGGCGGCACACCTGCGCACGCTGCTCGAGCCGCTGTACCGGCCCAAAGAGGGAGCGCCCAGCCTTGATGAACTCATCTTCATCGTTGGTAACGCCACCCATTCGCTCACCCATGAAGGGCTCTTGCGTCGTCCCGAATCCTTTAGCGACCAACGACTCGCGGAGGAGATCTCGCGATTGTGGACCAGCTATCTAGGTCTCGAGGCTACTCCTCTCGAGTAGTTCGGCCGCGGACGGCGACTCAGCGCATCTCTATCTCGAGCGGTCAGGTCTACAAACTGGGCGCGTCACTGCAGGCGTCTCGATGTTCCCGGCGGCTCTTCGCGCGGGGCTTCTCGTCGAAGCTCCGTGTCCGATCGCGTCGTCCCGGATCGGGATCACCAGTAGAAGGTTCGAATCCTTCGTCTGCCCAATAGGACGGACAAGCTCATTGGTCGAGCAGTGAACCCTTAATTCACCAATTGAAAGAGCAGCGATGAGGGCTCGGTCGTGTATCCGCTTGCGGGGGCACGACGCGGTCCACGCACTACACCCGAGCCCGGACGATCGCTCCGGCAAGCGTCAACTCGTACGAGCCCACGCTTGCTTCGCCGTCTTCCGCGCTCGGTCCCGTCGGGCGCGGACCGGAGCTCCTCATCGCTAACTCCCATCTTCCCTTTTTGAGGTGCGCCATGATCTTCACCATCATCGTTCAACTCGGTGAGCGCGCCGTGCTCTTGCAACACGGTGTCCCCATCGCTGCGCTCGGCCCCGGCCGTCACCGCCGCATTGGCTTCGGCTACAGCGTGCTCCGCTTCGAGCTCAAGGATTACTTCGTCTACGCGTCGCACGAAGTGCGCGCGGTGTTCCCCAGCTCGTGGATTCACGAGCTCACCATCGCCGAGAACGAGCGCGGTATCGTCCGCGTCGACGGACGCGCCGTTGCCTTCTTGCGCCCCGGCGTGGCTCGCCTTTGGGCCGTCGATCCGGCCTTGACCGTTGAGGTCCTCCGCCTCGACGCGCCCATCCCGGAGCTCACGAGCGATCTTCGCGCGGTGCTCCCGGCCGGTGAAATCGTCGAGACGGTGGTCGCACCCCACGAACGGGGTGTGCTCTTCGTCGACGGCCGCTTCGAGCGCGTGCTCGAGCCGGGTCTCTACGCCTTCTGGTCGCCACCGCGCGCTGCCGTGCACGTCCTTCGGGTCGACATGCGTCAGCAAGAGGTCGCGATCGTCGGGCAGGACCTCCTCACCAAGGACAAGGTGAGCTTGCGGCTGTCCATCGTCGCCGACATCCGGGTGCTCGATCCGGTCTTGGCGACTACGACGGTCACCAGCCCGCGCGACGCAATCTACAGCGCAACCCAGCTCGCCGTTCGCGGCGTGATTGGAGCGCTGACGCTCGATGAACTGCTCGAAGCACGCGAGCAGATCTCGATAGAGCTTGCGCAGCGCCTCGCCCAAGATGCAGCGCGCTTCGGCCTCGAGCTCGTTCGAGTCGGACTGCGCGACGTGGTCCTCCCCGGAGAAATGAAGACGGTGATGAACCGTGTGATCGAGGCCGAGAAGGAGTCCCTCGCGAACGTCATCCGCCGACGCGAAGAGACCGCAGCCATGCGTCAGCTCGTCAACACCGCGCGCCTCGTCGCCGAAAACCCGATGCTCATGCGTATGCGTGAGCTCGATACACTGAAGGAGATCGCAGGTCAGCTGAAGGACGTTCACCTTGTGGTGGGCGCCGACAAGCTGGAAGCGCTGTTCCCGAAGGGGATGCTTGGGCGCTAGCTCGTAAGGGCGTGGCTGGGCCGGACACAATCTGGCTCGGCCACGCCTCGCGCTACTTCGCCTTCATCTTGTTGTTGCGCGCCTCGTGCGTTACCTCCGCCAAACCGAGCGCTTCCATCAGCGGCGGGAGATACATACCGAAGCGGCCGCGCAGGCCCTTCTTGAGGCCGTACCAGCCGCCCACTGGGTTCTTCTCCGAGCGCCCCCACGCTTCGACAGTGCCTTCCTTGGCCGGCTTCTGCTCGTCAGCGCTGCCGAGCTCCATCCACTCACCGTGCTTCTTCAGCATCGCGTGCAAGTCGTCAATGCAACGGAGGTCATAGTGAAGCACCGTCTTGCCCACGGTGCAGACCAGCACCTCTTTGCCACCCAGTTCATCGACGTGCATCGTGTAGTCCGCAGAGAGCGGCGGGGTCTTGAGCGCGAGGGGTTTAGCGGATGTCCCGATCTTGTGCTTCATGGTCGGCCTCGAATTGTTGCGGAAGGTTGCTCAAGCGCCTTGTTCGGCGCGACGCTTGAGGTCGGTCGCGAATTGATCAAACGACTCGTCGAATGAAGGAATCATGTGCGCAAAGAGCGGGAACACCGGTCCGCCGATCTTCTCGTGCATCGTAAACAGCAGCTTCCCCTCCCCCTTGTCCGTTAGCTCATAGGTGCGCTTGCCCATCGCGTCACCCCACACCAGCCGATTGGGCGGGCTGAACTCCTTCACCTTGAGCTTAAACGTACGCTTCGGGTCGAGCGTGGAGCGCAGCTTGATGGTGTTGCCCAGCGCAATATCCCCGTCGATGCCCACAACGGTGGAACTCCACTTCGGGTAGTCCGCAGCCGCGGTCAGCAATGCCCAAACGACCTTCGCCTCCGCTTGAATCTCGATTGCGACCGAGGTTTCGCGGGAGAACGTATTTCGAATGGTCGTTGCCTTCGTGTGCGTCGCAGTCATGGGTCGCTCCTTGAGAGAAGGCACCCCATCGCCCTATTCGCCTGGCCTGTCTTGTACAAACTGGACAAGGTTCGGACTGAAGTCCGTCGGAGCGTCAGCTGGGTAGTAGCCCAAGCGCAGCTTCGGCGCAGTTCCAGCATAAGCCTTGAACTCGCGAACGAAGTGCGGCTGATCGTAATAGCCACAAAGCGCCGCAATCTCTGCCAACGTGCATCCCGGATCTTGCCTGAGCAGCTTCAACGCCCGTTGAAAGCGTACGACCCGCGAGTACGTCTTCGGGCTGAAACCGAGATATGCGCGGAATAGGCGATTGAGTTGCCGCTGGGAGATCGCATTGCGTCGGCACACAGCGTCGATTGACTGTTCCCCTTTCGACGCTTCAATCTCGGCACGCAGCGCCTGAAAGACTTGATAGCCGTCCTTCACTCGAAGCCGTTGCACGAGGAACGCATCGAAGATCTCCTTCTGCCGCTGCACGTTGTCCTTCGAGCTTTGCAGCGCTTCACACAAGCCGTTTGCGCCGGCCCCAAACACCTCCGATAGCCCGACGACGCGCTCGTTCCAAAGGTGTACAGGGCGCTCCACGAACGGCGCGAGACCGCCGACGTGGAACCTCACACCGCAGCAAACGACCTGACCACGCTGGGTAATCCGAATCGGATGCAGACGCTGGGCATCGAGGTTCGAGTAGTCGATGGTCAACGATTCACCGTCTAATCGGCTTCTTTCGTACGGCGCACCAAAGGTGAAGATCAAATCGGGCCGCACATCGACGAAGACCTCAACGCTGAGATCCAGCGGCGCATGCTCGGTGGCGTAAACACACCAATACGACTCGATGTATGGGGCGAGGGCCTGAACGGGCAGTGCAACTTGATACATGGTTAATTTGCGCTCACTTCTTTACCGGAGCGGCGTTCTCTGCGGCGAGCGCCTTGAAGCGTTGCTCCGGCCCACCGGGCGTATACAGCTGTAGAGCGAAGAAGCGCTCCGCTCCTGCCGAACCAGCAAAACGATGGGCGGCATGCAGAACACCGGCGGCCACCTGCGCACTGGCCCTCGGTTCGAGCAGCGCGCCCTGCTCGAGATCCAGCGCCGTCGAGCCGGGCGCGCTTGCGCGGTATAGCCACTTTGCGCCAGTGAGCCCGATCAGGATCTCGTCGGAGGTCGCGTGAGTATGCTCGGCTACCTCCAAATCCTGGCTCATCGATAGAACGCGGAGCGAGGCGCTCGACCCCTCGAAGCCCAGTCGAGCCGATGCACGACCGCCGGCCCAAACAAGCTCGGGCACGCGCGCAAGATCCGTCTCTTGAATTGGCGAGCTCGTATCGACCGCCACCTTCGAGTTGAGCGCCGTCTCCAGCGATGCAAACTCGGTCGAGAGGCCAACGACCACACACGCTGAGCCGTTCGGCTCGATACGCGCGCCCGCTCCACGCACACGTGCGGCCTTCCAGGCCGAGAGCGTCACTCGACTGTCGCCGCGCGCAACACTGACAGCGCCCTCGAGCACCACGACGTCAAGCTCACCGGGAAGCGCGCGCATCGACGTCGGCGCCGTTAGCCGCATGCCCACAAACGCCCCTCGCACCTGCACCGAGCGCGC
>CAITIQ010000269.1 GCA_903892415.1 uncultured delta proteobacterium | reverse complement strand
GCGCGCTGAATGGCGCGCTCGATGACCGTCGCGTGCGCGGCTTCGTCGTCGACGCCCTGGAGCAGGCGGCGTTGGAAGGGCATACGCTTGCCTTCCGCCATCAGGTCATCAAGAACGTTCGCTCGCGTGGCGTGAAGCCCGAACTCCCCCTGAGCGCCGACGTGCTCGCGGCGAACGAGCTCGACTTCGAGCCCTTCGTCACGAGGCTCCTGGTGAACAAGGAGCCAGCGTTCCAGCTCGATCGCTTCGTGAGTGGCCGAGACCTCATCCGCAAGGAGGTTGAGAAGCGGCGGAGGGCGAAGCGTCACGTGAGCAAGACCGATTGGGCGAAGCTGATCGACGCGCAGTTCAAGGACTTCCAAGGTGCCGTCGACAAGGACGAGAAGCGAGCGCGAGCTGAGAAGACCGCCGCGCTGGAGGAGCTTTTCTCGGCGCGCCTCAGCGTACTGCTCGGTCCTGCCGGTACGGGAAAGACGACGCTGCTTCGTGCGCTCTGCGAGATGCCCGAGGTCCGCGCCGGCGGGCTCCTGCTCCTCGCGCCGACCGGCAAGGCCCGCGTTCGCCTCGAAGCCCAGACTCGCGTGGCGGGCGCGAAGACCGTGGCGCAGTTCCTGATGAAGCTCCGTCGCTACGATGGCGCGACAGGCCGCTACTTCATGAACCCGAAGGCGGCGCGCCACAACCAGCACAAGACGGTGATCGTTGACGAGTGCTCGATGCTCACCGAGGAGCAGCTCGCGGCCGTCGTTGATGCACTCGCGGGCGTCGAACGCCTCATCCTCGTGGGAGACCCTCGGCAGCTCCCGCCCATCGGGAGTGGGCGCCCCTTCGTGGACTTAGTCTCGCACCTCACGCCCGATGACTTGGAAGGTCGCTTCCCGAAGGTAGCGCCGAGCTACGCCGAGTTGACCGTCTCGCGTAGGCAGCAAGGCAGCGAACGCCGCGATGACGTCACTCTCGCGCACTGGTTCAGCGGACGCCCGCTTGACCCAGGGGCAGACGAGATATGGGACCGCGCGAACAACCTCTCGACGACGTCGCTGCGCCTCGTGCGCTGGGACACGACCACGGAGCTCGAGGAGCGCCTGTTCGCAACGCTGGTAGACGAGCTGAAGCTCGCGTCGCGTGACGACTAGAACGGGTTCGAGCAGACCCTCGGCGCAACGCTCTACGAGAAAAACAACGTCACCTACTTCAGCGCGGGCACCGGCGACCGCGTCGGAGCCGCCGCGAAGGCCGAGACCTGGCAGGTGCTGTCACCCGTTCGCGCAGGGCTTCCGGGCGTCGATCGCTTGAATCGCATGATCCAAGAGGTGTTCCGCAGCCGCACGCGTGAGTGGGCAGACGCTGAGTTCTTCAAGCGCAAGATCCCGCCGCCGATGGGGCCGCAGGGGCTCCTCTACGGCGACAAGGTGATCAGCATCGTAAACGGCGCTCGGCGCTACTGTTGGCCGAAGCCAGAGGAGAACCCGTATATCGCGAACGGCGACGTCGGCATCCTAACGGGCGACTACAAGAGCTACGGCAAACAGTTCATTCCGAAGAACCTGGTCGTCGAGTTCGTCACGCACCAGGGAATCGGCATCAAGTACTTCCCGAGTGAGTTCGGTGACGAGAAGGTTCCGCCCCTGGAACTCGCCTACGCGCTTACCGTCCACAAGACGCAGGGCAGCGAGTTCGGCCTGACGTTCGTGATTCTCCCGAACCCTTGCCGCGCGCTCTCCCGCGAGCTGCTGTACACTGCGCTTACTCGGCAGAAGGACAAGATCATCCTGCTGCATCAAGGCGAAGCGCGGGACCTGCTGAAGTTCGCTGACGCAAGCGAGTCTGAGACGGCTCGGCGCTGCACGAATCTGTTTGCGGACCCGAATCTCATCGAGGTGGAGAAGCGGTTCCTCGAAGAGCGACTGATCCACCGCACGGCCCGTGGCGATCGGGTGCGCTCGAAGTCCGAGGTCATTCTCGCGGACAAGCTCCACGAGCGAGGCATCGACTATCAGTACGAGCAGCCGTTCGTCGCCGCCGCCGGCGACCACCGGCTGCCGGACTTCACGATCGACGACGCCGCGTCCGGCCTGAAGATCATCTGGGAGCACCTCGGTATGCTCACCGTGCCGGAGTACCGCGAGCGCTGGGAGCGGAAGCGGAAATGGTACGAGGATCGCGGTGTACTGCCCGGTCCCGACGGCGGACCGAACGGCCGCCTCGTGGTGAGCGAGGATCTCCCCAACGGTGGCATCGACTCCAAGGCGCTTGACGATCAGATTCGCGATGTATTCGACCTCTGACGCGCGCGCTGTCCCCGACGCGCCTTCCCGGCTGCTTTGTCGCGACCGTGATGAGGGTCATCGGGGTGACGTATCCGCTGGAGGTGTGGAGACGCTGAGTGTTGTCCTGCTCCGACTGATCGCGGACCACCGCCCTACTCCTCCATCCTCTCCCTCACCACCTGCACGGCCCTCTCGATCCT
>CAITIQ010000268.1 GCA_903892415.1 uncultured delta proteobacterium | reverse complement strand
TCGGCTCAGTTTGCCGAAGACGCGCAGGACTTTGCCAAGGCTGCGACTCGTTGGCGCGAGTTGTGCGATGTCGATCCCTCGGATTGGGATGCGCAGAACCGCTACAGCTCGGCCAAGAACAAGCACTCGGAAGCACAGCAGGCTGTGCGCTCGGCGGATCAAGCCATCCAGGCCGGAGACGTGGACACGCTGCGCAGGTGTGTAGAGGTCCTGCGCAAGCATCTACCGCTTCAAGACGCCGATGCGGCTCGCCTTACCAAGTCTCTCGCGGAATGGAACGCGCAGCTCAGTCGTCTCGCGGAGCAACTCAACGCCGCGGAGCGGGGGATCACCGCAGGGCTTTATCCGGAGGCTGCCGCTATTATCGCGGGACTGAAGGGCGATGCGCAGGAGCGACCTCTACAGCCGCGGATTGGGGCGCTTTCGCAGGCGTTGTCCACCGCGCAGGGCAAGACTCAGGAGTTGTTGTTAGTAGTCAAGCAAGCGCTGCGTGAAAGCCGTTTCGAGGACGCCGCTCGCGTTCTTGCCGAGCTCAAGCAACACGCACCGCAACATCCGGAACCGCGCGAGCTTCGAGCCGCCCTCGCACAAGCAATCGCCACACAACGCCGCCGCCGGTTGGTCATAGCCATCACCTCCGCCGCTGCGTTGGTGCTGTACATCACGCTGTGGTGGTGGACCGGCGTCCGTACGCCGCGCCTGCAACTGGCCGCCGCAGATGCCTCCCTGTTGGCCGACCTATCGGCTATCGAGGCCACCGCCAACGCGGGCACTCCGCGCACCGCGCAACACGCGCTCACCGCTGCCAACGGTCGCCTTGTCACCACAGCCGGCGGCGCCGAAGCGGCACTCGCCCATGTGCCACGTTGGCTGTTCCCGCGCGGTTATGCCTCGCGCGTTGCAGTAGCCGAACGCACAGACACAAGCCTCGTCGCCAAGGCCAAGCAAGTCGAAGAAGCAATCCAAGCGCGCCTTGCGCTTGCCGATCAAGTCGTCGTGGCAACCAAGATGGGATTGGCTCGCGCTGACTATGCCGGCGCGGAGAACTCGCGGGCCAAGCTCCAAACCATCGATCGCGAGTCGGAGTACCTTGCGCTGCACGAGGCGCACCGCACCGCTCTGCAAGCGATCGGTGCACGCAAGGAGGCCGCCGAGACCGCTGCGCAAAGCGCGTTCGAGGCCAAGGATTACGATCTCTTGATCGCGGAGCTAGCCAAGTACGACGCCACGCGGGGGGAATGGGTGACTGCGTGCAAGGATCGTTTGGGATTGACTGTCGCAGTCGAGTCACCCGAGTCGGCGAGAATGACCGAGTTGCGAAGATACGCGCAAGTGGCCCTAGCTCGGCTTGAGGCTTTGCTCGCCGGGGTTCGCCGCGAGTTGCTCGCCAGCAACTATGTGCAAGCGGATGAGGTCCTCAGGTCGATCACCAACGAGTACCCAAAGGTCGAGGATGCACAGCGCCTAATCGCGCTCCGAGCGGTCCTCAGCCGCTTGGATCAAGACGTTGCTGCCGCACAGTCGGAGGCGCTCCAGCAGCTCCACGCCCGCAATGTCCTCGGGGCGGATGAGGCACTCAAGCGCTGTGTGACACTCCTAGGCGAGTGGCAGCATCAAGCATCTTCGTTGGCATTGGCGTCCGAGTTCGTGACGCGCACACCTGACGCGGAATTGACTGCCCGACTCAAGGCTGGAATGGCGAATTATCAAGCCGCGATCCAACAAGCGCGTGCGGCCATTGGGGTCCGTAGCCTGACAGATTTGAGGTTGGCCGTTGAACAAGTGCTCGCTAGTCAAGTTGACGAGCGAGGGGCAGAGGATCTA
>CAITIQ010000267.1 GCA_903892415.1 uncultured delta proteobacterium | reverse complement strand
GGGTGCCGGGGGCGTGGAAGGGCGAAGAGCCGCAGTAGGTGGCGTAGCGACCGAACAGCTGCAGCAACCTTGGATCGGTGAAGAAACTCCGCAGCGCGCTCCACATGGTTCGCGTGGAGTCGATCTGCGTGAGCAGTGCGGGCCGCTTCGCCGCTGCCCCCAGCATGCTGGTGAGCGTGGGGCGAGGCGACTCGATGAACGGTTCGCGGACGAGCTCCCAAATCCGCTTCGAGTGACCGGCGAAGGCTCGATAGCCGTCGGCGTTGCGCTGGTCGGAGATACGAGCGATCGCTTCGGCGCTCGCATCGATGTCCTCGAACAGGTCGAGCTCAGCGCCATCTTCCCAGCTGTGCCGTGCGAGCGTCGTCAGCCGCGTCAGTTGCACGGCCTTCTCGAGCGATAGCCCCGCTTCATCGAACACGCGCTCGAGAGCCCAACGCATCGTCAGCACGGTCGGCCCGACGTCGACGTGAGCACCGCCCACGTCCTCGGCCCGGACCTTACCGCCCAGCGTGCTGCCTCGCTCAAGCACCGTTACTGCGAAACCGCGACGGGCGAGCAGCGCTGCTGCCGAGAGTCCACCAATGCCAGCTCCGATGACGATGACCTGCTGCACACCCTCAAGCTGAACCGAGTTTGAATGTCTGTCAATAGTTCGGAGTCATATTGACAAAGATTGTACACGTGCGATGGTAGCCCGATGGATTCAGCTCGTCCTCGGATTGAGCGCGCACTCGAGCGCGCCTTCAACGTACTCGACGACCGCGATGGACCTCCTCAACTGGCAACAGCCCTGCGCTACGCCATTTTTCCCGGAGGTGCTCGACTTCGCCCACATCTGACCATGCTGGTAGCGGAGGCGCTCGGAGACCCGGAGCCGCGCGTAACGGAGGCTGCCGCGTCGGCTCTCGAGCTCGTTCATTGCGCCTCGCTGGTGCATGATGACCTCCCATGCTTCGATGATGCAAACCTTAGACGCGGACGTCCAACGCTGCACGTAGCCTTCGATGAGCCGACCGCCGTGCTGGTGGGGGACGCGCTGATTGTGATGGCGTTTCAGACGCTCGCTAGCGCGTCGACGCAGCAGCCGGAGCGCTTGCCACTCCTCGTGCGCGCGCTCGCGAGGGGCGTAGGCCATCCCCGCGGTATCATCGCCGGGCAAGCTTGGGAGTCGCAGCCCGGCGTCTCCCTTCTGACCTATCACAGCGCGAAGACGGCGGCGTTGTTTGAAGCGGCGTGCGCGTTGGGGGCGATCTCTGCAGGAGCGGATCCTACGCCCTGGCGCCCGGTTGGAGAATTGCTGGGGCGCGCCTACCAGGTCGCAGACGACATGGCCGACGCAACAGCATCGGTTGAGGAGACCGGCAAGTCAGCGGGTCGCGACGTCGCACGGGGACGCCCGAGCGCCTTTCGGCGGTTGGGGCTCGAGGGGTGCCACGAGCTTCTCGACAGTCTGCTCGCCTCCGCGTCGGAAGCAGTGCCCGAGTGTCCAGGGCGGGAGCGGGTGCGCACCTGGCTCGGTGAGTCGACCCTGGGGGTGTTGCGCTTGCGCAGCGAGGCGCCCAATCAGCGGGACGCAGAGCCGCACGCCCGAGCTTCAGGAGGCGACTGATGGCCAGCGCGGTAGTCATCGGCGGCGGGTTGGCGGGCGTGGCAGCGGCCGTGCTGCTCGGGGAGCGAGGTATCGCGACCACGCTGATCGAGCAAGAGAGCTTCCTCGGTGGGCGCGCCGGGGCTTGGTCCGACACTTTGTCCGACGGCACCAACTTCCAAATGGAGCGCGGATTTCACGCGTTTTTTCGTCAGTATTACAATCTCCGGTCGCTGCTCAAGCGAGTGGACCCTGCGTTGCGAATGTTGCGGCCTGTCTCCGACTACCCGCTGCTCTCACCGTCTGGAGCGATGGAGTCCTTTGCGCGATTGCCGAAGCGTTCGCCGTTCAACGTGATGGAGCTCGTTCGGCGCTCAAAGACCATTCGCTTGTTGGACTTTCGCCATGTGAACCTCAAGCGTGCACGCGAGATGCTCGCGTTTGACGCCGCAAGAACCTACGACGCGTTCGACACGATGAGCGCGAAGGCCTTCTTGGACGGCCTCAACTTCCCGGAAGATGCGCGGCGCGTGCTTTTCGATGTGTTCGCGCACTCCTTCTTCAACCCTGAGGAGCGCTATTCGGCCGCCGAACTCTTGGCGATGTTCCACTACTATTTCACCCAGAACCCCGAGGGGCTGCTGTTTGACGTGATGAACGAGCCGTTCAGCACCGCCTTCTGGAACCCGATGCTCGACTACTTGCACTCTTTGGGGGTGAGCGTTCAACTCAGTACGACTGTGCTCGAGGTGGCACGTAGCGATGGCGGCTTTCGCGTGCGGGCCCGTCGTGGAGATAGCCCACTGACGTTCGAGGCTGCTTCGGTCGTGCTGGCCACTTCAGTGCCGGGTCTCAAGAAGCTGGTTGAGCACTCAGCCGCCTTGTCCGAGTTGCGACCGAGTGTCGGATCGCTGGACGTCACCTCGCCGTTTGCGGTGCAGCGGCTATGGCTGGACCGCAAGTGCTGGAGCTATCGGCCGGCGTTTGCCGGCACTACGGGCTTCGCGGGGCTCGACAATATCTCCATCTACGAGCAGCTCGAGAGCGAGAGTCGCGCGTGGTCGGAGCGCACGGGGGGAAGCGTGGTGGAGTTGCACGCTTACGCGCTGCCCGATGGAAGCGACGAGGAGACTGTCAAAAGGCGCTTTCTCGAAGGCCTACACACGTTCTATCCGGAGACCAAAGACGCTAAGATTCTCGATCAACGCTTCCTGATGCGGCAAGACTGTCCGTCGTTCGCTCCAGGTTCCTTCGCTCGTCGGCCCACGGTTACCACCCCGATTGAGAATCTCGTGCTGGCCGGGGACTACGTAAAGTTGCCGTTTCCATCGGCTTTGATGGAGCGCGCCACCTCGTCAGGCTTCTTGGCCGCCAATCACTTACTGCAACGATTTTCACGACCGAGGGAGCCGGTGCGGCACGGCCCGCTCAAGGGTGTGTTCGCCGCTCTCGCCTCGTAAACACGGCTCCTCAAATGCACAACGCCCGAACCTCCTTGTCGAAGGTTCGGGCGTTTTCACATTAGCTTAGTAGCGGTAGGTGTCGGGCTTGAAGGGGCCGGTGGTGGGGACACCGAGGTAGTCCGCTTGGTCCTTGCTCAGCGTGGTGAGCTCAACACCAAGCTTCTTGAGGTGCAGACGGGCAACCTGCTCATCGAGCTTCTTGGAAAGGACATGCACGCCGAGCTCATGCTTCTCGGACCAAAGCGCCATCTGAGCGAGCACCTGGTTGGTGAAGGAAGTGGACATGACGAAGGACGGGTGGCCGGTAGCGCAACCGAGGTTCACCAAGCGACCGCTCGCAAGGACGATCAGCTTCTTACCATCCGGGAAGACGTAGTGGTCGACCTGGGGCTTGATGTTCTCGCGCTTGATCTCGGGGTGGTTGTCGAGCCAGGCGATCTGAATCTCGCTGTCGAAGTGGCCGATGTTGCAAACGATGGCTTCGTCCTTCATCGCCATCATGTGCTCGCCGGTGATGATGTCCTGGCAGCCGGTGGCGGTAACGAAGATATCTGCGCGGCTCGCAACGCTCTCGAGCGTGCGGACCTCGTAGCCCTCCATCGCCGCTTGCAGCGCGCAGATCGGATCGATCTCGGTCACGATCACGCGTGCGCCGAGGCCGCGTAGCGACTGCGCGCAGCCCTTACCAACGTCGCCGTAGCCAGCGACCACGGCAACCTTGCCGGCGAACATCACGTCGGTGGCGCGCTTGATGCCGTCGCCGAGCGATTCACGGCAACCGTACAGATTGTCGAACTTGCTCTTGGTCACCGAGTCATTGACGTTGATCGCGGGGCACTTCAACTTGCCCTCAGCGAGGCGCTTGCGAAGGTTCTTTACGCCCGTGGTGGTCTCTTCGGAGAGGCCGCGGATCGGGTCATTGCCGGTGAAGAGCTGCGGGTGCTTGTCGGGGATCCAGTTGGTGAGATCCCCGCCGGCGTCGAGGATCATGTTCGGGCCTTTGCCGTCCTTGAAGGCGTAGATCTGCTGCTCGAGACACCAGTCGTACTCCTCGAGCGTCTGGCCTTTCCAAGCGAAGACGGGCACGCCGGTCTTGGCGATCGCGGCGGCTGCATGGTCTTGCGTCGAGAAGATGTTGCAGGTGGTCCAGGTGACCTCGGCGCCAAGCTCCACCAGCGTCTCGATCAGCACGGCGGTCTGAATGGTCATGTGCAGGCAGCCAGCGACGCGCGCGCCCGCGAGCGGCTTCTTCTGGCCGTACTCCTCACGGAGAGCCATGAGGCCCGGCATTTCCTTCTCGGCGATGGCGATCTCCTTGCGACCGAACTCTGCCAAGTTGATGTCTGCAACCTTGTAACGAGCCTTCTCTGTCATGATGTCGATCCTCTTTGTTGGTCTGATGCGAGCGGTCTGGTCGCTGAGAGCAGCGTCCAGGGAACATGGCTATCCGGCCCTTCGGTCAGGCCGTTGGGAGCGAACTCGCGCACCTGTGCGCCTTGCAGGCCGGCACATTCAGCGAAATCCACAAGCTCCTCGTGTGAAAATCCCATCCAAACGTCAGCCTCTTCAGCTGACAACATCGCCTCTTCGTGGGGGGCGTAGTCAATCACCAGCAGGGTTCCACCGGGACGCAGCAACGCCGCCAGCGAAGCCACCGAACGCTTTGGAATGGCCGCGTGGTGCAGCACGCGCGAGGCGATCACGATGTCTGCGCCAGCCTTGGCGCGGCGTGCAACAGCCTCTTGAACCGAGCCGCTCTCGAGCTCACCCACCTCGAAGCTGACGTTGTTCAGCGACTGGCGAGCCACGCGGGCGCGCGCGAGTGAGAGCCGCTCCGGCGAGCGGTCTACTGCAAGCACCTCATCATAAAGGGGAGCCAGCATTTCGAGCAGCAGGCCGTCTCCGGTGCCTGCGTCCACCGCAAGGCGGTGGCGGGAGAGCAGTGGACCAAGCCCGGCCAGGCAAACCGCTGCCTCACGCGGCAGTAGCGACCCCTTCGACGGGCGAGCCGAACGTGAGAAGAACTCGCGCGACTTCTCATCACGTGAACGGACCACTGCGCGGGCCCGTTCGAGCAGGCCGTCTCGTTGCGCGATGCCCCGGCCAACCGAGAGCGCGTCGAGAACGACCGCATCCTTGGTGGCTTCGGGAGCGAGCGTCAGCAATACCCACGAGCCCTGCTTGCGCGCTGTAACGATCCCCGCGTCTCGCAACTGGGCTGCGTGTCGCGACACCTTGGGCTGCCCCTCGCGCAGTATGTCAGCGAGCTCACCGACCGCTAGTTCCTCCTCTTCCACGAGGGCAAGCAGCGAGAGCCGGACCGGATCTGCGAGCAGCCTGTAGAGCTCCCAACGGGCTCCTGACGGCGACTGGACGGGGTCGAGCTCACTCACTTCCGCCACATTTGCACAGATGCGAAAGACTGCAAATCATTTCTGAGACCTATTTTCGAGGTCTTCTTGACATGGTGTATTATAAACACCATATGGTGTCTATATGACACTTTGGTCAACTGGCTGGGGACATCGGGTGGGCACGGACCACGTCGAGAGAGGGTGCAACCGCCAGGACGCTGCTTGGGCCGCGTGTTGTGAGGGCGGTGCCTTCGGGCTGGTCTCCGATGGTTGCGGCGAGGGCTCGGCTAGCGAAGTTGGTGCGCTGTTGAGCGTGCGAACAGCCGCACGCGTGCTCTGTGAGCTGGAACCGTCGGTCGAGCTCGCGCGCGTCCCACAGCTCGTCCTCGCGCAAGTGACGCAGGCGCTGGGAGCCGTGCTTCAGGCCGTAGCACCGCGCGAGTCAGAGTCCTTCGTCGCTAGCTATCTGTGCGCGACGTTGCTCGGGTTTGTGGTGCGCGGCAGCGAGGCTGTGCTTTTCGCCTGCGGTGACGGACTGTTCCTTGTTGATGACGAGGTCGAGATCCTCGCGGCTGATAATCGGCCGAGCTATCCGGCCTACGGTCTGCTCGGTGGTCAGGTCGAGCTGCGCACCCGCCTTTGCACGGCAGAGCGCAACCTTGCCGTCGCGAGCGACGGAGTCGACCCACGCTTCTTCGAGGACGTTGGGCGGCTCCGTGGTCATCTGCTCACGCGCCACTTGGTGTTGGCGGCTCGACGAGGACAGTTGACCGATGACGGGGCGATCGCTGTCGCGCAGCTGCGCGCGGGAGAACGGTCGTGAACGTGCCCGTCGTTTGGTCGCCCTCGCGAGCGGTGCGCATCGGTTCGCAGCGGGTGTTTCTCGACCCGCAAAGGCTGCTCGGTGAGGGAGGGGAAGCGGTGGTGCTCGGCCATTGCGCGGAGGGCACGGACCTCGCGGTCAAGCTGTACAAACATCCGAATGAGTCGAAGCGCGCCAAGGTCGAGCATCTTGCGTCGCTCGCGCAATCACTGCCCTTCGCGCGGCTTCCGCGCGCCACCGTGGTTGATGAGCAGAGTTCGAGCTTCCTCGGCTTTGCGATGCTTGCGACCCACAAAGGTGCAGAGCCGTGGACCGTTCTATCGCGCGCCGACTTCCGTGCCCGAGTCGGGTTGGGTCTGCTGCTGGCAGCGCATCTCGAACTCGGGCGTCGCTTGGCCGAGCTCCATTCGAAGGGGGTCGTGGTCGGTGACCTCAACGACCAGAATCAGCTCTATTGCCCCGATACGGGCGCTGTCGAGTTCATCGACGCAGACTCCTTTCAGGTGGACGGCTTTGCCTGTGAAGTAACGTCTGCCACCACCCTCGATCCGCTGCTGTTCGGTCCCTCCTTGGATGAACCGTGGCTGACAGTTGACGGCCGCCCGCGCTGGTTCTCGCGCGGCTCGGATTGGTACGCCTTCAACGTCCTCTTGTTTCGTTGTTTGGTCGGTATCCATCCGTACGGAGGTCTGCTCCATGAGGAGGGCAGCATCGTGCGGCGGGCGCGTGCTCGCGCCTCGGTGTTCGCCTCCAAGGTTGTGATGCCAGCGAAAGTGCGACGCCGACTCGATGCGCTGCCTTCGTCTTTGCGCGTCTGGTTCGAGCGCGTTTTCTGCGCTGACGAACGCCGTCCTTTCCCCCTCCTAGAACTCGAGCGCGCCGTCGCTGAACTGCGGGTCTGCGAGTGTGGCGAGCAGATCTTTTTCGACGGTGGTTGCCCCGTGTGCAAGGTGGTCTTGCAGCAGATTGCGGCGGGCGAGCTCAGCGTGCGCGAATGGCGGCCGAAAGCATGCGCAGCGCGCATCGTCGAAGCGCAGGTCGTGGGCGGTGAGTTGTTGCTCGCGGTCTCCGATGGCGGCCGGCTCTTGACGGTGACCCTCGACTCCCAGCTCGAGCCGATCTTCGAGTTGGACCTCGGGCAATGCAATGGCGCAGTCCTTGGAATCAACGCGCAGCACGTGCTCACGCACGACGGCGATCAGCTGGTGCTGATTGACCGTCGCACGGCAGAGCGCACCTCGAGCGCAGCCGAAGAGTCCTTTGGACGTCCTGCGTGCACGCTGCTGGAGCACGGGCTCGCGCGCATCATCCGAGGCTCGGTGTTGATGCCGCGCGGGGCAGGGGAGAGCGTGGTTGCGACGGTCGTACGCAATCAAACGAGGATCGACGGCGCCCGAGGGACGCTGCTTCTCTCGACTCACATCTTTGGCGCGAAGCGCTACCAGATCGCGACCTCGCGCGAGACGACAGCGCTTGTTGCTCCGGACCTTTCGCCCGGGGAGGTCTTGAGCGAGGAGTGTGCGCTCTTCGATGGGTCCGCGCCGACGGTGCTGCGTCGCACCCAGTGCAAAGGCCAGGACAGACTGACCGCCATCTCTCGTGAAGGCACGCTCCGTGTCGACTCGCCAGCGCTGCCAGCCTTCACCCTGCGCGGTGCGCTGCTGCGGGGAACGGCCTTGTTGATCGCCTCCGACGCAGGACTTTGTCGGATCGATCTGAGGACCGGTGCTCAAAAAATCTTCTCTGACAGCGAGCCCTTCGTGCGCGGAGGGGATCGTCTCTTGACCGTTGATAGCGCGCTGTTTGTCGTCTCGGGAAGCCAACTTCGGCGACTCGAACGACGTTCTTTCTAGGAGGTCTGTCGCATGAAATCGTTTTTCCCAAAGCACTACGAAGCGAAGAAGGTTGGCACGCTTTATCAGCCCGACTTGGGGGCTGTTGCGCGTGAAGCGGAGCATGCAGGCTGCACGCCGGCCGCGCATGACAAGCAACCCTACGCCTTGCTGCTCGTCGACTTTCAGATCGACTTTTGTCACCCAGGTGGCTCGCTATTCGTCCCCGGGGCTGTCGAGGATCTGCAACGCACGATCGAGTTCGTCTATCGCAACGTCGACAAACTCAAAACCGTCGTGCTCAGCCTCGACAGCCACCTAACCTACCAAATCTTCTACCCAACCTGGTGGATCGATGAGCAGGGCCACCACCCCAATCCCTTCACGGTGATCGATTCGGAGTCGATTCGAAAGGGTAAGTACCGCCCTGTCCGCGAGGTCGGTTGGTCGCTCGACTACGTGAGCCAGCTCGAGCAAAAGGCGAAGAAGGCGCTCTATTTGTGGCCCTATCACACCATGATCGGCGGCATCGGTCAGGCGCTGGATCCGGCACTGTTCGAGGCCGTTCACTATCACGCAGTGGCCCGCCGTTCACAGCCGGTGTTCCTGCAGAAGGGTATGATCCCAACGACCGAACATTACTCACCGTTCGAGCCCGAGGTGAAGGTCGCGAGTCATCCACATGGTGCGCTCAACACCACGTTGCTTCGCATGTTGGAGACGCACGAGCGCATCTATGTAGCCGGCGAGGCCAAGAGCCATTGCGTGTTGGAAGCCTGTGCCTCGATGGTTCGGCATTTTCAGGCGACGCCTGAGGTGATCGAGCGCATTCACTTCCTGTCCGACTGCACCAGCAGCGTGGTGGCGCCGGGCGTCGACTTCGACGCGTTGGCCGAGCGCGATCTGGCCGAGTTTCGCAAGAAGGGCATGCAGTTCGTCAGGAGCTCGTCGGCGCTCGTTTGAGTCTTTCGATCGCAACAAGGAGGTAGTTATGAGCAATTCAAAAACGGGCAACGCCACGGGGACCGAACAACATTTGCGCGCCGCCGGTCTTTCGAGCGCGGCATTGGACGTGATGGTGCAAAACCTGGACGAGACGGTGCTGATGGGCTGCGTGGGGCTCGAGGCGGATGCCATCGACAGCGCCGAGGCCACGTTGGTGTCGGTCGTGCTCGATATGTCCGGGTCGATGGATACGCATCGGGTCGCGGTGGTCGAGGCCTACAACGCGATGTTGACGGCCTTGGTTGCCGCCAAGTCTGCATCCTCGATCCTCGTCTCCACCTGGGCCTTCAATGATGCTCCGCAGCTGCTATCGAGCTACGAGACCGTCGACAAGAAGCCCCGTTTGGCGAAGTCGGTCTACGCACCAGGAGGCGGCACCGCCCTTTACGATGCGACGCTACACGCGCTGACCGGCCTCGTGGCGTACGGTCAGGAGCTTTGGGATCAGGGTATTCCGACGCGGCGCGTGCTGTTCGTCCTCTCCGACGGCGACGACAACAGCTCGAAGGCGAAGGCCGCTGAGGTTCGCACCCTGGCCGAGTCGGTGCTGCGCCAGGAGCTTACGACGTTGGCCTACGCGGGCTTCGGCACGACCGACCCGCTTGCGCAGGCCGCGCTGTTGGGCTTCCCCGACGTGGTCAGCACGGCTGCTTCGGAGGGGGAGCTCAGGCGCGTCTTTCGACAGGTGAGTCAGAGCGTGTTGCGTCTGAGCCAAGGCGTAAAACGCCCTTCCGCCGGCGGCTTCTTCTGACGCTCGAGTCAGGGGGCGCGGTCGATCCGATAGACCGAGCTGAGGTCGGCGATGTAGAGCTCACCGTCGTTGTCGTGACCAAACGAGACTACGGTGAGTCCTTGGGAGATCTCGCTATGCGTGATGAGGTCTGTCGCAACGCCGTTCTCTGCACGGAACGACATCACCTTGTTTTGGTAGGTGTCCGCGAAGAAGTAGCGGCCGCGTAGTTCGGGCAGCGCCTGGCCGCGATAGACGTAACCCCCGGCGACTGAGCCTTGGCCATTCTCATGCGGGTACTCATGGATCGGTAGGGTGGTTCCGGTGGCATCGCAGTTTTGGTCGAGGTAGCAGTGGTTGCCCTCCAAATCGCGCCAACCAAAGTTCACGCCGGGCGAGTCTGCCGGGAGAAAGTCGATCTCCTCCCACAGATTCTGACCAACGTCTCCGACGTAGAGATCGCCGGTGCAGAAGTCGAAGGACGCGCGCCAGGGGTTGCGCAGCCCGATCGAAAAAATCTCAGGGACCGCCCCCGGGTAACCGCCAGCAGGCGCGTATCCGTTGCCGTTCACGTTGACGTCAAAGCGCAGGATCTTCCCGAGCCTGACGTTGACGTTCTGAGCGAGGTTCATTGGGTCACCACCACTACCGCCGTCCCCAAGAAAGACGTTGAGCCGCCCGTAGCGATCAAACGTGATGGTTCCGCCGTTGTGATTTGAGAATGGCTGGGTCTCGGTAAGGACCACACCCGTGGCGCCAAACGGGCTGGCTTTGTCGGGAGTATCTCGCACAAACTCAGCCACCGAGGTGTGCCCTGTGACGGCTTGGCTATAGTGAACGAAGAACCGCCCATTTTCGGCGTAATTAGGGTGGAAGGCCATACCCAACACGCCTCGCTCTCCTCCCCAGGTGGCCACTCCGGTGAGGTCCAAGAAGGGCTCGGGCAGCACCTCTCCTGTGAGCAGGTTGAGGACCCTGATCGTTCCGTAAAGGTTCACGATGAAGAGACGGTCCGCATCACCTGGCGCAGCAAGTACTAGCGCTGGCGCCCCCACGTTGTCCGCTGGAGAGGTGATCTCAGTGAGCGTGAGCTCCGGTACAGCGCCGACTCCGGGCTCGCAGTTGAAGTTGGCCCCACCTCCGCCAGCGCCCCCGATTCCGCCGGCACCCCCGATTCCGCCAGCGCCCCCGACTCCGCCCCCACCGCCGACTGTCTCCCCCCCGACTCCGCCCGCGCCCCCACCGCCGACTATCTCGCCGCCGATACCACCAACGCCCCCAGTGTTTCCGCCTGTGCTCGGGCCAGCTTCAGCATCGCCACAGCCGGCGGTCAGTAGGGCCAAGAGGGCAAGGGCAAAGGAGGCGTTCAATCGTCCAGAGGCCATCGTAACTCTCTGCGCTCGCCGCGCTTTCTTGTCACTCGTCGTCGAGCCTCAAGCTTAACAGGTCACTCGTCGTTGGCAGGAGGCGCGGCTGCGCTCCCGCCGGCCGAGGCCAAGCTCTTGGGCTTGAACTCCTCGGTGATCTTGATCTCCGCAGCTGAAGCGTCGCGCAGCCGTTGCACGTACTCTGCAATCGCTTCCTTGCGCTTGAGCAGCCGGCGCGGCTCCAGGTATTTGTCTCGCTCTGCGGCCCACTCCGCGTCGGTTGGGCTAGTCCGCTCGAGCACCACGAGCACGGCAAATCCGCCGCCACCCAAGCTGATCAGCTTATCGATCGGCTCGCCGGCCTTCGTAGTGGAGGCAAACACAACGGCGCCAGGCGTCTCTCCGAAGGCGGCACCCTCGAACGGCTCCTCGCGCGAGGTGAAGGCCTTGCTCTTTTCGACCTTGGGCACGATCGACTCCTCGTCGAGATCGACCACGAAGTCTTCGTCGGTTGGCTCTTCCGCCTTGACCGGCTCTTTCTCGTCCTTCTTTTCGCCGTCCTTCTTCTTCTCGCCCGGTTCGCCCTTCTTGGGCTCTTCCTTCTTGGGCTCTTCCTTTTTCGGGGCAACGGGCTCGGGATACTTCGCGAGGTGCTCCTTGACCGCGTCGTCGAGCGACTTGCCACCCTTCACCGCGGCCTGAATCTCCTTGGCGCCCTCGCTTGCCAGACGCTTGCCCTCGGCCAGCATGAATAGCTCGCGGCTAACTCGTTGCCGAATCGCCGTTTCAGCATCCGCACCGGTCTGCTTCTTATCGAGCCGTAGCAGGTGAAGCCCCTGCTTGGTGTCAACGACTGCCGAAAGGTCGCCTTCGTTTGCCAGGGCGTAGAGAGCGTCGGAGAAGGGCTTCATCTCCCCTTGCATCTCGTTCTTCAGGATGCAGCCGAGGCTGCCGCCGTTCTTCCGGGTTCCGCGGTCTTGGCTCAGCTCGCGGGCAACATCGGCGAACTGCTCGCCGCCTTCAACGCGTTTGCGCGCCTGCTCCAGCTTTGCCTTCAGCTTCGCTTTGCGTGACTCGGCGTCGGGGCCCGGCTTCGAAAGCAGCATGATGTGGCTGACTTCACGGCATTCCCCAGCGAGCTCCTTTTTGCGCTCGGTTACTGCCTTATCCACCTCGGCGGCGTTCTTGTCCGCCCAGGCTTGCACCGTGGCCGGCGCCAAATCGATTGCCCGGTCCACGTAGAAGGCTGGACGAATCCTGGCGAAGGCGACCTTGGCGGTGCTGTAGTCCGCCAGGAACTCCGATTTTGCTTCTGCCTCGGAGACTTGAACGCGCGCGAGGATCAACAGGCGCATGCGGTCGGCGATCAACTCTTGTCGTTGGAACTCTCGAAAGTCCGGCTCCAACATGCCCGTCAGATCGCCCACCAGCTTCTTGTATTTGTCCGCGCTGAAGGCCTTGGTCTTCGGGTCTTGGAGGCCTTGCGAGACGTCCAAGAAGCCGCCGTGGCCAATCCCGGTCGGAATAAAGCGGCGCTGCTCGAGCGGGAGACCTGCAGGAACCGAAAAGCGAAACCTCCCCGCGCGAAGCTCACGGGTGACCGCTTCATCGCTCACCGAAAGGCCAAATTTTTTAGCCTCGATCAGCAGGAATTCACGCTCGATCAGTCCATCCATCGTCTTCTTGGAGAGGTCGAGCTTCTGGCCGGTTTCGTTGTCGACCATGCGACTCATCAACCGCAGCGAGGCTCGGTAGTGGGTGGTCTTGACGCAGTTGCCCATCACTTCGACCGCACAACTCGGATCCGATTGGACGGTCTGACCGCCTCCAGGTCCGAAGCTCGTTACGAAGACGACAGCAATGGCGATGACGGCGAGCGCGCCGATGAACGAGGTAACGCGATTCACGGATTCTCCAAGGACCCAGCGGGATCGGGGGCGCGTCACTTACCACTGTTTTCGTCCAACCGCAGTCCTCTTTGCTATGCTCGGAAAAGCGTGACTAGGCGAAGCTTGACTCCCTCTCCGGAAAACTATTCTGGAACTCCCTCCCGTCGAGGTGGCGACCGACGCGAGACCAATGACCGCGTGACCTTTATCGTGGGTACGCGCCGTCTCGACGGCTGGGCGCTCAACGAATCGAGCGGTGGTTTGCGTGCGATCGTCGACGAGGGTTTGAACCTCGGCGATGAGGCGCTGGTAGAGATCAGCGACAAACCCGCTCGAGCGGGCCGCGTGGTTTGGATCCAGGAGGAGCCGGATGGAGCGATTGTCGGCTTTTCCTTCGAGGATTCCGAGGGTTCGGTTCCGCCACCGCCTCCGCCTCCAAACGGCTAGCCGTCGGGCGCGCTCGCGTGACAGAGCCGGGCGATAGGAAGCTGGACGAGGAGGTCGAGCGTCTGCTCGGCGAGGCGGGCCCGTTCGCCAACTCCAAACGGTTCCGCGTTCGCAGCGGCCAAGTCGCGATGGCGGGTGCGGTTGCTCGCACCCTGATGAACGACTCGATCTTGTTGTGCGAGGCCGGAACTGGCACGGGAAAGACCCTCGGCTATTTGTTGCCGGCAATACTGTCAGGGCAGCGCGTGATTCTCTCGACGGCGACGAAAGCGCTCGAGGATCAGATCCTCGAACGGGAGGTCCCGCTGGTCGAGCAGGTCTTGGGCATCAAAGCCTCGATCCACGTTGCCAAGGGGCTCTCCAACTATCTGTGTCGACGTCGCCTGGGTGAGCTCGAGGCCGCCGTGATGCGCCAACAGCCAACCACCCGTGAGGTGCGTCGGGCTCTGCCGATGATCCGCGACTGGGTGACGAGCACCCGTACCGGTGATCGGGCTGAGATGGGCGAGCTGTCGGAAGAAGACCCGATTTGGTCTCAAGTGCTGGCCACCCGCGAATCGAGGATCGGCGC
>CAITIQ010000266.1 GCA_903892415.1 uncultured delta proteobacterium | reverse complement strand
TGCTCGCTACATTGACGGCTTTTACAACCCTACCCGCAGACACTCGACCCTTGGCTACGTAAGTCCTCTACGATACGAGCAGCAGGTGAACCTCGCGGCGTGACTTCCTAATCAACTGTCCGCTAGAGCGTGCCCACTTCACAACGCTGAAGAGTTCGTTGAGTCGGTCATGGATCTTGAACTCGCGTACGTCGAGTCCATCAACGCCTTCAACGTCGAGGCGGAGCGAAGAGGGCTTGGTCCAAAATTCTGAATGGTCCATCGAGCCAGTGGTCAGCACTTCCTGTGCCGCGGCATCGCGAGCGCAGGAAGGTGTTGCGCTGGCAGCCGAACGCCGGGTTTCCGCGGAAAGCGGGTAACCGTCCTCGTCGCGCTGAGGAATAGACGGTTGCACCTACGTGTAGCGAACTAGGGTCGCAGTCCCCAGGAATCGATCCAGTGGGGTTTGCCCGATCCAGGCTGCTTGTTGCTGCAATGATGCCGCAGGTTCGACAAGGGTGCTTGGCTCTGGTTCACTAGAAAGATGCGTCTTCTTAGCGTTCGCTCGACTGCTTTGCCCGCCCTCGCAACGGTGCTTTTCTCTCTGATCAGCTTCGCTCACGGTTGTGCCGCAGGAGAATCGCCTGCGGAAGGTGGAGGCGGCTCTGGTGAGGTAGACCCGGAGGGGCTGCGGTTGTGCGTCTTAGAGCAGCAAGAGCCCGAGGCGGACTGCAAGTCACAAGCTGAAATCGACTTTGGCCAGGTGCCAGCGGGGGAGTTGGCAACGAGGCTTTTTCGCATCGACAACGAAACGAATGCCGAGGTCGTTTTTCAGCAGGCGAGTGTGGGCGCTCCCGAGTTCGAGGTGCGAGCTCTTCGCTTCGAGGCAGACCCGGGCGCTCCCGATAACCTGCTTCGCGTAGAGGAATCGCTGCCGTTCACCAGGGCCCCAGGCGAGTCGCTTTGGTTCGAGGTGAGCTTTGCTACCTCTGAAGCCGCGGCCACACTCCCCGCGGACAAGGTGCTGGTTGCGCATGAGGTCGCGGGAGTCGCCACCGCCGATACGGTGGTTCCAATGGTTGGCAGCGTATCCGATTGCCCAGCCGACTTCGGAGCTTGCGATGCGGTCCTCACGAACGGCTGCGAGACGAATCTGCAGACCTCCTCCAAGCACTGTGGAGCTTGTAACAAGCCCTGTAGCCCGGCCTTCGGCGACGGTGAATGCGTGGAAGGCGAATGCGTCATAGCCGCTTGTGACGAGCTCTTCCGCGATTGTGACGACAATGCCTCGAACGGCTGCGAGACCAACGTCTTTAACAACGCACTTCACTGTGGAGGGTGCGACGTCGTCTGCAGCACGCCAAATACCGCTGCCAGCTGTGCCGGTGATACCTGTGTGATTGGGCAGTGTTTGAATGACCACGACGACTGTAACGGTCTGTCCGTAGATGGTTGCGAGGTTGATCTCATGACTAACCCCGGTGCCTGCGGCTCCTGCAATAACGACTGCTCGGCGGAGATCCCCAACGCCGAAACAGGCTGCGTTGGCGGCGGATGCACGTTCGAAGCCTGTCTTCCAGGGTTTGTCGATTTGGATGGCTCGCCCGGGAACGGCTGTGAATATGAATGTACCGCAACTGGTTCAACGGATGAGCCAGATGACGCCTTCATCGATGCAAACTGCGACGGCATTGATGGCGATATAGCCGATGCGATCTTTGTGAGCGTCGACGGCGACAATCTCAACCAGGGGTCCATAGCCGACCCGGTCGCCACCATCGCAACAGGTATCTCGCGCGCACAAGCTCAGGGCAAGTCCACGGTGTTGGTATCGAACGGCGTCTACAACGCGCGTGTGGTCCTCGCGGCTGGGATCTCGCTCTACGGCGGCTACTCTTCCTCGAATGGTTGGCAGCGTAGCGCCCTCAACACAGCCGAGATCCGCTCGGCAACGGTCTCCGGCGGGCGGGTCACCGCTCTCGACGGTACTAATATATTAGCAGCTACGACGGTGGACTACTTTACAATTCGTACCCTCGATACCTCGGTAGCTGGGACAAATAACTATGCTGTCTATTGCAACAACTGTGATGGTCTCCTGCTGAAGAACAACACAATCGCGGCTGGAAGTGCGGGCCCCGGTGCTGTGGGGACCGCAGGAACGGTCGGGGATGACGGCGCTGATGGTGTCGTGGGCAGCGAGACAACCTGCGATGACAACGGTCCGGGAGGACCAGGCGGCGCTGGTGGAACCTCAACGTGTGCGCGAACGGGGGGAGTTGGTGGCAAGGGCGGCGCCGACGGTCAGAACAACGGCTCGACAGGCGGCTCTGGCGTCACTGGAGTTTTGGGCGGCGCCGGTGGGATGTGGGGCAATCCCGGGGGAACTGGTCAGAACGGTACCAATGGTGGCGCTGGTGCCAATGGTTCCGGTGGTACGGGGGGCTCGAGCGGTAGTGTCGTTGGCGGGTTCTGGGTCTCGTCAGTAGGCGCGGCTGGCGGTCTTGGCGTGCATGGCAATGGTGGTGGTGGTGGTGGCGGCGGCGGCGCCCAGAGTTGCGCTTCTTGCAACGACGCTCAGGGTAACGGCGGTGGTGGTGGCGGCGCTGGTGGGTGTCGCGGAACGGGCGGCGGTGGTGGTGGTGGCGGCGGCGGCTCCTTCGGCGTGTTCTTGGTGGCCAGCGGAACGACCGTGACCCTGCTCAACAACGTCATTGAGGCGGGTAACGGCGGTGGTGGCGGCAACGGCGGATTGGGCGGAATTGGCGGCGATGGTGGAGTAGGAGCTCTCGGTGGCAACAACTGCACGACGCAGATCGGCCAGGGAGGCAAAGGCGGTAACGGAGGCAAGGCTGGCAACGGCGGAGCAGGAGGCGGCGGAGCCGGCGGCCCCGCCTACGCAATCTTCCGGATGTCGACCACGGGTGTTCTGACCGGCAACACCTTGTCGTTCGGTCTCCCAGGTGCGGGCGGCACGGGTGGCGGAACGGGCTCCGTCGGAGCGAGCGGCACGCTCTACTAACGCCAAATTGATGGGCTTTGCGGAGCGTCGGCGGAGTGGAGAATTGGCCAGGCTTGCTGCTTGGCACGCGGAGTATTCAACGATACGTAGTCGCCGCGCTTCATTGAACGAGGCCCCACTGCGGGTAGTGTTCGAGTCGATCAAACTCGCTGGGTGGAACCTGATAGAGCTCCTGCGCAATACTTCGCAGCCCACCGCAATCGCCACTCATGGGGCTTGTCTCGAGAGGGTCCAGAGCGACGTCGTAGCAGGCGTAGCCTGGGTCTCTGTGCCTGCCGATGAGCTTGTAGTTCCGGCGCATGAGACCGTAGCTTGGTAGTCCTCGCTCCCAGTAGTGGGCGACATTGCTAACCGGTACCACGGTATCCCGAGCAGCGGGGCGGGTGAGTGGGCTCCCTGGCATGCGGCGGCGCTCGTCCACAAGCGAAGGCAAGTCCCAGAGCCCCATTAGATCCAGCATCGTTGGTGCGAAATCTAGGTGAAAGACGTAGTCGGTACGAGCCAGCTCGAGGTTCCTTTGCTCGCTCGGCGAGAGAGTCCCTTCGGGCGCGTCGACCCACGCTGCGACACGGATGTCTTCCTCGAACAGGCTGCACCCGTGGTCACAGCCTTGGCCGTGTTCAGAGACCGACTCGCCGTGATCCGAGGTGTAGAGTAGAACCGTACGAGAGCCGGCTGGCGTTGCTTGAATGCCGCGGATGAGTTCTGCCACTGCCGTGTCGGACTCATAAACGCTATTCTTGTAATTATTAAAGTAGGACTTCTTGTCGGCTTTGTCTTGCGAGGCCGGCAGGAATGGCCCGACCTTGGCAAAAGATCGACGCGGCGCATGAATGTTAGAGAAGTGCACAACGACGAAGAACGGCTCCCTCAGGCTGTCCCACTCCGTTTGCACCCTTTGAGCAAGCGCGCTGTCGCTCGCACCCGTGAACATGTCCGGCTTTGGGTCTAGATGGGAGGCTAGAACCAGTTTGCCCGAAGGAATGTCTTGTACCGCTAACCACATATTGGCGAACATGAGATGCTGCGATGTGAAGTAGGCCGTGTCGTAACCAGCCGCGTGTGCATACTCGAATAGGTTGGGCGCGGTCGCCGTCTCCGCTGCCGGCGCGGTGGGAGGGAGGCCGGTCAAAAGTACTCCCATGCCAATCGTGGTGACGCTGGCGTTGGAACGGACGTTCTCGAGCGGCAGGCGCCGCGGAACGACGCGATTGGTCGCCTGCGTTGCGAGTTCGCAATTGGGCTCGTAGGCGATGCAGCTGACGTCGGCGCGCTGACTTTCTTGGAGTAGGAGGACGATGTTGCGTTGCCGGGGTGGTACCGGGCTGAGCTCCGGTAGTGCGCGTGGAGTGCGAAGTTGTACGCTCGACATTCCGCGGCGTTCTGCTTCGGGGCCGCTCGCGGCTCTAGCTGCTGCGTTCAGCCACAAAAGGTCGGGAGCGGTCGCTTGGTAGTCACGGTAGCTAACGGGGACGAGCAGGGCAGCGACCAAAGAAAGCGCGAGTATCGCGCTCGCCCGTTGGCGGACGCGTCGACTCGGCCTCACGAGCTTGCGAGCAAGAAGAACCATGAGCGTGGCGACTACGAGTCCGACCACGACCGGCCACAGCCGACCGGGCTGACCGCGGTGACTGCCCAGCACCGCCCAGAATGGGTGAGCGCTGAGCTCCGTAGCGTCCCGCGTAAGGTAGGTTTGCCAACGCGTATGAAAGGCCACCTGCACACCAAGTACGGTGGCAAAGAGCGCGACGAAGCAAATGCGCGAGAGTCGCCGCACCCTTCCGCGCCGAGAGCTCGCCAAGATCAACAGCGAGCCCCAGAGCAGCGCACCGTGGAGCAAGCTGATTGAGTAGGCAAGCGCGTGAGCGCCCCGCAGCTTGTCGCCAAGCGAGCTGCCGCTAGGACCAAGCCACCGAAACTCCAGTATCGTTTGGCCGCGAAGCAGGACGTCCACTGCAAGCAGCGTGAGCGTCGGCGCCAACACTCCGAGCCAACGCAAGCGATACGGGAGGCTCGTGCGTGCTTCAGCCCGGAGCATGCCCGATGCTAGGCGGTTCACGCCACGATGGTGAACAATCCCGAGATTCGGCCTATTCGCAAGATACCGACAGCGCAACCGTAAAGAAAAATCGAATGGTCATCTGTGACAAAGTGATGAGCTTCAAGCCTCCAAGCAGTTCGAGCTAACGTGAGCCCGCACGTTTGCTACATAGGTGGCCGCGAAGATTAAATGAAGGTCAACTCGCTTCCGTTTCTGTTTGAGTGTCTCGCTGCGCCGCTTCACCATCGGCTGGACCCAGAGCTTCTTCGGAGCGTTGCCCGTCGGCCGATTGAGGAGGACGAGGGCACGGTCACCGAGCTCTTGGCGAAGCGAGCCGGCGTTCTGGGTCTTCGTATCGTGCCGCTTTCACTTTCTGTCGGCGCGATCCTGCAGCTGCAGGGCCACGAACTGCCGGTGGTCGTGGAGCGTCCCGGCCAAGGGCCGCTGCTCGTCCGCGAAGTAAGGGCAAGACGCATTGCTGTTTGGACCGAGGACAGTGAGAGCCGCTGGCTCTCCGCTCGGGAGTTTCAACAAGAGACTGGTGCGGCGTCGGATAGCGAAAAGCTGAGCTGTGCAGGCGCCGAACTGGCCTTGCCGTTGACTCACGGTGGGGAAGGCGACAGCGATGATGCGCACGGCCATCACGGTCATGGCGGGCTCGAGCGACTGCTTTCGCTGATGCGCCTCGAACGTGAGGACCTGCTGTCAGTCTTGGTGTACGCCTCGTTCATCGGCCTCACGGCCCTGGCCGTACCGGTAGCCGTTCAGGCTGTCGTCAACACAGTGGTATTCGGAGCGCTGGTCCAGCCGCTCCTCATATTGACGCTGCTGGTGCTGGCCTGCCTCGCCTTCAACGGGCTGATGCGAGCGTTGCAGGCGCGAGTGGTCGAGAGGCTGCAGGAGCGGCTATTCGTGCGGGCCGCAACCGAGTTCGCCTACCGTCTCCCTCGGATCAAAGTAGATGCCTTCGACCGGGTCCACGCGCCGGAGAAGGTCAACCGTTTCTTCGACGTAATCACCGCGCAAAAGGCAGTGAGCTCGCTGTTGCTCGACGGCTCGTTGCTCGTGCTTCAGGCCATCGTGGGCATGGTGCTGCTTGCGTTTTATCACCCGTTCCTGCTGGCGTTTGACTTCGTGCTCATCATTGCCGTCGGTACGATTGTCTGGGGTATGGGGCGCAAGGCCGTGCCCACGAGCTTGGAGGAGTCTGCTGCCAAGTATGAGCTGGTGGCGTGGTTGGAGGACGTCGCCCGGAGCCCAATCGCTTTCCGCATGAATCAAGAGGCTGCTCTCGAACGAGCGGACGATCTCGCCTCGCGTTACCTAGCAATGCGTCGCGAGCATTTCGCTATCGTGTTCAGGCAGATCGTTGGTGCCGTTGTGCTGCAGGCGGTCGCCAGCGCTTCGCTACTGGCGATTGGTGGGCTGCTAGTTCTCGAGGGACAGCTAACTGTAGGCCAATTGGTTGCGGCTGAGCTCGTGGTTACCAGTGTCGTGGCCGGTGTAGCGAAGCTCGGTAAGCACCTCGAGAGCTTCTATGATTTGCGTACCTCGCTCGAGAAGATCGGCAGCGTTACAGACCTGCCGCTCGAAGGGGAAGGGGCTACCCGCAGCCTCCCGTTTTCCGGGCCTGCCAAGCTCGACTTAACGTCGGTTCGATTTGCCCACGCAGGGCGGGCACCCGTGTTTGACGACCTTTCGCTCTCGGTCGATGCAGGGGAACGGGTTGCCGTCTTTGGTAATCATGGCGCGGGAAAGAGCGCCCTCGCCGACATCATCTTTGGCCTCCGGACGGTCGCTCGCGGCTCGATCCTCGTTGACGGCGTGGACGTCCGTGAACTCGGTTTGAATGAGCTGCGTCGACACGTCGCTTTGGTACGTGACGTCGAGATCTTCGAGGGAACGCTTTACGACAATGTCGCTCTGTGGCGTCCGAATGTCTCACCATCTGACGTTCACGCGGCGCTCGCGGCGGTTGGGCTAAGCGACGCCGTGGCTCGCCTGCCCAATGGGGTGAGTACCAGACTACTTGCGGGTGGCAATCCACTTTCTTTGGGGCAAGCTCAGCGACTGATGCTCGCGCGAGTCCTTTCAGGAAAGCCTCGGCTGCTGGTGATCGACGGCTTACTCGACGGTCTGGAGGAAGGCTCGCTGCACGACTTGGAGGCGTGTCTGCAAACGGTGTGTAATGGTAGGACGACGCTGCTCGTGTTGACTGGTCTCGAGAGCGTGGCGAGTTTCTGTGACCGGCGGAAGGCCATAGGACAACGCGGAACAGCGACTCTGCCTCCGAAGGAGCTCCGATGAGTGCCTTGGCACAGACTGAGAAACACCTCGAGCGAAGCGCTGCCATGCGCCGAGTTCGATCGCGGCCCAGCACTTACTTGCTAGCGCGGATCCTGTCTTTGGTGTTGGTCGCAACCGGCTTCGCCCTGGCGTTCATCCCTTGGGTTCAGAACTCAACCGGGACGGGGCGAGTCGTGGCGTATGCGCCGCTGGAGCGTCAGCAACTGATTGAGGCGCCTGTGGAAGGCCGCATCGTCCGCTGGCATGTCCGTGAAGGCTCGCGGGTGTCCGCTGGCGACCCAGTGGTTGATATCTCCGACAATGACCCTCTGATGCTTACCCGGCTCCAGGCGGAGCGCACGGCAGTGGAGTCGCGAATCGCAGCCGCCGTCAGTCGGCAAGGGAGCATCGAGAAGCGGGCAACCGCGCTCAAAGCCTCACGCGAGAGTGCCATCAATGCAGCGAACTCTAGGATCGCAATGGCGGTTCAGCGTGAACTAGCTGCCGAACAAGCCGTCGCGGCCTCCTTGGCCACTGAGAAGGTGGCCACGGCCAACATCGCTCGGCAGGTAGAGCTCGAAAGCAAAGGCATCGCATCTCGACGGAGCCTCGAGTTGGCCCAGCTCGATCATGCGCGAGCGCTGACCGACCTCGATCGAGCTCGAGCTTCATTGCGTGCTGCCGAGAGTGACGTGTTTGCGGTGCAGAGCGATGGGCTGAAGGTCCGCTCGGATGGTTCAGCGCTAGTCGAAGACGCCGAGGCCAACCTGGCCTCGGCGAAGGCTGAACAGGCCAATGCCGAGGCTGAACTCTCACGTATTGACGTGCGCCTGGCGCGGCAGAGCACACAGGCCGTGGTTGCGCCGCGGGATGGTGTGGTGCTCCGGCTCATCGCCAACCAAGGAAGCGAACAGGTCAAGTCGGGAGATGCCCTTGCTGTGCTGGTTCCCGATACCGATGCTCGAGCGGTTGAACTGTGGATTGATGGCAATGACGTTCCGCTCGTTCACGAAGGACGCCGAGTGAACTTGCAGTTCGAAGGCTGGCCAGCGGTGCAATTTGGTGGCTGGCCCTCCATCGCCGTCGGAACGTTCGAGGGAGAGGTCGCCTTGGTCGACGCAACCGATGATGGCAAGGGCAAGTTCCGGGTGTTGGTCGTTCCCAGGGACGGTGCACTTTGGCCGAGTAGCGCCTATCTACGCCAGGGGGTTCGAGCCAACGGCTGGATTCTGATGGACGAGGTTCCGCTGGGGTGGGAGCTATGGCGACAGTTCAATGGCTTCCCGCCCAACTTGAGCGAACCACCAACTCAGGCGGACGCAAAGGGCGGGAAAAGTAGCGGGGATACGAAGAAGTGATGAAGCTCCTCAAACTGCTCGCGATTGCTAGTCTTGGCGGCTTCGCCTTCGCTGCGCGCGCCCAGGAGGCCCCCTCGCTCGATACCCCGATTCCCGTTGCTGAGACGGCTGCGGAGCCAACCGCGAACCCTGCGGTCACGTGGGAGGATGTGCTGGCGACGCTCGATGCGCGACACCCTTTGCTCGACGCTGCTGCGCGCGAACGAGGCATGGCCGAAGGAGATCTGCAATCGGCGGAGGGAGCATTCGACGTCGCGTGGAGAACCCGCGGTACGGTTGTCCCGCTCGGAGGGTACCCGTCCGGCCGTATCGATACAGTGGTGGAGGTGCCCACCCCCTACTGGGGATTGACGCTCTTTGGGGGCTATCGCTGGGGTAGTGACTCCTTTGCTGACTATGACGGTAAGCAGATAACCAATGAGGCGGGAGAGGTGCGAGCGGGCGCCATCCTGCCGATATGGCGCAATGGCCCGATCGATCGAAGGCGTGCAAACATCGAACGTGCTGAGATCGGGGCGCAGTTCGCCGAGCTCAGCGTTGCAGAGCGGCAGATTGAACTCGCTCGGCTTGCTGCCCTTCGCTATTGGGATTGGGCCGCCGCTGGTCGCCGCTTGACCCTGGTTCGCGAGATGTTGTCGATCGCCGAGGAGCGTGACCTAGCCATTCGGGCGCGCGCGCTCGCTGGCGATCTCCCAGAGCTCGAGGTGATCGAGAACTCGCGCGTCATTCTTCAACGCCAGCAGCAGGTTGTCGCCGCCGAGCGCAGTCTGGCTCAGGCGGCCTTTGAGTTGTCCCTCTACTATCGGAACAAGGACGGTTTGCCGATATTGCTTTCGGCCAAGGACCTACCAGTGTCGCTGCCCAAGCCCGCTCCGGAAGTCTTTGCCGAACAAGCGACCGTTGCCGATGCCTTGGCGCGCAGGCCGGAGTTGGGACGTCTGCGGGGACAACGTGATCAGTCCCTCGTCGAGCGCGAATGGGCAGGCAATCAACGGGCACCTGCGATTGACTTTACCGTGCTGGGCTCGCAAGACCTGGGACAGGGGTCGGATAAGCGGAGCCCGTTCGAGCTGGAGCTATCCCTTCTAGTCGACATTCCCATCGAGAGGAATGTGGCTGACGGGCGTGTAAAGGCAGCAGAGGCGCAGATCGCACGAGCGGAGGCGCAGTCTGCTTTCACCGCCGAGCGGATTGCAACGGACGTGCGAGATGCTGCGAGCGCCGTGGAATTCAGCCGAAAGCGCGTGCTCATTGCTCATGAAGAGGTGGATGTTGCGCGGGTCTTGATGCAAGCGGAGCGGGACAAATTTGAGCTCGGTGATTCGAGCCTCTTGTTCGTCAACTTGCGTGAGCAGACTGCGCTCGAGGCCGGCCTGCGGGAGGTAGATGCCTTGTTTGAGTACCATCGCTCTCGCGTCTCTCTCACCGCCGCGGTCGGCACGAACGCCAATCCTGCGCTCGTCCGTACGGGGAGATAGGCTGCCAAGGTACAGCCTTGGCGTCGTCCTCGCCCCGGTGCATCCTAGCGGAGTGAGGTCCTTCCTTGCCCTGCTCGTGGGGCTCGCCGCTTGCTCCGATTCGCAACCACCAACGGGTGGACAAGGCGGGGTTTCCAGCGTTGGTGGGGCTGGTGGCCTCGGTGGTGAAGGGGGGCTGGCCGGTGCAAGCTCCACGGGAGGTGGTGGAGCGAGCGGGTCGTTCGATTGTCTTTTGGCCCCCGCGGCTCCCAGCTCGATAACGGTGCTCTCGGGGCCCCGCGGTTATCATGGTTTGGCGTTTACACCATTGGGAGAGGTGTTTGGTCTGGACTCCTCGAATAACCTGATTCGGTCAACGTACGACGGTTCATGGTCTCCGTACTTGGCTAACGTTTTTGCCGAGCAGATCGCTTTCAACGGTAGCGGTCACCTGATTCTCGCGGCTCCCGAAGGCGTTCTCGGGATTACTCCCGACGCTCAGCGATATACAATTAATTCTGAGGTGTACGGTTATGGCCTGCGGATTGGACCCGACAGCCGTATCTACCTTGCTGAGGCTACGGCGATTCGACGACTGAACGGTATAACCGGCCTCGCGCAGACGGTGGTGAGCGTTCCTGACCTTGGCTCCGGTGCCTACGCGCACGTGTTCGACTTCAGCCCCGACCTGCGCAAACTGTATGTCGGGATGACGGGCGTTTCGGAAGGCGACGTTCGTGTGGTGGACCTGGACGACGATTTAAACGCGATTTCGGAGCTCAAGCCGTTCGCTGAGCTATCCGAGGAGAAGGTCTGGATTGATGGCGTGGCCACCGACGTGTGCGGCAATCTGTATGTGGCGAACTTTTCGTCGTCGCAGTTGTTCAAGGTGACTGCCGCGGGGGAAGTCTCGGTCTTCGTGGATTGGTCGGCCGAGCCAACGCAGTACGGGCATGGTGCTGTATTCGGCAATGGCGTCGGCGGATTCCGCGTCGATGCGTTGTACTTGCCGATGCCATACAACGACCACACCGTTCAGGAGGTCGTGGTCGGGGTGCCGGCTCGCGGTTGGGGCGGAACTGTGTTGAACGGGCCAGGCTAGGACCTGTGTGCCGCGCAGGTGGCACAATTGGACACGCTCCCGGAGACTTGGCGCGTCTTCCCCAACGGTTGGTGCGCAGGTGTAGTGGCAAGGAGCTTGCAGTCCGGCGATTGTGACAAATCTGATGCGTGTGCTTGGTTCTCTTGGCTTCGCAACCTTCTTGGCTTTGGGCGCGGTGGGGTGTGACCCTGACGTCTGTGAAAGCGCTAGTTGCTTCGTAGACGAGTGTTGCGGTGAGGATTGCAACCCCGTGCTCTTTGCTGGGGTCGCAACACCTTGGGAGAGCGTGGCAACTCGTACGGGAACGGCGCCGTCCGGCACGCTGCTGATCAAGCTATCGAGCGGGGAAGGGTTTTGCGCGGAGCCTTTCGTCAGTGAGTTTTCTTGTGCTGGCGCTAGCGCTTGGGAGGTCGAGGTACCGTTGCCGCCGGCGCTTCAATACGTGGGAGCCGTCGTGTCGCTGGACCAGCTGGAGGAGCTTGGCGCCGGGCCGACTTATCGTTCGACCGAAGGGACGGACGAGGGATGCTCAGAGGGGGTAATGTCAGGCAACCTCGAGGTTGTAGCCATCGATGAGTTCTCCGTGGAAGTCCGCTTCAGCGATCTTTCGCCCAGCATCGCTGAGCTCGAGGAGTCGAAGCTGGTCCCGCGTTGCCAGAACCCCAACCTGCCGCAACAAGCGGTCGCTCTGAATCAGAGCCAGTTGGACTCGCTGTATGCGACGCGGATCGCTGGTGGCTCTGGCGCTGGCGGCGGCGATCCTGGAGCACCTGAGCCCATCACCGAGCCTTTGCACGTGTTCATCGATCGCAGCGAGCCGGCAGCAGGCGCATTGTGTGCGGACCCCTTGGCGCGGTTGGGTGAATGCAGTGACACGCGCGGTACGCTCGAGGTGGTCCTGGGCATCGACAATCAATTCCCAGGCACGTTCTCCGTCGCAGAAGGAAGCGGGGTCACCGTGAGTGAGCTGACTTCGGCGACCGGCGGGCTATGCAGCAGCGAGGTCACGCCTTGGTCGGTCGGCTCGGTGGAGGTCGTGGCGATCACCCCAACGCTGGTGCATGTCAAGGTAGACGGAGGTGCGCAAGGTGTCGTTGATGCGGTCGCAACCCGCTGCTTTTGAGCCGTAGAACGGTCTAGCTCGGAGAATCGAGCTGCAAGGGAATAACCGCGCTTCACTTTCGTAGCACGCAGCCAGTTGACGGTGTTGGCTCCGACTTCGTAGCCTCCCGCGAAACGAGGACGCTTGCTGGTTGCGTCCTTCTGGTAACGGCCCGCTGCCTTCAGAGAAGGTGGCTGCACAAGGAAGAACAAATGACAAAGCGAAGCGCGGTAACGGTCTTTCTGCTCAGCTGCGTGACCTGCGGTCTCTACAGCTTGATTTGGATGTTGAGCACGAAGGATGAAATGAACACGCGCGGTGCACAGATTCCGCCGGGTTGGCACCTGCTGATCCCGATTCTCAACATCCTCTGGATTTGGAAGTGGGCGCAGGGAGTTCAGCACGTCACGGGTGGTAAAGTTTCTGCGGGGCTCGTGATGGGCGTGTCGTTGTTCTTCGGGCCCGCCGTTCCGTTCATCGTCGTCAACGCCTTCAACGAAGTTAACTGAAGTGGAGGGATCGCCCGTCCAATCGGGCGGGCGATGGCCGTTGCGCATCGGTCGCGCGGCTACTGTGCTGGGGGTTGTGGGGGCCGTTGGTTTATTGGTTTGGTCACGGGTACAACTCTGTCCCGTGGCACGGCTTACGGGGTGCCCCTGCCCCGGCTGCGGGCTGACCCGCGCAACGCTCGAGATTCTACGAGGCAATCTTCGCTTCGCCTTCGCGTTGCAGCCTTTTGCGTTTGTCGTTTCTCCGCTCTTGGCCTGCCTGCTTGGCGTTGGAGGAGTGCGTTATTGGCGGAGCGGATCGCCGCGCTTGCCGTTGAAACTGCGGAAGTTGGTGGAGCGTGTTGGAGTCCCGATCGCGCTGGCCATGGTGGTGTTCTGGGCGCTGCGTTTCGCCGGCTTCTGGTCAGGTCCAGTCCCCGTTTGACACGTCCGAGCGCAGCCGGTTCTCCGCACAAAGTTCCTGGATAGAGTAGTCTGCCGCGCCGCGGGGGTCGGCTCCCGCTCTTTGAAGGATGAAGCGATGAACGGACCTGTTGGACAAGATGTACTTCACACCGCCGGCGGCCCACCAGGCGGCTACGGCGCACCTCCTGGTGGCGGAGGCTACGGTCCTCCTCCCGGTGGCGCACCTCCTGGCGGCGGAGGCTACGGTCCTCCTCCCGGTGGCGCACCTCCTGGCGGCGGAGGCTATGGTCCTCCTCCAGGTGGAGGCGGCTTTGGTGGGCCTCCGGGGCCGACCCAGGCTTCAGCTCCCGGCGCTCCTCCTGCCGCTCCAAAAGCCGCCAAGAGCAAGACCGGTCTCATCGCCGGCATCATCGCTGCGGTGGTGCTGATCGGTGGAGGCGTTGGCGCATACTTCTGGTTCATGTCCGCCGGCTCCAAACTCGCCAAGTACGCACCCAAAGATACCGAGACCTACGTCGAGGTTCCCAGCACGACCAAGGCGCTCATCAACGCGATTGGGATGGACGTCTTCAACGAGAAGGAACTCGACGCCGATAAGTCGAAGGGCGACATCATCGAGGCCTTCTCCTCCTCCTTCGACCTGAAGAAGGAGGAGGCTGAAGACCTCCTCACCGGTGTTGAGGCTGCCGCCGTGGCCTCGCGCCGCATCGAGCGAAAGGACGACGACTTTGGGCCGTCCAAAGAAGGCGTCACGCTGATCAAGATGAGCAAGGCCAAGGTGGTCGAACCGCTGCTTGCCTCGAAGCGCTTCGAGAAGGTTGGCGCTCTCGCTGGAGGCGTCCAGTACACCATCACGCGCAAGGAGGTGGACTCCGACAAGCGCGAGAAACTCAGTGTGTTTGAGTCAGCGTTCAACGACTTCGGCGACGCCAAACAAAAGAAGTCCAAAGGCGACGACGACGAGGAGGATGAGGACGACAGCAAAAAGAAGAAGAAGCAGAAGAACGGAAAGGTTCTTGTCTGGTTCGAGGACGAATCGCTCTTTGCTGCTGGTGAGGAGAGCGTCGTCGAAGATGTCGGCAAGATCATCAAGGACGGAAAAGAGAGTCTGAAGGACAACGACGCCTTCAAGAAGGCGAAGTGGGAAAGCGGTAGCTCCGTTCTGTTCTTCATGAACCCGGAGTACGCCGACAAGTCCGACAAGAAGGACCTCTTCAGCGATGTTGGTCCGATCCTTGGCTCCGTGAAGTTCCACGACGGTGGCCTGGTGATGAACGGGCACGTTGAGCTGAAGGGCAAGAAGGTGCCGAAGTCGGATGACCTCATGGCCGAGGAAACCTCCTACAAGCTCTACGAGAAGCTTCCCGCAGATACGATCGCGTACCTCGCCTTCTCGGCGAAGTTCAAGGGAGACGGCAAGGCCGTTCAGAAGGCGCTGATCAAGGCCGCTGAGTCCGACAGTGATTCGACCGGCAAGTCCCTGGAGGAAGCGCTCGATGAGTTGGACAAGAACGTTGGCTTCAAGCTCGACACCCTGATCGATGCCGTGGGCGACGAGGGCGTGCTGGCGATCGCCTCAGACAACAAGGTTGACGTAAGCACCCTGATGAAGTCCGGACGTCAGGGCAAAGTAGACGCAGCCAAGGAAGCCGCTGAGCACATGGCCTTCATCGCGATTTTCGACGTTGAGGACAAGGACAAGGCTGAGAAGCTGGTCAAAGGCCTCAAAGATACGATCGAAGAGAAAGGCAAAGAGGCTGTCGAGATCAAGAAGAAGGATGGGGGCTTTACCGTCGAGGCAGGCGAGCAGCTGCAGGATTTCTTCAGCGGTCAGCTGTCGGTCACGGTTGAGGATGAGAAACACATCCTTGTGGTGATCGGGAGCAAGAAGCGGGTCGAATCCGCCAAGGCGGTGTTCGGCGGTGACGGAGACAACCTCAAGTCAGACAAGGGGCACAAGAACGCGCTTAGCGCCGTTGGGGACAAAGGTCAGGCCTTCCTTTACGTCGACGCCGGCCGGATCGCGAAGAAGCTGCTCGAGGATGCCGACGACATGAAGAAGACGTTCAAGAAGAAGGGCTTCAGCCTCGACTCGATCGTTTTGGAGGGAGACTCGCGAATGGTCGTGGCGGCGAATGCTCGCCTCAAGTTCAAGGATGAACTCTTGACGATCGACGTCAGCACCTTGAACGCCCCTGTGCTTGGGGTGGCCAGCTTCATCGGCTTGCTGACTGCGGCGCCCGAACCGCGTCGAGGAGATGGGGACTCTGAAGAGCTGCCGAAGCGTGTTGACCCTCCAGGCGGCGGTAGCAGCAGCGGCGGCCCGGCGACGACGGGTATCAGCGACTGTGACAGCTACCTCTCGCGGATGTACAAGTGCGCGGACAAGATGGGCTCTGGTGCTGACCAGATTCGCAAGACCATGATGGAGACTGCAGAGACTTTCAAGAGTTCGGCGGCCAACCCGGCTTCTCGTGCGGCTCTCGCGGAGAGCTGCAAGAAGATGATCGAGTCCCTGCCACCGATGTGCAACTGAGTGAGCTAGGCTCTACAGCTCACGCGCATGCAGAACGACGTGGGCGAGCCTAAATCTCGATCGAAGAAGACTGTCACGTTCGTCGTGGCAGTCTTCGCTGTTTTGTTGGTGAGCGCGCTCGCCTTGGGCTTTCACTTCCTCGTCCGACGGCCCGAGTCGAGGCTCGCCGCGTTCACCCCGCGAGATGCACAGCTTTACGTCGAGATATCCGACCCTCGCTGGTTTCTCGCCCAAGCGATGAGCATCGACGGGATCGACCCAAAGGAGCTCGAGCCGAAGGCCGAGCTCGAGAAGCTCGCTGAGGCGATCGCCGATGCCTTCGGCTTGAGCGCTGCTGATGCACGCTCACTGCTCGAGAACGTCGAGTCGGTGGCATGGGCGGCGCGAGGCCTCGAGCCGATTGGTGCACGGCGTGGTTCCGCCTTCGAGCAGATCGTGATCGTTCGATTTGCGTCCGAGGCGAGCCTGGAGTCGCTGCTGCGCAGTGACCGCTTCGAGAGAAGTGACGCTCTATTCGAAGCGCACGAGTATCGCGTGACGCCGACGCTGGAGGACAAGGCGGGCTCGGACCTCGATTACACCCAGCTCCTGACGAATCAGCTCGCCGCCCTCGAGACCACGCCACCAGCAGGCGCCAAGCTCACGCGCGGCGGCGCCGCCAGGACAAGTGTGGTCGCGTTGAGGAAAGAGCGGCTGCTGGTGGTTGGCACACGCGAGATGGCGTTGGACGTCGCGCGTGTGGCAGCGAGGGACAAGTCCGCGCTGGCCGACAGCCAACGTTTCCAAACCGCCGCCTTCGAGCGCGGCGCAGGTTTGCTCGGGTACGTGGACCCTGAGACCTCGCTCGGTGTTCGAGCAGATTTCTTCGACCAGACGGGCCCTTGGTTCGCGAGTGCGCAGTGGAAGCCGCAGGGCTTGTTGGCGACCGCGCACCTCGAGTTGAAGGGGGATGCCGTATACGAAGGCGCTGCTCTGCTCGAGACGAGCGAACTTACGCTCGCAGACCGCTTGCCCGAAGATACGCTCGCGTACGTGGCGCTGAGCTGCCAGCCTGATGCTCCACCAAAGGAGGCGGCCCGCGAAATCCTCAGGACGGTCGACGCACTCGACCCACAGTTGTCGCGAGCCTTTCATCAGCTTCTTGCGGAGATCGAACGCGAATACGACGGGACGTTGACGGCTCTGCTCGAGGCCTTGGGCGCAGAGCTTGTCGTCGGGTTCATCCCCGATTCGGGCTTCGACCCACGCACCTGGACAGATCCTGCTCGGCTCCTCGAGCAGGGGGCCATCGCTGCTTTGATCGAGGTTCGTGATCCGTCAACGGCGGAGGACTGGCTGCGTGATCTACGGGCCCTGTTCGAACGGAAGACCGAGGGGAAGTACCTCGTCGAGGGCGAGCGAGGGGGCTTTACCGCCGAGCCGCTCAAGAGTGGTGAAGGCTTGCCGGACCTTGCCGTCTCGCTCGAGGATCGCACACATATTGTGATCGCGATTGGAAGGCGAAGCGCGGTTCAGTCGATCTCCACCACGCTGCGCGGAGGTCGGGACACCCTGAAGAAAGACGAGGCTCATCGTCGGGCTCGGCTCGCGTTGCCCAAGCGCTTGAACGCGCTTTTGTGGCTGGACTCGGGCCGGCTTGCCGACGCTTTACTCAAGCAGCCTCCGGCGCGGCGCAAGGCGATCGAGGCGCTTGCGTTGCCGCTCGATGCGGTCAGACTCGAGGGCGATCGGCGCTTCACCTCAGCGCTTGGATTGGTCGTCGCAGAGCATGACGGCGGCGTTGCGTTGGAGTGGACCACGCTCAACGCCCCAGTCCTCCTGCTATTGCCGCTTACGTCTCAGCCCAGTGTTCCCGCTTCCTCGACCGCACCCGAGGGCAAGGCCGCTCCAGCGGCGTCCGGCGAGCCTATGCTCGAGGGAACCGGCATCCGGGAGTGTGATGACTACTTGGCCACGGTGATTGCCTGTTCGAAGAACATGTCAGGCAACGTTCGCCTATCGCTCGAGCAGACAGCCAAGACCTTTCGAGAGTCGTTCGACCACAACCCAGACCCGATCTTCATGCGCGGCGTGTGTGTGCAGGCCAAGGAGAGTTTGGTGCAGACCGGCTTGTGCCAATGACTCTTGTGCCGATGATTCGTGCCAGTCTGCTCAGCCGATGGAAAAGAGCTTTTTGATCCTGCGGATAAGCACGTTGGACTCCCGCTCCACCTCGAGCTTCTGATCGTCGACTGACATGGCGGCCTCATGATGGCCGAGCTCAACCTGACGCCGCGCGAGCACATGGCCCAACGCCTCAACGGCTTCGGGAGCTTTGCGCAGGACCTCCTCGAACGCGACTCGGGTGATCACCAGCAGCTCACACTCCGTGGCTGCCTTGACGGTAGCTTTGCGTCGTTCTCCGGTCACGAGCGCCATCTCGCCAAAGAACTGCCCCGCACCCAGGCGTGACACCTCACGTTCAGCGTTCTCCACCGAGAGCACGACGCTGACCTCTCCGCGCGTCACGATGAAGAGCTCGGACGATTCCTCGCCTTGGCGCACAACGAGCTCTCCGGTCGAGAAGAGGCGTGTATTCGCCCGGGCCGCAAGTTCACTCAGGAGGTCCTCCTGAATGACCGATAGGAAATCCACCTTCGACAAAACTTCGCGTTGCTTTTGGACGATCGCCGAATGCTCACGTTCACGGATTTCGTCGGAGTGTTGCTCCAAGTGCACTACGCGCTGCGGGAACGGAATCGAAAGGCCGTGCCGTTTGAAGGCATACCAGAGGCGGTCGCGTACGACTCCGTCGGCGATATCGCGTTTGGCGTAATCGTCAATGTAGACGCGGATCCAATACTCGATGCCCGACTCGTCGAAGTTGTTGGTGACGATGTTGGGTGGGGGTGAGGTGAGGACCAGCTGTGCGCCTTTGAGCGCCTCGAGCACGATCTTATGCACGCGTTTGGGCGGAATGGCGTAGCTGACGTGGACGAATACGTTGCGCCGAACGACCTTGGTCGGCCGCGTAAAGACGCGCAGCGGCGCTTTGGCGAGCTGACCATTCGGTACCACCACATGAAACTCATCCAACGTTAGCAGCGTCGTCGCTCGCCAATTGATCTCGACGACACGGCCTACATTCTTCGGATCGGTGTCGAACTGAATCCAGTCACCAACAGTGAACGGCTGCTGAACCTGTACCGACAAACCCGCTACGAGATTGCCGAGCGTGTCTTGCAACGCCAGACCGACAGCAGCCGTGAGCAGCGCGCTGGTGGTCAGAAGTTGGCCTGGTTCAACGCCTACCTGCTGCAGGAACGCGAGCAACAAGAAGAAGTAAACAACCGCCTGAATGATGTCGCGGATGATCTTGGGTAGCGGCCGGGCGAGCCGATGTACAAACAGTGCCTCGACCACGAGCAGCACCGCTGCCCGACCGACTGCCAAGAGCAACAGCGTGAGCGCGACGAGATTGACCGTAGTATGCAGCGACGACGGCGCTTGAAGCAGGCCGAGAAGACCGCGCATCAGCGCATGTCCCACCAAAAACAGCAGCGGCTGCTTGGCCGACTTGGCCTCGCTCCTCGGGAGCAAAAGGTAGGCAAGGGCCGTCAGCGCCGCCGCCAACACCAGCCCGAGCGACTGTCCAGATGCGCTAGAGAGCTGGGCGACGAAGTCCTTCACCGTCGCGGAGCATAGGCGTGGTCAGTCGTTTTCTGGAAGCCTGTTAGGCCGAGCGCGCTGCCTCAGGTCGAGCGGAGCTGCGGGCGCGATTTTGCGACTCCGGCACCAACCCCAACTCAATCTCCCGCGGATCGGCCATCCCGCGCAGGAGTGTGCGTACGTAGCCTTCGACGTAGCGGTCTGACTCGATGCGAACGCTCGAGCTGTTCTGGGCGATCAGCTCGCTGAAGACGTAGCTGGACAGCGCTCCGAGAAATGCTCGCGCGACGGTTTGCGTGTCCACCGACGCATCGAGACGCCCAAGCCGTACTTCCTCGGCGAGGTAGTCGGCGACGTGCCGCTGAGCTCGCAGCGGGGGCGGCTCATCACCGGCGCATTCAGCCACCAAACAACTCTTCGGGTTGGCCCAACGCATCATCATGATCGGCATCAGGCGTTGAAAGAAGCCGATGGTTTGGTGCGCGGTCAGCACCAGGTTCTCCTCGACCGTGCTGGTGCCTGCCAGGCTGGGCAAGACCTCCAAAGCCTTCGGCAGGTCTTCCACGTTCATCCCCATCGCCGCTTGGAAAAGCTCCGACTTGGTTTTGAAGCGCTTGAAGATGGACCCTTCCGAGACGCCAGCTCGCTGCGCGACCTCCGCACTGGTGGCCTGTACGCCGCGTTCCAAGAAGACGACCCGCGCCGCTTCGAGAATATTTTCTGTCTGGATGACGGTCGGTCGTGCCATCGGCACATAATTGAGGACTCACTCATTATGCGCAAGTGAAGAAGTGTTCATTCACTGATCATTGTTCTCTCGGGCCAGACAGTGTGCCGTTTTGCCGCTCAATCCAGCTATAAACGCGCGATGAACCGAACCGTGGACGTGGTCAGCTCGTCGCTTGTCAGCGTCGCCTCGTGGGGCTTGGGGTGGACGGTCGCGACGCGCGCGCGCACGCCGGCGCGCTTGCTCGAGCTGTACGAATTCGAGTCGTGCCCGTTTTGCCGCAAGGTTCGCGAGGCGCTTACGATGTTCGATTTAGGCGTGATGGTTTATCCGTGCCCGCCCGGCGGAACGCGCTTTCGTCCGCGCGTTACCGAGCTGGGCGGCAAGGCCATGTTCCCGTTCCTCGTCGACCCGAACAGCGAGCGTCAGATGTACGAGTCGAACGAGATTGTGAAGTACCTCGCGGAGACCTACGGCTCCGGTGAGGTCCCGCTCTCCCTGCGTTTGGGGCCGGTTACGACCATGCGCTCGGTCGTCGCCAGCGCGCTGCGACCTACGATGGGCAGGCTGCGACCGTCTCGTGCGCCCGAAAAGCCACTCGAGCTCTATAGCTTCGAGGCCTCTCCGTATTCGCGCATCGTTCGCGAAGCGCTCTCTTCGCTTGAGCTTCCGTATCGCCTTCACAACCTCGGCAAGGGCTCCGCCTTCCGCTCCGAGTTTGTCGCGCGCTCCGGTAAGATGATGGTCCCCTATCTCGTAGACCCGAATGAGAACGTTGAAATGTTCGAGTCCGCCGACATTGTCCGTTATCTCGAACGAACCTACGCCCAATGAAGCTTAGCGTTGCTGCGCTAACCGTCTATCCACTCAAGGCCGGCGCCGGCAACGCTGTGCAAGAGGTGTTCATCGGCGAGCGAGGGCCAGCGTTTGATCGCGTTCTGATGGTGGTGGATGAGCGAGGCAACTTCCTCTCGCAGCGCGAGCACCCCGAGCTCGGCAAGGTTCATGCGCTGATCGCGGAGCCGTCGATTGAACTTTCGGCGGCGGGCGAGTCGGTGCGCATCGAGAGCGCTGCGGGCCCAGCCGTTAAGGTCCGAGTCTGGGAGGACGAAGTGGTGGCGGAAGATTGTGGTCCCGTCGCTGCGGGCTTCATCACTCACGTCCTTGGGCGCTTGGCCCGCGTGGTGAAGCTTGGCGCCGGCTACTCCCGTCCTGTGGACGCACGGTATGCGTCGGGCGAGGTCTCCTTCGCCGATGGCTTTCCAATGCTGGTGACGACGAGCGCTTCGGTGGCTGCCATCGCTAGCGAGGTTGCGACGCCGATCGACGCTCGACGCTTCCGGCCAAACCTGGTGATCGCCGGGGCACCGCCGTTTGCGGAAGATGGCTGGCGGGAGCTCGCGATTGGCGACGTACGGCTCGAGTTGGTCAAGCCGTGCGCACGCTGCGTGGTGGTTGATCTCGATCCGGACCGTGCAGTGCGAGCGCCCGGCGTGCTCGCCGCATTGGCGCACAGCCGCAAGCGTGGCTCCGAGGTGTTCTTCGGTCAGAACGCGACTGTGAAGGTCGAGGGGATGATCGCGGTCGGGGCGGAGGTTACGGTCCTGCGCTAGCTCCTCGGGAAGAACGGTATCAGCCGGGAGACGCGACGCTGGTAGTCGGCGAAGCTCGGACGCTTGGCCAAGGCGCGCTCTTCCGCCATGGGGATGCTGGCGAACAGGATCATCGCGGTAACGCCCGCCGCTCCCGCGCACATCAGCAGCGAGGGGCGGACGGCTAGCCCGAACAGCGCGCTGGCCCACCAATACAGCGCTTCCCCGCAATAGTTTGGGTGGCGCGAATAGGCCCATAGGCCGGTCTGAAGAAACTTGGCCGGGTCCCGGTTCTCTTTTCGGAAGCGGCTGAGTTGGACGTCCGAAACAGCTTCCAGCACTGTCGCCACGACGCCCGTCACGAGCCCCGCGTAGTCCAGTAGTCCGAGCGGCGCTGTGCTGTGAATAGCTGTGTAGAGTGGCAGGGTGCCAAGCGAGACCAGCGTGAAGGGCAGGCCATAAAGCGCAAATAGACTCGCTATTGGATAGGCACCGCCGGTCTTCTTGCGCAGATCCACATAGCGCCAGTCTTCGACGTCGAAGGTCTGAAAGTGGTGGGCCCAATTGTAGGTGAGCCGCAGCCCCCAAAAGACGGTGACGAACAAGGCCAAGAGCGCGCGAGGCGAGGACCAGGCGTTGGCTTCACCCATCCACAAAAAGCCGTAAAGAATGGGGACGATGCTCCAATAGACGTCATAGGTATTGGAGTTCTTGAGATAGAGGCCCGCCGCGAACAGCGCGCCGCTGGCGATGGCGCTGGCCAAGAGCAGGCGCTGGTAGGCGTCCGCCCCGGGCAAGCTGCGGTAGGCGACGGCGGCGATGATCAGGGCGACCAGGTACACAATTACGTAGACCAGGCGCGAACTCTGCGTAGACCAGGGCTTCATCGTAGAAACGCTCCAGACGTGGCCTCGAGCCCGGTGCTCGCCAGCATACCCACAGCGAAGATCATCATGCCAAAGCGCTCATCTTGCGTGAGGCCCAGCTTGAAGCGGCGATAGATTTGTTGGGCGACGACCGCGTTTTTGAACAGGGCGAATATGTAGTAAAAACGCATGTCGTCAGGGACCAGGCCGGGCCGCCGCTTGTCATACAGGGCCAGCAGCTCCTCGCGAGTGGGCCCTCCCGGGAGGTTGGTCGGGCCAAAGGTGTAGGTTTGGAAGGGGGCCGGATCCGAAGCGGTAATCCAGTAGGCGAGGGCCGTCCCCAGATCCATGAGCGGGTCTCCAATCGTCGACATCTCCCAATCGAGTACGCCGCGCACGAGAACCTGGGGGGTGCCTTCGAAGGAGGCTGGGTCAAACAGCAGATTGTCGTATTTGAAGTCGTTGTGGATGAGCGCCGCCGCAGAGTGCTTCGGCTGATTGGCGGTTAGCCACGTCGCGAGCTCGACCATCGCGGGGATGTCGTCGGTTTTGGCGTCTTCATAGCGCTTGGCCCAACCGAGCACCTGCCGCTCGACATACCCTTCTGGGCGACCCAACGTCGCGAGCCCGAGGCGCTCATACGGAAGCTCGTGGATCTCGGCGAAGGTCTCGATGAAGGCGCCGGCCAGGGCGTGAAGCTGCGCCGGCTCAAGGCTCAGCTGGGCTGGGAGTTTGCGCCGCAGCACCATGCCGGAGAGCCGTTCCATCAAGTAGAACGGCGCTCCAAGAATGGCCTCGTCCTCGCAGTGGGCCAAAGGCGCTGGGACCTTGCTGAAGGCCGGGCGAATGGCGGAGAGGATCGTGAACTCTCGGCCCATGTCGTGAGCGCTCTTGACCTTGTTACCGAGCGGGGGACGACGCAGCACGTACTCGACAGCGGGCCCAGCGGGCGTGTGCGCCTCGATTAGGTAGGTGAGGTTGGAATGGCCACTAGGGAACTGTTTCACCTCGAGCTTCGAAAGCTCGGGTAGCAGCTTTGCCCGGATGAAGTCGCCGAGCCGCTCGAGATCGACTGCTTCACCAGCGCGCACCGGTTTGGCCTGGTCGAGCCAGGCGCTCTCCGCGCTCATACCTGGGCTCCGTAGCGCTTGAGGATGCGCTTGGCCAGGCTGACTTTGTGCACCTCGTCAGCGCCGTCATAGATGTGTGCGGCGCGTTCATGCCGATAGAAGTAGGCGAGGATGGTGTCGTCCACCAGGCCGAGCGCGCCGTGGGTTTGGATGGACCGATCGAGCACGAAGGTGAGCACGTCGGCGACGAAGAACTTGATCGCGCTGATCTCGTCGCGCGCTTCGCCTGCGCCCTCCTTCTCGATGCGCCAGGCCGTGTGTTGCACATACAGCCTGGCTGCGTCGATCTTGGCGCGGCTCTCGGCGATCCAGCTTTGCACGATCTGTTTGTGGGCGAGCTTCTTGCCCGGGGCGATATCGCGCTCGGCTGCGCGTTTACACATCATTTCAAAGGCCCGTTCGGCGATACCAATCCAGCGCATGGCGTGGTGGATGCGGCCAGGTCCGAGCCGTTCTTGCGCAATGAAGAAGCCAGCGCCGTCGGGCCCGAGCAGGTTGGCTTTGGGTACGCGGCAATCGACGTATTCGACCTCGGCGTGGCTCGCGTAGCCGTCCCCAGCCTCTCCCATCACTGGGAGATTGCGCACGAGGCGAAAGCCCTTGGTGTCGGTGGGGACGATGATTTGGCTGGCCCGCATATGCGGCGGGGCTTCCGGTTTTGTGACGGCCATGACGATGGCGAAGGCGGCTCCGTCGGCTGCAGTGGTGAACCACTTGCGGCCGTTGATGACCCATTCATCGCCGTCGAGGAACGCCTGCGTTTCGAGCCAGGTGGGGTTGGAGCCTGCCGCGTCCGGCTCGGTCATCGAGAAGCACGAGCGGATTTTGCCTTCGGCCAAGGGGCGGAGGAAGGTCTCCTTCTGCTCGTCACTGCCGAAGGAGAGCAGAATCTCCATGTTGCCGGCGTCGGGCGCTTGGCAATTAAAGTGATAGTGGCCTAGCGGACTTCGGCCGAGGACCTCACTTACCGCAGCGTGCTCGGTGAGGCTGAGGCCCATCCCGCCCCACGCCTTTGGCAGTTGAGGTCCCCAAAGGCCGAGCTCCTTGACTCGCTGACGCCCGGCCTCGAGCTCGGGCAAGAGCGAGGTGAACGAGCGCCCCTCCAACATCCGCCGTTCGAGCGGCAGAATGTGCGTCTCGAGAAAGTCATTGAGCTTGCCTACGAGCTCGGCCGTGCGCGGCGACGGGGTGAAGTCCATCAATAACGGATAGACGACCCTGCGAGCGCTACAAAGCCCTACTGCGCTTGCGTGGTGCTGATGTTTTTGCAGCAGCGAAAACCGAGGTGGTAGTTCTGGTGGCTGTCGTGCGACATCAGCTTGGTGGCGTGCCAATCGGGCGCACGGAAGCGACAGTCATCCTCGTGGGCGTCGTACTTTTGGAAGATGAACCAGCTGCCTTTCATCTCGGTCTCGCCGCTGCCGCCGCGACTCGCGAGCTGTTCGAGCTTCATCGGGAAGTTCATGTGCTCGGCCGCGTTGCCGTGAAGGTCGTACACGCCAAAGCTGCTCTTGCATTGAGGGAAGGCGCCGGCCGGATAGGTGTTGGAGCCACATTTGCGGAAGCCGCTCGGCTTGCAGGTCGGGCTCTTGTTGGAGTTGGTCGCGCATAACTCGAGCTTGCGCTCACTGCCGTACGACCAGATCCGTTCGCGGCTGCTGTTGTGCCGCGACTTCATTTCTTTGCGGGGCTTGCCGAAGGCGTACTCCTCTTCCGGAGGCAGCAGCGAGCCTGCACACGCGCCTTCCCACTCGTGGGCGTCGCAGATGCGTTTGCCCACCGCTTCACAAAGCTGGGCCGCCTCGCGCGCCGAGGCCCAGGTGAGGGGGTAGTCACAGGCGATGTTGGGGAACTCGTAGCGGTCTACGCAGACGGTGGCCTGCTCTTTGGTCTGCGTCTTGGTGTTCCAGATCGGCACCATGCCGTAAGCGCCGCAGCTCGGCTCGGGCGCATCGAAGAGGCCGGCCGCATCCCGACGGCTGCGGCATTCGCTGCGCGTCATCGCGTAGCGGCTGATCTCCGGGTTGCCCTGGCTGATGATCTTCGACTTCTCGATGATGGCGCGCACTTTGGCGAGCTCGGCTTCACTGAGCTTGGCGACGGCGGCCAGCCGCTCGAACATCGCCTCACGCTGGGTCTTGAGGTCCTCGGCGACGAGCTCCTCTTTGGGCAGAGGTTGCATGGGTGGAGGCGGCGCCACAGCGGCGCTCGCGGTTGCGCTGACGCTGCTTGCAGTGCTGCTCACGGCAGCGCTTGGCAGGGCGCTCACGACGCCGCTGCTCCCTGCTGCCGCGCTCGCCGAACTCCCTGCTGATCCGCTCTCTTCGCCGCAGGCCAGCGCCAGCAGCAAGCCCGAAAGGCCGAGCTGGCTCGCTCGCTTAACCAGCACTTAGCACTTCGTGAGGAAGCCCTTTTTGCAAGGTGGTTTTCCACCACCCGTTGTGGGCTTGCTGGTTGCGGTCGGCGTTGTTGGGGTCCCCGTCGACGGGCGTTCAACCTTCTCCGGGGTGAGGGTGAAGGTCTGCTGCAGCGGCGTGCCGGCCTTTACTTCGATCTTCTCGCTCGCTGTGAGGAAGCCCGCCTTCTTGAGCTCGACGTCATGCGTGCCAGGCGCCAACTTGAGCGGCTTCTGCGCGTCCACCACGGCGTTGTCCACCTTCACCTCATCACAACCGGGCTTGCACTTGATGGTGACGTCCACGGTGACGGGCGGCGCAGTGGCTGAGGCTGTCGGCGTCGAGGCCGTTGCCGTTTCGGGTGGTTTGGCTGTGGGTTGCGACGTTGCCGGCGCTGCCGTCGCGGTGCTGGCAACCGGCGTCTCGTCCAACTGCTTTTCAGAACGAAGCTTGAGGAAGATGACCGTACCCACGAGGCCGAGCAGCGCGATGGCTGTGAAGCCGATCACCACCGGAATCAGTTTCGACTTCGGCGTGGGGTTGGGGTTGGGCAGAGGCGGAGGCGGATAGCCGGGATCACGCCCTTGCGATTGTGAATACGCGTAGGCACCGGCTTGAGAGGGCGATGGTTGCGGGACGTTCATGCCCGGAGGTTGCTGCATGCCCAGCTGCGTCATGCCTTGCTGGCCCTGCGGCTGACCGCCGTATTGTTGTTGCTGGCCTTGCGGTTGACCGCCGTATTGTGGGTTGCCGTAGCCCTGTTGCGCGTACTGACCAGCCTGCATCTGGCCCTGTGGGGGCATGAGTTGGTCAGGCGTTAGCGCCATCGTCGGTGGGGAGCTTTGCTGCTGATGCTGCTGATGCTGCTGATGCTGCTGCATCATGGGGCCCGAGTTTGGCCGGGGAGCCTCGGGGTTGCGCATGTCCGCGGGCAGCGGAGAGGGCGGTTGGTCCCCGATGATCGGCAGCGCCATGGTTGCGGCGGTTCCTGCGGATTGACGCAGCGAGTCCTCGAGTACGCCGGCAAACTCACCAATGCTGCGGAAGCGCTCGTTCGGATCGTTCGACAGGGCCTTCCAGATCACCATGTCCAGGCTCGGGCTGAGCGGCACCCCGAGCTCTGCCGCGCGCGCTGAGGCAGGCGTTCTTGCCGACGCGAGCTCTTGTTGCCAACCGTTCAAGTCGAAGGTTTGGCCTTGGGTGGAGCGCCAATAGGTGCGGCCGGTCAAGGCGTAGAACACGAGCAGGCCGACGCTGAAGACGTCTGCCGCGGGCGTAACCGAGCCGCTCTGGGCTTGCTCCGGTGCGATCCACGGGGCGCTGACGAGGAAGCCTTCTTGCGTTGGAACGGCGGCCTTCGGCAGGTTGGCGGCGAAGTCTGTAACGATCACCGGGTTGCATGCGGCACCGGCGAACACGTTGGTGGGCTTGATGGCGCCATGAACGACGGGGCGAACGTGCGCCAGATCCAGCGAGCGCGCCAAACCCTTCAGCAGGCTCACGACCTCTTCAACGCCGAAGCGACGTTGCTGCGCGGCCAACGACGGAAGATGGATCAGCTCGGTCACCGAGAAAGGCGCCACGGTGGCTTCGTCGAAGCCAGCGTCAATGATGGGCGCGGCCGAGTTGAGCGGCGAGTTGTTGGTCGCCGCGTACGCCTGCTCCAGCGACTTCATCACCGTGGCGTGTGCTGCCACGGCGGGGTCATACAGCTTGACCGCGACCTCTTTGCCGTTGGCCGAGGCGCAGTGATAGGTGACCACGGCCCCGCCGTTGCCCAAGATCGAGCGCACGATGTAGCGGTTGCCGCCCCCATTGGTGGGGACGATCATTCCGCCGGCCGTGAGTTTGGGTGCGCTCACTGGTAGCTCCCCGGCCCGATGGTCTCGAGCGCGGCGGAGATCTTCTTGATCGAGTCTTCATCACCTTCGGGGGAGAAGGCTACGCCGACGATCTTCTTCCCTGCGGGATCGACCGTCATCAGCACCAGCAGGTAGCCGGTTTTGCCCTCTCGCTTGGCGGCCTCGGCCTGCCACAACTTGAGCTCCATGTTGCCGTTCTTGCGAACGTCGTCGGGCTTTTCCCACTTGGGCACGAACTTCTTTTTGAACTTCTCGGGCAGCGTAATTTCGAGCGCTGTGACGAGCTTGGTGTACGTCGCCTCGCGCGCCTTCGGCTCCTCAGCGCCGGTCGCGTCGAAGCCTGCCAAGACGATGGCTGCGGCTGAGCCCTCGATCTTGGAGATGGTGTAGTCCGACTGCTGGGCGTAACCCCAACCAACAGGCGGGATCATTACGGCCTCTGAGCCCGGCACCTTGGCCTGGGTATCAGCGGTGGCGAGGCAGTTTTCACTGAGCGCCTCACACTTGGGCTTTTGGCGCTTGGGTTTGGCCGAAACCGAAGTCTCGGGTTCAGCCGTCGGAATTTCGGGATCGGGCTCCTGAGTGCTTCCACAGCCAGAGATGGCCAAAACAAGGGAGAAAAGGGGACCGGCCCACACGGAGGGACGACAAGGCATGCTCGACCTAGGCTTTCAGGACTTCACGATTCACGCAAGGGTGTGACAGCTTGCACGGAGATGAGCAAAGCGTACCCGTTGGCAGGGCAGCTTCAACAACTTCGTTCGGGGTCCGCCGACGAGCTTCTTGAGGGATTTCTCGAGTATGTGGCCGCCCTCAAGCTGGATTTGTACCCAGCCCAGGAAGAGGCGGTGCTCGAACTCTTTGCGGGAAAGCATGTGATTCTCGCGACGCCCACCGGTAGCGGCAAGTCCCTGGTGGCGTTTGCCATGATCTTTCGGGCGTTGGCCCACGGTGGGCGCGCCTTTTACACCTGCCCAATCAAAGCGCTGGTGAACGAGAAGTTCTTTCAACTGGGCGAGGCGTTCGGCCCAGCCATGGTGGGTATGATGACAGGCGATGCCACCATCAACCCAACCGCGCCGATCATCTGCTGCACGGCCGAGATCGCCTCGAGCATGACGCTGCGCGAAGGGATTGGGTCTTCGATCGACGCGCTGATCATGGACGAGTTTCACTACTACGGGGATCGCGAGCGAGGGTCGGCTTGGCAGATTCCGCTGTTGGTCTTGGCGCGGACGCACTTCTTGCTGATGAGCGCCACGCTCGGGGACGTGACGCCGTTTTTAGGCCGGCTGACCGAGCTGACGAAGCGGCCCGCGGTGCTGGTGGAGAGCACCCACCGGCCGGTGCCGCTCGACTTCAACTACAGCGAAGAGCCGCTGCTCGATACCTTGCGCAACCTCGTGCAGACCGGAAAATCCCCGGTGTACGTGGTGTGCTTCACGCAGCGTAACAGCGCCGAACAGGCGCAGAACTTGATGAGTGAGAACTTCACCACCAAGGAGGAGAAGAAGCTCATCCTCGACGAAATCGCCGAGACCCACTTCGATACGCCGTATGGCAAGGACGTGCTGCGCTTCGTCAAGCAAGGCATCGGTTTGCACCACGCTGGCCTCTTGCCCAAGTACCGTTTGCTCAGCGAGCGGCTGGCGCAAAAAGGGCTGCTCAAGGTGATCTGCGGCACCGACACGCTGGGTGTCGGCGTCAACATCCCGATTCGCACGGTGCTGTTCACCAAGCTGTGCAAGTTCGACGGCGAGAAGGTGGGCATCCTCACCGCGCGCGAGTTTCACCAGATCGCTGGTCGGGCAGGGCGCAAAGGCTTCGACAACTTCGGGACCGTGGTGGTGCAGGCGCCCGAGCACTCGATCGAAAATCTGAAGATCGATCGCAAGAAGGACTCTGACCCGAAGAAGTACAAGAACCTGCAGCGCGCCAAACCGCCGCTAAAGGGCTACGTGCATTGGGATCGTGCGACCTACGACAAGCTGCTGCTGGCCAAGCCGGAGCCGCTGGTGCCGCGCTTCAACATCAATCACGGCATGCTGGTGGACCTGCTCGACAGCGCCGAGCCACGCAAGCGTGGTGGTTACGGTGCGCTGCTCGAGCTGATCGAGAAGTCGCATCTGCGCGAGTACGACAAGAAGAAGGAGCGCAAGCTCGCGCCGCAGCTGTTCCGCTCGCTGCGGCGTGCGGGCATCGTCGAGCTGGTGCCGCGCCCCTCGGGCAAGCGCGGCAAACTTGCGCGGGTCTCCGACTCGTTGCAGCGTGATTTCTCGATGCATAACGCGCTCGCGTTGTGGCTTTACGACTTCATCCCGGTGCTGCACGAAGGGCGTGTCGACGACGAGAGCTACGCGCTCGACGTGCTCTCGGCGGTGGAGGCGATCTTGGAGAACCCCAAGGCGATCCTCGAACGGCAGGTGGACAAGCTCAAAGGCGAAAAGCTGAACGAGCTCAAAGCCGCCGGCGTCGAATACGAAGAGCGCATGGCCGAGCTCGAGAAGGTCGAATACGAAAAGCCGCTGGCCGAGGTGATCTACGCGACCTTCAACGAGTTCAGCAAACACCACCCGTGGGTCAGCTCGGAGAACATCAGGCCGAAGTCGATCGTGCGCGCGATGTTTCAGCAGTTCCTCGGCTTCAACCAGTACGTGCGCGATCTGGACCTGGCCCGCTCCGAGGGCTTGCTCTTGCGTTACATCACCGACGCTTTGCGCACGCTCGAACAGTCGGTGCCGGAGGCGCTCAAGAACGACGCGCTCGATGACGCGATTCACTTTCTGCGCACCGAGCTGCGTATCATCGACTCGAGCTTGCTCGATGAATGGGACGCGCGGCTCAACGACGGCGGTCCGAAAAAGGAGGTGGCTCAGGCCGAGTTCGTGCCACTGGCGCGCGACGCCAAACGGCTGCTCGTCACCGTGCGCAGCGAGCTTCATCGCCTGCTCAAGTGCCTCTCGGAGCGCGATTGGCTCGGCGCTTCGGCGCTACTCGCGAACGCCAGCGAGTGGCCCCCGGAGAAGCTCGAGGCCGCGCTCGCTCCCTACTTCGAGGAGCGCAAGGCAATCCTCTGTCACCATGAGGCGCGCAAGGCCGAGTTCACCACCTTGAGGGCGGCCGGGGATTGCACGTGGGACGCCTGGCAGACGCTCGTCGATCCGGAGCGCGAGAACGATTGGCGCATCGAGGCGAGCGTCTCGCTCGATCCGGAGCAGGAGCACGCTCCGGCGCGTCTCTTGAACCTGCTATCCATCACGTCGTGAGGTAGCGGTGCTCGGCTTGGAGGCGGCCTTCGGCTTGGTCGAGGCAGCCAAGGCAGGCGCTGCGGGCTTGGCTTTCTTCACCGACAGCGGGAAGAACTGAATGCACAGCTGATACACGCGCTCGGGCTCTGCTTCGCTGTCGCAGCGCTCCATCAGCTCCTCGCGAAAGCGCCGAATGCGCGCCTTTACATCGGCCAAGCTGTCCTCGCGGATGCAGACGGTGAGCGCGCTCACGTCGCGTTCTTCGGGCGGGATGGTGGTGACCGAGCTGCCGGCGCGCTCGATCATTTGCAGGTGATAGGCGGGAATCACCACGGCGCGTACTTCATGGCCGGTGGTCAGGCTGGCCTCCCCGCGCACCAAGCGACCTTCACTCGAGCGCACCAATAGACCGAGGTTCTCGAGGCTCTTGAGCGCGCTCTTGGCCTGGCGCGGCTCGATCTCCGGTGTGATCGCTTTGGCGATCCATTGCGGATCTTCCTCGAAGTCGGGGCGCGCGGCGAGCTCGCGGATGGCCGGGTAATACCAATGCGCCAGATAGTCGAAGAGCGGCCCATCCAGCTTCTTTGCCGCGCGAAACCGGCGGTTGGCTGCCACTCGCTCGAAGGCGCGGTTGCGCTCGGCCACGGTTGGCGCTTGGTTCAACTGCACCAGCGTCTCGAAGAATACGGCGCCCTCGGCGCTGAGCTTGAGCGCCTTGGCGACCTTCTCGATCGCTTGGGGACCGAGGTTGCGTTGACCGTCCATCACCAACTTGATGAAGTTCGAGGAGGTGAAGCCCGCCTTGCGCGCGAGGTAGCGGAAGCTGTAATGCGGCAGCGTGGCTTTGCAGGCCGCGTAGTGGTCGCGCATGAAGGCTCGATAGTCGACGTACTCAAATACGCTGGGCAGGCTCGACATGCAGCCCGAGGCTACCGCAGACGAACCCCGCTGGAAGCCGGCGGCTGGACCTTCTGTATTCCTGAGGAATACGGACGTGCGCCTGCGAGCGTCACGGTGGCCTGCTGCTCTAGTACGCTGATCGGCGTGACTCTTCGCTGGTCTTCCCTGCTTGCTCCGCTTCTCCTCGCGCTCGGTTCTTGTGGTCCCCGTGGTGGAACGGACGTTGGCAACGGCGCGAACGTCACCTTCGATGTGCGCGGCTACGAGCGAAAAGAGCCAGCGACGAAGAGTCTGACGCTGGGCTCAGGGGACGTGGTCGACGAGCTGTGGATCGCGGTCGAGCAGTTTCAGGTTCGTAAGGGGGCCGAGTGCAGCGACTCGGACGACGAGACCGGTGAAGAGCCTGTGGCGCAAGGCCCTTTCATCGCCGAGGTGATCGAGGGCGGCATCGTCGGCGGCCTGCCCAGCGGGATGCTGGAGCCTGGGGCTTATTGCCGGGTGCGCCTCGACCTCCACGAGCTCGAAAAGGCTGAGGTGCCCGCGGGCGCACCCAACGAGCTCGCAGGAGCCACGGTGTTCATGCGCGGAACGCGCGCCGACGGCGTGCCTTTCACCGTCACCTCGAAGCAGAGCTTCGAATTTCGCTTGGACGCCAAGGAAGACTCGTTCGAGGTCGTGGACGGTCGGCCGTTCTTCGTTGGCATCGAGCTGGGGGCGCTGGTCGCCGCGCTCGAGCTCGATACGCTTTCCGGGAGCACGCTGATCGTGGATCCAGAGAACAACAACCCGCAGCTGCAAGCCTTCGAGAAGGCGCTGCGTGAGGCTTCACGCTTGTTCGAAGACAAAGACAAAGACGGCAACCTCACCTCGTCCGAAAGTGGGGACGATGATGAGCTCGCCGTCGGCAAGTAACGGGGCTCTTCAGCCTTCTTGAACGGTGACGCGGATCATCTGGATCGGCGGGTTCGGCCGGTCCCCGGGGACGGTGGGCGCGGTGCCGAGCTTGGTCACCACGTCTTGCCCCTCGATCACTTTGCCGAACACGGGGTGCTTCGACTGGCCGGGGGTGAACCAGTCCAGGTAGCTGTTGTGCACGGTGTTGATGAAGAACTGGCAGCTGCCGCTGTTGGGCCGGCCGGTGTTCGCCATCGACAGCGTCATCGGCTCGTTGGAGAGCTTGGCGTTCTCCGGGTGCTCATCCTGAATGGTGCCGTCGGGACCGTCGCCAGTGCCAGCGAGACGGCTGTTGGGATCCTTCGAGTTCGGGCAGCCGAACTGGATCATGAAGTTCTTGATGATGCGATGGAAATGCAGCCCATCGTAAAAGCCGCTCTTTGCGAGCTTGACGAAGTTGGACGCCGTGATCGGCATCTTGTCGACGAAGAGCTCGACGCGAAACGAGCCGAGCGAGGTCTCACACAACGCAGTGGGGTTTGCCATGGCCGGGACCCTACCAGAACTTCAACGCCGATGGATTGCTGCTAGCAGGGTCTCCACGACTCAGGGACTGCAGACCCCGGTCAAGCCAGCGTTGTAGTGGGCCGCAATGCGTTCGGGCGAGAGCGCCTCGGTGTAGATCGCGAACTCGTCGATCACGCGCCCAGGGGCGCCGGCGGAGTCCCCGAGCGTGCCGCCGATACGCAATAACGTAAGGGCTTGCATCGGTTCCTTCGTGCCACCAGCCACGTTCTCGGATGCCACACCGTTGATCCAAAGTTCGATGTCGTTGGCTGCGCCGCTGAGGTCGAACACTGTGCTCGGCTCTTGGTGATAGACGGCCACGATGTGGAAGATCGCTTCTGGATCGTCGAAGAGCTTTTGCGCTTCAAACACGGACCGCTCGCCGGTCTCGGTTGCGAGCTGGACCTGAACGACGTCTTCGCCGTCCGACACTCTGCCGGTAAGCTTTATTCGGCTACCGAGCGAGCCCTGATCGAGGACGGTCGCTTCCTCGCCGCTACCAAGCGTTCCCGGCTGGACCCAAAGCTCGATCGTAATGGGCTCATAGCCGCCGAGGAACTCGGCGGTGACGAACTCCAGCACG
>CAITIQ010000265.1 GCA_903892415.1 uncultured delta proteobacterium | reverse complement strand
CTCTGTGGGCCAGGCGCGGGAACTCCGGGGTTCATGTTCTTCCTTCGGGGACGACGACTCACGATGGATCTCTTCCTACCCGAATCCTCATCCAATTGGGACGCACCCGGCTGTCAACCAAGAGCGCGGGTACACCATACGACCAGCTCCGCCGGGTCCTTTGACTCGTGGCGATAGTCCCCAGCACCAAGCGCCCGGAGCTGCGCGTCCGAAGGTCGAGGGATGTGCGGCCATTGCGCAACCATTCGCGCGATCAACGCGTTCGCTGCGGGGCCCGCGCCGACGGGGTGCAGACCATTTGCCGTCTCGAGGTGCCATTCGTGCGGAGCGGACTCGGAGCCTACGTAGCGAAAGCGCACGAGCTCAGCCTGCCGAATGGCGTAACTGCCAACGAGGGATCGCGCGACGACGCGGTCGACCCCGAGCGTTACCCTTGAAAAGCCGCTGACATAGTGCAGCGCCTTCATCACTGCCCCAAAGCAAAGGCAGATTAAGAGCCAGTACTCAAACTGCAGGTCGAAGAACGAGATCGGCAGGCCCACTGTACCAACCACGAGCAGAACGAGCCACGTCGAGACCTTGATGAACTGCCGCCTGCGCGCCCATGCGCTCAGCCTCGACATGCCCACGAGGCGAACGGTGGTGGTAAGCCCTGCCATGCCCCAACGAGTGTGCTCCTTCCGATGAGACTTGCAATGCACTTCTACCTGGGCGATGGCCGCGCCATGGGCCTTCGGCCGCACGGTTCTGCATAGCGGCTACAAATCTATTTTGCAAAAGCCTGTAACTACAAATCAAAACTGGGAAGGCCCGCTCTCAAGCGCGAAATATCGCGATTGCGCCACCTTCGCTGCTAGCTTGGCGGCATGCTGGGGGGTACGGCTTCCGATCCCAAGGAGGCAATGAGCAAGTCGGATTGGGCCAGGGTTGATGTGCGCCGGGTGCACAACCTGCTCAGTGATGCGGTGCTGCTGGTTGAAGCGCCGGATACGATCGTTCAGGTGAATCACGCTGCTGAGAGCCTGACCGGCTATACGGTCGACGCGCTCGAGGGGTTGAAGCTGCCGCAGCTGGATTCGGCTTGGGAGCGTGAGCAGGCTTGGGTGAAAGGAGACTCGGCGCACACTTACGCGGCCCATTGGCGGCGCGCGAGCGGCGGCAGCGTTGCGGTCTCGGTGACTGTGCAACAGCTGGGAGCGAAAGTACTAGCCTTGGTCGCCCGGGCCCGCCGCGACGCCCATGTTCCGTTGCTTGAGAGCGACGCACGGCTTCACGATCTTCCCAGCGACGTCCCCGACTATATCACTGTCGTTGACAAGCAGCTGAACGTCCTATTCACCAATCGAAGCGCGACGGCAGGCGTCGCGGCAGAGGCGGTCATTGGCACTCCGGTGCTCACGTTCGTCAGGCCCGAACATCGCGAGATGGTTCATACGCGGTTGCTTGGGGTGCTCGCTTCAGGGCGCGCGGATCTGTATGAGGTACCCGTCAACCGGCCGGGGGGCGGTACCAGCAACAACCTCAGCCGGTTAACGCCGGTATTCAAAGACGGTTGCATCGTAGGCGTAACCATCGCCTCGACCGACCTTGATGCGCGTCGGGCAGCCACCCATGAACGTGAACTCCGCCTCGAGCGGCTACGGGAACAGCAGAAGCTCGAGCTGCTTGGCAGGATGGTCAGTGGCATAGCGCACGAGATCAATAACCCGCTCACCTATATCCTCAGCAACCTCGCGCTCGCTCGCGAGCATAGCTCTCAAGGGCAGCCAGCTCTCGTCAATGAACTGTTGGAGGAGGCCGCGGAGGGCGCGGAGAGGATTCGCGCCGTGGTTCGCTCGGTCTCGCTCTTGAGCCGTGGAAAGGATGAGCCCAATCGCCCGATTGAGCTAAAGACGGCTGTCACCCAAGCGGTAGCGATCGCCAAACACCAGCAAGGCTTCGTCGCTGTCGTGAACGTCGACGTAGCCGAGGGGCTCATCGCTAGCGGTCACCCGCGCAAGTTGGGCCAAGTCCTGCTCAATCTCCTACTCAACGCACAACATGCTATTCCGGAAGACGAGCCTAACCCGCTATTACGGGTGACCGCAGTTCGCGATGGGGAGCAGCTCCAGGTGCGCGTCTCCGATAACGGCATCGGTATTCCGCCGGAGCTGCGCGAACGCGTATTCGAGCCTTACTTCACTACCAAAGAGGTTGGCAAAGGCACGGGCCTCGGCCTCTTCATCTCGGAGACGCTGATGCGGCAGATGGGCGGAAGGGTCGCGCTGGTTCCACAAGCCAGCCCGGGAACCACGGTGGAAATCAGCCTGCCCGTCGGCTCAACGGAGGAGCTAGCAGGGAGCGCTCCCCGCTCCGAAGCCCCATTGCCCAGCCTCGAGATCCTGATCGTGGACGACCAGCTCGAAATTCTGCGCAGCGTAGCGCGCATGCTGCGCGGGCATCGGGTAACCACCGTGGAGTCTGGCGCCGCAGCTCTCGAGGCGCTGCAAGAGCAGCACTTCGACCTGCTGCTCTGCGACCTGATGATGCCAGACCTGGACGGCCCAGCAGTCTACCGCGCCGCAGTGAAGGCTGATTCGCGTTATGCGCATCGTTTTATCGCCATGACCGGCGGCATCTTCAACGGTCCAATTGAAGCGTTCCTGCGGGCCACGCCCGTGCACAAGCTCGACAAACCCTTCTCCCGGGAAGAGCTGCTCAGCGCATTGCGGCAGACCCAAAGAGAGCTGCCGCTGCGTTAGCTACTCAAAGCGCGTGCGGATCTCTTGGCCGACCTTCTCGAGTAGCTCATTGAGCTTGGCGCGCGGGAACTCTGCCTCGATCATTACGCTGGTAGCGCGCGGCTTGATGCGGCCAGCGAGCGCAACGTCACGCAGGCCGGCGAGCTCGGGCAAGAGGGTAGCGAGCTTGGCCTCCGCCTGCAGCGTCTCCAGCTCTTTGGTCAATTGCTCGGGGGTGCTGGTAGACACCGGGGTTATATCGAGTAAAAACTCGGGCTCCTTCAGCGAGAGATAGCCGGTAAGTTTTTCGGTTTGGCGGGCTGCGCTTGTGGTGCTCGGTAACAGGGCGAAGGGCGTGTCTTTTAGCGCAGACTTCGTCCCAGCCAGGTTCTCGAAGGCTGGCCGGTCTATGACGAAGCTCACGGCACCGGAGCCTGCGAGACCAAGATCTTGATAGGCCTCTCCAGGCTCCAAACACCGCTCCAACGTCTCTCCCGAGCTCGAGATCACGATCGTACTGTCTTCGGCCTGGGCGACGAACACCGGCCCGGCGAGCACGCCGTCGGCGCGGACGCTGAAACCACCAACGCCCTCCTCGTCCAAGAACTTCGACAGGCCGACCGTGAAGTTGGTTTTGGCGCGGGTGGTGAAGTTACCGCCAATCAAAGCGACCCAGGACTCGCCGTTGGAAGTCGCCAGGATTACCTCGCGCACGTCTTTGCGCAGATCCACCCCGGTATGAGACTTAAAACGATCGGCCCGGCCGTTCTTGTCCGCCGCCTCATCGAAGGCTCCGAGCACGTGCGTGCGGAACGGCTCATAGGTATAGAGCTGCCGCCCATCGAAGCGCACGGCCACGCTGGTGCCCTGCGGTATATGCATGAGGGCCGTCGGCCGATAACGCCAGACGAAGAAATAGAAGATGAGCGGCCCGGTGACCGACATGAACAGAAGGCCGCCAATGAGCAAATAGGGCCAGCTGCTCTTGGGCCGCTTGGGCGCGTCGTCCTCGCCCGCTTCGCCCGCGTCGCCGTCCTCGGGATCTTGCGCGGGCGGCTCTGCCTCAGCGTCGTCCCCGGCAACATCTGGCAACGTCGTGCGCGCGCCGGTCACAGCGTCAACATCTGGCAACGTTGTGCGCGGAGCGAGGGCCGGATCCGGCAAGGTGGCGCGCGGGGCGTCGCCTGGGTTCGAGCTCTCAGGAGCTGCGTCGGATAGGGGGGTATTCGGCATCGCCGCTTCGATGTAGCACAGCCGTCCTCACTCGCGCAGCGGAGCCACCGGGTCCACGGTGTTACGTGCGCTCCACAGCGCGACCAAGAGCTCCGGCGGAAGCCGCGCACGCAGATGCAGCACCGTGCCCACCTTGTTGCGCTGGATTGAACTCAGCATACGCCCGAGCGGGGTATTCGGCGCGTTCTCGGCGATGGCGTCGAAGAACTGCGCGAGATTTCCGGCCGCCACGTCGTCATCGGCGAAGAGGTTGCAGTCGAGCTCGAGCGCCTCCTCGGAGACGGCGAGCTTGGCCTTCAAGCGCTGCACGCTGCCGAGCAGCTTCGCAAAGCTCTTGTAGCGCTTTTCGTACAGCGGCGGCATGCGTCCTGGCCGTACATCGGCGCTGACCAGCCCCTCGGCAGCGGGCCGTCCACGCCATTCGTCGGGCGCGGTGCGCAGCACGCGCAACACAGCATCCACCTCGCTCGGGCTGACGAACACGGTCGCGCGGTCGCTCAACAGCACGATCATCTGCGTGCCGTCCCGCGGCGCGTCGCCTTGGCGATTGAAGACGCGTACGTGCGGATTCTGCGAGGGCCCCTCGGCGAAGCCCGACCCCTCGGGGGGAGGCGGGTTTTCCCGACTCTCCACCACCAGCACGCGGTCTCCTTCGGCCAGGTGCCTGAAGCGCAAACCGACCGTGAGCACCTCGGCCTGCTCGAGCGCCGCTGCGATCAGCGGCTCGTGCGACAACGTCTCGCGCGCCTCGGTCGCGCGTTCGGCCAAGGCTTTGCGCGCCTCCCCAACGTCGACGCGGAACACACAATCGAGATCCGCCGGGATCACCTCATCGGCGTAGAAAGGTCGCATCGCCGTCGGCGATTCGGGCGAGAGCGGCTGAGGCGTTGCGCCCTCGCAAGCAAGCAGCGCAAGCGGAACAGCTGAGAGCAAGAGCTCCCGCCGCCCCCAAGCGTGGGTCATAGGTTGCGACCGCGTCGCAGCTCCTCATCCTTGGCCAGGACGATGCGCACCATGCCGTCCACAACCTGCTCGATCGGCATGCCCGTCGAGTCCACCAAGTACGCGTCATCGGCTTGCCGCAGCGGTGCGATCGGCCGCTCGGTGTCGGCGCGGTCACGCTTGTTCACGTCGGCCAACGTCTCTTCGAGCGAGACAGCCGAGCCCTTCGCCAAGAGCTCATCCATCCGACGTTGCGCGCGCTCGGTGCTGGCCGCGGTGAGGTAGAACTTCACCTCGGCGTCGGGGAACACCACCGTGCCGATGTCTCGCCCTTCGAGCACGACGCCGCCGTTTTCTCCAGCCTGACGCTGCATCGCCAAGAGCGCATCCCGCACGCGTGGATTGGCCGAAACGCGACTGGCGCCCAAGCTCATCTCCGGAGTGCGAATGAAGCTCGATACGTCCTCGGAGTCGATCAGCACGCGCACGCCGCGTGCATCCCCCTGGCTCTCGGCCTCCATGTGAATGCGCCTTTCGGCAGCGAGGCCCTCTGCGAGCGCGCCTACCTGCTCATCATCGGCGAAGGAGAGGCCTGCGCGCTGGGCAGCGAGCGCCACCGTTCGATAAAGGGCACCGGTGTCCACCAGCAGGAAGTCCAGCCGTGAAGCAAGCAGCTTGGCGACAGTGCTTTTCCCGGCTCCAGCAGGCCCATCAATCGCAACGAGCACTCGCGCACGCATGCGAACGCCTTAGCACGACACCGCCGGCTCTTCTACGTCGTCCCCACCGAAGCGCGCTGCGCGAAGCTCAGCTCTCGACCACGCTCATCTCGGCCCCGAGCGCGCGCATGGTGCCGGCAAATCGCGGAAAGCTGGTGGCGATGTTGTCGACGTTTTTGATGCGCGTCGGACCGTCGGCCACCAAGGCCAGCACCGCCGCGGACATGGCGATGCGATGATCACCAAACGAATCCACCTCGCAGCCGCTCAGCGGACGATCAACGACGCCCTCCACTTCACAGCCGTCGGCTGTCTCGACGCAAGGTACGCCGAAGGCGCTGAGCACGAGCGCCATCGCGTGAAGCCGGTCCGACTCTTTGACGCGCAACTCCTGAGCGTCGGCGATCACGGTCTTACCGCGAGCTCGAGCCGCCAACGCAAGCGCGATCGGCACCTCATCGATCCCGCGCGGGATCAGCTCGCCCGCCAGCGTCGTGCCAAAGAGGCCGCCTGCGGTGGCGCGCACCGCGCCGATGGTCTCACCCAAAACCAGCCCTTCCGCCGCGGAGAAAAGGCTCGCTTGAAACTGCCGCGCCATATCGAGAAAGCCGGTGCGCGTCGGATTGAGGCCCACGCGGCGAACCCCTACGTCGCTATCGGGGACCAGCATTCCGGCCGCGAGGATGAAGGCCGCCGCCGAGAGGTCGCCCGGAACCTCCAGCTCGAAGGCCGGTAGCTTTCCCGAGAAATTCGGCCCATCGAGCACCACCACCGCGCCGCTTCGAAGGATCGGTACGCCCAAACCATCGAGCATACGCTCGGTGTGATCGCGCGAAATGGTCGGCTCTTGGAAGGTGGTTTTGCCGTCCGAATAAAGGCCTGAGAGCAACAGCGCGCTCTTCACTTGGGCCGAGGCGATCGGACTCGAGAAGTAGGTCTCCGAGAGCACGTTGGGCGGCGGGAACGGGCCGATCTCGAGCGGCGCTGTCACCTGCCCGGGCTTCTTACCGATGCGCCCTTCAATCCGTGCACCGCGCGCGCGTAGCGGGTCGACGATGCGCGCCATCGGCCGGCCGGAGAGCGACTCATCGCCCACCAGCACCGAACGGAAGGTCTGCCCGACGAGCAGCCCAGCGAAGAGACGCATACTCGTGCCCGAGTTACCGCAGTCAATCGGCGTTTTGGGCTCAGATAATCCGTGCAGACCAACGCCGTGGACGATCAACGTGTCTTGTGCCGGCTCCTCCACCAAAACGCCGAGAGCGCGAAGCGCCGATGCCGTCGATCGGTTGTCCGCGCCCATGCGAAAGCTGCGTACTTCACTTTTTCCCTCCGCGAGCGCTGCAAGCATCAGCGCGCGGTGGGTAATGCTCTTATCCCCGGGAACCGGCACGACTCCGGAGAGAGGTTTCGCTGCCGGCTTTACGAGGAGGTCGCTCACGCAAGCTTAGCTAGTCGCAACCCGTTCGGAGCGAAAGCCCCGGAAGCCTGACGCTTGCGCGCGGGGTCGCGGCGAACCGGCGCGTGCAGTCGTGCGCCCTCGAGAATCGCCTCGCATAGCGAGGTAAAATCGTAGCCGGCGGAGGCGGCGATCTTGGGTAGGAGGCTGGTCTCGGTCATGCCCGGGAGCGTGTTGACCTCGAGCACGTACTCGTTCTCACCGTGCGTAACCAAGAGGTCCACGCGGCAAGGGCCGGTGCAACCGAGCGCGCGCGCTGCACGGTCGGCGAGGTTGAGCACACCGCGGTAACGCGTTGAACCGATGCGGGCGGGCATGAAGTACTCGGTCATGCCGGGCGTGTACTTGGCGGCGTAATCGTATAGACCGCCCTTCGGTACGATCTCGATCGCGCCCAGCGGACGGCCGTCCAGAATGCCGACGTTGACCTCGATGCCGGCGACGAAGCGCTCCACCAGGGCGACCTCGTCGAGCTCGAGCGCAGCCTCGATCGCGCGCACCAACTCGACGATGTTGTCGACCTTGCGCACGCCGATGCTGGAGCCTTCACCGCGCGGCTTGACGATCACCGGGAAACCGAAGGAGCCGTGCATGGTCTCGATGTCGGCCAGGTCGTCCTCGGCGGTCACGGTGTAGTACGGGGGCGTCGGCACGTTGTGCAGGCGGAAGAGCTCCTTCGACTTGAGCTTGTCCATCGCCAGCGCGCTGGTGAGTACGCCCGAGCCGGTGTACGGAATGCGCAGCAACTCGCACAGACCCTGCACGCAGCCGTCTTCCCCCAAGCGCCCGTGCAGCGCGAGGAAGGCCACGTCGATGTGAGCGTCCGAGATGGTGGAGGCGGCAAACTCGGGATCAGCGGGCAACTCGACGCGAACAGCGTCGTAGCCGCGGGCGCGCAAAGCCGCAAAAACGGCCTCGCCGGATCGCAGCGAGACGTCTCGCTCAGCCGAACAGCCGCCCATGATCACTCCAACACGCCCTGCCAATTGGCTCATTTGCCTCTCCTTCACAAACAACGCTGCCCGAGCCGGAACCAATCCGTGAGTTCCGCTGCGATTGAGGGCGCTATCAGAGGGAGTTTGAAGCGGCCAAGTTTTGAGGACGCAAAGCGTCAAACGGCGGCGCCTCGCCACTGTTCGGCTGGTTCAAGCCGTTCGTCGAACGGAGGGCGCTACCCCTTGCTGCGCCGCTCTTCTTGCTCGAGCTCGGCCATGAGCTCGGTGAGTTCGGCCTCTTCCTCGGCCTCGGTGGCCTTTTGCAAAGCGATACGCAGCTTGGTCGAGGCGGTGGCCGCGGCAGCGATGCGCACGCCTTCGATGTCCTCGGCTTGGCCGCGCGCGGTCAGTGCCACGGCCGCACCGACACGCGTTGTGGGACGCGCGCTGGGATCCGAGACGATGCGCGTGAGCTCTTCGGTTGGAACCGCGCTGGTGCGCGCATCCACGTTGGCCATCGCGCCCACGCGCTTGAGCGACACCAACCAGTCGGAGGTGGTGCGGTTGCCGCGCGCCAACGCGTCCGTGCTGAGCCCGACGATGCCCGAGCGATAGGCCTCGAGCGCCTCGCGAACGCGCTCACCTACCGCCTGAAACTCTTCTTCGGCCCAGCCCTTTTGGCCGATCGGCAGGAAGGTCACGCGATCGTATTTGTCGGTTAGTTCGAAGCCCAGGTAGCTCTTGTTGAGCACCCTGCGCTCGACCGAAGCGACGTTCTTGAGCTCGGCGAACGGAAAGTTGTACGGACGTCCTAGCCACGAGCTGAAGATGCCGTCCACGCCGACCAGGATCTTGCTGGGCACCAGCATCGAGCCGAGCACGCCGATCACGCCGAGCACCAGCACCACAGCGCCGAGCGCCACCGCGAGGCTCGACGCAACCGGGTACAAGGCTGCTCCGGTCAGAGCGCCACCCATCATCGGCAAGACCGGGAGCAGCACCTGCTGCCACGCCGGCAGCGAGAAATAGCGCGAGCGTCCGCGGAACTCGGCAGCACGCTGCTTTACGCCAAAACCGAGCGCCTGCAGCAGCTCTTGGCCCTCCTCGGCGCTTGGGACCTCGAGCAGCTGAGCAAGCAACTTACCGCGCCGTTTAAGGCGAACGAACCAATGCCCCTCCCGCTCGAACAGCGTCGCGTCTTGCAGCTCCTGACGGGTGCAAAGCGGCGCTTCGTTCCAAAACAGCGCCTCATCATCCAGCCGGAACGCGCCTGCTTCGAAGCTCGGGTTCTTGTTCCGTTGCAGTGCGTAGATCACCGCGATGGCGCCAAACAAGCTGAAGTGGCCCACCGGCGCGAGCACCGCACCGACTCCGGTTGCGGCAGCCGCTGCGAACTGCAGCAGGACCAGCAGCCACGGCACAGCGGCGAGCGCGAGCCAGCGCCGATTGCGTCGCACACGCCGCAAACGCTGCCACTTCAGCGCAGTCACTGGGCTCGCCTCGTCAGCTGCAGCGCGACTGAGCGCTACTTCTTTTCGACCGACTTGGTCGGCGGCAGACGGTCCCAACGCAGGCCGTCACCGGTCAGCGTGGAGACGCGCTTGGGCCGTCCGCCGTCGAGCCGCATGACGTAGAGGCCCGGCCCTTCCCCGGTGGTCCGCGTCGAAAAGAACGCCACCAAACGACCGTCGGGGCTGCAGGCCGGTGAGCTGTTGGAGCCCATGTTCTGTGTGATTCGAACCAAGGAGCCGCCGGTCTCCGGGGCGACCACGAGATCGGTCGCCTTGCCTACGCCCACGGCGAAGACTGCGCGGTTACCGTCCGGATGACGACAGAACGTCGGCGCCGAAGCCATCAACCCATCGGGCGAAATAGCCTTGCCATCCACATACACGCGCTGACCGAATTTGCCTTCTCCAACGAAGCCGAGCTTGCCGGCGTAGGTGAAGCTGGGCCGGAAGGCCAACCCGATGGGCGAGGCTTCTTTCAGATCGGTGAAGGAGGTACCGGAGAAAATTTTCACCGTCTCCGACGTTCCAATAGAAAGCGCGACCTGCGAGTAATCACGCGAGAAACCGAGCCCATAGATGCTGCCGCGAATGTTCGTGGAGATCGGCGTGGTGGGCTCGCTCGCTCGGTAGATCTTGAACTCGCTCTTCTGCACACTACCCGCCCAATAAAGCTCTCCGTCTTTGCCGTACGCCGGCGCGAGCGCGACCTGGTCGGGCGGCGAGACGGGACGCGCGTCAAAGCCATCAGAGTCCACGCGGTAAATCCGACGCAAGGTGCCGGTGCCGGAGACGAACGCCATGTGACTGAAGAAGCCGCCTTGCGTCCCCGTGAGCGCGCCAATGATTTGGTCCGAGACGTAGTGCGATTCAGCGCGCACGCGATCGAGCGGGACCTCGAGCCGCTTCTCGAACACGGGGTCACCGCCGTTCGAAAGTACGTAGGCCTTCGCCACGAGCTCGACCTTCGAATCGGCGAGCTTGCGGCCGATCACCCGCACCACGACCTCAGCGCCCTTGGCCTGCCAATCCTTCGGTACGATCGGCCGGTCGGTCTCGTAGGCGCCTTCCGGAGCTGCGCTGCTCGGCAATACTTCGAACTCGCCGGACAGCTCGAGATCCCGACGCACGACCGTCTGCAGCGTTACGTCCTCCATGTCGGGCGCCAGCGAGGGCGCGATGGCGACCTTGGGTAGCGGACGTTCGGAGGCCTCGGCCGGAACGACGAAGTTGCCGATCGGATCTTCCGCTGCGGGCGGCGCCGGCTGCGCTTGAGGCTCTTTGCTCGGCAGCACGAGCGCCCCTGACACCAACGCCAACGCGGCAAAAACCTTGGAAAACCGCGTCCCAAGGCCCCTTTGAACATCCACGTTGGCGCGAGTCATTGTCATTGCATCCTCAATTGCACGATTTGCTGCAGACCATTGAAAAGGAGAGGCTAGTGCGCGAAAGCTCCGGTCGATCTTCGGGCGGGTTGGGCACTTGTTGACCAACCTTGCCTTGCAACGAGGCGCGCGCCGCCGAGTCGAACGTGGCGTTGCCACTCGAACTCATGGTGAAGCTCTGGACCACACCATCTCCACTCAGAGAAACGCTCACGCTGACCGCGAGCTTCGCGATATCTTCAGCGGGTAGCCCGAGACCGCTCACGGTGAAGCCACGCTTGAAGAAGCTGATCAGCCGGGACTGGTATTGAGCAGCCTGAATGTCGGGGTTTTTGCCGTCTTTGGTGCAGCCCTCGCCCTGACAGCCCTCTTCCCCGTTGCCGTTGGCTTTACCACCATCCGAGTCCAACGTCGCCGGCCCAGCATCGGCCTCTGAGTCGGTTTGCCCGGCATCCGCTCCCTCGGTGGAGGCGTCTGTCTCGGTGCCGGCGTCTTCCACTGTCTCGGTCTTCTTCGTCTTGTCGGGAGCGGCGGAGGCTTCTTGCCCGGCCTTGGTGGAGGGCGCCGCGACGTCGGGCGGCGGAGCGGGCTTCTCTTGAATGGCCTTTTTTACCGAGGTGGGTGCGCGTTGCCACATGTCCGGCAACACAGCCTTTTTACCGCCGGCCTTGGCGGCAGCGAACGCCTCTTCATCAAGCACCGGCATCACGCGCACCGGCTGCTCGCGGTTCTTATCCACCTCGTTGAGATCGGCCGGCGGCTGCGCGCGGGCG
>CAITIQ010000264.1 GCA_903892415.1 uncultured delta proteobacterium | reverse complement strand
TCTTATGCCGTGGAGACGGCGTGTTTGCCTATCAGCTCGCCGTTTCGGTCGATGACGCTGCCATGGCCATCAGCGAGGTGGTACGCGGCTCTGATTTGCGTTCGTCGGCAGCGCGGCAGGCCTACCTGATTCGGCTGCTCGGTGGAGTTCCGCCCCGGTATCTGCATGTGCCGGTGCTCGTCGGGGCCGACGGCGCCAAGCTTTCCAAACGCGACGGCGGAAGCAGTGTGCGGAGCTATCGCGATGCCGGCGTTTCACCGCAGCGTTTGATCGGCGCGCTGGTTTCCGCCTACGGACAGCCCGTGCCGAAGGACTGTTCGATCGACGTCTTGGTGGCTGCGTTCGACCCCAGTAAATTCCCCGAGGAGGTCGTGCCGCTGTCGAAGATTCGCGAAGCCTTGGTTAGCGAGTAGCATGCGCACAGTGGCGCGCTTCGTTCCAGATTCGCTGATCGGCCGAGAGCTACCGGGCACCAACACGAGTTACCGCCTGGTGCACTACATCTCGAGCGGTGGCATCGCCCACATTTATCTGGCGCAGTCACAAGGCGAGCAGCTGGTGATCAAGCTGCTGCGCCCCGAACTCTCGTCCAACGTCGAGGTGGTGGAGCGTTTTCAACGGGAGGCTCGACTCGCGCGCCGCGTGCAAAGCGAAAGTGTCGTGAGGGTGGTTGAGGAGGTGATGGAGTTTGCGTCCTTCGTCTTCTTTGCGTCCGAGCATCTGACGGGGGTGGATGTTGCTGATCTGCTCGGCTCGCGAAAGCGCATCGCGCCTGCACGGGCGCTTCGCATCTCGCTTGGTGCTGCAGCTGGACTTGCCGCTGCGCATGCGGCGGGAATCGTTCACCGCGACGTCAAGCCAGAGAACCTGTTCCTGGTTCACCTTCCCGACGGTCGTGAGCTGGTCAAGGTGCTCGATTTCGGTATGGCGCTCGACACGGGGGCGCCTGCACGGTCGGAGGGCGGCTTTGTCGGGACACCGGGTTATGCCAGCCCGGAGCAGAGCCATGGCGCAGCGCCTCACCCGAGTGCAGACGTTTATAGCCTCGGCGTCGTGCTGTACGAGATGCTCGCGGGCGGGCCGCCATTTTCAGCCCGAAGTTGGGTGGACCTGCTCTCGCTTCATGCCCTTTCGCCGCCACCGTCGATTCAGGGCCTGCCAGCGCCGCTCGAGGAATTGTTGCAAAAGGCGCTGATGAAGCGGCCCTCTGAACGTTTTGCCTCGATGGCGGCCTTCATCGCTGCAAAGAAGGAGGTCTTGGCCGGACTTTCTGCGCCTCGGACCGGTTGAGCTTTGCCCCTCGGCATACCTCTGCTATTCCGAGCAGGTTCCACACGAGTGGGCGTTATCTCCCCCGAGGCTTGGCCCTTCTTTCGCTCTCAGCGAGGCTGAAGTCGCCATCCCTTTTGGGTCCCTTCGGGGACGGTGTCATGAAACGGAAGTCGGTTCGATCGCGTGACGAAGAAACGCCTCTAACAGAGGAGGCGGGTCCGTCGCCAACAACTCCCTCGCTTCAACCTGCCGAGAGCCTTGAGTCGGTCGCGGAGCCGCGCCCGGCCCCCGAGCGGCGGTCGCGGAAAACGCGTTCAACCCGCACAACCACAGATTTTGTTCGCTCCGCCGATGGCACCGCTGACGTCCCGGTCGAGCGGCCGGTGCGCTCCTGGAGCGACCAAGCCTTTGCCGCGGCGCCCTCCGACGAAGTGGCTGTGCAGTCGGTAGTGGCCGTGCAGTCGGCAGAGGTGCAGTCGGTAGAGTTTCGTCCGCGTTCTCAGCCTCCAACTCCGCGAGGGCGTCGAGAGCGTTCTGCTCCCGTGGCCGAGTCTGGCGACGACGTGGCGATGCCCGGCTTTCGCTTCACCGAAACGCCTGCTGCGGCCACTTCGCAGGAGCCGGCGCACGGTGAACACTCGGCGCACCCTGCTCGTCGGGCCGCCGTACCGCTCGATGAAGACAAGATCGATCCGGATGTGCAGAAGGTCATTCGTCGACTGACCCGCAGTGGTTACGAGGCGTACCTCGTCGGTGGCTGCGTGCGGGACTTGTTGCTGGACCGCCGGCCCAAGGATTTTGACGTGGCGACGTCAGCACGACCGGAAGAGGTGCGTGCGCTGTTTCGTAACTCGCAGGTCATCGGGCGACGCTTCCGCTTGGTCCACGTGCGGTTCCACGGCGGCAAAGTGATCGAGGTGGCGACCTTCCGCCGCAAACCGGTGATCGAAACCAATGAAGACGGTGAGGGCGGGATGATCCGCTCGGACAACGTTTTCGGTGAAGCTCACGAGGACGCGCTTCGACGCGACTTCACGATCAACGCTCTTTTTTACGACCTCGATCGCCGAGAAATCCTCGATTGGGTGGGAGGTCTGGAGGACATCGAGCGCCGCGTGGTCAACACCATCGGAGACCCGGTGGTGCGGTTCCGAGAAGATCCGGTCCGCATCCTTCGTGCGCTCAAGTTCGCTGGGCGGCTGGATCTCGGGATTGCGCCGCACGTGTATGATGCCATCGTCTTTTGCCGAGGCACGCTCGAGTTGGCCGCTCGCGCTCGCGTCGCCGAAGAGGTCCTGCGCTTGCTGCGCGGTGGTCGCGCACGACGCACCATTTTCCTCGCTTGGGAGACGGGCGTGCTCGAGCTGCTGCTGCCCGAGCTGGCCGCCATTCTCTACGATTCGTTTGCGTCCGAGGGGGATCCGGCAGAGTCGGCCGCCCACCGCATCTTCCGCTTGCTCGAGTACATCGACAACGCAACGGAGACGCGCAGCGCCCTCGAAGATACGGTGCTTTGGACCTTGCTCTTGCTGGAGCCTTTGAAAGAGGCAGCTGACGGCTCGTCGGATCCAAGCGGTGCAGCGATCGACCTCTTGGAGCCGATGATGGACCGCCTGGCGATTCCGCGACGTTTCTCCGATGGGATGCGTCGGATTTTACAGGCGCTCCCGAGGATCTTAGCGGGCAAAGTTAGCCGCTTCGCGAAGTCGGAGTTGTTTGGCGCATCGCTCGACGTCGCGGAAGCAGATCTTTACGCACGGAATCGGCCCACCGAGGCGATTCAACGCCAACGCCAACTGCTTCATTCGTCTCCGAGCGAGCCCGCTCCTGTCCACGCCGAGCCAGCTCCTCACGGTGCTGCGCGGTTGCGCCCGCGTCGTCGCGTCCGCGCTCCGCGGGTGCTGTGACCGCATGCGAGAAGACGTCCCGGAGGACTGTCGCTCCTGCGGGGCATGTTGCTTTGGGACCCCGCGCCACGTGCGTGTGTGGGGCTCGGATTACGCGCGGCTGGGTGATGCGGCCGAATCGATGGTTCATTGGACCGCCGACAGGGCGTTCCTGAAGCTCGTGATAAGTCGCTGCGAGCAGCTGGAGCACCGAGCCGAGGGCGTGGCGTGCAGAATTTACGACCGCCGGCCAGACGCGTGTCGAGAATTTATCAGGGGGTCAGCCGCCTGCGAAGCCGAGTTGGATCGTAGGAACCCCGTTGCATTGGCCTTTTTGGGTCAGGCTGTCGTGGACTCGTGAATCATCTCCGCCTGAGGTGGAGCAGCGCCAAGACCGATGTCGAGTCGGACGAGGAGCTTGTGTGCTAGGACGTTCGACTCGGCAAAGGAAGGTCTCATGGGTAACGAAGGTTTCATGAAGCGCCAGAAGGAGCGCCAGCGCGCTGACAAACAGAAGGAGAAGGCGCAGAAACGCGCTGAGCGCGCTCGCGACGCCACTCGCCGCCCGGATGGTGAAGCAGGGGTGGACCCTGATCTCGTGGGTATCGTTCCGGGCCCGCAGCCCGTTGTGGAAGACCCCTAGCGGCTGGGTGAGGACCATCGAGGTTGTGAGCTTTGCGCCCTGACCTCGAGGCCCGGTCTTCGTTAACCACCGTTCACAGCCCAAGCGGATTTCGCGTAAGTCCGGCGTACGGACGCTGGCGCACCGCGTGCTAAGTGCAGGACATGAAGACGCCGTCCCTTCTTGCCGTGCTTGGTCTGACGATGGTGGCTGTTTCGGGCTGCATCATCATCGATGATGACGACTGCAATGGGTTTGGTGAGTGTTCCAGCGGGGAGACCGGGGGAGGAGCTATCGGCGCTGGGGGAAGCGGCGGTGCCGCGGGTGGTGCAGGAGGAGAGGGAGGGCTCGGCGGACAAGGTGGGCTCGGGGGACAAGGCGGGACTACTCCCGGTTGCGACTCGTCTGCGGTGCTCTGTCCCTGCAGTGAAGACGGCGCTTGTGAAGAGGGCCTCGCCTGCATCGAAGGCAACTGTGCGGTCCCCTGCAACTTCGATTTTGAGTGCCAATCGGAAGAGGTTTGCGCGGCTGGTGAGTGCGTCCTCGCTTGCGGCCCGGAGGCTGCTTGCCCGGTCGGCTACGATTGTGTCGGGACCGCGTGTTTGCCCGACCCGGACTCGTTCGAGTGTGAACAAGGTGCTGATTGCGCCACCGGATACTGCGTCAATGGAGATTGCACCTCGCCCTGTGCGTTGAACACGGATTGCCCGGCCGGCGAGCTGTGTGAGATCTCGAGTGGCACCTGCATCGACGACACCTCGCCCACTCCCTCGTGTTCGGCCGAGCAGCCTTGTGGGGGTGATGGCCAGAGTTGTCTCGAGGGGGTCTGTCGTTACGGCTGTGAAAGCCTCGAGGCGTGCAAGCTGATCGATGGTCGCTTCGATGCTTGCGATGCTGGCGTCTGCAAGACGCAGGAGGAGGTAGCTCCGCAATGTACCTTCTCCGAGCCCTGCGCTTCAGGCGCGCTCTGCATCTCCAACGTTTGTATCGAGTGACCCAACTCGAGCGAAAGCCGCCGCTTCCGTGCCGATTGACCCTGGCTGGTAGCCTCGATAAGCACGCTGCATGAGCTGGCATCGCACTGGGCCTCTAGGCGCTCTCGTCTGCGCCGTGCTGCTGGCCGTCGCCACCCCGTCCGCCTTTGCCGAGGGCGGCGTCGCGGTGGTGGACCTTCAGGGCGCGGTCATGCAGACCGAAGAAGGGTTGAAAGCGCAGGCGCAGCTCAAAAAGCTGCTGGATCGGCGCCAGATCGATCTCGACGCCAAGCAGACGTCCCTCGCGAAGACGCGCGCAGACATCGAGAGACAGTCGCGCATCTTGTCGCGCGACGCCCTCACGCGGCGGATGGAGTGGTGGCAGCGCGAAATGCTGACGCTGCAAGGGTCGTTCGTCGACTACAACAAGGAGCTCGAGAAGCGCCAGACCGAGCTTACCGGGCCGATCATTCAGCGCATGATCGCGATCATCACCAAGCTGGCGCGCCAGAACGGCTATGACCTGGTGATCGACAAGCGGGCGGCGCCCTACTCGCGGTCCGATCTGGACCTCACCGATCGCGTGGTGCAGATGTACAACGCAGGGGATTCCGGCTAGAAGCGCGTCGTGTCACACGAAGCGACGTCGAAGCTCGACATCCACCAGATCCTGTCGATTCTTCCCCATCGCTACCCGCTGGTGATGGTTGACCGCGTGACCGAGATCGTTCCGCTAAAACACGCGCGCGGTCACAAGTGCGTGGCCTACAACGAGCCCTGGTTCCAAGGTCATTTCCCAACCCGGCCGATCATGCCGGGCGTTCTTATCTTGGAGGCCCTGGCGCAGCTTGGAGGCATCCTTGCGTATGCAAGTGAGCCGTTCGACGCGACCAACAAGCTGATGTTCTTCCTCGGGATCGACAAGGCGAAGTTCCGGCGACCGGTGGAACCTGGAGATCGCTTGGACTTGTTGGTCGAGCTGGTGCATCACCGCAGCAACGTGTGGAAGCTGAAGGGTGAGGGGACGGTGGAGGGGAAGCTTTGCGCCGAGGCGGAGCTGCTCGCCTCGGTGGTGGACCGTCCCGCGTGACCGTCCTCTCGTGGCCGGGCAATCAAGGCGGGTGGAACTTTTCTCCAGCCATGCTTTCATGAGCTACGAATGAAGCAGCGCGTCGCCACCGCCTCCGAGCCAGGTCGTACTCAACCGGCTGTAAGTAACGCAGCGGCGGCACGCATGGTGGCCAAGCTGATGGCGGTGACCGCTCTCTGTCTCACGCTGCCTGCCGACGCTCAGAACTCTGTTTCGCACGAGTACGTGGCGCCAGACCCGAAAGAAGACGTCTCGCTCGCCGCAACCACCCTCGACGGGAATCTGCCGGCGGCGCTCGAGACGCAGAGCGGCGTCGCCACCGCGCCCGATCCGCGGCGGCCCCCCGACCCCAACCATCTCTACACTGGTGGTTCCACGGATGACTCGCCCGACAGTACCTTCCCGCCGGATCGGGATACGCGGCAGCCAACGATCGAGAATTACGATGACCCGTTTTCTCCGGCGACCACCCCTTTCAAGCGGCTGCGCGCCTACGACACCTTCGACGGCGACTACAACCTGAAGGTGGCGAGCCGCCAAACCACCACCGTGCCGGTGGGCGGTGAGCTCGCTTCCGGGGATGACCCTTTCTACGCCGACTTGAGCGTCGAGCTGCTCGCTGATGACCTCGTTCGTATTCCCACCGTGGGGCCGGGCTCGCGCATCTTGAAGATGCACGTCTCTCCGGCCACCACCGTTTCGATCGTTCGGGACGGTGCCGATAACTGGTTCTTGCGTGGCAGTGAGCGGAAGCGAGTGCGTGTGGTGATGCAGCTGGCCATCCCGCGTGCGACTTTTGGGTCCGACTTCGCGGATGTGGATTGGTCGCGCATCGAGTCGATGGTTGCACCAACAGGTAGACGGCCTCGCACTGACGCTGTCTTTTCGGCGATTGGCATCGATCGCGGTATGCGGCCCAAGCTGGTGCTCGGGAAGATGGTGCAATACTTCCGTGCGTTTGCTCCCTCGAATGATCCGCCCAAGACGCACGGCGACATTTACCTCGATCTGGCGCTTTCAAAGAAGGGCGTGTGTCGTCATCGGGCGTTCGCCTTCTTGGTCACGGCCCTGTCGATTGGCCTTCCTGCACGCATGGTCGTCAATGAGGCTCACGCCTGGGTTGAGGCCTACGACGGTTCGCTTTGGCATCGGATCGATCTCGGCGGTGCAGCGCTCGATCTCGACCAGGAGGTGGATCTCAACCAGCCGCAACATGATCCCCCTGCGGATCCGTTCGACTGGCCTGACGGAGCGCGTGACAACTCCGGTGAGAATCTGGGCAATCGGGACCGCGAGCAGAACGACACTCCCGGCCCATCCGATCCAAACGATCCCAACGGTTCGTCTGCGCTTCCAGACCCTACGCTCGATCCGTCCAATCAGTCTCCGGTCAACCCGGACGCAGCCGAGTCGACGATCAAGCTGGAGTTGATCGACAGGGCGTTGCTCCGAGGGAAGCCGCTCCGACTCAAGGGGTCGGTGGCGTCCAAGGACCAGCCTTGCAAGAACGTTCGCGTCGACGTGATGGTGCGCGGCGCCGACGAAGTGCGACGAACGATTGGCGCCGTCCCGACGCTCGAAGACGGCACTTTCGATGGAGCGCTGGTCATCCCGCGTGACTTGCCCACCGGGGACTATTCGGTCTTTGCGACCACCCGAGGGGATAGCACTTGCGGAGCAGGTCGCTCCGACTGAAGCCGCACCGCTATTTCTGCTGCCTCCGGTTGTCTCTGCGGCCTATTGCACCGTGAGGCTGCCGGCGTTGTTGGTCGAGTAGCCGTCGGAGCTCCCGGCATCTCCGGAATCACAAAAGAGCCACGTTGCTCCGCCGTCAGCGCTGAAGCGATAGGCGAAGTCGTAGTTGCCAGCGCTGGGGAGGCTGAAGTCGACGAAGTACTCGTCGTTGTTCGGTTCACCGGCCGCGCCGCCGTTGTAGCCCATGTTTGGGGTCGATGAGATCCACGTCCACGCGGCGCTCGGGCTGCTTCCGTCGGGGCCGTAGCCCAACTGCGCGACGAGCGAGGGCGAGAGGTCGTTCGAGGCTGATTGGTCGGTCAGGCCGGCAACGTAGACCCGCCCATAAACGGTGGCCATGGAGCCGCTTGCTCCGGTGATCGAGCTTGGGAATTGAAGCCGACAGAAGCCGACCTCGAAGTTGGTGCAACCGCTCGTGTCCAGCGTGCAGTTGGCGCTGCAGCCGAGTGCACCGGCGTTGAAGTTCGCGAGGCCAGCGCAGGTCTGGCCGTTGAAGTCGACGCCGTCACAGATCTCCAAGCCTTCGACGTCGTCGTTTCCGCAAAGCGCGCAATCGCTGTCGTTGAAGGTGCAGTTGGCGTTGCAGGTCAGCGTTCCCGAGGCGTACCCAAGCGATGCGCAGCTTTGCCCGTTGAGCTGCGCCCCATCACAGGACTCGTTCCCATTCAGAACGTTGTTGCCACAAGTGGTGAAGGAACACCCCTGCGTGTCGAAGCTGCAGGTTGCATCGCAACTGAGAGACCCAGCGTCGAAGCCAAGCCCGTTGCAGGTCTCGCCGCCGAGTGCCGAACCGTCGCAGTCCTCGTTGGCGTCGATCGCTTGATTCCCGCAGTTAGAGCAGCTTGCAAGGTCGAAGTTGCAATCGTTGCATGTGAGGGTACCCGTTGCGAACGCCAGCGTTTCGCAGCTGGCACCGTCCAACAAGCTGCCATCGCACTCCTCTCCCGCGTCGATGCTGGCGTTTCCGCACTCGGGCGCGGTTTCGCAGCCGGTGGTATCAATCCCTCCACAGTCGGCCGAGCAAGCGAGCGTACCCGAGAGAAAACCTAGCGAAGCACAGGTCGCACCGCCGAAGTCGAAGCCGTCACATACCTCGCCGCGCTCGAGGGAACCGTTGCCGCACTCTGCTGCGCCAGTCGTACAGGCGCTCTGGTCCTGGGTGCACTCGGCGCTGCAACGCAGCTGTCCGCCAGTGAAGCCCAACGTAATGCAGGTCGCTGAGCCCAGCTCATCACCGTCACAAGCCTCGTCCCCATCGAGCGAGCCGTTCCCACACAAGTCGGGTTCGACGTCTTGGCAGTCGCTGAAGTCGAACGAGCATTCCGACGAGCAAGCGAGGGACCCGCTGGCGTAGCCGAGCGAAGCGCAGGTCGTGCCGTTGAGGTCTTCGCCATCACACGCTTCCACGGCTGCGCGCACGCCGTCGCCACACGCCGGTTCATCTTCCTCACAGGCGTTCGCAAACAGCGCGGCTGCCAGCAGAAATGAGCTGAGCGCCGGCCCGAATACGAACCGACGCCCAATCCTTTGCACGAGGTTCCTGCGTAGTGCCGAGCGTTGCAGGGAGGTACCGGAGGAGTTTGCGGTGTGGCTCACTCCTCAGCGCTATCACGACCCGCTAACGATTGGCAGCTAGCTCGAGGCTACTTGCCCAGAAGCTCTTTGACCTCAGCGGCGATCTTTTCTTCCTCACCGGTCTCGTAGCCCGCGTGGGTGTGGCGAATGTTGCCCTCCTTGTCGAGCACGAAGCTGGTGGGCATTTTCTCCGGGTTGTAGTCCTTCGACGTCTTGTGTTCCTTGTCCCAAACCACGGCGAACTTCACGTTGGTTTCCTTGGCGAACTCTTTGATCTTCTCGGGCGAGACATCCCCGGGCTCGTCAACGCTCACGGCGATGACCGCCAAGTCACCACCAAATTGGTCCACCAACTCTTGGTATTTGGGGAACGACTTGCGACAGGGGTCACAGTACGTGGCCCAAAAGTCGACGATGACGACCTTGCCTTTGGCTTCGGCGATGGTCTTCGGGCCTTCTCCGGTCACGAACTCTGCCTGAAGTTCTTTTGCAGCGCTTCCGCCCGAGGCGGGCTCGCCGTTTTCAGGTTTGGCAGCGTCGGGGGTGCCTGAGGCGCAGCTCGCCGTTGCAGCGACTGAAAGCAAGAGGCCGAGCGCGCCGAACGCTCGCGCAAAAGCACCGGACTTACCTGCATGGTTCATCATGAAAACGTGTCTCCTTGTCGAAACATTCGGGTGGATGCGCCCCGATGCGCGCGGCGGAGCTTAGCCTACCGGGGGAATTCGGGCGAGAGCTCCAACGACTCGACGCTCCGGCCCTCGGGTTCGGCTCGCAGCGGCGGTGGTTGGCGGCTCAAAGCTACGCAATCGAAGGTTGAGAAGGCTTGGGTTTCAGTGCAACATCGTGCAAATGGTGGCCGTGGGCTCGAGACTGTTCGCCCTGCTCGCATTGAGCGTTCCCCTGGCGGTGATGTCAGCGTCGTGCGGTGTAGGTGACGCGATCTGCACGGACAAGACGGTGGAGGAAGACCGCGAGGACTCCTGCCCCTATGGCCCACCCGGCGGACCGCAACGCGAAAACGTTGATGGCTGTGTGGTTCCCCTCGACGACGCGGACTGCACGAAGACCTTCGCGGACGACGTCTACCCGATCCTGATTGCTCCCCCCGGGGCGTTGGGGGGTGGAGGCTGTACTCTGGCGGCGTGTCATGGTCCAAACGGCAGCGGCAACGTCGATATGGTCGTCGCTGAAGACGCGACGCCCGACGAACTTTACGAAGTAATGGCCGCGGTCCGGAATGAGGCCGGAGACCCGTATGTGGCGGAGGGTGATGCCTCGGCCTACTTCTATTGCAACGTTCGGGCGACCATCGGAGGCGGGAGCGCGATGCCGCCTTCGGGATTCGCGGCGGTGCCGGAGAATCTCGCCGTGCTCGAGGAGTGGGCGCGTTGCGGGATGAAGAACGATGGTATCGGCAGCGGTGGAGGTGGTGTCGGGGGTGCTGGTGGTGCAGGCGGCGGCGGTGGTGCCGGTGGCGGCCTGTGACGACCGTGGCGGGTTCGGCGGGGTCGAGTGAGATCGTGCTAACCGCGGAAGCTTGCGGCGGTTATATTCGCCGAATGTTCCGTAAGCGAAACCGTTCATCCTCCTCTCGTCGCTCGCGCGTTGCGCAAGCCGCGCGCGTGCTGGCTTCGCTCGCAATGCTATCGGTAGCGGTCTGTGCAACAGGCTGCACTGCGGTGGCACCGTATGAACGCGGCAAGCTCGCCCATCCAACCATGAGCGCCGGTGGTCTCAGCACGATGGGTGAAGAGCATCTGCACGCCATCTCCGAGGGCGCGACCGGTGGAAGCGGCGGAACCGGCAGCGGCTGCGGCTGTAACTGACGTTCGTTCGTGATGAAGTTTGTGGCCAACGCATCGTTCGGGACGGGCGCTTTGCTTGCGACCAAAGGGTGCGTGGCGTTGCTGCTCGCCGCTCTCGTCGGATTGGCGCCCCACGTCGCGCTCGCCGGGCCGGATACCTCGGCCAATGACGCTGAAGTCGAGGTGCTGGTTCAAAGCGTCTTCGAGGCCGAGTATCCGAAGAAGCAGTACGTCGAGGCGCTCGAGAAGCTGCAGCTCGCTTCCACCGTCTGCCAGGAAGGCAGCTGCGGCGCGAAGATGCGCGCACGCGTTTTGATCGGCGTTGCAACCGTGCTGGCTGGCGGCCTCGAACAAAAGAATGACGCGGTCGAGGTTTTCAAGATCGCGCTGAAAGAGGATCCCAAGGTCACGTTGATCAAGGGCTTCGACACCGGAGCCATTCGGTCTGCCTGGGATGCTGCGCGCGGGCAAAGTTCGAGTACCGGACCAACGCCGATCGAGCGCAAGAAGTACCCTGGCGGTAGGCTTCCACCGAAAGGCTGGAAAAGCGCCGAGGCGTTCTTTTACTACCAAGAAGCGGCCAAGGCCGAAGACGAGCGGTCGTGGGCGCTTTGTGCTGGCTACGCTGGTGATTCCTTCGCAGCAGAAGGTCGAATCGCTACGCGCTACCTGCGCGGCAAATGTCACGACCTCGCAGGCAACTGGGTCGAGGCCATCGCTGATTTTGAAGTGGTGGCAGCAGAAGCACCCAAGCTCGGCATGCTCGAGTCTGGAGCGAAGGCCAAGCAGCGTTTCGAGGAGATGAACGCCAAAATGCCGAAGCTCGTGCTTCGGCCTCCACCCAACGCTGAGGGGCTGGAGGTTTTTCTGGATGACGAGCCGGTCTCCGCCGACAAACTGGGCGGTGAACTGTGGGCCAACCCCGGCCAGCGTCGCATCCGAGCGAGCGGTAAGGTCGGGGGCCAGCAGCTCTCGTTTCAGCGCGATCTGACTCTCAATGAGGGCAAGGTCGAGACGGTCGACATCCGGCTCGTACCCGCGACGCAGGTCGCCAGCGACAACCGCGTGCTGAAATGTTTGGAGAAGTCGAAGTCGCGCGACGAGCTCGCCGAGTGCATCGGTGAGGGCACAGGGCGTCCCGTCAACGTGCGCGTCGCCGGAGAATTCTCGGGCTACTTGGATGACGACAACACCAGCGTGCTTTCGCCGGCCGTGGTGCTGCGTGTGACCAGCCCGACCGACGGCTGGACCTTGGGGGGTGCGTTCTTGGTGGACGTCGTCACCACGGCCTCCACCGACATCGTCGCCACCGCTTCTCCCCGCTGGACCGAGACGCGTTATGTGCCCAACATCAACGGCAGCAAGAAGTTTGGCGACGTCACCTTGGGCCTCAGCAGCGGTCTTTCGATCGAGCCGGACTATCTGTCCATCGCCGCCGGAGCGAACTTCTCCGCTGACGTCGTCGACAAGCGGCTCACCCCAAGCTTGGCCTACGGCTTCGGCTACGACATCCAAGGCCGGAGTGGCACCAGCTTCGACGCGTTCAGCTCGATCATCTACCAAAACAGCATCGATGCCGGCCTTTCGATCGTGGCGGACAAGGCCACTGTGGTCACCGCAGGGGCGACAGTCATTTTGCAGAACGGCGACACCTCAAAGCCGTATCGCTATGTCCCGCTGTTCAGCCCAGAGATCGTGAACCAGATTCCAGCCGGCCTCGTTCGGCAAGAGGTGGATCGTGTGCGGTCTCAGACTCGTGCGCTCGAACAGCTGCCGACGGATCGTCAGCGGTACGCTCTGAGCGGCCGCGTAGCTCATCGATTCGAGGCCAGCACGTTGAGAGTCGATGAGCGGCTCTACATCGATAGCTGGGGCATCATGGCCAGCACCACGGACTCGCTTTGGCTCTTCGATGTCGAGCAATTCCGCTTTTGGCCCCACGTGCGTTTCCACGCGCAGGGCGGCGCCGATTTTTGGCAGGTGGCTTATCCCGTTATCGAGAACGTCTCCGGCGAGCTGATCTTGCCCAACTTCCGCACGGGTGACCGCGAACTTGGTCCTATGCTTGGGCTCTCCTTCGGCGGAGGAGCTCGCATGGCGGCAGGTGAAGCCAAGAACTGGGGCTTCACCCTCAGCGGTGATGCTGTTTACAACCGCTACCTCAATCACCTCTACATCATTGAACGCTGGGGCGGATACGGCGCGCTCGGCGTCGAGGTCGACGTCGAATGACTGCCAAACAACGTAGTTCGTTCGTGGTCCTCGGCCTGCTAGCAGTCGCGCAGGCCACCGCTTGCGGCAACCCCATCGCTGACGAAAAGATCGAGGCGCTCGGCGCTGAGGTCGAGGGCGTTGAACCGGGAGAACACCACCGGCCCGGCCAGCCGTGTGTGCTCTGTCACAGCAAGGCGGGCGGAGCCGATCCTCACATGGCGATCGGCGGAACCATCTTCGCCGACCAACGCAGTTTTCTTCCCGTCGAGGGGGCTGAGGTCGTGCTCTACGACAGCCTGGGGGACGTCTACACCATGACGTCGAACTGCATCGGCAACTTCTACCTCGAGGACGGCGATCTCATTCCTCAGTTTCCCCTGGCCGTCGAGGTGCGCTGCCCAACCTACAACGCTGCTGGAGAGCGCTTGGAGGAGGCCAAAGTGGTATCGATGAACAGCTGGATCAGTCGTGACGGCAGCTGTGCTTCTTGTCACTCGTTGAGCGGAACGCAGGTTGATTCCACCGGCTGGATTTTTTGCAATGATCCGTCGGCCATTGCGGCCAACCCATACCCCGAGGTCGCGCCTACGTGTCCCGGTAAGGCGCCCCAAGAGGCTGGAGAATCCGCGGAGACATCGCCATGAGTCGATCGCCCTTTTGGTACATGAGCGCGCCGACGTTGCTAGGGCTCGCTTGCGTTGGGTCTGCTTGTTCGGTGGACCTCGCACCCAACACGACGAACTGCCCGCCGCTCGAAGATTTCCAAGCTGTTTCCCCGTTGCTCGAGCAACGTTGTGGGACGCTGGACTGCCACGGCAATGACGCTCGCCCGCTGCGGCTTTACGGCCAGAATGGGCTTCGTTTCGTGGGTGATGAGGAAGACCCCGATCTCTACTCCGGCAACCTCGCTGCCCCGACGACCCCGCAAGAGGTGGAGCGGAACTACTTTGCCGTTTGTGGTCTCGAACCCGAGAAAATGGTGGCCGTGTCTCAGGGGGAAGATCCCGACACGCTGACCTTGGTCCGCAAGGCTCGCCTTACCGAGAAACACAAGGGCGGCAGAATTTGGGACAAGGGCAAGATCGAGGACCGTTGCCTCGTCGGCTGGCTCACCACCGACCTCGAAACGCCAGGCGAGATGAACACAAAAGACTGCGAAGAAGCCGCGGGTCTTTGACGCCCCGCGGCTCTCGTGATGCCGGCTTGATCGATGTTTGAAGCGCCGGTGCTCGCGAGAGGAGCGCCGGCGCATTCCGCCGAAGGCGGATGCAGCAATAAGAATGACTCGTGCCGTCTTCGAGAGAGCGGCGAAGGCCCGATTGAACCTTCGAATCGGCACGAGTTGTTAACGTTCAGATCACGCCGAACTTCTTTCCAACCTTCTCGAACGCCTCGAGAGCGCGGTCAAGGTGGTGCTTCTCGTGCGTTGCCATGTAGCTGGTGCGTAGCACCTGCTGCTTGGGCGGAACGCCGGGGGTGATGAAGGGGTTCACGTAGATGTTGTGGTCGTCGAGCAGGCTCTTCCACATCATCACGGTGCGCAGATCCTGACGGATGTAGATCGGGATCACGGCCGTTTGGGTGGTGCCGAGTTCAAAGCCCAACCGCTTCAACTCGTTGCGCATGTAGGTGAAGTTCTCGCGCAGCTTCTCCTGTCGCCAGGGCTCTTCTTGCATCACGTCGAGGGCGGCCATGGCTGCAGCGACGCAGGGCGGTGCAGCGCTCGCGGCAAACAGGAAGGAGAAGGCGAAGTGTCGAACGTAGTCGAGCACCTTGCGATCACCGACCAACCAACCGCCGATTGAGGCCAGGGACTTGGAGAAGGTGCCACCGATCAGATCGACGTCGTCTTGTACGCCGAAGTGGGCCGCAGTTCCGCGCCCGCCCGGCCCAAGGACTCCCAGCCCGTGCGCATCATCAACCATGATGCGCGCCTTGTGCTTCTTGGTCACCCGAACGAGATCCGGCAGGTTGGCGATTTCACCCTGCGCGCTGAAGACGCCATCGGTAATGACGAACGCGCCCTCGCTGTCGGTCAGCTCGGACAGCGCCTGATCCAGCGATTCGGCGTCGTTGTGCTTGTAACGCACCATGCGCGCCTTGTTGGCCTGTCCCAAGCGAATGCCGTCGTAGATCGACGCGTGCACGTCTTTGTCCACCACGCCAACGGCTGATTTGTTGGAGAGCAACGCCGAGATTGTCGCGATGTTCACCTGATAGCCGGTGGTGAACACAAGCCCGGCCTCTTTGCCGTGATACGCCGCGAGCTTGTTCTCGAGCTCCTCGTGCAGGCGCATCGAGCCGTTGACCAAACGCGAGCCGGTCATGCTGGTGCCGTACTTGTCGATGGCCTGCTTGGAAGCCTCGCGCACCTTCGGGTGGGTGGTCAGGCCCAAGTAATTGTTCGACCCAAGCATGATGACCTCACGACCTTCGAGCTGGGCGATCGGACCGTTGTTGAAGTCGAGCGGACGGAAGAAGGGGTAAACGCCCATCGAGCGGGCGTTGTCAGCCGTCATGAACTTGAAGCACTTATCGAAGACGTCACGCCCTCCTACCTTCGAAAGGCTCGCGCGCTCGGCCATCGACTGGGCGAGGTCGGCCTCCGATGAATTGCGCGGGCCAACGGGGGTGGAGGCAACACGCGGACTCGAGCTCGGCGCTTCGCTCTCGCTGTCCGCTTGGGTCGCTCGAACTGCGTGACCGTTGCTGCCGTTGACGTGGCCGTTGCTGGCGGCGGCTGCCTTCGTTTTGCCGCTGTCGACGACGTCGGCCTCGTTGTAGTCCAGCGCCGGGTCGATCGAGGGCAGAGCGTGCCCATCTCGCAGGACCACCAGCGCCTGTGTCGCCAGCTCCGAAGCCGCACCAAGCCGATTCTTGGCGTCCATCACGCCATTCGTAACCTTCATCACACGGTCGTCGCTCAACAGGCGCAGGACCAGACCGGAAGAACCGAGACGTTCGAGCAGGCTCATGATGGTCCCCGTCTACGCAATCCACCGGGGGGTTTGAAGCCCCAAACTCGACAAAAAGTAGCGTAATTCCTTGCGCGGCCCTCCGAAGCGCTCGCTACTAATTGCGAACTCACGGAGTGCGGTGTAGAAAAACTTGCATACCCATGCGCCGTGTCCTTGTTGTCGATGACGAAGAGAACCTCCGACTGGTCACGCGGTCCTTTCTCCGTCGCGATGGTTACGAGGTCGAGACGGCGGGCAACGGCGAGGAGGCGCTCAAGCTGATCGAGACCTTTGGGCCTGACTACGTGCTCACCGACGTGCGCATGCCGAAGATGGGCGGGCTGGATTTGTTGTCGACCCTCAAGGCCAAGGGCAACGAGGCGACGGTGATCGTGATGAGCGCCTACGGCAGCGTGGACCTGGCGATCGAGGCCATCAAGGCTGGGGCCTACGACTACATTCAGAAGCCGTTCAAGCCCGAGGAGCTGCTGCTCGCCCTACGCAAGGCGGATGAGCGCGAGAGTTTGCGCCGGGAGAACCGCGCACTCAAAGCCGAGATCCGAGACAAGGCCCGCTTCGAAGAACTGCTCGCCAAAAGCCCCGAGATGCAGAGCGTCTTCAAGACCGTCGCCAAGGTAGCCGACTTCAAAACCACCGCCCTGATTACAGGCGAGAGCGGCGTCGGAAAAGAGCTGATTGCCCGGGCGATCCATCAACGCTCCAGTCGGCGTAACGCGCCCTTCGTTGCCGTCAACTGCGGCGCAATCCCCGAGAACCTGCTCGAGAGCGAGCTCTTCGGCTACCGAAGGGGCGCCTTCACCGACGCGATCGCCGATCGCGCGGGGCTGTTCGAGCAGGCAAACGGCGGCACGCTATTGCTCGACGAGATCGGGGAACTGCCCCTGTCCCTTCAGGTGAAGCTGTTGCGCGTCTTGCAGGAAGAGACGATTCGAAAGCTCGGCGACAACAAAGACCTGAAGGTGGACGTGCGCATC
>CAITIQ010000263.1 GCA_903892415.1 uncultured delta proteobacterium | reverse complement strand
TGGTGGGGGACTCGGGTGATCCGCGCTCCGCTGTCGCTCGCATTGGTGAGATGCGGCCCGACTTCGTGGTGCTCGACATCACGATGCCCGGCGTGTCGGGTATCGACGCGATTGCGTTGATCCGCGAAGTGCATCCCAAGTGCAAGGTCGTGATGCTGACGCACCATGAGGGCGAGAGCTTTGTCGACCAGGCGCTTAAGGCCGGGGCCGACGGCTATTTGTCGAAGGACTCGGATCCGGCCGAGCTGACCTTGGCGCTGGAGAGCGTTTCGAAAGGTCAAGCATACTTGTCACCCAAGGTGGCGAGTGCCTTGTTGCGTCGTTCGGCGCGCGGAGATGAATCGTCGCCGACCACGCGCAGCCGCATCGAGATGCTGACGCCGCGCGAACGCGAAGTCTTCCAGTTGCTAGCCCTCGGCAAGAGCAACAAGGAGGTCGCCAAGCAGTTGGGGATGACGGTCAGTACGGCCAAGAAACACCGCGAAAACTTGCAGCGCAAGCTCGATTGCCACTCGCCGGCCGAGCTGGCCATCCTTGCCATCAAGGAGGGACTGCTGGGGGCGTAGTGCGTAGCGGCGCTACGGTTTGAATCTGTAGCGGTCTACGCACAAGGTGGTGTATCTAGACTGGGACTTCTTGCCGAATATTCCGGCATGACACCTGTGGTTCGCGTGTGGGTTGTGCAAGAAGACACCCTGTTCATCTCGGTAGTCTTGCGCTTGGCGGCTCGCGTGGCGGAGAGCCGGCGTTTGCCCCGAGGCAGCGGGCTGCCGGCGGAGGCCAGCGGCCTGCAGGTCGTGATCGTGCCGCCTGCGCACGCAAAGGCGCTGGCTGTGCTCCGTCCTTTGGACAGCGGGGTGCGCTTGCTGGTGACAGCGGGGGGCACTGCTGATGCGGAACAGGCCTTGGAAACCGGCGCCGAGGGCGTGGTGGATGCCGATTCGGTGGCCGAAGACCTGCCCATTGCCATTGATGCGCTGTTGGCTGGTAAAAAGTACTTGTCACCCGCCTTAGCTTGCCGCATGCGGCGCTAGCATCGCCGCGTCCGAGGCCCTCTACGCATTGCACCGCTGGATCTCATCGCGCCCCGGCGAATGGTCACGAGGGCGACCAGTCGCCACGATCTGTCCATCGCGCACCTTTACCCCGCGCGATAGGAGATCTCGATGAAGTTGGCACCGTGGCGCAATCGCAGCGCCGAAGACATGCGTACCGCGTTTGACAAGATGTTCGAGTCGTTCTTTGACGAGGAGCCGTTCGGCGACGGGCGCTTGCCGTCGGTGATCACCGGCTCGATCATTCCGCCCGTCAACGTGGCCGAGAATGACAAGCAGTGGACTGTGACTTGCGAGTTGCCCGGTCTGCGCGAGAAGGACATCTCGGTCGAGACGCGTGGCGACAACCTCGTCATCTCGGGCGAGCGTCGCTTCGAAGAGGAGTCCAAGAAAGGCGAGTGGTTGCGAGTTGAATCGCGCTACGGTTCGTTCCGTCGCTCGATTCCCATGCCTCGCAACGCGCGCCTTGAGCCCGAGTCTGTGGTCGCTACCTTCAAGAACGGTGTGCTGGAAGTCACCGTTCCGAAGGTGGAGCCCACG
>CAITIQ010000262.1 GCA_903892415.1 uncultured delta proteobacterium | reverse complement strand
GCGTGCGGCTCCCTCGGCAGGTACGTCGGCGCGAGGCGGGCCACCTCCGGGCCGTCGCGCACGCCGTGCCGTCAAGGCTGCTGCGAATCTGCTCGCTTATTCCACGCGTCCCCCTGGCCCGGGCCAGATCGTGCAGGCCAGCGGGCCAGCCCGGTGCAATACCCGCCCGCCAGCCTCGGCCGTCGTCATCATGCGGCGGTTCTTCGAGGACCTGCAGCAGAGCCGCTACATCGTACGCCCTGCACGAGGAGGCGTTCTAGCGAGCGGGCGGCAGACGGCGCATGCTCGTGGCGATGAAGAAGACACCCCGACTGAGCGCGGCGGAGTGGGCAGAGCTGGTGGCGAGCTGGAGTGCGAGCGGCCAGTCCGCGCGGTCGTTCGCGGCGGCGCACGGCATCGCCGACGCGAGCCTTCGTTGGTGGAAGACCGAGCTATCGCGACGCGGGAAGGGGGTGGTGCTCGGCGCCCGCGACGGCAGGGAGCGCAGCGAGCGTCGTCCGGCGATCGCGAGAGTGGTACGTGCTGGCGAGACGATTCCAGGGGATGCTGGCGGTCACTTGGCCGGCGTCGTGATCTTGGTGGGCAGGTCTCGAATCGCGGTCGAAGCCGGGTTCGACGCGGGCGTCCTCCGCGCGGTGGTCGAAGCGCTCGGAGGCGCGGCGTGATCCCGGTCGGCGTCGCCATCTACGTCGCGCTCGAGCCGGTAGACATGAGGTTCTCGTTCGATCGTTTGTCCGGCATCGCCAAGGAGCAGGTCGGCTACGACGCTCGGAGCGGCGCGCTCTTCATCTTCCACGGTCGGCGTCGCGAGGCGTTGAAGGTCTTGTTCTTCGATGGGTCGGGGATGTGCGTGTTCTACAAGAGGCTGGACCGCGGCACGTTCCGGATCCCGGAGCCGATGTCCGAAGGCGCTCGCTACGTCGAGGTCGACGATGCCACGCTCGAGGCGCTCCTCGATGGGATCGAGGTCGACAGCGAGACGCCGAAGCCGCGACGTCGACGGGTCCACTGAGGCTCGTCACACAAGGTGCGATCATTTTCTGGCACGACAGCATTCTCTCTTCGACAGACGTCTGTCCGTCTCGTAAAGACATGCCGTGGCGACGCTCGATGGCGGCAACGAAAACGCTCTTCACGAGCGGATTGCAGAGCTGGAGGAGCGTCTCGTCTCAACGTCCGCGACGCTGACCTCCACGTCCACGACGCTGAGCTTCACGTCCGCGTCGCTGACGTCGACGCGTGAGTCGCTCGCGAGGGTCATCGACGAGCGTGACCGTTTGCGACGGGCCTACGCGGCTTTGAAGGAGCACTACGAGCTCCTTCGTCGGCAGATCTTCGCGGCGAAGGCGGAGCGCATCGACGCCGGCCAGCTCGAGCTCGAGTTCGCCAAAGTAAAGGCGACGCTCGATGCGATGGCCGAGGCAGTCTCGGAGGACGAGATCGCCTCGGACGCGGAAGCCGTGGCCGGCGCGCCGCCGTCTGCCGAGTCGTCCGCAGCCGAGCCTCCGCCGACAACAGACCCGAAGAAGCGACCGAGACCGAAGGGTCGCCGCAAGCTCGCCGACGAGGACCTGCCGGAGACGCGGATCGTGATCACGGATCCATTGTTGGAGGGGAAAGCGCCGTGCATCGGCTTTGAGGATAGCTATCGCTACGGGTTCCGGCGTGCGGGCCCCGTACGCATCAAGGTTTCGTGCGCGACCTACAAGGTCGCCTGTGAGCCGGACGTCGCCGGCCACGGCGCGTCGACGATGGTGACGGTGAAGGCGCCGAAAGAGATCGTGGACCGCGGCCTCCTCGCACCGTCGCTCGGCGCGCGCCTTCTGGTTTCGAAGTACCGCTTCGGGCTTCCGTTCCATCGCCTCGTCGAGGTGATGCGTTCGGACGGCATCCGGCTCGACGATGGCACGATGTGCCGGTACGCCGAGCATGTCGGCGCCACCCTGGGCTGCATCGTCGAGGCGTGCGCCACGGAGGCGAAGGAGACCGCCTTCTGTCTCTCGACCGACGCTACCGGCGTCGCGATCCAGCCCGCCGCCGTCCCGGGGAAGCGGCAACCGTGCCGCAAGGGACACTTTTTCGTCGTCCTCGCCGACCAGGATCACATCTTCTTCGAGTTCCAGAAGGAGCACACGAGCGACGCCGTTTCCGCCATGTTTAAGGGCTTCAAGGGCTACGTCCAGGCGGATGCTCACGCGGTCTACGACGCACTCTTCCGCGGCACGTGCGCCACCCTCACCGATCTCGAGGTTACGCCTCCGGGTGAGGTGGGCTGCTGGGCCCATGCGCGCCGGAAGTTCTTCGAGGCCGCGACGATCGCCAAGGACGCCGCGTCGCGCGAGGCCCTCCTTCGCATTCGCAGGCTCTTCGAGCTCGAGGCGTCGTGGGCGAAGCTCGCGCCGAGCCAGCGTCACGCCTTTCGCCAGCGCGTCTCCCGCCCCATGCTCGACGACTTCTTCGGCTGGGCCGATGGGATCTTCGCCACCGCCAAAGGCGTGCGCGGGCTCGTCGCCACCGCCTTCGGCTACGCCGTCCGCCAGGAGGCGCCGCTCCGCCGATTCCTCGACGACGGGCGCCTCCCCATGACCAACAATCACAGCGAGCGCGCTCTGCGCCCCATCTGCGCCGGCCGTCACGCCTGGCTGTTCTTCGGCTCGGACGATCATGCCTCGGCCGCCGCGAACCTCTTCTCTCTCATCGCCTCCTGCAAGCTCCACGATCTCGACGCCGAGACCTACCTCGCCGAGATGATCCGCATCGTTCCGCTCTGGCCGCGCGCCCGCTACCTCGAGCTCGCTCCCAAGTACTGGGCAAAAACCCGCGCTCGCCTGCTCCCGAACGAGCTCGCTCACGAGCTCGGGCCCATCACCGTGCCCCCGCCGCTTCCGGCGGACGAGAAGCCGCCTCCGGACTAGCCGAGCTCCGTCCGTCCAGACGGTTCTCCCTGCTGTCGCTTCTCCTTCCTGCATCTCACCCATCGCCGCGGCCCGCGGCCCGCTCCGCGAACGTCGCTCGGACCTCCGCGTGCAGCATCTGCTCGTGAAGCTCCGCGAGCGCCGCCATCGCCCCACGAAGCGATGTCTGCGCTCCTCCGTCGGCTCCCTCCGACGCGGTCACCCGCAGTCGCTCGTGCACCGCCTCGAGGCTCGATACCCACCCACTCACGTCACGCTGGTTCATGCCCGTGAGCATGCGCGAGAACGCGGGCCTCCGGAAGGACGCCTCCTCGTGCAGGGCGTACGGAAGATGCGCAGACAGCCCGCGCATCGGATGGAGATCAGGACCTCGACGACATCGTCCACGTGCGCGGCGCGCGCTCAGAACTTGTCCCGCGTCGCCGTCCCGAGGCAACCTCGCCCCGTCCGCGTCCACGCGCGACGGAAGGCTCAGGGCGGCTACCCTGGGCCTTCGCTCTTTAAGCAGCCCGCCGATCGTCTCCGGCAGCGCTACCCGG
>CAITIQ010000261.1 GCA_903892415.1 uncultured delta proteobacterium | reverse complement strand
TCGAACCGAGGCCTGCCTACCGCGGCGCGCGAGACCACCCACGACGAGTTCGCTACGTGAAGCAGCTCCGCATTGGCGTAGAGCCGTTTCGTGGACGGGAGCATCTCCCCGTCTTGTCTTTGCACTATTGATTTAGAGCGGTGCGTTTGGAGATTGCGACGGGGTTTAATTCGCTATCGAAATGTGGCAAATTCTGCCCAAAAAGGTCGTTGGTGCGCTTCAGACCCTCTTGAAGGTCGGCCCGAGGTGTCCGACAACCGTTCGGTTTCCGGACAGGAGGAGCGAGCTTTCAGAACCGCTCCGTTATCCCCGCCAACCTCCCCCGAAGCCCCCACGAGCCCGGTTCATCTGGCGCATGGTTTCTCAAGGAGAAGAGTTGGGAAATTGGAGGAGGAACGAGGCATGCATATCAGCTCACTACCGGTTAGGAAATGCGGGGTAAGGGTCGGTGAAGCAGTAAAGTCTACTAGGGATCCTCTCCACTTGCGAGGGCGCCGAGGGCTGAAGCAAGCGACCTCTCCCAGCCAAGAACCGCGTCTCTGAGCTGCTTGGCGGTCTCGGCTGACATCTTGCCGCTTGTCGCTAGCGAGCCCTCTGGCTCGATCGCCCACCTGCGGACCAGATAGATGATGGAGAACGCTGCGTCGACCACGGCAAAGTTGCGCTCGCCTTCGCCGCGTTCTAGGGCTTCGTAAGTTGCCGAAAGGTCAGCGATGCAATCGTCAAGGCTTGTGCCAGCGTAGGGGCGCAGGCGGCTCAGTAGCCCAAGTTCGGACTCAATGTGAAATCGAAGAACCTCTAGAGGACTCATTTAGGTCGCCTTCTTATTCGGTGAACCACTTGATGATAGAGTCGAACGGAATCTCGTTCTCAAAAAGGACTTCATATGCGCGTTCGGTGTCTCGGACTGCTCGCTGCCGCTGTTGGCCCTTGAGTTCTCTCCGGATGCTCTTGAGGATGTCCGGCTGCTCGATGAGCTTCGAGCCGCCCTTGAGGGCTCTGTCCACGTCGATCTGGACAATGCCGAGTCCCGGAGTCTCGAATCGTTCCGCACCTTCCGCGACCTCGGACGCCGAAATAAACTTGGTGGGCTTGTCGCCGACAACATGCTGCGCGTAAGTTCCCTTCTCGCCCTTGGATCGCAGGCTAAGTCCCTTCTTGAGGCGGTCTGCATCATCAGCGTTTATTGCTCGGAACACCACACGCGGGGTGCTCCCACCTACGCCAGTGCCAGCCGTTGCGTCGGCTGCAGCCTTCGCGACACGAGCTTCCGTTGAGTTTAGGCGAACAAGGTCGTCAGCAACGCCTACCCCGACAAATGGGGCGCCGGCAGTCTCTGCCGCCGTCTTCGCGTTCCAGAGATCCTTGGCTGTCTCAATCGGGTCGTCCTCTAGAGTTGCTTTTCCAACATGCTGACCTGAGAGATCTGCTTGGTTTGGCGCATCCAGGAATGAGCCGTACGCTAGATCGAGAGTGTACATCCACGCCCCGATCGCATAGCCGATCCCAGTCTCGAGCCCGTTGTCGCTCTTCGCCGCACCATCGAAGGCTTGCTTTGATGCGTCGCCAAAGACGCTGCCGAGCTGCCCAAGGCCGGGATCCGACCGTGGGGTCGGAGTGGCGGAGGAGACCTCCTCGCGAGGGATGCACTGCCCGCCCGCCTCATAGATTGCCTTGTCCTGGCCCAACTTTGCAGCGGCTTCCTCATCCGCTACGTTGTCAGGGCCCGATCCAGCGCCTGAGCCTCCGTCCAGATAGTCCGGGTCCGTCGTCAGCGCGCCCCCCGGATCCACCAACACCACAGGCGAGCCCCGCGTGTAGTTGTATATCCCCGGCCCATCCGCCCCCACGCCCAGCGGGTCTGCACTGGTCCACCTCCCGAGCCACGCGGCGTAGTACCG
>CAITIQ010000260.1 GCA_903892415.1 uncultured delta proteobacterium | reverse complement strand
GGTTCGCGCGTCCCTGTCTGCGGCACGAACGGCGGCAACGGTTCGCGCGTCCCTGTCTGCGGCACGAACGGCGGCAACGGTTCGCGCGCGCCTCCCTGAGGAGGCTCTGCTCCCGCCGCTTCGGGGGCGAGCGAGTTTGCGATGCGGCTCAGGGCCTCGCTATTGGCCTTTCGCACGGGGCCACCGCCCCCGAGTCGAAGCCCACCCTTGGCCCGGGCAGCGCCAGCATCACCCGTTGCATTCAGGCTCGAGAGCTCAGCGGACGGCGTTGCTACTTCAGGAGTGGCGGCCTTAGGTTGGGTTCGCAAATTTCCGAAGAACCCCGTGGCGCCACGCAACGGGCGTTGTGGCTCTTGGGCGGCCGGCTCGGGCTGTGCAGCGCCCGGGAACCCCTGCGGAGAGACGCTAAGGTCGACGGCATCCGAGCGATGTTCCCCGTTGAGCGGAGGCGGCGTCGGCGCTTCATCGTCGATGTCGTCATCCTCAACAATATCGTCGTCGGCGACTTCTTCGTAGTCATCGCCGTTGAGTTCACGCATGCGCTTCTTGCGCGCGTCGTCGCGTGCGACTTGTGCTTCTAGGCCCTTGGCCAGCCGCTCCGCGCGTTTACGGCCCACGGCTGTGAGTGCATCGTCGACGCCGAATCGCGCTGCTGCACGGGCAAGGTCACGTTTGAATGTGCCGCTTTCAATCTCTCGAAGAATCCGCCCCCAGTGCTGCTGCAGGGTGTTGTAGCGCTGGATCATCGTTTGGAACTTGAAGCGCGTAGCGGTGTTCCGGATCTGCTCCTTGCGCAACGCGGCGATACGGCGGTCGAGGTCCTTACGCGGGACCTGGGGCTCGACCTTTTCGATGCCGCAGAAGTACTGCTCGTAGAGCGCGCGCACGCGATCGAGCCGCTCCTCAATCTCGCTTAGGTTCTTTTCGAGTTCGCGAGCATCCATCAGAAGGCGGCTATCTCGAGGTTGTCAAAACACACAGGGGCAACCCAGTTATTGAAACCAAAGAAGGCGTGAGCGTCGCCGAGAAGCGGCGCTCCGTCACGATACTCCATGAGCAGCGCTCCATTCACTGTCCACGTAATCCTATCGAGAGAACGTCGCTCAAAAACGAGATGATAGGGCTGTTCCTGGGCAAGCGGGCGCTTTCGCGGGTCCTCGGCGGCAGGCTCTAGTCTCAACAATTGTCGGTCTTTTCCGTGTTCGTCGAGCCGAGCAAACACGTGGAGACTATTGTCCCACCCACCCAAGATGGCAATGTAGCCGCTGGCGTCGGTGTAGGACTCGCCGGCCGCTGAACTCTTTCCGTCGCCAAATAGTTCAACTTTGATATCGCCGGTACTGGAACGCGGCACCGCATCGAATTCGATTCGGACGAGTCGTGGCAGTGGGTGCTTGAGCCAAACCCCATGATTTTTGGCCCCTTCTGCGCAGAGAGCCCCGTTCTCGAGCACGAAGCCCTCGCCGGTCACGACATAGTCGGGTCCAATCGCCGCACGCTCGAAGCGATCCGTAAAGCGCGAGATTGCTTCGGCTCCACCGGCTTCTGCCGATGATTCGGCTGCAGAATCTATGGTGGGAGGGCCTTCGGGCACGCACGCAGCAACCATCATCAATGCGAACGCCCTCACTCGGCGGATGGTACTTCGCCTCGGAGCTTGCTGCGCCGTGAAACGGCAAGCTATGGGAAGGACGTGCACCCGATCCTTTTCAAGCTGCCCTTCGGCGGGGGCTTCCCCGTCTACAGCTATGGCGTCATGCTCGGCCTTTCCTTCGTTGTGGGCTGGTATCTGACGCTGGGATTGGCCAAACGTGATGGGCTACCTCGTGAGCCGCTCGCAAACTGCTACGTGATTACCGCGGTTGCGGCCGTCATTGGAGCGCGACTGCTTTACGTTGCGACCAACCCTGCCGATTTCGATTCGCTCGGTAAGGTGTTTGAGTTTCGGTCCGGAGGCATGGTCGCGTACGGAGGCTTCCTTGGTGGTTTCGTCGGAAGTTTTGCGTACCTGCGCTGGAAGGGACTGCCGTTGATCCCCTGGGCCGACGTGGCTGTTCCCAGCTTGGCTTCAGGGTTGTTGATCACACGAATCGGTTGTTACTTGTTCGGCTGCGATTTCGGCAGGCCGCTTCAGGCCGATGCCCCAAGTTGGCTGCAGAGGTTGGGAGAATTTCCGCGTTGGCCCGACAACGTGCTGAGCGGCGCGGGGTCACCCGCGTTCTATCAACACGTCGATACGCTCGGTCTAGACCCAACTGCTTCGCACTCACTGCCTGTCCATCCGACGCAGCTTTACGAAGCAGCCACAGGGCTTTGTCTGCTCGTCGTGCTGCTGCTGCTCAGGCGTCGCCAGTCGTTCCGCGGACAGATCTTCTTGAGCTTCACGTTCCTGTACGGAGTCGCGCGCTTCCTGCTTGAGTTTCTTCGCGATGACGCCGAGCGCGGCGAGGTCCCACCCAGCCTCCCAGCGCACTGGCTCTACAGTTTGGCCTTCCTTGGATTTGGTCTTGCCTTCGCCTTCGGGTTAGCGCGCCTCGTGAAGCCAGGCCCAGCTCGCCTCGGGCTGCAGGCGCTCGGGATTGTCCCGGCTGTGCACTTCTTCTTCAGTCACCAACCGGAGGCCTTCGTCACCGTGGCGAAAGTGTCCCTTTCAACCTCACAGAGCGTTGGCCTGCTAACTGCTATCGCAGCCATGTTGGCCTTCGGAATGTTCCACAAGGCAGCGTTGGCGAATCCGCGTTCAGCCATGGCGTTGCCGGACTTCAAAGCCTTCGACGAGGCGGATGAGTCTGCAGCGGATGAAAAAGAATTGCCGCGAGTGGCAGGCAAGAAGGCTTCTGCAGGGGTCACGAAGGATGCTTCGCTTGAAGACGACGCAGAAGCTCCGCCGCCACCACCGGCAGAATCAAAGAGCCGACCGAAGCGAAAGAAGAAACGGTCGCTCGACTAGCGCCCGGGCCATCTTCGGCAGTAGCCTGACGCTGTGAGCGAGGTTCCTTGGCTAGGCCGATTGATTGCCAGCCGCTATCGGCTGATCGCCAGGCTTGGCGAAGGAAAGATGGCCGAGGTGTATCTAGCGCGCCACGTGCTGATCGATCGGCTCAGCGCGATCAAAGTCCTGCGCCGTGAATGGGGTGGGGACCGCACGTTGCGGCGCGCTTTCTTGCGCGAGGCAAAGGCGGTGAACCGCATCAATCACCCCAACATCGTAGAGATCTCCGACTACGGCGAAACAGAGGAGACCGCGTACCTGGTGATGGAGTACGTGCCCGGAGAGAGCCTGAGTCGACACCTCGCTCGAGCTCCGCTGGGCTGGGAACGCGCCTGCAAGATGGCGCGTCAGGTAGGCTTGGCGCTCACCCGCGCACACGAAATGGGCGTCATCCATCGCGATATCCAGCCTCGCAACGTGCTTCTAGTACCAGGTCGGGGCGGCGACGACGTGGTCAAGCTGACCGACTTTGGCGTCGCGAAGCTGCTGGATCCAAACGTGGAACCTCGGCCCACGACGGGCGGCTTCGTAACTGAGCGACTAACGCCAGAGTATAAAGCGCCCGAGATGCGACGCGGTGCCGTTGATGGTCGCGGGGACATTTTTTCGCTGGGAGTCCTGGCTTACGAAGCAACCTGCGGAGAGTTGCCCTTCCCGCTCGGAACGCTGGCAGAGCACAGCCCCACACCAATTTCGCTCCATCAGAAGTCTACCGAGGTTCCCCCTGAGTTCGCGCAGTTGGTGGCGAACCTCCTTTCGATCTCACCTGAGGATCGACCGCGCGACGCGTTTGAGGTCGTGGCGATGTTGAGCCAATTGCTCGACCACTCCGGGGTCGAGGGAGAAGCCGACCCGCCTACTGAACGCATTCCGAAACCAGCTCCAGCACCTTCCTTTGCCACACTGCGAACGATTCCGTTCGATCGCATCGGACCGCTGTCGCGGTCTTTTCACCAACAGGTAAGGAGTGCTGCGGCCGATCAACCTGGCGTCGTTTTGGCAAGCGAGCTGGCAACGCTCGAGGAACTGGTCGAAATGATCGACAAGCTCCACCTCATGGTCACGGAAGACGCCGGGAAGTTGGCCGCCCTCGAGGAACGCGGCCGCGTTCTACGCAAGGAATTGGGTGCGCGCTTGGACGAGTTGGGACTCGAGCGCTCGCGGGCCCTAGGCTGGGCGAGCACGGCTGCAGAGCGCGGTGACCATGTTCGCGCCAAACGACTCTCGGGGGTGTTGAGCATCGGCACGATGGATGCCCTACTCTGGGAGGAGGCAACGCTCGAGCACGAGGAAGATCGGTCGATTCAGCGGGCCGCTGAACTCGAGCAGGAGATCCGGGAGCTCTCACGGAAACTGGAATTCGAGAACGACGAGCTCGAACGTGACCAGAGTTCGATGGAAGCGCAGTTCGAGGGGCACGTTGCCGCACTCCGGGCCCTTGCGGGGGAAGCGTGGCAGAGCCTTCAGGCATCCGCGCACAAGCTGCGAGTCGCACTGCAGATAAGCCAAAGCTGAGCTTTTCGGTCGTGAGATTGTCACTGCAAAAACCTGCAAGCTCGCGAGTTACTGGTGTAGGCTGCGCGAATCTTGCCCGGCGGGCACGGTTCGTTTTCTGGCAGCGTCGCTCAACACAGCGGCGCACCTCACGAGAGACACATGGGATTGGACGAAGGAGCTTCTATGCGAAGGAACTGGACCCGGCTGCTCCGTGGTGGGGCGTTGGTCTGCGGCGTCGTCGTTGCAATGACGGCAGGAACTGCGCATGCGCAAGGCAAGGGAGCACCAGCACCCGCCCCGAAGGCGGAACCGGCCCCCAAGCCGGCCCTCAAGCCCAAGCCCGGAAAGATCCTGACGCCAAAGCAAAAGCAGGATGAAGCCAAGAAGCTATTTGGCGAGGGCAAGGCCAAGTACGATGCCGGCCAGTACGCCGAGGCTTACGAGATTTTCAAGCAGGCCGATGAACTCGTCCCCGAGCCGCCTGTGCCGAAGTACAGCATGGCCCAGTGCCTCGACAAGCAGGGCAAGACCGACGAAGCGATCAAGATGTACGAGGCCTTCCTTGCGGGCAAGACGCGCCCCGACAAGGACGCGGCTCGCATCACCGACGCGAACGCCCGCATTGCCGCGCTGAAGAGTGCTCCCGCGGATGTCAGCGTGGTCGTGCTGCCCGCCGAGGCAGCAGCTGCTGCTCTCACCCTAGACGGCCAACCTGCGACTAACCCTATCAAGGCAGCTCCGGGCAAGCACACGATTGGTGCAGTGCTCGAGGGTTTTGAGGACGGGAAAACCGAGATTGAGGTTGCTCGCGGCGAGAAGAAGGAGATCACGATAACCCTGGTCGCTAAGCCCAAGGTAGCAACGGATCCCGAACCTGGCCCTGCCCCGACGCCAACGCCGGTGGAGAAGCCGGCGCCGGCAGAGCCTTCGGGCGGCTCGTCGATCGTTCCCGCGGTGGTTACGCTGAGCCTCGCCGGTGCTGGCGTTGTGGTCGGCGGCATTTTTGGCGGACTCGCCCTCAAGTCGAAGGGTGACTACGAGGCTGGCCCGACTCAGGACCTGCTGGACGAGACAGAGCGCAATGCACTGATCGCCGACATGGCGTTTGGTGTCGGGCTCACGTTTGGCGTTACTGGCCTCGTTTTGCTCTTGACCGACAGCGGTGAAGAAGCGCCGGCGGCTGAGCCGAAGGCTGCCAGCGGATTTGTCGCGCCCTTCTTCACTCCGCACGGCGGCGGCGCTGCTGGCGTCGTCCGGTTCTAGCTTCAAGCTCTTTCAGAGGGATCCATGCAAACTAGAGTTGCTTCAATTGGGCTGGTACTCGCTGCGGCGGCGTTCCTTAGCGGCTGTGAGCTCATCGCCTCGGTGGACAGAAGTCTCCTCGATGCAGGAGGAGGCGGAAGCACCGCTGGTGGTGGTGGTGCTGGCGCGACCGGCGGTGGTGGCAACACTACGGGCGGAATGGGCGGCGGTGGCAACGGCGGAATGGGCGGAAACGGCGGCGACGGTGGAGCCGGCGGGTCTGGGTGTTCCGATCCGAGCGAGTGCGCTCTTCCCCCCGTCTGCGTCAACGCCACCTGCACCGACGGCGTCTGCGGCACGGCGAACGCCGCGCCGGACACGGCCTGCACCGACGGAGCCTTAACGGGTATCTGTGACGGCTCTGGGGATTGTGTTGAATGCCTCGACAACGCAGACTGCACCGTCAACGGGGAGACCTGTGACCTGGCGACCAACAACTGCGTCCCCGCGTCCTGCATGGACAACACGCTCAATGGCACGGAGACCGACACTGACTGTGGTGGCGGTACCTGCAATGACTGCGTCAACGGTGATACTTGCGCCGTCGGCGGGGATTGTACGTCGAACTACTGCATGGGAACGACGTGCACCGCATGCACGGGATCTGGAGTCGGGCAATGCGCCGCTGCGGAGTATTGCGAAGCTGGCGTTTGTGTTGCGGACAAAGCCGACGGGCAGACCTGCACTGGTGACGCAGAGTGTTCGAACAATCAATGTGAAGGCGGCTTCTGCTGCGCCACGGATTGCTCGAACGGCTGCATGTCTTGCGACCCCGGTGAGAACGGCGGGATGGCAGGTGTGTGCACCAACGTGTTGGCCGGAACCGACCCGAATAACAATTGTGCAGACATGCCCCCTTGCGGGCTTGGTACTTGCGGCAACGGTGCTTGTCAGTTTGCGCCGAACACGACCGACTGCGGAACCGCGGCAACGTGTACGGATGAGAACCTCAAGCCGCAGGACAAGTGCAGCGGCAATAGCGCGACTTGCGTGGCAGGTATGAGCGCCGCCTGCCCCAACAACTTCAACTGCGACGGGTCCCTGATGCCCGACGCCTGCTTCACGACCTGCACCTTGCAGACGGACTGCGCGGACTCGGCCTTGCCCACCGGCTTCTACTGCAATGGCAGCGCCTGCGTGGACAAGAAGGCAATGGGAGCCACCTGCGTCGACGGGTTCGAGTGTGAATCTGGCACGTGCACGGCCACGATGTGCACCTGAGCTAGCTCGCATTCGAGCGAAGACGCCGACCTCAGAGGGTCGGCGTTTTCTTTTCCATCCACCAGCGAGCAGCTCGCTAACTCGACTCGTTCCACTCAGGATCCACCGCAGTCTCCCAAGGCCGTGGGGCCTTGGCAGCTTCCCAGCGAGACTCGAGCCGTTCGGCGATCCGATCGAGCAGGGGTTGCATACTGGCGGCCGAAAGAGCCGATACCAGTGCTGGCTTCGATGGTAGCCAGTGAATCCGATGCCGCTCATCATCGGAGAGGCGGTCGGACTTGTTGAAGACGATGATGCGGTCGATGGCGTCGAGCCCGAGCTCCTCCAAGAGGTGCTCCGTCGTGGCAATGTGATCGCCGGAGGCAGGGTCGCTCGCGTCAACGACGTGAAGGATCAAATCGGCGTCGGCCACCTCCTCGAAGGTTGCGCGAAACGCCGCGAACAGATCGGGGGGCAGATCTCGAATGAAGCCGACCGTATCCGTGATGATTACCTCACGCTCTTCGGGAAAACGTAGCCTTCGCGAACGCGTGTCGAGCGTGGCGAACAGTTTGTCTTCGGACAGCGTATCTGCGCCTGTGAGGGTATTGAGCAGCGTGCTTTTACCGGCGTTGGTGTACCCAACGATGCTGACGATGGGCACCTCGGTGCGAGCTCGACGTTTGCGCCTCACGAGTCGTTCCTTTGCGAGCTTCTTGAGCTGGTCTTCAAGGTGGTTCACCCGTTCACGGGCGCGACGCCGACCAATCTCAAGCTTGGTCTCCCCTGGTCCGCGACCGCCAATGCCTCCGGTCAAGCGTGATAGCGAATCATCCTTCTGGCCGAGTCTCGGCAGCGCGTACTTGAGCTGAGCCAACTCTACCTGGAGCTTTCCATCGGAAGACTCTGCACGCTGGGCGAAGATGTCGAGAATGAGCTGGGTCCTGTCGATGACCTTCAGATCGCAATGCTGGCTGATGGTGGAGGCTTGGGTGGGACTCAGGTTGTGATCGAACACGAGCAAGTCGGCATCAAGCTCAGCCGCCCGCAGGACGATCTCATCGAGTTTGCCTTTGCCCACCACCCTGCGCGGGTCCAAGCGGTCACGTGCTTGAATCACCTTGAGCACGACCTGCAAGCCGGCTGTCCGGGAAAGCTCAGCGAGCTCGCTCATTCGCGATTCAGCGTTTTCCATCGCTCCAGAGCGAGACTTCTCGGCGACGTGAACGAGAATCGCGCGGCCCTGCCCTTGGTGCTGACGATGGAGTCGTGATTGGCGTGCGAACTCCTCTTCCAACGAGCGCACCAGCGCACCAAAGTCGACATCGAGCTTGCCGTACATCACCGGCCCGACGGTGCGGTACGCGGAGACCTCACGAGCCTCGCCCTCCGGCGACGGAGGTAGGCAGTGCGCGTACTGAATGCTGCGTGGCTCCCCTTCCTTGGTCATCATCACCGCAGCGACGAGATCGAGACGAAGACGAACGAGGTCGACGATATCATCGCGACTCAACTCCTCGCCGAACAGGTGCGTGTGAATCAAGCGCAGCCCGCGGAGCCTACCCTCACGTGCACGCAACCGACCAATGTCCGGCAGCATCAGCTTGGTGGCGTCGCCGACGATGACGTGATCGACCTCGCCCGAACGATGCACCAGGGCGCCGACTTGACGTCCGCTTTCGTGTGCTGCGTCGACGAGAGCGCGAACCAGCTCCGGCGTCGTAATCACATCGAGAGGCACCTTGCGTCGGCCGATTCGCTCGAGCACGCGCAAAGCGTGCGGGCTGAGCCCGGTTGTGTTTCCGGAAAGGTTGGTCATTGAGCTTGAAAACGTCCTTAGTAGAGGGTCACTCGACGGTACGCGAACCTTCTTCCTGACGAAAGCCGCGCCGTATCTGAGTGGGCCTCAGACGTGGTAGACATCGCGGGGATGGCGCTCCTTACGCCGCTCACGGCTTCTGAGGTTCGACTGGCAGCTCGCTCGGTCGGCCTTGAGGTGTTGGCGCTGAACGGGCTGACCGCGGGCAGCGTCAACTCGAACTTTGCGCTGACCACGACCTCCGGAACCTTCTTTCTTCGGTTGTTCGAAGAGCAAGACCGCGCTGGTGCCGAGCGTGAGGCCAGGCTGTTGCTGCGGCTTCAGCTCGAGGGAGTTCCCGTCGTTGTCCCGCTTCAAAAGCTTGATGGCTCCGGCTTCACTTCGCAGGTCCAGGGAAAGCCTGTCGCGATCTACCCAATGATCACGGGCACGCATCGTTGCCAAGCATCCGTCTCGATCGAAGACGTAGCTCAAGTTGGTGGAGCCCTCGCACGAGTTCACCTGGTTGGTTCCCAGCTCGACCCCCGCGAGGAGCTCACGACGGCAAGTCGGTTTGACTGGCAGACCATTGCACAACGCCTGCGCAAAATCGATCGAGGCGCACTTTCGGATGAGCTCTCTGCCGCGCAGTCGCAGCTGCTGGCTGGGCTGGACGAGGTATCAACTTGGCATTGGCACTCCGCCGACGTCACCCTGATTCACGGAGACCTCTTCCGTGACAACGTCCTGTTTGTAGAAGGGGCGCCGGAGCCGAGTTTGGCGCTGCTGGATTTCGAGAGCGCCTCCACCGGACGAATCGCCTTCGATGTCATGGTCACGCTGCTCGCGTTTTGCTTCGGAACAACCGTAGACCTCGCGCTGGCTCGCGCGCTGCTCGACGGCTACGAAGAGGTCCGCCCATTACAAGGAGCCGAGCAAGCGGATCTCCTGCTAGCAGGAAAACTGGCCTGCCTACGTTTTACGTCCACCCGAATCACCGACTACGAGCTTCGGCCGAAGGGCCTCGGGAAATACAAGGACTACCGGCGTTGGCTCGCTCGACTGCGTTGGCTTGAAACCCTGGGCGAAGCTGGCTTGCGGACTTCGCTCGGGCGGGGCTGAATCAACAGGCTCAGCGTTGTGCTTCCCTTGGGCAAATCGTTCAAGGTGGGTTTGCAGGCATGCGGATCCGCCATTACTCTGCCCGCATGGCTGACGTCGGAGCACTCAATTTCACAGGCTTCATCGAGCGTCGGAACGAGCGACTGCCCGAGGGCGGGAAGAACGGGGGTCGAGGTTATGCGTACATCTCAGACCGCAATACCGAGAAATTGTTCGAGACGCTCAAGCCAGTTGAAGTAGCGGTGCGAGCGGCGGTGAAGCTGTCGGAAGCCTACGGGAAGAGCGAGCTTCTTGGGCACTCCGTCAAGGTTGGTCCTCGCCAGTTTCCGCGCGTTGACGCCCTTGCAAAGCGCGCCGCGGAGACCCTGGGGATCAAGCCGCCCACCGTTTACATCGTCAACAGCCCGGTGATGAACGCAGCAACGTTCGGCACCAACGAGAATTCCGTGATCATGTTGCACAGTGCACTCGTTGATCACTTCTCAGATGAGGAGCTGCTGAGCGTCATTGGTCATGAGTGTGGTCACATCCACAACTCGCACGTTGTCTATCTGACCGCCCTTCACTACGTCCGCTTCATGGCTGGAGCGATGTTTCGCGCGTTGCTAGCACCGGCTGAGATAGCGCTGATGGGCTGGCTGCGCAGAGCCGAGATCACCTCGGACCGAGCGGGCCTTTTATGCTGCAAGAATATCGACGTCGCGACGCGGGCCTTGACCAAACTCGCATTGGGCAGCTCGAAGCTTTACGACCAATTGAATATGGAAGCCTTCATGGAGCAGTACGAGGAGATGCGCGACGGCTTAGGCCGCTTCTCCGAAGTTCGCGCTAGTCATCCGATGCTCCCGAAGCGCGTCATTGCGCTGCGGCACTTCTCGGAGAGTGAGCTCTATCGAACGCACGCAAAGTTGGGCCCAGGCGGCTTGACGATCGACCAGGTGGATGAACGAGTTCACGAGATCATCAAGGTGCTCGGCTGAGCCAACACTAGCTCGCTTCATTCGTTCTCCGAACAAACTGACGAAAGGTCCGGAACAGCAAGATGCTCGAGTCATTCCACGCCAAGCGACGCGAAGTTGCGGCAACCATCGCGGAACTTGCCACCCTCGGAACAAGGATTGGCGCCCGCTCAATGGCAGCCAAGCTCGAGGAAGAAGTCATCAAGAAGCTGGAGCAGGATCGCTTCCACCTCGTGGTCGTTGGCGAGTTCAACCACGGCAAGACGACGTTCGTTAACGCCCTGCTGGGTCGCACCCTGTTGCCTGCGGGGGTCACCCCCACCACAGCCGTGATTCACCACGTGGAGTACGCCGATGAGCCCGCGGCAGCAGTTGTACTGGAGTCAGGGGAGCGCCGAACCCTCTCGCTCGAGAATGTTCGCTCCTACGCTGTCAGCGGTGAGGCCTCGCACCTCGCAGAGACCGTGAAATACCTCGAGGTGTTCGTGCCATCGGACATTCTCAAACAGAAGATTGTGCTGGTGGATACGCCAGGCGTGAACGACCTCTCGCTTCAACGTTCTGACATCACCTTCAGCTACATTCCCAAGAGTGACGCCGTGCTCTTTCTGCTCGATGCCGGGCAGCCTCTAAAGGAGAGCGAGCGGGTGTTTCTGCAAGAGCGTTTGCTGGCGCAATCCAAGGACAAGATCATCTTCGTCGTCACCAAACGAGACATCTGGGATGCGAGTGAGGAAGCGGAAGCGCTCCGCTACATTCGAACTGAGGTGGACAAGCTCGTCCCCAAGGCGCCGGTATTTCCCGTCTCGGCCGAACGAGCGTTGCAGGGCCAGGTTGATTCGGGGATGCCCGAGCTTCTTGCTCATCTAGCTTCCTTCCTCAGCGAAGAACGCGGCAAAATTCTCCTGGGCAATGCGCTCACGCAAGCGCTCGCCGTCGGCGAGATGATTGGCAAAGGCATCGACGCACGCAGGCGCTCCGCAGAGATGACGACCGAGGAGCTGTCTCGACGGCTCGCATCCTTGGAGCAGGATCTCGCCAAGGGAGCGCGCACCCTTGAACAACGGAGAAGCTTCATTCGTGAGGAGGTTGCGGCCATCAAGGCTTGGATGCGACGCGACCTGGAGCACTTCGTCGAGGACGTCGAGAAGCAACTACCGTCGGTCATCGACAACGCCAAGACCGATGAAATCAAGCTACACCTCGGGCCGTTCCTCGAGCGCACGATCACCGAATGGGTCACCAAGGAGACCAAGGAGATTGGCTCGGCCCTCGAGCTGCTCGCGGAAAAGACAGTCGCCTTGGTTCGCGATGACGCGAATGACACCGCGCGGAGACTTTCTGAATCGTTCGGGGCCGAACTCAAGGCACCAGAAGTTCAGGTGGACGCACTCACCCATCACATCGGGGTGACTGCACTGTTGGTGGTTGGAGTAGGTGTTGCCTTCTCCAATATTCTTCTGGGCGGCGGTCTTGCCGTCGCAGCGCTCCCGCTTGCTTGGTACCTGCGTGGCCGAGAAGACCGAATGACTCGGGAGAAGGCGCGCGAGGTAGCGCCGAAGGCCATTCGAGAAGCAACCGCCAAACTTGGTCCCAAGCTCGAAGAGATGGTGGGTGGTTTTGCAGACAAGCTCGATGCTTGGGTGGTCCAAGCTGGTGAGGAACTTCACAAGGAGCTGATTGAGATCTTGAAGCAAGCCAAGCTCGAACGCGATGCGGGCGCACTTTCAGTGGAGAATGCGCTGCAATCCTCCGATGAGCTTCGCGGGCGACTCAAGGCGACCACCAACGCTATGCAGGCACTCAAGAGCGGGATCACCGAGGTCGCGCCCACAAATTCAGTGGGCGCTTGAGGGCCGCTTATCGCGGCTGGTCTCCTAGAAGGTGCGCGAGATCGCCTGGTGGCGCCACCAAAAGGTGGCAGGCGGCTTCGAGATACGTGTAACCTTCGTAAGCCGTGCAACTCGATTTCGCGTCGCGAGAAGTTACGATGAAGCTGGTCTACTACGGGCCGGCTTTAAGCGGGAAGACTACCAACTTGATTGCGCTTCATGAGCGCGCAGGGAAGGACTCGCGCGGTCGATTGATGACGTTGGAAACGAAGAACGACCGAACGCTGTTCTTCGACCTCCTGCCACTGACGTTCAAGTCGGAGACCAGAGACGTAAAGCTCCGCATCAAACTGTTCACGGTTCCTGGGCAGCCAATTCACTCGTCGACCCGAAAGCTCGTGCTTCAAGGGGCAGACGGAGTGGCCTTGGTCGCTGACTCTCGGCTCTCGGAGACGGAGAACAACGCAGCCTCCTTCTTAGACCTGCGAGACAACCTCCGAGCCAATGGTTCAGACATCTCGAAGACACCGCTTGTCATTCAGTTCAACAAGCGGGACCTGCCGGACATCCGAACCGACAACGAACTGAAGGCCATGGCCAGCGCTGGTAAAGAGCCTGTGTTCGCAGCCGTTGCTAAGGACGGGCACGGCGTCCTCGAAACGTTCTTGGCGCTGCTGCAGTTGACCTGGACAACGTTGGATGTCGTGCACGGGCTAGGGCAGAAGCTACGTGTGAATGGCCGCGGCCTGCTCGCGAGTGCCGCCCATCAGCTGAACGCCACCCAGCCGATCGAGGAGCTGCTAGGAAAGCGGCTTGGCGGCTCGTTCGAGGCTCTGGGCGGCTTTGGCCCTGCTTCCTCTTCACGCTCCGCCGACTCCTCCTCCCCAAGGCCTCCCCGCACAACAGGGGGCGGATGAGAGCCGAGGGAAACCGAAGCGCCGCGGAGGCCCTCCCAACCTCGGGCCCCGCGTTGGAGCGGCCGCGCCTTGGTGAGTTGCTCCCTGAACGGGAGGCCCGAGAGCTGTTCGAGTCGTTTACCGCCGCTACGGGGTTTGGAGTCTCGCTCGTCGACTCAAACAATGAGGTCGTGGTTGGCCCGCTCCAAAGCCAGGACCTTCTCTCGCTACGTCCCGAAGTTGGTGATGTCCTTCGGCACCGAACTGACAACGGCCACTTCATCGTAGTGCCCGTTGCCTACGACCTTGAGTCGATCGGGCAGCTCAATCTCGGCCCGCTCGACCCAGCCCAGAGCACGAACGCAGAGAAGCTGATTGATCACCTCGTGGTGAGCCTCGACCTTCTGCTCCACGCTCGTCAGCGCGCTCACTTCGCATCCTCGATGCACCTCGCATCGATCGAGGAGAGCTACAACGAGTTGCTTCGGAAGAATGCTGCACTCGAGGAAGCCTTTGCGCGGCTCAAAGAGCTCGATCACCTGAAGTCGAGCTTTCTAGCAACCGTGTCTCACGAACTGCGAACTCCGCTAACCAGCATCATCGGCTACAGCGAAATGTTGGCCGAAGGAATGAGTGGGCCGCTTACAGCCGAGCAGCTCGAGTTCGTGCAGACCATTCGACAAAAGGGCGACCAACTCCTGCGACTGATCCTCAGCCTACTGGATCTGTCGAAGCTCGAGAGCGGCACCATGCGCATGCATCCCATCTCGGTGCCGATCGAAGCGCTGCTGAGCGACGCCGTGACGACGGTCGGGCCCACGGCTGCAAAGCGTGGGGTGCGGCTTTCGTTGAAGCCCGGCGCTCCCGTCCCTTACCTGCGAGCCGACCCGGATCGGCTGCGCCAAGTGTTCGTCAACTTGGTGGACAACGCCGTCAAGTTCACCCCGAAAGGCGGGGAGGTCACACTTTCCGTAGGCCTCGCCCAAAGCAGGCCTCAGGATTCGGCTGGCGCTGTGCTGCTAGCTCCCGTGCGGCGCGAAGTTGAGATTCGGGTAGCGGACACAGGCATCGGTATTCCGCATCATGAGCGCCAGCGCATCTTTGATGCCTTCTACCAGGTCGATCAGTCGTCTACCCGAGAGCAGGGTGGCGCTGGTCTTGGCCTTGCGATCGTGAAGCGCTTGGTTGAGGCACACCAGGGTCGCATTCGCGTGGAGGACACAGAACCTCGAGGCACTACGTTCGTGGTGAACTTGCCGGTTTCTGCTTCGTCGACATCGGGTGCACGTGCTCGCGTCGAGCTGCCGCCGAGTGAGCGATAAGCGTTCCACGGAGCATGAGCGGATTCGCCTGCTCGCGGATTTCTTCGCAGCGCCATCTTCGTTTGAGCTGAGCATTGGCGACGACTGCGCGGTGTTGCCGCCACAGCACTCTCCGCTCGCCTTGTCGGTGGACGCTAGCGTGGAGGATGTGCATTTCCGACGAGCTTGGCTGTCGCTCGCAGACATCGGCTTTCGCGCGACGATGGCGGCGCTGTCCGACCTTGCTGCGATGGGAGCAAAACCGGTTGGCATCCTTTCGGCGCTGATTCTGCCTCAGCAGTTCACAGATGCAGAACTGTTGGAGCTGATGCAGGGGCAAAGGGAGGCTGCTGCGCTTGCGGAAGCAGCCGTCGTAGGCGGCAACCTGGCCCGGGGCGACAAGCTCTCGATTACAACGACGGTGATGGGCTTGAGTGAGCGCCCTACCCTTCGCGCAGGAGCCAAGCCTGGTGATCAACTGTTCATCGCGGGAGCGTTAGGTCTCGCGACCACTGGCTTGCGCTTGCTGCAAAACGGTGAAACACCGAACTCCGATCTTGCACGCTGGAACAACGCGAGAGCGGCCTTTGCGCGCCCTGTCGCGAGGCTCAAAGAGGGTCTCGTCGCCAACGCTTGCGGTGCACACGCGATGATCGATCTCTCGGATGGCCTGTGCGCCGATGCTCTTCATATCGCCACCGCAAGCAACGTTCAGCTCGTACTGGACGAAGGCCTCCTTCGTCGTAACTTCTTACCGCTCTTGCCGGCAAAGCTCGAGGATCCGATGGCAGCGATCCTCAAGGGTGGAGAGGACTATGCGCTCTTGGTTGCTGCCCCGGCGAACACCCTGCCGGAGCAGTTCATCGTGATTGGTGATGTGGAAACAGGCGAACACCCTGCTTTGCTCTTGAGCGGGCGCAACGGACGCCAGCGCCTCTCAGCGCTGGGCTTCGATCACTTCGGGTGAGCGCTCAACACGATCGGCGCAACCCGCTGGACCTCGATGGCCAGCTCTTCTTGACTACCAAGTTCGAACGCTGACCCGCGTGATGTCTCAAGCAACGCGTCTGCGAGATCCTTTGCCGTTGCCGTCCGTTCATCTGGGTTGCGGGCGAGCGCCGCACGCACTGCTCGCTCGAGTTCGACTGGGCAATTCACCACAGTCGAAAGCAGGGGCGCGTCTCGCTCGACGACCTCGAGCAGCGTCGAGGCGTGATTGCCCGGCCGGTGAAGACGCCTTCCCGCGACTAGCTCCCATGCGATGACTCCCGCGGAGAACACGTCAGCGCGACGGTCTACGGGCAAACACTGCACCTGCTCCGGTGCGAGATAGCCGAACTTGCCCTGCACGGCTCCGGGCTCGCCCGTCGATCGTCGCAGCCGCGATAGCGCGAGACCGAGGTCGCAAATGCGCGCGACGCCATCCAATCCGACGAGTACGTTGGGAGGCGAGACATCGCGATGCACCACCGCGAGCGGACCGGCTTCATCGTGGAGCTCATGAAGGGCATGTAACCCTCGAAGCGCATCCACCAAACTGCGGAGCAGAAGCCCAGCTCGAATCGGCTCTGTTACGTGGCCAACCTCAATCAGACGATCGAGCGCTGCACCTGGCACGAAAGGCATCGCCAGGTAGGCCACGCCAGCCACTTCTCCGCTGTCGATGCTGGAAACCACATTGGGGTGCGCAAAGCCAAGCGTCAGTTGCGCTTCATCCAACAACTCACGCTCGGTGCGCCTCGAGGATAGATGCGAATGGACGAACTTGAGCACCCACGCCGGCGGGACGGCCTGCGCTTCGCCCGGGTGCACTGGCTCTGCTTCTCTAGCCAAAAAGAGCCGCGCCATACCACCAGAAGCAAGAGGCTCAACGACAGCAAACCTGCCCACCCGCGAGGGGTAGACAGGTTTGTCCGTTGCACCCGATGGGGCGTGCTTCAGGAGCAGCCCATTGAGTTCCCGCAATTCAAGCACTTGTAGCAAGCGCCATTGCGCACGGTGATGTGACCACAACCATCACACACAGGGGCGTCACCCATCAGCTCGTCCAAGTGAGCGTCGAGTGCCCCGTGTGCGCCGGAGTTACCGGTGTTGGAAGCAGCCAATAAGGGCGCGGAAAGGCCTGGCGCCATCACACCGGAGGGAGGCGGCATTGTTGCAGTCTCCTCGGGTCGCGTATCCGTTGGGTCCTCGATCTTGGTTGCTGGCATCACGTGAGCGAGATCGTAACGCTCGAGGTACTCCACTCCGAGGACGCGGAAGATGTAGTCCACGATCGACGTAGCGATCTTGATGTTCTCGTGACCTTCCACCGTGCCTTGCGGCTCGAAGCGGGTGAAGGTGAATTGCTCAACGAACGTGCGCAGCGGAACGCCGTATTGCAACCCGACGCTCACCGCCATCGCGAAGCAGTTCATCAGCGAGCGGAAGGCAGCCCCCTCCTTGTGCATGTCGACGAAGATCTCCCCGAGCGAACCGTCGAGGTACTCACCCGTGCGCAGGAAGATCTTGTGACCGCCGACGGTCGCTTCCTGGGTGAAGCCCTGACGCTTCTTGGGCATACGCACCCGCGTTCCGTTCGGACGAAGAAGGACGTGCTGCGTCGGGCTAGCCGCGTGCGAAGCACTTGCGGCGGCCTCCTCCGCTTCTTCCTTCTTGTCTTTGCTGCCGGTGGAGAGCGGCTGCGAAGCCTTGCAACCATCGCGATAGAGCGCGACAGCCTTCAACCCAAGCCGCCAGCCTTCCTCGTAGATCTTCATTACTTCCTCAACCGTCGACTCGTTGGGAAGGTTGACCGTCTTGGAGATCGCCCCGCTGAGGAACGGCTGAGCCGCTCCCATCATGCGCACGTGCGCCATCGGAGCGAGGAAGCGCTGGCCGGTCTTACCGCAGCGGTTGGCACAATCGAACACGGGGTAGTGCTCGATGCGAAGGTGGGGAGCGCCTTCGATCGTCATGCGTCCAACGATCACGTCGTTGGCCTCTTCGATTTGGGCGGCGGTGAAGCCGAGGAACTTCAGCAGGGAGAAACCAGGCTTGGAGCGGAGCTCCGGCGTAACCCCCAAACGAGTGAAGGACTCCTCGCCCAAGACCCAAGGTGCGAAGGCGAGCGATAGATCGAACACGCCAGGAATAGCGCGCTCAATCTTTGCTAGGTCCTCATCAGTCAGACCACGCTGCTTGAGTGAGGCTCGGTTGACGTGGGGAGCCGCGAGCACGGTGTTGGTCCCGGACACGAACGCGACGATGTCGAGAACTTCGTGCTCCGAGTAGCCGAGACGACGCAGTGCCTCAGGCACGGACTGGTTGACGATCTTGAAGTAGCCGCCGCCAGCGAGCTTCTTGAACTTGACCAGGGAGAAGTCCGGCTCGATGCCGGTGGTGTCACAGTCCATCAACAAGCCGATGGTGCCCGTGGGCGCGAGCACAGTTGCCTGCGCGTTGCGGAAGCCATGCTCTTGACCGAGCCGAACGGCTTCATCCCAATCTTCACAAGCAGCCCGCCAGAGCGAGTCTGGGCACTTGTCACGATTGATTTGGTAGGCAGCATCACGGTGCATGCTCATGACTCGCAGCATCGGATCGCGGTTCTTGGCGTAACCAGCGAAGGGCCCCTTGGACGAGGCGATCTCGGCCGAGACCTTGTACGCGTGCCCGCACATGATGGCGGTGATGGCGCCTGCGAGCGCCCGCCCGGCATCAGAGTCGTAGGGCAGGCCGAGTAGCATCAACATCGTGCCGAGGTTGGCGTACCCGAGCCCGAGCGGCCGGTAGTCATGCGAGTTCTTGGCGATTGGCTGCGTGGGGTAGGCCGAGAAGTCCACGAGGATGTCCTGCGCCATGAAGAAGATGCGAACCGCATGACGGAAGCCCTCGATGTCGAACGTCCCTGCACCGTCGAGGAACTTGGTCAGATTGAGGCTGGCCAGATTGCACGCTGAGTCGTCGACGAACATGTACTCCGAGCACGGGTTCGACGCGTTGATGCGCGAGGTGTTCGGACAGGTGTGCCAACGGTTGATCGACGTGTCGTATTGAACGCCGGGATCCGCGCAGCCCCAAGCGGCCTCCCCCAACATCCGCCAAAGGTCTTTTGCGTGGTGGGTCTCGATCACCTCGTTGTTGGTGCGCCCGCGCGTCTGCCAAGTGCCACCGCTCATCACGGCTTGCATGAAACCGTCGGTCACTCGCACAGAGTTGTTCGAGTTCTGACCGCTGACGGTGTGATAGGCCTCACCGTTGAAGTCGGACGGGTAACCGCCAGCGATCAAGGTTTGTGCCTTTCGCTCCTCGCGCACCTTCCATTGAATGAAGTCGACGATCTCTGGGTGGTCCATGTCGAGGCAGACCATCTTCGCTGCACGACGCGTGGTGCCGCCGCTCTTGGTGGCACCCGCTGCACGATCCAGTACCTCGAGGAAGCTCATCAGGCCGGAGCTAGTGCCACCACCCGACAGCTTCTCCTGCTTGCCGCGAATCATGCTGAAGTTTGTGCCTGTGCCCGACCCATATTTGAACAGCCGTGCCTCGCTCTTCACCAAGTCGTAGATGCTCATCAGATCGTCATCCACCGACTGAATGAAGCAAGCCGAGCATTGCGGACGCTCATAGGCACTCGTGGTCACCGCCAAAGGAGCGGTGCCCGGCGCAGCGCCCTGACATTTGGCGCTGGTCAAGTAGGACCAATCGACGGCGAAGTTACCGCCCGAGCCGGTGATCTCGTACTCGTGGAAGAGACCGCAGTTGAACCAAACGGGGCTGTTGAAAGCGCCGTATTGGTTGACGAGCAAGAAGGTGAGCTCGGCCTCGAAGGTGTCGGCGTCTTTGCTCGTAGCGAAGTATCCACCGAACTCCTCGCCGACGCGGCGGATGGTGCGAGCCAGACGCGTAACAACCTCACGAACGCTCGACTCCCCCTTGGACTTGTCGCCGAAGAGCCCGGCTTTGCGGAAGTACTTCGACACGACGATGTCAGTCGCGAGCTGGGACCAACCAGCGGGGATCTCGGCGCCCTCCATCTTGAACACGACGCTGCCGTCGGTGTTGGTGATGACGCTGGAACGCCGCTCCCACGTGACCTGCTCCAACGGATCCACGGAGCGCTCGGTGAACCGACGAGCCACGCTGACGCCCTTGGCCTTCGCCCGCTGAGGTCGCGCGCTCTTCTCAGAGCCTGCAGTTGACTTGGCCGCCGCTGGTGCGCCCGACTTGGCTGACACCACCGTGGACTTGCGCGAGGCACCTCGACCTGCGCGCCCGCCATTCATCTTCGACCCATCGGACCCAATCGTACCCTGCGCCATTCGAATCCTCCGCTCACGCAACATTGCGTCCTACGCCACGCCACCCGCCGACAAAAAGTGCCCCATCGAAAGAGCGCTTCACGCACTTCCCCATGAGGACTTCTTCCTGAAACCCACCCTGGACGAGCCCTCGCTCAACAAAAAATCACGACTTCAGGACGGACGAACCGAACCGAATTGTGTCGAAAGTCTAACGTTGAAGCCCCGGTTGAAGCCCCCAAACGGGATTCCGTTCAGTGACTCGATCGTTCAGGCGTGAGAAGGTGATACCCCAACCTGTTGTGGTGGTGCAAGGAACAAACACCACATATGCCCAAAATGACCTAAGTCGGCGGTAAATCTGAACAATCGACAACCTGCTCACAGGCTCTCCACTGACTGTCCACAGGCTTGCCCCCAACCCTCCCCAGGCAACCTCGGCTACGCTGCCCGGAAGTGGACCCCGCAGACCTGCATTTGATCCCGCTCGGCGGCCTGGGCGAGGTCGGAATGAACTGCCTGGCGCTCGAGAGCAGCGATGGGATTGTCCTCATCGACTGTGGAGTGACCTTTCCCAGCGACGGCCTCGGGGTCGATATTGCGCGACCTCGCTTCGACTACCTGTTCGAGCACCGCGAGCGCGTTCGAGGCGTTGTGATCACGCACGGTCACGAGGACCACATTGGCGCGCTGCCCTACCTACTGGAGGAGATCAACGTTCCGATTTGGGCTCCCCCCCACTCGGCCGAACTCATCCGCGGGCGGCTCAACGAGTGGGGTTTGCTCGAAACAACGACGTTGCATGTGGTTCGACCACGCGAGCAATTCGAAGTCGCTGGAACCACCTTCGAACCGATTCGGGTCACGCACTCGATCACCGAGGCGACCGCGCTAGCGATTCGCCGAGGCGACCTGACGTTGCTGCACACTGGAGACTTCAAGCTCGATCCGAACCCTGCCGATGGCGAGCGCACCGACGAAGAGCGCTTGCGTGAGATTGGAGACCAAGGGGTTCGCCTGCTGCTCTCCGACAGCACCAACGTGGATAGCCACGGAGAGAGCCTGAGCGAGCTGGAGGTTGGTAACGAGCTGCTCGAGTTGGTGAGCGCGGAGCGAGGACGCGTGGTGATTGGGCTCTTTGCGTCGAACGTGCAACGACTGCTGCACTTGGGCGAGGTGGCGCGCAAAACCAATCGGCGCATCGTGCTGGCGGGCCGTAGCCTGCACAACCACGTGCGAGCAGCGACCGCGGTCGGTAAGCTCGCGTGGCCCAGCGACCTCTTGGTTCCGCTCGACCGTGCCGGCGGAATGGCGAGAGAGAGCGTGCTCGTGCTGGCGACGGGGACGCAGGCAGAGCCGCTAGCCGCGCTGGCGCGATTGGCGAACGAGACCCACCCCAAGCTGCGCCTGGACGAAGGGGATGCGGTGCTGTTCTCCAGCCGGGTGATCCCCGGCAACGAGCGCGCGGTTCACGACGTGTTCGCCGGTTTCTTGAGACGCGGCATCAAGGTGATCTCGCGGCCGCACCGACCGAAGATCCACGCGAGTGGTCATGCGCACCGCGGGGAGCTCGTTCGAATGATGGAACTGATTCGACCGCAGAGCTTCATTCCCTTGCACGGCACTTTGCACCACCTGTTCCGACACGCCGACCTCGCCCGTGAGCAAGGGATCTCCGAGGTGATGGTGATGGAGAACGGCGATGTCGTGAGGGTCTCCGCCAACGCGCCGCTGCGCAAGCACGGCCGAGTAACGTCGGGACGCGTGTTTGCCTGCGACAAAAGCGTGGTTCCTAGCGAAGTGTTGGAAGAGCGCCGAGCCCTCGCGCAGCGCGGCGCGGTCACGGTGACGCTGCTCACCGACCGCAACGGCAAGCTGGTCGCAGATCCAACCATCATCGCACTTGGGGTACTCAGTCCGCGTGAGAGGGATGTGCTCGTGCTGGCGAAGAACGCTGCACGCAAGAGCTACGAGCGACTACGCGACGCTGGAACGTTTGAAGAGGCTGCGCTGATCGAAACAGTACGCCTCGCGGTGCGTGCCGCAATCGAGCAAGAGGTAGCCACAAAAACTCAGGTCTTTGTTAGCAGAGTGGCTGTCCAGTCATGAGCCGACACGAGCTGCTCGAGCAATCGCGGCGTTGGCTCGACGCCGTGGTTACCAACTACGGCATTCTGTTCGAGCCACACCACTCGCCCGCGGACCAGGTTGAACGGGTGCACCAGTTTCGTGTGGCCATCCGTCGCGTGCGAAGCGTCCTTCCGGCGCTGGCCTCTGGTCTTGGAGGGGGTGCGCGAAAGAAAGCTTCATTGGTGCTGCGCAACGCAGCCACCGCAACAGGAGACACTCGCGACGAGGAGGTATTGGCGGAGACGCTCGACAACCTAGCGTTACGTGGTCCGGTCACCGAACATCTCGCGCATTGGCGCAAAGGTCGTGAGCGCCGTCTCGTGGGTACGCGCAAGCTCGCCATCAAGCGGCTCGCTGACGAGTTCGACGTGCCTCTGCGCAAAACGTTGGCCACTCTTCGGCACGGCCTGCTGGAAATTGAGCACACGATCACCGAGCCACCCTCCGTCGCGGCACTGCTGACGGCCAAGCTCAACGACCTTGAGAGCAGGACCCGGCGCGCTCTGGAACAAGGCGGAAGCGAGGACTTTCATCGGGCTCGAATCGGAGCAAAGAAGCTTCGCTACTTGGCCGAGTGGCTCGATGGCTCGGTAGCGACCAACTTGAATGAGGTCGCAGACGTTGCGGCCAAGCTCCAAAAGACGCTTGGAAAGCTGCATGACCTAGAAGAAGCAGCGGTGAGAATGGAGCGCGCTCGCGGACTCTCCAATGACGACCGCAAGCTCATTTTGATCGAGCTCGAACGGCGAAGGAAGAAGGCGGAGCAGCGGTCGCGAGCTGACCTCGTCAAGCTCTTGCCCGAGCTCGCACACGAGCTCGAGCGTTGCACCGCCGAATTGAATCGATCAGTCGGCGCGCTCGAAGAGCGCGGCGATGCCCTGGCCGACGCCGATGCACAGGGACGCCACGCCACGTTTAGCGCCGGTTCGCACCATGCCGTGAACGAGGGTGGCGACGATGCGAGCGCCCGAACAACCGATCGGGTGGCCGAGAGCGATCGCCCCGCCTGACGGGTTCACCCGCGCCGGGTCGAGTTCGAGCGTACGGACGCAGGCCAACGCTTGCGCAGCAAACGCCTCGTTCAACTCAACGAGATCGAGGTCATTGGTCGAGAGCTTCGCGCGCGTGAGCAAGCGGCGAACCGCAGGAATCGGCCCCTCGCCCATGTAGTTCGGCTCTACGCCAGCGGTCGCCGTCATAACCACCCGCGCGAGCGGGGTCGTTCCGCTCGCTTTGGCAACCTCCTCGGAAACGAGCAAGACCCCGGCAGCACCGTCATTGATGGGAGAGGAGTTACCCGCGGTTACCGAGCCATTCTTGCGGAAGACCGGCTTGAGCTTGGCCAAACCAGCGAGCGAGGCGTCGCCGCGAATGCACTCATCGCGCTCGAATAGCACCGCATCTCCTTTCGCTGGCTTCACAGAGATGGGCGCGATTTCCGCCTTGAAGAAGCCGGCCTCGGCGGCAGCCTGCGCACGCTGATGCGACGAGAGCGCAAACGCGTCTTGGTCCTCCCTCGAGACGCCGTACTTTTCCGCGACGTTCTCGGCTGTTTCGCCCATCGACAAAAGCTCGAAGCGCGCGGCCATCGCCGGGTTGGTGTAGCGCCAACCGAGCGTGGTGTCGTAAACGGGCGGCGGTGAGCGGTCGAACGCCGAGGTAGCCTTCGGCATCGTGAAGGGCGCTCGAGTCATGCTCTCGACGCCGCCAGCGACAACAGCCTCCGACTCACCGGTAGCGATTCGACGTGCTGCGTCTGCCACAGCCTCCAAGCCCGAGCCACACAAGCGATTGACCGTCACCCCGGGAACTTCATACGGCAGGCCCGCCAGGATGGTGGCCATGCGAGCGACGTTGCGATTGTCCTCCCCCGCTTGGTTGGTGGCTCCGAAAACGACCTGATCCAACCGCGAGATTGCCGCTTGGTTCCGCTCCGCGAGCGCGCGCAGTACATGGGCGGCCAAATCGTCGGGCCGCACAGTAGCGAGACTACCGCCGTAGCGACCAATGGGCGTGCGTAGGGCATCGAGGACGTACACCGAGCGAAGAGCCTGCGTCATGGGCGCGCATTCTACGTGTAGGCGGCGTCGACGTCTGCCCACTATGCTGCGACCGAGCATGAAGCTGAGCGCGCAATCCTTGGAGGCCATGGGGCAAGTCGTCGATCGCTACTTGAGCGAATTTGAGCGGGAGCTCACACCGCTTCGTGCGCTGCCAGAGCCGACTTGGCGTGCGCGGCGAGTGTCGCAGGCGTTTCTGCTGGGCCCGCTCTCGGTCGCGCGGGCCGCTCGCGCAGGAAGTCGCTTTGATCGACTTGCCGACTTCGGCGTAACTCAGCAGGCGGATGCACCAAGCGCCGGTCAGAGTGCGCGGGTACGCGTTGAGACGAGCAATCTCGGCGCAGTAGTCGCACTTACGCTGCGAGCGCTGAGCGAGCGGAGCGACAACCCTTTGGCCGTAGAGCTTGCGAGTGGCGTTCAAACCCAGCGCTTGGAGACCGTGTTCGCGCCCATCCTGGAGCAACGCAAACTCAGCTTCGAACAGGCCGAGGAGGTCTCTGAGCCAAGCAGAGCAATGATGCTCGTGGCTCCGTTCTACTATGCCCGTCACGACGTGGACCGCCTCGCCGACCAGATCGTGCTGGAACTGGAGGCGCCAAGTCCCTTCGCTGAAGGGGGCATCGATCTCGTTTACGCAGCGCATTGGGATCAGCGCCACCAGCTGCTGGAGGCAGTGGAGGCTCGCCGGAAGCACGGCGACGCCACTCGCTCGCTTGCGCTTCATGCACTCGATGTCGACAGCGCCGAGGACTTGCTTCGGTCGGTGATGGGGCTGCGGGAGCAGCAGACGAGCCAAGTCTTGTCGGCGTTCGTCTACCCGATGCTCCGCGAACGGGCGACGGTTGAGGCGCAACTGAAGAGCCTCGATGATGCCGTACCGCTGCTCATCCTCAACGCTCGGCCGACCCTCGCCTTCTCGCTGGGTGCAACGCTTGGCCGCGTCGAAGCCAGCCAGCTGCTGCGGCCTGCGCCGCCGCAAACGTGGTGCAACAAGCGCCTCCAATATGAACGAAACCCATCGTGGGCCGGCGCACTCTCGAGCGCGGCCACACAATGGGTTCCATCTCTGCTGCGAGCCTAAACGCTCGCGGCGTCAATCACTCAGGGTGATTGGCGGGGAGCTTCGGCTTGAGGTTGCGTGGGTTCGGAGTAACGCCAGGAGCCCGGCCGTCACCAGCGTTCTTGCGCGTCAACGCGCGGTGATTCGTCTCGAGGATGCGGGAGTGCAGCGTGATCAGATTGACGATCTTCGCGGGCGTCACATCCTTCGCTTCTTTCTCGGAAAGCTGCTTGGCCTGCTCGAGGAAGCCTGTTGTCTGCGGAGGCAACAAGGTCGCCCAAGGATCTTTCTTGTCCTTGTTATCCTCGCCATACTTCTTGAGAGCAGCGCTGGACGCCTCAACGGCGGTCACAGCAGCCTTGGCTTTCGCAAAATCACCCTCGGCAAATGCTGCAACTACCGCGTTGGAGTCAGCCACTACCTTGTCGGCCAGCTTCTGCCCCTCTTCGTTGTCCGACTTGTTGACCGGATTGGCCTTCTCCCACGTCTCGGTTGCGGTCTTCAGCTTGGTAAGTTGAGCGTCAAGCTTGCCGAAGCCCTCGGTGATGGTCTTGTGAAGTTCGCGGCCCTTGGCAAAGCCGTCATCCTTCTGCGTGCCCTTTTGGTAATAAGCGTTGGCATCTTGAAGAGCCTTGGAGAGCGGGAGCGCGTAGTCAGCAAACTCCTTCACTGCGGCGTCAAACTCGGGTGCACTTGGCTCTTTGAGCCCTGCGGCCACATTGCAGGAGCGGATAAAACGTTCGTAAGGAAGCGACCTGAAGTTCTGAGCCAGCTTCGGATCGGGAGCCGGACGCAAGCCCGCGCTGCCGGATGAGGCGGGAGCAGGCGCTGCTGAACTCGGCGCGGCGGGCTTGGCCGAGCCAGGCTTGGCCGCCGTGGTGGGAGCCGGCTTCGTCGGAGCGGGCGCCTTTGCGCTGGGAGCCGCGCTAGCGCTAGCAACCGGAGCCGGAGCGGGCGCATCTTTGGTTGGCGGAGTCGGAGCTGCATCAAGACCGAACTCAGGGATCTTCCCTTCACCGGGCTCGCCGCCGGCGAGACTGCCGTTGTAGGCCGCGCGAGCTTGTACCAATGAAAGCGCGCCGAAGTAGCAGGCATCAGCGCGATAAGTCTTCATCACGAGAGGGTCAATTCGCTTTGGAGCGACAGCCGACGGAGCCTTCTTGGGCGCAGAGGCTGAGCCAGACGCCTCGGGCGTTGCCTCGGGATTACCACCGCATGCCAGAAGCCCCAAACCGAGAACCAGAGCACAGGAAGACAAGATGGACTGCGAAAAAAAGCGCATGTTCCTCTCCTAATGTTTCAAACGCGCGGCATCAAAAGCACGAACGCCGGTGGCGCGCAAGGACTCGGATCGTTGATCGATAGTTCACATCCGGCGACTGGCCTTGCTAGACTGACACTCCGTTTGATGACTCAGGGGTTTGCTACCCGTCGCTTTCCAGACGCGCCAGCGCTCTCTCCGGACAATCCGGGGAGGCTTGCTCCTGCGACGCTTGGGTTTCTGCCTGGTGCTCTACCGGGCCGTGACGGCGTTCCCAATGGTGGTGCTCCAAAGGACGCGGCCTCGCTCTCGCGCTCAACCCTGCCCGCGAACGCCGCAGCGATGTCTTCGCTCTTCAACGGGCTTCCGTTTGGCGGCGTTGGGCCAGCACCGCTTCAGGCGCCGCCCGCGCCGGCAACACCGTTTCAAGACGCGCCCTTTCAGGATGCGAGCGCTGCTCCACAACAAGAACCGCCGGCCATGGCCGTCGTTGCGCCGCCCGCCGTCGTGGCACCGCCCGCCGTCGTTGCACCGCCCGCCGTCGTTGCACCGCCCGCCGTCATTGCACCGCCCGCCGTCATTGCACCGCCCGCCGTCGTGGCACCGCCCGCCGTCATTGCACCGCCCGCCGTCGTTGCACCGCCGCCTGTCGCCGAGTTAGCCGCTCAAGCAGCAGTGCTTTCGGCCCCCCCGATGTTCTCACCCGCGCCCGCGGCAGTGCTGCCGGTTGCGGAGCTACCCAAGCCGCTCGCAGCGGAAAGACCTGCGTTTGCTGGTGCTGCCGATCCCAATGTGGCCTTGGTGGAGGCTCGCCCAACCTCAGCACTGGGACCCACTGGGACGATCGCACCGAACGCTGGCTTGACCGCGAATCACGTGCCAGCGTTTCTTGCCGCTGCGGCGAGCGAAGCTGGCGCCGGTGGGCGGGCGAACGGCGCACCACCAGCAACGCCGGGAGAAGCACACAGTCCGTGGCTAAAAGAGGTGGGGGCAGTTTCCATCCCGGTGCCCGAGTATCGGCCGGAGCCTGAACCCAAGCCCGAGCCCAAGCGAGCTGAGCCAAGTGGATCGAGCGGGAAAGGCCTGCTGATTGGCCTCGCGGTGGTGGTCATTATCGGCTTGGCCGCGGCAGCCTTCGTGTTTCGGCAAAAATTGGCCGGCGCGTTCGGCGGGCCGGAAGCGAGCGACAAACCCATCCAACTTGATGCGCCGACAGCCGACAAGCGGCCTGCAACGACCACACCGCCGGCTGCAACGACCGCTGAACCAACCGCCTCTGCCTCAGCCACCCCAACGGCTGTTCAGCGACCGCTTCCGACACCTGTGACGCCGCCCAATCCCGGCACAGGTAGCAAGCCGCCTGCACCGAAGATCGAGCCGAAGTTCACACCGACTGAACTCTGACGGCTCGACAATGGAGGGCTC
>CAITIQ010000259.1 GCA_903892415.1 uncultured delta proteobacterium | reverse complement strand
GACCCACCCTCGACCATGGGGTTGAGCATTCCGAATGCTCCGACCCACCCTCGACCATGGGGTTGAGCATTCCGAATGCTCCGACCCACCCTCGACCATGGGGTTGAGCATTCCGAATGCTCTGACCCACCCTCGACCATCGGTTGGAGCATTCCGAATGCTCCAAGTCTCTTGTTTTGTAGGCTTTCGCCGATTCACGCTCCAAGGGCTCCCAAGGTTGTGCCGCACCGTCTCACAAGTGCCAAGCGATACAGCTTTGATACATATTTGAGACAGCGCCCAGCAAGCTAGGCCTAAAATCCGCCGCAATCTCGCTCAAGTCTCGGCTGGCACCGCGGTTGCTTAACGGGTTTACACGTGAGCAACGGGAGGACGCGCTAGGGCGGCCTCGAGGGGCTCGCGGCTTTGCACTTCGTCGCGCCCTCTTCGGGGGGCGGCCGCACCCGTCCAACCTTCAGGAGACTTGACCATGCTTCGATCGATCGCCTCAATCCTCGGTTCATCCGTATTCCTCTTCACCATCGCCTGCGGCAGCTCGAGTGGCTCCGGCGGTGACGGCGGCTCTGGCGGTGACGGTGGCTCCGGCGGCGCGACCGGCTGCGACGACAACGGCGTTGCGCGCGCCGAAGGCGACGTCTTCCCTTCACAAGACGGCTGTAACACCTGTACCTGCGACGCCAGCGGCGAGATCCTCTGCACCGAGATGGCGTGCGTCGAGTGTGATCCGGCGCTGGTTTGCGCCGAGATCGTCTCCTGCGTCGACGGGCTGCTCTACCCGACGGCGTGCGGACCCAACAACTGCGACGCAGCGCTCGGCCCTTGTGAAACCACCTGCGACGCGACGCTCGTGTGCGGTGACGCGTTGACCTGCGTGGACGGCCAAATCTACCCGACGACCTGCGGGCCCGGTAACTGCGATCAGCCGCTCGGACCGTGCGAAGAGCAGTGCGATCCCGCCCTTGTTTGCCCCGAGATCCTGACCTGCCACGAAGGTCAGCTGTACCCGACCGGTTGTGGGCCGGCTAACTGCGACGCACCGATCGGCGATTGCCCTAGCGAGCCGTGTGATCCGACGCTGCTCTGCGGTGACGCGATCACCTGTGTCGACGGTCAGCTCTTCCCCACGACCTGCGGACCGGCCAACTGTGACGCGCCGATCGGTGACTGCGCCACCGAGTGCAACCCCGAACTCGTATGCGCGTTCGTGATCACCTGCGTCGACGGTCAGATGTACCCGTCCAGCTGCGGACCGGCCAACTGCGACGAGCCGCTCGGTCCCTGCGGCGGCACTCGCTGAATGCTTGCATCGCGCGCCCCGGGCTTGACCGGGGTGCGCAACTTCACGCCCTTCGACCCCCGCCTTGGAGATTGATCATGCTTTGCAACGCCCGCAATTTTAGCCTCGCCCTCGCTCTTGCTCTGCCCCTCGCCGCCTGCAACGCCACCGTGGCTCCCCCCAGCAGCGACGACATCACCAAGGAGGAGGCAGAGGAACTGGGTGGCATCGATCAGCAAGGCAACGACATCTGTGAAGCCGAAGGCTGGTACGGCGACGGCGAATGCGACGACTTCTGCGTCAACGTCGATCCGGATTGTGCGCTCTCGAACTGCCCGGATCCCAATGACCCGAGCGTGCACTACGTGGGCACGCCCGAGCAATGCGAGGTGATCGACTTCGGGTGTGATGAGAACCAAGTTGGTTTCGGCTCGCCCGAGTGTGGCTGCGGTTGCATCGATCAAGGGGCTGTGGGCGAAGCCTGCGGTGGCATCGCTGGTCTGCCCTGCGCTGAAGGTCAATTCTGCTTCTACTCCGACGCTTCGTGCGGCTTTGATGACGGCCTCGGCGAATGCAAAGAGCTGCCGACGGTGTGCGGAGAAATCTACGGCCCGGTGTGCGCTTGCAACGGCGTCACATACGACAACGCCTGTCTGGCCAATGCGGACGGCCAGTCGGTGAGCAGCGAAGGTGCGTGTGAAGAGCCGCCGCAACCAGGAACGCCGTGCGGCTTTGCAGGCGACGGAGCCGGCTGTGAGCCGGGGCAATTCTGCAACTACAAACTCGAAGATACCTGCGGCTGGGCCGATGCCCTCGGCTTCTGCGACACCATCCCGCAATACTGCCCGGAGGACTACTCACCTGTGTGCGGTTGCGATGGGATGACCTACTCAAACGAGTGTTCGGCCAACGCAGCCGGCGTTGCCATCGTCGCGATCGGCGAGTGCACCATCACCAAGAACTGAGTTCATACCTGCACGGCGCGTTTGCGTCGCGCCGTGCAAAGCTTGCGCGGATGCAGCGTGTCGTGGCCAACAACCGAGCGGCTCAATTGTTCCAGCTTGATCGTTCGCGAGTGACCGCGCCTCACAATGGTAAACAGAGTTCATCAGCTCCAACCGAAAGTGAGATCACCATGTTCACGGCACCCGGCTCGACTTCGTTGGCGGTGAAACGCGGAGCGCTAGAGCGCGGATGGCTCGTTCCGGGAGCGCTGGTAGCGCAGTTCATGCTACTCGGCTGCGGCGGAGGCACCGACGTCGGTAGCTGCCCAGTCAACGCTGAGACCGAGGTCGCCGCCGGCGAAAAGCTGGTCCAGGCCTGCAACTCCTGCCACAGCTACAACGTGCAGAACCTGAGCACCAACCAAGCGCTGGGCGTTTGGGACACGGTCGAAAGCGGTTCGATGCCGCCCGGACGGGCCTTGGATGACGCGCAAACCGAGCAGGTGCGAGCGTTCCTCGCTTGCACGACTGACGCTGGCTCAGGCGATGGCGGCGCCGGCGGGAGCGCTGGAGGTGTGCCGTGAGGCAGCCGAAGACGGAACAAGTTTTGGCCACCACGTCGCCCAGACTTGCCGCCGCACCACAAGTTGCGTCATGGTCTCGCGATGAAATTTCAAATTTTTGGCTTGGTCCTGGCGATGACGGCTTTGGTTTCTGCCTGCGGTGATAGCGGCAGCGGTGGCGCAGGCGGAACGGGCGGCACCGGCGCTTCAGCAGGTGGTCCGGAAGGTGGCGGCGGTCAGACCCAGGGCGGTGAAGGCGGCCTCGGCGGTGACGGCGGCAGCGGAGCGCAAGGCGGCCAAGGTGGCGCGGCGGGCGGCGCTGGCGGTGACGGCGGGGCCGGTGGTGGTGCGGCCGTCAACGGTTGCACACTGGCGAGCGCAGAGGACCTTACCGGCGGCGACGTAACGCTCGATATGTGGACGATCCCGCACGCGCAGTGCGTGATCGTCAGCGTCGGTTCGAGCGTGACCTGGACCGGCAACTTCACCTTCCACCCGCTCGCGGGCGGAGTGACCCCGGTGAGCGACCCGACCTCGCCCATCACCGGAAGCGATCAATCGGGCGCCTCGGCCACCGTCGCGTTCGAAGAGGTGGGCGAGTACCCGTACTTCTGCACGGTGCACGGCGGCTCGATGCAGGGCGTGATCTACGTCCAATAAGCGTTAGCGCCCCGTACGGGAGTCGAACCCATCTCACTCCATCGACAGTGGAGCTGCGACTCCCGTCGCATCACGAGGCAACGACATGAAGGACGCAGCCGCGCGGAGAACCTGACGCGCGCCGCGGACTTTTGTCGTAGCTTGTGGCAGTCGAGCTTGGGCGCAGGATCAGTGCGCGGGTGGAGGGACGCTGGGGTGCTGACGATTCGAACAGCCTTGGTTGAAGCCTTCAAGCGCAATGCGTTCGAGGGCTACCTTCGCGAGCTGGTGGAGGTCTGCTGGGAGTATGCACCGCGGCTTTGCAAGACCCTCGACGAGGCTGAACTCGAGCACGCCATCCGCTGCGCAATGGAGCGCGCTGGTCGCTATGGCTTCGTGCAGCGAGGTCCCGTCCGCTTCTTCGTGCAGACCTCGATCGCCTTGGGCAGTGAATTCGACGAAGACCCGCAGTACCCTTGGGTACAAGCGGTGCTCACGGACGGTAGATATTGGAGCCCGATAGACAAGGCCAAGGCGCTTCACGCTCGACTGGCCGACCATCTCGAGCACGCTGAAGGCCACGGAAACGTCCACTCGCGAGAAGCGCTCAAGCAGTTTCGTACGCTCGTGAGCCGTGACCTCCAGCTGAGCCAGGCGCTGGAGCACGACACGCTCCAGCTCCTTCGGCAAGTGCACCCGCACAAGGCCGACCAGGTCGGCGACCACGCGTTGCGTTGCCTGCTCCAAAGCGGCGTGGAGAAGTGCCAAACGCTCGGCTTTCAGCAGCCCCGGGCGCAACTCTTGGTGCTCGCCTTGATGTTCGCCGTCGGGCACGCCTTCGATCGTGACCCGTTTCTGCCTTGGCTAAGGCGAACGCTGGCCCTCGAGCAACGCGCCATTCCAGCTGAGCGCATCGCCGAACGACTCGAGCGACGCACCTTGATTTGGGTGGACGCGGTGCTGAGTGCCGAGGAGAAGAAGCTATGAGCGGTCCTGAGCTCCGCGAGGTCGTGCGTGGGCGCTAAGCCGATACCGGAATCCCCTGACACGCGCGCGGATGATGCTGCTCCGACGACGACTGCCTCGGGCGCTTGCTGCTGGTGTGAGGACTACCCGCGGGAAGTTTCGACCAATGCGAGGCAAGATTACTACCGGCGGTTCTATGGCGGCGCCGCGGCCTCGGGCCGAGCCCCGGTAAAGTTCAGGCTCATTGCGGCGTTGAGCACCCTGGAGATCAAGGTCGAGATTCGCTTTCATTTCGTCAACGTCAGCGCCAGCCTGGAGCAGCTGCCAGAATGTGAAGAGCTGACGCGCGCGGGAGCGAACAGGTGGAACAACCAGTTAAAAATTCGGGTCGAAGACCCTGAGTGCGGCACGAAAGATCTGAAGGTGGTCTTCATGGTGGTGAACTCCGCCTCCAGCCCTCACTACACAATCAAGCTACACAACCCCATCCCCCCGACGCAGACGGACAAAGGAGACACCGTATTGGGGCGAGCCTATGTGGTGGGGGACGTCATGCACGTTGGTATCGACACCAAGGAGTGGACCTTCTTCCACGAATACGGGCACTGCTTTGGCCTGCCCGACGAGTACGGCTACAGCGATGACTTCACCGAGCAAGTGGTCTATCTGAGACCCGACGGGACCCAAGATCCAGCGATCGGTGTCGATCGGCCAGCGCAAAGGACCAGCATGTCGACCCATGGCATCTACACGGTCCGCGCTCGACACGGCTACGGCATCGCGATCGAGCTGCAGAAGCTACTGCGTGAAAAACTTGGGCGAACGGTTCGCTGTACGGTCGTCAAACCAACCACGTGAGTTCGCACTGGAGGTCAGCATGTTCGAACAGCCCTTCTCGATCAACGTGAGCCCGCTCGATGGGGACGTCCCCTACCAAGGGAAAGACGTCGCGGTCACGATGCAGATCACCAACACCAGCAGCGAGGAGATCGCCCTACCGCTCGCCAAGTTGATTCATTCGGGGCTGTTCCTCAAGTTCACCAACGCACTCGCGCCCGATGAGTTCGCCTATGAGCCACGCTGCCCCGGCTGCGACTCGCCCGCGGAGACGGATGAGAGCACCGTCAACTTGCAACCGGGCACGTCCGTGCGCTTCCCGCTATCCATCTCGCACTGGAGCTTGGAGCAATTCAGCGAACCGAAGCAACCCATCGACGTGATCTGTGAGTACACGGTCAAGACCAAGGTGCTCGTGGGCGGAGAATGGATCGAGCGACGGTCGAAGGCCTCACTCCGAGTGCGCAGCGAGCCCTAGGCGCTCAGCTGGCTCCCGTAGTGGGCGTAGAGGTCTGTGCGTGAGCCGACCTCGAGCTTGCGGTAGGCGTTCGCCAGTTGATTGGCGACCGTGCGCGGGGAGCTCGCGCGGGTGGCGGCGATGCGACTGTTCGACCAGCCCTTCAGCGCGAGGCTGACCACCTCCCGCTCGGCCCGCGTGAGCCTGGTCGCCATCATCGGAGAGGCGGCGGGGGCTCGCGAAGCGCCCAAAGGCGAAGCGGGCTGCTCGGTGAGCCGAGCGAACTCCCAGCGACGAAGCCCAAGCTTATGCTCGGCGGTCGCGAGGTGATGAGCGACGGTCGACTTCGTCAGATCGAGGTCGAGCGCAATGACCTTCGACGCGATTCCTCGCGCGAACATGCCGACCACTTCGCGTTGGCGCGCGGATAGGCCGGCAGCAAGCAGTTCGTTGTGCATCTCCCGTAGGCGACGCAACCCAACGAGTCACAACACGCTCGGTAAAAAAAACTTTCTTCGCCTTCTTTTCAGCGGTTTTTGAGGCCTGCTCAAAATTGTTTGTCGCGATCCGAGGGGCTACGTCGCCTTGGGCCGGTGGACAGGAGTTTGTTAACAGCGGGCGACGCACAGCCTGGATGGGGATCGGGAGTTCCCGTAGCATCGCGCCGTCGATGCACCGGACGAAGCATCCTGCGGTTGCTTCCGTACCGCGCCTGCCCTCAGCGGACGCCCGAGAACGGCTTAGCGCGATGATGCAAGCCCACGGCGATGGAATCTACGGCTACTGCGTGCGCACGCTGCGTGATGCGACGCTCGCCGCAGACGTACTGCAACAAGTGTTCGAGCAGGCGTACCGCGATCTCGCAAGCCTTCGTGATGAGAACCAGGCCCGTTCGTGGCTCTTCGGCATCGCGTACCATCGCTGTCTCGACGCGCTCAAGTCGAGGCGACGCACTGAAGCCCGCGTCGTGCGCAACCCGGAGGGTCTCGATACCATGCCGGACTCCCAGCCGGCGCCGGAGGAGCGCGTCGCCGTGAACCAAATGACGCTGGCCTTGGATGAATGCGTCAAGGAGCTCTCGGTCGAGTCGCGCACCGCGGTGCTCTTGCGTTTTCAAGAGAGCATGACCTTCGAACACATGGCCACGGTTTGTCAGGAGAAGCCCGCCACCCTCCAAGCGCGGGTCATGCGTGCGCTGCCCGTGTTGCGTCGCTGCCTCGAGGGGAAAGGGATCGAGCTATGAGCTCGACGAGCTGTGATCGATTCGAGCGTGAGGGCCTCGCGCGCCTGGAGGCTGGGCAGCCTCCGGACGAGCATGAGCTCGACTGCGCCGACTGCGCCGACGCGCGACGGCGCTACGAGCGGCTGTGCCTCGCGCTGAGTGAGCTGCCTCCAGTGAAAGCTCCGGCCGGTTGGGAGCAGAAGGTGTTTGCAGCGCTGCCCGACAATGACGCTGGGCCAGCCCCGGAGCCAGAGCCAGAGCCAGAGTCGGGGCAGGCGGTGGTGAACAAAAGTCCGCCGTATGTCACGTGGCTGCCCTGGGTGGGTCTGGCGGCGGCGGCCGCGGCGGTGTTCATCTTCGTCAAGACCCGCGAGCCGCCAGCCAAAGCGCTCGCCGTGCGCCAAGAGGTGGTGGCGAGCGCCTCGGGGCGTCGCGCCGATTCGGCGACTGTCGGGGACACTCTTCGAATCACCACCCAAGGAGGCACGGGCAGCGTGCGCGAGTTGCGCCTGTATCGGGACACCCGTTCGCTCGTAGCGCGCTGCCCAGATGCAGCTGGCAAAGGTGAAGCCAATAGCAATGCGGGTTCCAGCGCTAACTGCACGGTCGAGGCCGGTTCCCCCACCCTCACCTTTCCCTTGAGCGTCGCCGGGAGCTACCGCTCGCTCATCATCGTTGGGAGCCAGCAAGCGCCCGAGCCGAGCGGCTCGCTCGACGAAGACGCCCGTGCTGCTGCGGCCGCTGGAGCGGAGGTGGAAATGAGCCTGGCCGTCGAGGTGCAGTAGCTAGTTGTTCGCCGTCGAGTAGATGACGAACTTGGACCACGCGCGCGGAGGCAAGCGGCCAGCGACGCTGCGTTGGGCCTCTGCGAGGGCTCGCACCGGGTGGTGAACGAGGTCACGCTGGTACAGCGCGGTCATCACGCTCCGCGTATCGGCATCGTCGATTGAGCCGAGCGAGGCGATCACGCTGCCGCTGCCGTTGGCCAAGAACGCCGTCGCGAGTGAGCCCCACAACTCCTCGTGATGCGTAGCCGCTGAGGCGCACGCTGCCAAGACCACGACCTCGGCTGAGGTACCGCTCGCGAGGATGGCATCGGTCGACCAACGACCGTCGGCGAGCGTCAGCCAAGCTCCACCGCCGTCGAGCCCTGCGTGCACGCCAAGATGCAAGAGTTCGCTCGGTTCAGCGGTCTCGAGCAGCTCGCTCGTCGCAGCCTCTGCCACCACAGCCTCGGTGCCGACGACCGCCGCGATCTCGGTCGCTTCGGCGCGCGCCGAAGGAAGCGTCCCATCGACATCGGCCAGCACCAACTTGCGCTTTGAAGCGCCCTGGCGGCGCTCGATCGAGAAGGCGCGCAAGCTCGGCATCATGGCGATCGGCCGCTGCTCGATGAAGAAGCTGCCCTCGCGCCGCAGCGCCGAGAAAGGGACCGCAGCCAGCCAGCCGCTGACGACGACATGCAACGTTTGCGAACTTGGCTCGACCGCCTCGGGGATGAGGAGACGGCCGAGCTCCTCCGCGAGCTCGGGTGGATCGGGGTTCCCCGCGAACCTTTGCGCCAACTCGCGGATTTGCGCCGCATCTCCGCGATCGAGAAAACGAAGCTCACCGTTCGCTGACTTGTGAGCGACGAGCAGCCGGCCCATGACCTCGACCGGAACGATCACTTCGCGGCCCGCCAGCGCCTCACCGAGATCGTCGAACTCGCTCCCGGCTTGCTCCAACAGGCGCCAGGCCGAAGCGACATCCTGGGCATCGCCGGGCGGCGCCAAGAGCGAGCCGTTCGCGATCAGCGCGTCGGTAAACGAGCGGGCGCTGAACGCCTCGAGCACGCGCAAGGCCTGCGCGGTTCTGCCCTGCCGAACGAAAAGCGAGAGCAGCGCCTCGTAGGGCTGACGACGACGCGGGATCATCCACGCCTGCAGCTCGCTATGGTCCATCGAGGCCCGCATCCGCTCGACCATGGCGATCGCTTGTTCGTAGCCTTGCTCGGCGCCGGGATCGTCGCCCATTCGCTCGAGGATCCGCGCGCGTTCGTAGGCGCCCCACCACATGTCGTCGCTGCGCGAGACAGCGATGGCTCGGTCCATCGAGGCGAGCGCATCAGCGAGCCGACCCGCATCGGCCTCCAACATCGCGATCACCGAATGGTGCGAGAAATCCAGCGGTCCATGAAAGTCCGCGAGGTAAGCAAAGCCATCCTCGGTGTTGCCTGCGAGGTGCGCGTTGTAGGCCAGATTTTGACGAGCCGCGTGGACCGCTTCTTGGCTGCCTGTCTCTTCTGCGCGAGCGAGCGCACGCTTGAACGCGAGGTCGGAGAGGTGCACCAAGCCCTCCTCTTGTCGCAGCAGACCAAGCTTGAGATCGAGAAACGCCAGGTCTGCCGTTCGACCTTCCAAGCGGCTGGCCGCAAATTCGTATTCGCGCTCGGCGCTGCGCGTATCTCCGACCGAGCGCAGCACGTCTCCGCGCATGATGCAGGCCAGCCCCTGGATACGGAGATCGTTCGCCTGCTGCGCCGAGGTCAGCGCGCCATCCAGCGCGGCCAGCGTTTCAACCAGTTTGCGATCTCGCCAAAACGATCCGGCTAGCGCAAACCTTGCTCGCGAAAGCTCCCGATGATTGCCCTGCAGATCGAGGGCCGAGATCGCTTCATCGAGCGCTTCCCGAGCCTGTTGTCGACGGCCAGCGCGGTCATGCAGCACCCCGAGCACGATCAAGGCCTGCGGGCGCCACGGCCCCTCCAGCGCGGTAGTGGCCAGCCGCTCAGCCTCGGCGTCGTTGCCAAGCTGCAGTTCGGCGCGCGCGAGCAAGATCCCATCGTTCCCATTGCCCAGCTCGAGATAACTCTCACGACAATGAGTGCGAGCCTCTCGCCAACGCCCTTCCTCAGCGGCGCGTACACACAACGAGGAGGGCGACTCGGCCTGCGCTGCAGCTAGCATCCCCGCGACGGCCGTAACCAAGAGGAGCGCGGCATGACGTCGGTACCGCGTCATGGAATCGATGGTCCTATCGCCCTGCCCCCATGCGGGCGAGGATAGCCAACCTACAAATACAAAGGTCGGCGAACCGCCTCGCTCGCGACCGAGCGCGGCCTCTTGTCCAAGCATTGACCGAGCAAGCGGCCACGCTCGCCAAAGGCGCTACAGATCGCCAGCAGAATAGAGGACCTCGTACATACCGGGCGCCGACTTCTCGACGAAAGGCCGGATGACCTCGAGATGCTCCGCGAACAAGGCGCTCTCTCGCCAAGCGTTGTAGTCAGCGAGCGTCTCGAACAGCGCGACATTGACCAGATGGGAGCCGTCGACAGACCGGCCGAGGCGATTGCCGATCCAACCCTTCACCTTGCCTCGCAGTCGAACGTACTCCCCCGTTTGGGCTTCGATGAAGTCGTCGGTCATGCCCGGCTTTGGCGTGAAGAGGTTCACGAGCAGCACGGTGCCTGCGATTCCTCCTGCAGTATTGGTGAAGTTGTCGGTGCGGTCGCTGATCAGCAAGTCGTTGGCCATGGGTTCAGCCTACGCCGGCAGCTCCAGTTCTCCCATCGTGAAGCCCGCCATGGTGCCGGTCATGCCGAGGACCATGGCGCGGTTGACGAAGGGCACGCGGCTGGCGATGGGCATGAACCAGTCACGCAGTACGCCCAGCGCGTCGTGGTTGCTCTGGAAGAACGGGGTGAGGGCGCGCGTTGCAAATTGGTAGTAACCGAGGTGGCTGCGACGAAGCCGCGAGTAGTTCGAAAGCGCGCGCACCAGCTCGCTTGGCTCTTCAGCGATCGCGTCGGCTAGCACCATCGCGTCCCACAGCGCGAGGTTGGCGCCCTGCCCCAGCTGCGGGCTCGTTGCGTGGGCCGAATCTCCGAGGTGCACCACGGCGCGCGTATGCCACGGCGACATGACCACGTCGTGGTACTGCGAAAACAGCAGCTGCTCCGGCGATTCGATCTGATCGAGGACGAAGTCGGCGTCATCTCGCAGCTCGCGGATCTCGGCTTTCCACGCTTCAAAGCCGGTGCGCCGGAAGCTCTCCACCTGGTCCACGGCGATGCTCCAATACAGGCTGACCTTGTTGGTTTGAGCGCCGCTGCCGTCGAGCTCGGGACCGCGTCCGGTGGGCAGCATCCCGAGCATGCGGCGGGTGCCCGAGACGGTCTGGTACAGCTTGCCGCTGAAGCGCCGCTCCGGGTCGTCGGCCAGGTACCAAAGGGCGCCCCACGGGTACGGATCGGCCGTGCGCAAGAGGCCGGTGTCATCGCGAAAGCGCGACTTGGCGCCGTCGGCTGCGATGATCAGATCATGCGGACCAAAGCGCTGGCCGTGCGCGTCCTGCATGAAGAAGCGCTTGTTCGCCGCCCGCACGAGCCCATCCCCGGTGACGCCCAGCAAGAGCTTGATGCGCGGATGACGCTTCACTGCGTTGAACAGCGCCTCAAACAGTACGCCGCGGTGAATGCCCAGCCCGTAATAGCGCTCGGAGACCGATGCGTAGGAGAGCTCGATCAGCGTCTTACCGTTTTCACGGTGCACGACAAGGCCGTCCAGCCGAGCGCCGCGTTCCTTCACATGCTCGAAGACGCCCAGCCGCTGCAGCACGGCTTGGCCGGTGGGCTGCAGGATGATGCCAGCGCCCACGGCGCGCGGCTGCTCCACTCGCTCGTAGATCGTGACATCGTGCCCCTGCTCGGCGAGAAAGAGCGCGGCCGCAGGGCCCGCTGTACCACAACCGATGATTCCGATATCGAGGGGCCGCACCGGGCTACTCTAACTGCATTGTCCACCTCCTTCCCTCTTCCAAATCGGCGCGAGACCAAACGCTTTGCGCAGCGGCTGGCGCGCACGCTCGGCCCCGGTGATCTGGTGCTGCTCGATGGGCCGCTGGGCGCCGGGAAGACCTTCTTCGTGCGAGCGCTCTTGCGCGCCTTGGGCGTGAGCAGCCAGGAGCGCGTGACCAGCCCCACCTTCACCTTGGTGCATCACTACGAGACCACACCGCGCGTGCTGCACGCCGACCTCTACCGCATCAAGTCGGCGAGCGAGCTGTGGGCGCTGGACCTCGCGGAAGAACGCTCCGCGGGCGCGAGCCTGCTCGTCGAATGGGGCCTTCCGTACGCGAGCGAGCTCGGCGGAGACGCGCTGATCCTCGCGCTGAGCGTCACGCCGAGCCAAACCGCTGGCACCAGCCGAGCGCTCGAACTGCGCGCCAGCGGCCAGCGATCGCAACAAATGCTGGAGCTGCTCGCGGCCGGTTTCCCCGGCCTTGCACCGTCGTGGTAGGTATGGGCCGCGGTGTCTGAAGACGGAGAGGATAAGAAGTCGGTCTTCGCCGAGCTCTTCGGCCCGGCGCTCGACTTTTTGGAGAACATCGGGACCTACCTGATGTTGACCGGCCGCACATTGTTGTGGCTGATTCGGCCGCCCTATCGCGGGGCGCAGCTGCTCGCGGCGATGGACTTCGTCGGCGCGCAATCGGTGGCCATCGTCGCGCTCACCGGCACCTTCAGCGGCATGGTGGTGACGTTGCAAACCGTCTACGCCTTACGCGCCTTCAGCGCCGAAGGGCGCGTGGGCGGCATCGTGGCCGTGTCCCTCTTGCGCGAGCTCGCGCCGGTCTTCACCTCGATCATGGTCACCGCGCGCGCCGGCAGCGCGATGGCCGCTGAGCTCGGCAATATGCGCGTCACCGAGCAGATCGACGCCATCACCACCATGGGCGTGAGCCCGGTGCAGTACCTGCTCGCGCCGCGGCTGTTCGCCTCGGTGGTGATGCTCCCGCTGTTGTGCGCGCTCTATTCGACCGTCGGCATGGCGGGCTCGTACCTCGTTGCGGTGATGTGGCTCGGTGGAGATGAAGGAATTTGGCTGCAAAGCATCCGCGATATCGCGGTGCCCAAAGACCTCTCGATGGGCCTCTTCAAGAGCACCGTCTTCGGCTTCTTGCTCACCACCATCTCCTGCCGCCACGGCTTCTTCGCCAGCGGAGGTGCACGTGGAGTCGGGCTCGCTACAACCCGAGCGGTCGTACAAAGCTGCGTCGCGATCCTCGTCGCCAATTACCTGCTGACGCAGGTTTTGTTGGATGTAGGAATTTAGGGAGGGAGAGGAGAGCGGGCACGGACTCCCTACCGTTCGTCAAGCCGCGATCGCGAGGCTTTGCACAGGCCGCTTGGCGCGGTCGTAGGGCTGAGCCGAGGCGAGTACCGCGACGAGGACCTTGAGGAGACGGTCGACGACCCCTCGCACT